>JAKFYH010000051.1 GCA_021730945.1 Acidobacteriota bacterium | reverse complement strand
CCCCAGACCCAGCCCCAGCCCCGTAGGTCGTCCCGACGAGGAGTGCCCTCCCGACAAGGAGTGCCCTCCCGACAAGGAGTGCCCTCCCGACAAGGAGTGCCCTATATAATCCGTGGATATGCTGCCTCGGACGGATACGTCGGACCCGAACTACTACCATAAGGTCGTCGATTGCCAATGGGCCTGTCCGGCCCACACCAACGTTCCCGAGTACATCCGGATGATCGCGAACGGCCAGTTCGACGATGCCTACATCCTGAATCGCGAGTCGAACGTCTTTCCCGGCATCCTGGGCCGGACCTGCGACCGCCCCTGCGAACCGGCGTGCCGGCGCGGCCGGGTCGACGGCAAGCCGGTTGCGATTTGCCGCCTCAAGCGGGTCGCTGCCGATCACAAGGACGACATCAGCCACCGCATCCCGCAGGCGCCCACCACCAAGAACGGCAAGAAGGTGGCGCTGATCGGCGCCGGTCCATCCGCCCTGACCGTGGCGAACGACCTGATGCCGCTCGGCTACCAGTGCACCGTGTTCGAGAAGGGGCCGCGCCCGGGTGGCCTGATGCGCATCAACATCCCCGCCTTCCGCCTCCCCGAGGAAGTGCTCGACGAGGAAATCGGCTACATCGTGAACATGGGCGTGGAGATGAAGTACAACGCGCCGGTCACGAGCCTGAAGGCGCTGGTCGACTCGAAGGAGTTTGATGCGGTCTACGTCGGCACCGGCGCGCCCAAGGGCAAGGAACTCGACCTGCCCGGCCGCAACGAGTCCGACCAGATCTTCATCGGCATCGAGTGGCTCGAGTCGATCCACTTCGGACACATCAAGGAAGTCGGCAAGCAGGTCCTGATCATCGGCGTGGGCAACACGGCGATGGACTGCTGCCGTTCGGCCAAGCGCCTGGGTGCCACCGACGTGAAGGTGATCTCGCGCCGGACGCGCAAGTATTTCAAGGCGTCGCCGTGGGAACTCGAGGACGCCGAAGAGGAACAGGTCGACATTCTCGAAAACCTGTCGCCCGTGCGCTTCATCATCGAGGGCGGCAAGCTCACCGGGATGGAGTTTGACAAGTTCACTTCGCGCGAGGAGAACGGCAAGTTCATCCAGGAGCCGGCGGGCCGCGTCACGCTGCCGTGCGACGCAGTGGTGCTGGCGATCGGCCAGGAGAACGCCTTCCCGTGGATCGAGCGCGACATCGGGCTCGAATTCGACAAGAAGTGGGACATGCCGGTGGTCGACAAGGCCACCTTCATGTCCACCCGTCCGGGCGTCTTCTTCGGCGGCGACGCCGCGTTCGGGCCGGCCAACATCATCTGGGCGGTCGAGCACGGCCACCAGGCGGCAATCTCGATTCACCAGTTCTGCCAGGGCCTGCCGGTAGGCGAGCGGCCGCCGCAGGGGCAGACGCTCTCCAGCACCAAGATGGGCCTGCACGAGTGGTCGTACAGCAACAACTACGACCCGGCCCAGCGCCAGAAGATGAAGCACGTCGACCTGCCGCTCCGCTTCTCGAAGATGACGATGGAGGTGGAAGAGGGCTTTACGGAAGCGCAGACCCGCGCCGAGGTCGAGCGGTGCCTCAACTGCGACGTCCAGACCCACTTCACCGATTCGTTGTGTATCGAGTGCGACGCCTGCATCGACATCTGTCCGGTGGATTGCCTGACGATTGCGCCGGCTGCCGAGAGCGAAGCCGAGCTGCGGGTGGGCCTGATGGCGCCGGCCGAGCAGCTTGATCAGGCGCTGTTCCACTCGTCGCCGCTCAAGCAGACCGGGCGGCTGATGGTGAAGGACGAGAACGTCTGCCTGCACTGCGGCCTGTGCGCCGAGCGCTGCCCGACCTATGCCTGGGACATGCGCAAGTTCGTGCTGGAACTGCCTGTGGCCGGCACCACCTTTATTCCGCTGGAGGCCGTCGGGCGCTGACGTTCGGAGGGCGAGGGCTTCACCCCTCGCCGGACCAGCGACGGCTGAAGCCGTCGCTCTCCAAACGAAGGTGATAGTGAGAAACGCATGAACAATCGAATCAACGATTTCGCTTTCAAGATCGCCACGGCCAACGGCACCGGCTCGGCGAGCGCCAACGGCCTGATCATGCAGGCCATCTTCCGCATGGGTGTGCCGGTGACGGGGAAGAACGTGTTCCCGTCGAACATCCAGGGCCTGCCGACGTGGTACGAAATCCGCGTCAACAAGGACGGCTACACCGCGCGGACGCCGCACTTCGACCTGATGCTGGCGCTCAACGCGGCCACCTATGCCAAGGACGTGGCCGAAGTTCGCAGCGGCGGCTACCTGATGTTCGATTCGTCGTGGCCGCTCGACGAGAAACTGAAGCGGCCCGATGTCACCTACCTCGGCGTGCCGCTGGCCGAGATGTGCAACGCCGCCTTCAAGGGCGTACGCGAGCGCATCCTGATGAAGAACATCGCCTATGCCGGCGCGCTGGCCGCGTTGATCGGCATGGACACCGAGATCATCGCCGCGCTGACCAAGGAGAAGTACGCCGCCAAGAAGGCGCTGCTCGACTCCAACGAGAAGGCGATTGCGCTCGGATACGAATACGCGGTGGCCAACTTCCCGTGCCCGCTGCCAATTCACCTGGAGACGATGGATGCCACCAAAGACAGCATCCTGATCGACGGCAACACGGCGGCGGCGCTCGGCGCCGTCTACGCCGGCGCCACGGTCGGCGCGTGGTACCCGATTACCCCGGCCACCTCGGTGATGGAGGCGTTCAAGAGCTTCTGCATGAAGTACCGCCGCGATCCCGAGACCAAGCAGAAGAAGTTCGCCATCCTGCAGGCCGAGGACGAACTGGCGGCGCTCGGCATGGTGGTGGGGGCGTCGTGGGCGGGAGCCCGTGCGTTTACGCCCACCGCCGGACCCGGGATCTCGCTGATGAACGAGTTCATCGGCCTGGCCTACTACGCCGAGATCCCGGCGGTGATCGTCGATGTGCAGCGCACGGGGCCGTCGACCGGCATGCCGACCCGCACGCAGCAGGGCGACCTGATGTTGTGCGCCTACGCATCACACGGCGACACCCGCCACATCTGCCTGTATCCGTCGGATCCCGGCGAGGCCTTCGAGATGGCGGCCAAGGCGTTCGACCTGGCCGAGCGCTTCCAGACGCCGGTGTTCCTGGTCAGCGACCTCGACATCGGCATGAACGACTGGATGGTGCCGAAGCTGACCTGGGACGACAGCTACCAGCCCGATCGCGGCAAGGTGTTGTCGGCCGGCGACCTCGAGAAAGCGAAGAACTTCTATCGCTACCTGGATGTCGACGGCGACGGCATTCCGCAGCGGTCGCTGCCCGGCGTGCACCCGAAGGGCGCCTATTTCACGCGCGGCTCGGGTCACAACAAGTTCGGCGCCTACACCGAGGATTCCGACGAGTACCAAGAGGTGCTCGACCGCATCAACCGCAAGGTGCAGGGCGCGGCCAGGGCGGTACCGGCGCCGTTCATGAAGGCGACACCGGGCGCTACCATGGGCCTGGTCACGGTGGGCGGGTGCCACGCCGCCTGCATCGAGGCCATGGACGTGCTCGCCAGGGAAGGCATCAAGCTGAACTACATGCGCGTCCGCGGCTTCCCCTTCGGCGACGAAGTGCGGCAGTTCCTGGACCAGCATGAAGTGAACTTTGTCGTCGAGCAGAATCGCGATGCGCAGTTGCGCAGCCTCATGATGCTCGACCTCGGCACGCACATCGAAAAGCTGGAGTCCGTGCGGTATTACGCGGGTTTCCCGATGAGCGCGCACCATGTGATCAGCGGCGTGAAGGCGAAGTTGGAGAAGGCGGCATGACGTATATCGCGAAACCGAAGGTTCATCACCCTTCGCTCAAGAAGAACGAAATCGGGCTGACCCGCCGTGACTACGAGGGTGCCATCACCACGCTGTGCGCCGGTTGCGGCCACGACTCGATTACCGCCGCCATCATCCAGGCCTTCTGGGAGCTGAGCATTCCGCCGCACAAGGTGGCGAAGCTGTCGGGCATTGGCTGCTCGTCGAAGACGCCGGCCTACTTTCTGCGCGAGGCCCACGGCTTCAACAGCGTCCACGGCCGCATGCCGGCGGTGGCGACCGGCGCCAACGCCGCCAACGGCGACCTGATCATGATCGGCGTGTCGGGCGACGGCGACTCGCTGTCGATTGGCCTGGGCCAGTTGTGTCATGCCATCCGCCGCAACCTGAACATGCTCTACCTGCTCGAGAACAACGGCGTCTACGGCCTGACGAAGGGGCAGTTCTCGGCCTCGGCCGATCCCGGCTCGACCGCGAAGAAGGGCGAGGCCAACCAGATGCAGGCGATCGACAGCGCGCTGCTGGCGCTGACGCTCGGCGCCACCTTCGTCGCCCGCAGTTTCTCGGGCGACAAGGCGCAACTGGTGCCGATCATCCAGGCCGGCCTGGCGCATCGCGGCTTCGCGTTCGTCGACATCATCTCGCCGTGCGTCACTTTCAACGACCACGACGGCTCGACTAAGAGCTACGCCTACACGCGCGAGCACAAGGTCGAGGTCGTGCAGGCCGACTTCGTGCCGCCGGCCGAAGAGATCAGCGCCGAGTATCAGGAGGGTTCGGTCAAGAATGTGATGATGCACGACGGCAGCTGGGTGAAGTTCCGCAAGCTGGCCAAGGACTACGACCCGACCAACCGCGACGCCGCCTACGCGCACATCCGCGATCACCAGAAGAAGGGCGAGGTCGTCACCGGCCTGCTCTATGTCTCGCCCGATTCGAAGGACGTGCACGACCAGAACGACACCGTGCCCGGCTCGCTCTACAACCTGCCGCACGCGCAGCTGTGCCCGGGCAACGACGCGTTGCAGAAGCTGATGTGGCAGTTCCGCTAGGGCGCCAGGGCGAGGGACTGAACGTCGAGTCTTGTCGGGTAAGCTACTTCGGAGCGGGCTTGCTTCCCGACGGCCCGATCCCGACGACCTGGATCACCACATCTTCATCCTTCACCCACGCGAAGTGGCCGGTGTTCGGCGGCTCGGTCCAGGTCGATCCAGCCGTCATGTGGGTGAGTGTGCTTTCGTCGAAGGCGTTGCCGTAACCGAACTCCATCGAGCCCGACAGCACGACGGCGACCCGCTCATCGGGATGCATGTGCGGCGCAATCCGCGTGCCTTTTGCAAAACGTAAACGCGTCACGTAGATCCCGGCCCTGGCGGGATCGCCCAGCACGGCGGCGGTCTGGATGCCGCCGCCCGCGGCAGTCCACGTGAGCGCGTCCGGCTGAATCTGCACTCGGGCGATCACCGGCGCACTGGTTTGAGCAGCGAGGGCCACCGGCACCACGATGACGGCGGCGATGCGGATCAGGACGGGATGCATAGTGATCATATTGTAGTCACCGCGAGGCGCCCGTTGCCGCGCCTCCGAACCCTCGATGCGGATCACGACGGTCTCTCCGCACGGGTTGTTTCGATGAAACGGTTTGCTTGTGCTACCCGCGCAGGTCTAGGCTAGTCGCGACGAGATGAGACCGCCGCGCCGACCCGTTCCGCAATCGTCGCGACACGAGGCGGGAGTGTGACATCCAACCGCCCAGCCCGGTGGCGCGTCCTGGTGGTGGACGATGAGCCGACGCAGCGGCTCATCACCACGCGACTGCTTGAGCGTGCCGGGTTCGACGTGGACACGGCCGACAATGGCAAGGCCGCGTTGGCGCGCCTGGCCGAGTACTCGTATCCGCTGTTGATTACCGATTGGGAGATGCCTGAAATGGACGGCGTGGCGTTGTGCCGCGCCGTGCGTTCGGCGGCGGTCGATGGCTACGTCTACACCATCCTGGTCACGTCGCGCCACTCCACCGAGCACGTGGTGGCCGGTTTGCAGGCGGGTGCGGACGACTTCCTGACCAAGCCGGTCCTCGAACCGGAACTACTGGCGCGCCTCAATACCGGCAAACGCATTGTCACGCTGGAGCGCTCGTTGCGGGCGGCCAACGAAGACAACCGCCGCTTGTCGATCACCGATCCGCTGACCGGGGCGTTCAACCGCCGGCACTTGATGGCGCAACTGCCCGCCGAGATCGAACGCTCGGTGAGATACGCGCATGCGCTGTCGCTCGTGATGTGCGATGTCGATCATTTCAAGCGCATCAACGACAGCCACGGCCATCAGGCGGGGGACACCGTGCTGGCCGCGGTGGTGGCGGCCATTCGCGCCAATGTCCGCGCCACCGATTGGGTCGCGCGCTACGGCGGCGAGGAGTTCGTGATTGTGCTGCCCGAGACGCGCTATGCCAACGCGCTGGCAGTGGCCGAGTCACTCCGGCTCGCCATGGCGCGGCTGTCAATCGAGCACCATGGACAGGTGTTGTCGCTGACCGTGAGTTTTGGCGTCACCGGCTGGGATGCGGCCGTGCCCGCGGGCAGCGTGGTGGATGACATGGTGGCGCGCTGCGATGCCGGCCTGTATGAAAGCAAGGCGGCCGGCCGGAATCGCGTGACCGGCCAGCGCATGGATACACCGCCGAGCGGCTAGGGCAGACCTTGGGAGGTGCCGATGCCTCCGCATCCCAGCCGGACCTGGGCCGAAGTTTGGTCCGGGGAGTTCCGGTCACGCCGGCGGTGCGGCGGTAGAATGCCCCGCATGACGCTCCGCCACAGGTTTCCCGGTCCCGGGTCGCTCTGGCGCGTCGCCCTCGCGGCGCTGGTTTCGATCCACGTCTTCCTCCCGATGAGCCGAGCCGGCGCCCAGCGCGATACCGCCTTCACCGCGATCGTGATCGGGTTCGAGGAGGAGGTGTCGGCGTTCATTCGCCAGATCGCCAGCCTGGAGGCACGCGTGGACCAGGCCTTGCTGGACGGCCGGACCGCGATCGCCAATTGCGACGAGCCGGCCGTGCTGCGCGCGGTGGCGGCCCTTCGCCAGGTGCAGTCCGATCGGCAGCAGCTCGAGAGCCGGGGCGCCGCACTTCGCGGCCGCATGCTCGAGACCGTCCGCGACATCTACGGCGTGCTGACCCGGGTGTCGCTGGTGGAGCAGGTGGATGCCGACACCAATTTTCAGTCGCTCCTGCGCGCGGGTCGGGGCATCGACCTGGCTCGCGTGGCGAAGGACCTCGCCGAGTCGAGAACGTTACGGGCCAACGCCGGCGTGGCCCCCGAGCGCCGCGATGAAGTGGCGGCCCTGGTGCGAGCCATCGGCCGCCAGGTGGCCGCCATCGATCTGCTGGATCGTCGTCGCAACGACGTGCGCGACGCGACGCTCGGCGCGACGATCGATGCCGCCATCGCGGCACTCGAGCGTGAGTGGCAGGCGCGTAAACCGGCGTGCGCTGGCGTGCCGCCGCGAGTGACCGCGGTCGCCGCGGGGCCGGCTTCCGGCGTGAACAGCGTCGAGATCGGACCCGGAACGCAGTCGGGTCCGGTCGAAGCTCGAGTGGACGCCCTCGCGCGCGCGCTGACCCTGCTCGAAGCTCAACTCGCCGAGGCCGACGCGCGTGGCCGCCACGCGGTCGATCGCTGTGACGGGCCCGGCGTCCAGGCGGCGCTCGATGCCATGCGCCGTGTCCAGCGCGACGCGATCGAGCTCAGCCGGCGCGCGGCCGAGATTCGCCTGGCGCTTCGCGACGAGATCCGCGGCGCGCTGGAGCGCATCTATCTGCTTTCCGACCTTGGCACCGTGGACGGGGACACCAACTTCCGAAGCCTGTCAAACGCCGGTCGCGTCGAGGACCTCGCGCGCCTGGCGCGCGACCTGGACGATTCCAAGACGGTCAGGCTCGGCGCTGCCGTCGCCCCCGGCCGGAGGGATGAAGTGTCCGCCCTGGCCCGGCTAATCGGCCGGCTGTCGGCAGCAGTCGCGCGGGTCGACCGCATCAACAATGAACTGCGACAGATTCTGCCGGCGCGGGCCGATTCGGCGATTGCGGCCCTGACGGCCTTGTGGGCGGCCAGGGAACCGGCCTGCCGTGGCGTGCGCCCCGTGACACACGTCGATCCGCCCGCGCTGGCGGTGCCCGCCGGCGGCGATAGCGCTGGCGTCGCCGGTAACGTGCGGGTGGCCGAACTGCAGCAGGCTGCCGCGGCGCTCGAGACTGCCATCGCCAGCGCTCAGGCGGCGGCCGAGGCTGCCATTGCCGCCTGCGATGAGCCCGCATTTCAGCAGGCCATGGCCCGGCTTCGGCAGGCGGAGCTGGATGCGATCGCCCTCCGGCGCGCGGCCGACGGGCTTCGACAGACGCTCCGCGAGGACATCCGCCGGATGCTCGAGCGACTGATCGAGATCTCCGATCTGCAGAACGTCGACCCGGACACCAACTACCGCAGCCTGTCGAACGCCGGCCGGGCGCAGGACCTGGCCCGCCTGGCGCAGGACATCGTGGATTCAAAAACCGTGAGAGGGGCCGGCGTGAAGCCCGAACACACGGCGGAAGTTCGCCGGCTCTCAACCGATATCACGCGCGCGGTCGAAACGGTGGCAGCGCTCGACGCGGTGCGGGCGCGGCTGTCGGACGAAGTCTTGGGCGAACGCGTGCGCGGGCTGCTCGCGCGACTACAGGCCGCGTGGGCGGCCGCCGCCAGTCGCTGCCGGCCTCCCGATCGCCGCGTGGCCGATGCCATGCCACCCGGCGGCGCGCTGGAAGTCCCGTGGACCGATTCGGCGCTGACGCCATCGGGCAACGGCGACGTGTTCGACGCGACACAAGTCATGATCGTAGAGGTAGCGCGCGCGGCTTTGGTGCAGCCGGCGGCACGCCAGGAGCAGGCCGGCGCCGCCTGGTTGTTCGTGACCCGCGTGGCCTGGCCCGCCGGTCAGCAACGCGCCCCCCCTCGGCCCGCAACGGTGCGGGCCCTGATCGTGAGCCTGGGCCAATCGAGCGGCGAAGCCTTTGAGGTGCAACTCGTGTCCGACAGTGATCAGCCGGTGCGCCTGTCAGGCGAATCATTGGTGGTCGAGCCACTCAAGCAGAACGCGCAGCGACAACTCCGGCAACAGTTCCAGCAGGTCGCCGCGCGGGCCACCAGCCGGCTGACGATGAAGCTCGACGCATACTGCGCCGAATTCGCCAAGCTCCCTCCCGCGGCCGGTGCGGTGTTCCGCGTGGCCGCACCGGAGCGCCAGGCCCGGTTCGCTCCCATGCAACGCGTACTCGCGGCCAGTCGACGGCTGCAACAGGCCGGCCGGCTCACGCCCGACAGTTCCCCGGGCGATTACTTCCACTCGATCCGCCAGTGGGCCATGTGGACCCGCCTCGAACGCTGGACCCCGCAGCAGTACGCCGATCGCTTCGTCGAACACACGCGCAAGAACGTCGTCTCGCAAGGGCGGTCGTGGACTGCCGACCTGGAACGGGCGCTGCGCGGGTTCGTGCCCGGGCGGTGGAAAGACATCCTCCAGGTGCTGGAGGAAGCCGACCGCCAGGGTCAGTAGCCGCGGCGGAGACAGAGGCAGGACGGAACCAGCAGCGCGCGCGAGCCCAAGAATCAGGCTACCCTTGGTTCACGCGACACGTCTGTTGCGAACGGGAGGCGCCATGCGGTCGGGCAGCGGACGGATGTGGGTCCTGGTCGGGATACTCGGCGTGATCGGCGCCGGCGTCGCGATGGCCGAGGCCCAGCAGATTTGGGCCGGCGGCTTCGGCGGCCGGACTCCGCCCCGGTTTCCCACTGCCGCCACCTTCGACGGCAGCTTCAACTTCTGCCGCGTCATGTTCCGCAGCGACCGGCGCGAGAAGCAGGGCTGGGCCACCGACTACCCCGGCGCCGACATCAACTTCAGCGTCAGGCTGGCGGAACTCACCAAGGTCAAGGTCAAGCTTGCCAACACCGGCACCGAAGACGAAATCCCCGATGCGGTCGTCGTCCGGCTGACCGACGATGCGCTCTTTCAGTGCCCGTTCACGTTCATGGAGGACGCGGGCACGGCGCGCTTCAGCGACGAGGAAGTGGATCGCCTGCGCGACTACCTGGAGAAGGGGGGCTTCCTCCTGGTCAGCGACTACCACGGCAGTTGGGCGCGCGAGCAGTTCGACGAGCAGATTGGCCGCGCCCTGCCGCGCGGCCAGTACCCGCTTGTCGACCTGGCGCCGCCCGACCATGCCGTGTGGCGCACCATGTTTCCGGTGGCCAAGTTACCGCAGATGGCCTCGATCAATACCTGGCGGCGCAGCGCCGGCGGCACGATCGAGCGGTGGAATGAAGACGGGTCGCCGCCGAGCGCGCGCGGCATCACCGATGCCCAGGGCCGGCTCATGGTGGTGATGGTGCACAACACCGACATGCCCGATGCCTGGGAGCGCGAAGGCGAAGACAGCGATTATTTCTTCCAGTTCTCGCCGGAAGCCTACGCCGTGGGCATTGATATCCTGCTCTACGCCATGACCCATTGACCCTGGGCGCCTCGCGGTCGAGGCACCGCGCCGGTCGGCCTACCAGCGCGATGCGCGCAGGCCCAGCGTCAGGATCTTCTGCAGCAGATCCTTGTACTTGATGCCCGCCGCGGCGGCCGCCGAGGCAAACTCCTCCTCCGGCGCAATCTCGGGATTGGGGTTGGCTTCGAGGAAGAACAGCTCCCCGTCGGCGCGCAGGCGGTAGTCGATACGCGCATACCCCGTGAGGTGCAGCAGCTTGTAGAGCCGCCGGGTTGTCCGGGTCAGCCGCGCCTGAATCTCATCCGGGAGATGGGTGGCCTGCTGCTGGTAGATGCCCCGCTCTTCCTGGTAGCGCGGGTTGTGCTTGACGCGCGAGGTGGCGATGGCCACCGCGCCCGGCGCCAGGTTCTCGAACAGCAGCTCCCAGGTCGGGAGGACCGTGACACGCTCGTTGCCGATGGCGCCGACGTACAGCTCGCGGCCCTCGATGTATTCCTCCGCGATGGCGTCGGTCTTGACCTTCTCGTGGATGAAGGCCACGCGCTCGACGAGCTCCTCGTCTGAGCGCACGACCGACGCCTGCGAGATGCCCACGGAGGCCTCTTCGGTCTGGCTCTTGACGATCAACGGGAAGGCGAGGTCCCTGGGCCGGCGCACCGCGCGCCGCCGCGGGAAGGCGGCGAAGTGCGGCACGCGGATGCGATGGTAGGCGGCGATCTTCTTCGACAGCGCCTTGTCGCGCGCGATGGTCATGCCCCGGGCATTGCAGCCGGTGTGCGGCACCTGCAGCAGGTCGAGGTAGCTCACGACGTGCTGGTCGAACTCGGTGAGGCTGTGGAACTCCTCGAGCAGGTTGAAGACGATATGAGGGTCGAACTGCTCGACCGTCTGCCGGATGGGGAGCAACTCCCATTGCACGCCGAGCACGCGGACGTCGTGGCCCAGCTGACGGAGCGTCCGCACTACATGGAACTCGGTCTTGACCTCGTAGGCCTGGTGTTCGGGCAGGTCGTCGAGCGAGTCGGGCGGCACCAGCCCGGGGTGGAGCAGGACCAGCACGCGCAGCCGTCTCATAGCGCCACCCACTGCCGCTTGCGATGGAGGAAGTGCATCGTGCTGACGGTCAGCATGAGCGCGGCGTCCATCCGCAACTGGCGTTCGGAACCCACCGCGCGCAGCTTCAGCTCGCGGCAGCGCCCGATCATGTCGCTCAGCACCTGGTCCACCGTGAACTGGTATTCGCCGGTCCACCGCGCCACCAGCCGCCGGATGTCGGCCCGGTTCCGGCGCAGGAACACCGACGCGCGCTCGGATCGCCCGTGGACGGGGTCGGCCGAAAACAGGCGCTGCAGATCGCGGTCGAAGATGTCGGGGTGCGTCACGGAGTACTGTTCGCGCTTCACGCGGTAGTGCTCGCGGAGGGTCGTGCCGAGCGTCGGCAGGCCCTCGTGGTGGCTCCTGGAGCGGACCGGCGGCACGACGCCGGCGATCTCCGCCATGAGCTCGTCGACGTACTCGAGCTTGTGCAGTGCCGGCCAGCCCGCGTAGCGCTTGCGCCACAGGGCGCGTGGCTGCAGCCACACGGCGAAGGTCTCGGCGAAGTCCTCCACCGGGTGGCTCTGCGCGTAGTAGAGCCGCAGGTGCTGCACGAAGCGCCGGCTCGCCGGGTTCGGGCGGTACTCGGTCGGGTACTTCCGCGTCGGGCTGCCGAAATGCCGCCGCCACGCCGCCCGCAGTTGCAGGCGGTAGGCGTGCTGGATCGCGTGGCCGCATTCGTGCCGCAGGATCTTCAGGCAGCTCTCGTGGGTGCCGCCTTCGACCTCGAGCATCTGCGATCGCTCAAGCCGCATCAGCTTGGGATGGCCCAGGTAGAACGGGACGGCGATGCCCGGCACCCCGCCAGGCGTGAACCACTCGGTCGAGAACCAGTAGTGCGGGCGGAACCGGAGGCCGCGCCGGGCGAGGTCGTCCTCGAGCTCGGCGATGCACGCCGCGACAAAGGTGTCTTCGACCTTCAGTCCGAGGTCGCGCAGCTTCAGGTCGAGGAGCCGCGCCTGCGGCCAGCGGGTCCAGGCCGGGCGCGCGGGGCGCCGCCCCGGCCGCGGTCGCTTGCGAGTCCGAGCCATGTTCGTGCCGAGTGTAATCGGTTTTCGAGCGCTTGCGCCCGGCGCCCGAACGCGAAGCGGTTGTGCGTCCGGCCCAACTCAGGCAGGACGCGAATCAATACCGCCACCACGGCGTCGTCATGCCCTCCGGCTTGTGCCGGGCCATGTGCGCCGCCATCTGCTTCAGCCTCTCCGGCGTCGACTCCGGCCCCTGCCAGCAATGCCCCTTGCCGTCGCCGTACAGGAAGAAGCCCTCGTAATGCGGGTCCTCAGTGGTCCGCATCCAGAGTTCCAGCTCCCTGGTCGAGTTGTTCAGAAAGAAGTTGTCCATCGTCCCGGTGTAGACGTGGACCTTGTCCACCAGCTTCGGGCCGACGGTGGTCCAGTTGCGCTTCAGGTACTCGAGCAGGTCGTAGTGCGTGCGCCAATACTCGGCGACCGAGCGGTCGATGACGCCGCTGCGCTTGTCGAACAGCGGTTTGAAGTAGCCGTCGGGTCCCACCGGGCCGAAGACCGCGGACCAGATGTCCAACTGCTCGCCCGAGCGGCCCTTCGTGCCGTTGGCCAGCTCGAAGTGGTTGCGCTGCTCCGAGGTCAGCCGCACGTGCCCGTTCACCTCGCGCGTGTTGATGATGGGGACGGTCCGCCAGTCGACCTTGCGGGTGAAGGCATTGTCGTCGGTGTAGATGTTGATGCCCTCGACGTCCGAGAAGGTGACCGAGTCCGGGCAATAGGACCAGACGCCGCCGTAGAAGTCCGGGTAGAAGATCTGGTGGGCGAGCGAGATCCAGCCGCCCGTGGAGCCGCCGTCGGTGATCCGCGCCCAGGGTTCGCCGATCGCGCGAAATCGGGATTCGACCGCGGGAATCAACTCCTGCATGATCGCGTCGCCGTACGGCCCGAGGTTCGCCGAGTTCACGCCGTAGCTGTCATCGAAATACGGTGCGGGATGCTGCAGCGTCACCACGAGCATGCGCGGAAAGTCATCACGCATCCAGGCGTCGTACAGCTCGCCGCTCTCCTGGAAATTGAGCGGCGGCGCCAGCGAAAAATGGCCCTGGCGGTACAGCACGGGGTAGTTCACGGTCGACCGTTCGTAGTCGCGCGGCAGCAGCACGGTGGCGCCCAGGTAAATGGGCCGGCCCCAGAAGCGGGTCAGCAGCGCGCTCTGGATCTTGATCCGCTTGACCCACGCGGTGTCGGCGGGGATGGCGACTGGCGGAATCACCTGGTCGGCGACCAGCCTGATGGGCTCGGTCGTGGCATCGATCCGCAGCTTCTGCGGACGGCTGTAGAGATTGCCTGGCGAGATGTTCCAGTGCTGCCCCTCCCACTGGTCGTCGTGCATCCACACCGTGTGGTTGTCGGCCCGCTTGAACTCGGAGTAGACGTTGACGAAGGCCTGGACCACGTAGTCGCCCGGGGGCAGGTCCTTGAGGCTCGCGAGCGGCGTGCCGAGGTCCGTGCCGTCGATGGTCGCCGCCTGTCCCGGCGCCAGGTTCTCAATATCGCGGCCGAAGAACGGCGTACCGGTGCGGCCCACCTGCAAGCGCGGCTCGCGCTCATCGGAGCGCGCCACGATGAAGAACACGCGCCCGGTGACCGGCTCCGGCTTCACGGTGGGCGGAATGGTGATTTCGACGCGCACACCGCGGTCGGGCGGTGCCGCCGCAAAGCGGCGCTGGCTGCTGGCGGCGAGTCCGGTAACCAGGCCGAGCGAGACCACGAGGGCGACGGCGATGCGCAGCTTCATGCCGCTATCGTGACCGCGCGGCCGGCCGTGGTCAACTGAGGCGCTCGTCTACGGTGGAGAGGCTCGCCCGGCCGCCGGTCAAGTCAACCACGCCAGGCACCGCGCCGCCTCAGACCAGACCAAACGCCAGCTCGCCAAGCTTCTCGACGCTGCAGACCAGGCGGTCGCCCGGCTTGAGCCATACCTGTTGGTCCTTGGGCTTGCCGAAGATGACGCCGTGGGGCGTGCCGGTGAAGAGGATATCGCCCGGCTTGATGGTCATCATCCGCGACGCGAAGCTGATCAACTGCCGGCAGTTGAAGATCATGTCGTTGGTGTTCCAGTCCTGCCGCTGCTCGCCGTTGACGCGGCATTCGAGCCGCAGGTTGTTGGGGTCGCCGACGAGATCGCTCGTCACCAGGTGCGGGCCAAGCGGCGCGAAGCCGTCAAAGGTCTTGCCGATCATGAACTGCGACGTCAGGTACTGCAGGTCACGCGCCGAGAAGTCGTTGCCGGTGCAGTAGCCGGCCACGTAGGTGAGCGCGTCGGCTTCCGACACGTTGCGGCACTCGCGTCCAAACACGATCACCAGCTCGATCTCGTGGTCGAACTGCTTGGCGGCCGCGGTCGGCAGCACGATCGTGCCGCCGTGATGATTGAGCGTGTTGTTGAACTTGTTGAACAGGGTCGGGTTGGTGGGGATCGGCGTGCCGGTCTCGGCGGCATGCCGCCGGTAGTTGAAGCCCATCATGATGATCTTCTCGGGACGGGTAACAAGCGGCGCATGCTGCACGGCACTTTCCTGGAGATAGAGCCCGGCCGGACCATCCACTGCCGCCGCCACCAGCGTGGCCAGCATGGCGCCCTTGCCGTTCTGCAGCAGGTCGTCGGTGTCGATCGGCGCCGGCATCTTGTATCGCGCGGCCGCCGCCGCGACATCGAGGATGCCCTTGGGCAGCTTCACCCCAAGCCTTGGCCCGGCGGCGGTGCGCATGTTCAGCAGCGTCATGTTGCGCGGCATCTCGAAGACGCCCGCTCGCGCCGGTCCGGCCTGCGCCTCCAGCGGCGCCGGCAAGCCAGTGGTGGCGGCCGTGGCCGAGAGCACCCCGGCAGCAGTGGACTTCAGGAAGGTTCGGCGATCTGAGTACATGTGGTTTCCCTGCGTGTGGATGGTGTGTGCCGCCGTCGATGTCCGCCAATTCTAGCGAATCGAGTCCCATCGCGGTTGAAGGGCACGGCAGGCCGCCACATCGGGTGTATATAAGGGGTTCAGATTGGAAGGGGGAACGCTTATGACACGCAGGTTGATGCTGTTCGTCGTGCTGGCAGGCCTCTGGTCATCGCCGGTCAGGGCCCAGGCGCCCGCGGCCGACCCAATCGATGGCACCTGGCGGATCAATCCCGGGCGGTCTACCTTCAGTCCCGGGCCGCCACCGGCGCAACTCGGTACGCAGGTCCGCCGCTTCTCGACGCTCACTGACGGATGGCGGTTGTTCGAGCTGACGACCATCACACCGCAGGGCGACCCGGTGTTCCAGTCGGTGGCCTACAAGATGGACGGCCGGCAATATCCCGTGTACAGCAACACGTCGCTGGTCCCGTTCATGACCACCGGCAAGCCGACGGCGATCACGCGCACCTGGCGGCGAATCGACGACCACACGACCGAGTTTACGACCTACACGAACGGCGCCGCCGGCCTGGCGATCAGGCGGACCGTGGCGAAGGACGGCAAGTCCTACTCCGAGACGTCCAGGGGCAAGGACGCGACGGGACGCGACATTCACAACGTCGTGGTTTTCGACCGGGTGCGGTGATCCGGCCGGCGCGGGAAGTTGGGGGCGGGCCTTCACGACCCGCCCCAAAACGCCCGTCGCTACCGTGCGGTGGCCGTACCCGGCTTGACGGCCGTCACCGTGATGCTCGACGGGTACTGCCTGGAGTGGTGCACCGCATTCTGCGCGACGACGCCCTTGGCTTCGTCGAAGTTGTTGCCGCCGGTGTTCAGGTTGCGATCGAAGCGCGGGAAGTTGCTGCTCGACACCTCGATGCGCAGGCGGTGCCCCGGCGCGAAGTAGTTGCTGGTGTTGAGCGGCTGCAGCGTGACCTGGTAGACCTGGTCCTTCTGCATCCACACCTTCTTCTCGTAACCCTCCCGGTAGCGCATGCGCTGGATTGACTCATCCAGGTTGTAGGCCCGGCCGTCGGGATAGACGTCCAGCACCTTGACGGTGAAGTCGGTGTCTTTCGCGTCGGACGATACAAACAGCGTCGGCGTGATCGGTCCGCTCAGCTCGAGGCCCTCGGCAAACGGCTCCGAGGTGTAGACCAGGATGTCGTGGCGCGATTCCATCCTGCGCTGATCGAACGAACCGGCTGTGATCGCGTTGCCCGTGCAGCAGACGTTGCCGCCGTAGGAGGGCACCGGGTTCATCGGGTCATAAGCAAAACGATCCGGCCGATCGAGATCGGGCGGCGCGGCGACCAGGCGGCCGTCGCCGTTCAGGGAATTGGCGTTGCCGCCGCTCGACAGATGGAAGGTCATGGGCTGCGTGCCGGCCGGCGGCCACACGTCCGAGGTCTGCCACTTGTTGCTGCCCATCGTGTAATAGGTGACCCGGGCCAGCTTCTCGATGCGGCCATTGGCGTCGCCCTTCAGGAACTTGTCGAAGAAGCCGTAGACAATCTCGTTGTAGTCGAGCCGCGCGTCGCCCATGTTGCGCTCGCCGACCACGGTGTTCTCGGTGGCGCGAGTGAAGGCGCAGTGCGCCACCGGGGCGATGATCGCCCACTGCTGGTCGGCCACCGCGCCCCTGGCGGTGCGGCGCACGTGGTTGAACATCTCGAGGTTGGGACCCACCGACACGTCGTACCACGACATGAACCACAGCCCCGGGACGTTGAGCGCCATGTCGTCGTGCCACAAGCCGCCCTTGCGCCAGGCCTCGGAGGCCGGCTCGCGCTGTTGCATCATGCCGCCGGTTTCCACCGGCATCTTGTCGGCGAAGACGCCGCGCGGGCCGTTGACGTTCTTGATGATGTCCTGGGTCGGCAGGTGCCACAGCGCCTTGTCCCAGTCGACCGGCGGCATGCGCGGCGCGAGGTCGAACAGCCGCGACGCCGCGATCAGGTCCTCCTGCGGCGTGTCCTTCGGGAACATCGGCCGCACCTGGTTCTGCTCACCGTAGATCCAGGTGATGAAGAGCATCTGCATGGCGCCGCCGCGGTACCAGTTGCCCTGCTCCCGGTACGGTCCCACCTTGCCGACACCGGCGCCGAAGCCCTGCACGTTCATGGCGGCAAAGCCGGGGTGCCCCAACGATGCGACCGCCGGCTGCCACTCGGCGGTCGACGAGCAGCCGGTCGTGCCGAGCTTGCCGTTCGACCACGGCTGTTTGGTGAGGAAGTCAATCGTCTCGTAGCCGTCGGTGATCGGCGCGCCGAGGATGTCGTAGTGGCCCTCCGAAAAGAAGTGGCCGCGCTCGTTCTGCCCGACATAGGCGTAGCCGCGCTTGACCGCTTCGAGAATGCGGGACATGTCGGCCGGCACACCGTTGCGCACGTCCCAGAAGTTGAAGTTGTAAGGGGTCTTCACGAAGACGATCGGCACCGGGCCGGCGGCGTTCCTGGGCCGGTAGATGTCGGTCGCCAGCCGCACGCCGTCCTTCATGGGGATCATGACGCGGCGTTCAACCACCGCCAGCTTCTGCAATTCGGCTTCGAGATCCCGGCGCACCTGCTGCTCGGCAGGCGAGAGCGTGCCTTGCTGCGCCGGCAGCATCACCGTGGCCAGCATCAGCGCCAGTCCCAGGGCAAACACGAGACGATGGATTCGAGTCATGGCAGGGCCGTCCTTCAGGGGCCGCCGTCATTCTGTCCTGGCGGCGGGGGGATCGACCAGCAGATTGGTGGTCGGCGGATCCGGGCCCGGTCCGCCATGCCGGGCAAGGTCGAGAGCGACCCGGGGAACTCCGATACACTGCCTGCGTGACGTATTTATCCGGGAGGACTCAGTGAGTAAGCGTCAGAAACCGCCCAACCAGAAGCTGAACAGTGCCGCAGAACGTACCGGTCGCGCCCTGGGCAAGGTTGCCAGGTCGGTCGACACCTTGGCGGCGAGGCACCCGCATCCGGTCGACGAGGCCCGCGAGGCGATCGCGAAGGGCCGGGCCAAAGTGGCCAAGACGCGCAAGGCCGTCGCCAGGAAGACGCGCAAGGTCGTCAAGCGCGTCAGGAAGGTGGTGAAGTCGGTGCGGAAGTCCGCGCGACGGACCGCGTCACGCCTCAAGCGGTAGGCGGACTCCCGCTGACCCGGCGCTCCGCGACGGCCCGGCCGAGACGACAAAGACGGTCCTTCGCGGGTTTCTCGTACGGATGGCGGAGTCTCCGTGTATCCGCGGAGGTACAGTGGGGACGTTGATCAGCTACGGCTTTCGCATCGGGAATCGGCTTTGAGCCGCGACGCCGGCCCGGACAAGTCCGGCTGGACGGCTGGGCATTCGCCGCGCCCCGCGGTGGCGATCGGGGTGTTCGTCATCCTGTCGGCCAGCCTGTACGTCGTCGGCCTATGGCTGGTTTATCGACTCGGCAGCGCCACGCCGCTGATGCTGTCGGTGGGCGCGGCCACGGTCCTGACGTGCCTGTTGACGAACAGAGGGTTGCGAACACTGGGATGGTCGTGGGGCAACTGGCCGGACCTGTGGCTCAGCTACCTGCTTCCGCTCGGCTATGTCGCAGCAGCGTACTGCGTCATCTGGGTTCTGCATCTGGGTGCCTGGTACGACGCCGGCTTCGTCGGCGAGCAGCGGGAGGGCTTCAACCTGGGCCACTGGGGCGACTCGCAAGTGATCGCCCTGCAATTCGCGCTGACGGCGTCGGTCAGTTTCGTGGGTCTGTTGCCGTCGGTCCTGGCCGAGGAGGTGGGATGGCGGGGACTGTTGGTGCCGGAGTTGTCCAGGATCATGCCGTTTGCCGGAGTCGCGTTGACCTCCGGAGCGCTTTGGGCCCTCTGGCATTGGCCCTTGATCGTCATGGGTCTGTACGGCGACCCGGTCACTCCGCTGTGGTACCGGTTGCTCTGCTTCTCGCTCGGCATCATGTCAATGTCCGTCGTGATGGCCTACTTTCGTCTGCGGACGCAAAGCCTCTGGCCGGCGGTTGTGTTTCATATGAGCCACAACGTGTTCTTGCAGAAGTTCTTCGTGCCCATGACTCTCGGGCAGGCGCGCTCCGCATGGTGGGTGGATGAATTCGGGGCAGTGCTGCCCCTGACCGTCGCGGTGGTCGCCCTCTACTATTGGCGCAAGGGCCGGACCGTCAGGTCGACATAGAGAATCCTTTCGTTGGCGATGAGCGACGTCATCGTGATCGTGACCGAGCGGTTCGAGCGGCGGCTTTCTGACGAAACCGGCAAGTTGCGAGTGGAGATGGCCACGGAGTTTGGCAAAGTCCGCGCCGAGATGGCTGCCGGCTTCGGAAGCCTTCGCACGGAGATGGCGCAGCTGCGGGCCGAGATGATCGAGCGCAACGGCGAGCTGCTGAAGTGGATCCTGATCTTCGGCATCACCCAAACCGCGGCCGTTGTCGGACTGGTCCGGCTGTGGCGCTAAGGCCGGCGGTGGCCACGCGCTTGTTTGCTGCCTGCTATTTCAACGAATAACTCATCCCCTCGCGTAACACGGACAGCCGCAAGCCGGTGGCGGCCACCACCTGGCCGGGCGCCACGGCTTCTCGCGACGCCGGGCGCGGATCCACCACGACCACACCGCTCTTGCCGAGCACGTGCATGGTCGATCCCATGAAGATCACTGCCGTGGCCTCGTCTATGCCCACGCCCACCAGCGTCGGGTGATCGAGCACGCCGCTGATCAGGCGGTTGCCGCGCTGGCGCTGGAGGAAATGCTGATCCACGATCACGTCGCGCAGCAACCCAAGGCCCTTCTTCAGCACCGTGGTGCCAGACTTGAGCGACTTGAGATCGGCGTCGCCGGTAATCATCTCGGCCGAGAGCACAGCGGCGCCGGCGCTGGTGCCGCCGACCACCGCCCCCGCGCGGTGGCGCTCGACAATCAGCTCCGCCAGTCCGGTGCCGTCAATCTTCTCCATGAAGCGGCTTTGGCTGCCACCCGGCATCCAGATCAGCGTGGCCGCGGTCAGGATGGCGCGCGCTTCGTCGCGCCGGTCGAACGACACTTCCCGGACGCTCGTGGCGCCCGCGTCGGTCCACATCTTGACCGAGCCGGCGCCGGCGGTCGGCAGCTCCGATGCTTGTGGCAACACCGCCACCACCGCGGTCGTGCCGCCGGCGAGTTCCAGCGTCCTGGCCACGATTGCCGGTGTCGTGCCACCACCGCCGACGGCGACGATCGGGCCTGGCGACTGCGCGTGAACCGGAGAGAGCAGTAACGAGACGGCAAGAAGGGCGGGTGCGAGAAGCCTCTGCATGTGAGGCATTCTCGCACGCGACTGCTTCGGCGCTACGGCCTGATCGTAAACGGCGCCGGGAAGGACGAGAGGTCAAACGTCTGTTGCGGTCCCGACAGCATCACTTGATCCCACCCGGTGCCGGCGGTGGGCTGGCAGGTGCCCGGCCGGCCGAGCTCAGACATGCCCAGAAACGCCTGCCACTGCGGCGGATCGCCGGCGTAGTAACCGGCCGCGTCGGCGGGGGTGACGGACTGTAGCAATCGGAAGAACGGTACCGGGTTTGCGTCGTGCGGGAGGAATGGGGGCGAGCTGCACGCCGCATCCGCGTAGAAGGACGGGAAGCTCGAGGGCCAGATGCCGTCGGGATTGACGTTGACCACCAGCCACAACCCGGGGGCTTGAACCGCCACCAGCGACGGCTGTCCGGCGCCGAATTGCAGCAACGTGCCGAGTGTGTTGCCGTTTGACGCCACGACCAGCAAGCCGCCGGGTGCGCCGGCCGGGCCCGCCGCGCCGTCAACCCCCGGCATCCCTGCTGGACCTTGAGGACCGGAAGGACCTTGCGGCCCGGCCGGACCTTGTGGCCCCATTGGGCCGGCCGCGACTTGTCCGTCTCCGCTGCCTGCCCCAATCGTGACCACGAACTGCTCCAGGTCGAACCACCAGTACCTCAACGCGAGCTTGTAAGTGCCGGGCAACAGCGCCGGCAGTTCGGTGCGAATCTCGCTCGCCTGCAGCGACACGATGGTGAGCGGCCTGCCGTTCAGGACGACCGAGACTCCCGGCCTGAAACCACTGCCGGCAATGACCAGGCGGCCGGTGGCGGCATCCTGGCGAGTGCTCCTGATGGTGATGTCGGTGGCCTCCACCGCAGGTGGCGCCAAGAATGGGACGGCGAAGACGAGCAACAGAAGAAAGCGGGAGGTGAACTTCATGGCCATGGCTCCTGGCCAAGCCATTCAGCAAAGCGGCTGCCAAGCGCAGCTATGTGCTTCGAGTCCTATGGATTCACAGTCTGTCGTGGGAACACCGTCGGCGAAGGTTGCCCTTCGCCGACGATGGTGACCCGTTGTGCGACACCGCCGACCAAAATCTGTCTACTTCGTCTCGGCGTAGATGATCGCGGCGTAGGCCTTGGCCCGGTCCGGGTTGGCGGGCGCATAGCCCTTGTACTTCGCGGGGGTTGCCCACGCGGCCGCCGCCTCGTCTGAAGTCTTGCCGGCCTTCTTCGACGCCTGGATCGTGGTCACGAACTCGCGCACGAAGTCCGCGAACTCCTTCATGTCGGCCGGCGTGGTCTGCGCCGGCGTGTGGCCGTTGATCAGGAGGTCAACATTCGGCACACCCGCCACCGCCTTGGTAATGGTGTTGGCGTACTCGACGCCCGAGCCGCCGTTGTTCTTGTCCATGATCGGCATGCCCTTGTTGGGGAAGGTGTCGCCGACGTGCATCACGCGCAGCGCCGGGAACTCGACAAATGCGTCGCCGCCGGTGTGCGCGGGGCCGAAGTAGTAGAGGTTGATCTGGTCGGCGCCCGAGCCAATCGTGAGCTTGTCGGTGAACGTGCGTGAGATCAGGCCCTTGCCGGGATTGTCCTTGAACACATTGGGTGTCGCGCCGAGCCCGGCCACCGGGTTGCCCGCGGCCAGGTTCTTCGACGTGGTGGCGTGGGCGACGATCTCGACCGTGGCCGGCATCGCGACATTGCCGCTGGTGTGGTCGTAGTGGGTGTGGGTGTTGATGACGCGGGTCACCGGCTTGTCGGTCAGCGTCTTGACCTTGTCGAGCAGCGGCTGGCCCCAACCAGGGTTCTTGGTGTCCACCAGCGTGACGCCGGCCGAGGTGACAAACACCGCAGTGTTGCCGCCGCCGCCGCGCAGCACGAACAGGTTGTCTTTCACTTTTTCCACAGTGAGGTTGTCGGCCGACGGCTGCGGTGCCGGCTGCTGCACGGCCTTGATGGAGATCGACAGGCTGCCCAGCAAGACGAGGGTGCCCAGGACGGTCATACGCTTCACGGGTTGATCCTTTCACGCGGTGCACAATCGACCGCAGACACGAGAACGCGAGGTCGTATGGTACAGCGGCGTCGCCTGCATCACGCACACTTTCGCGCCTGCGGCCGCCTGCAACCCTGGGCCACCGTGGGTCCGTCCAAGCTCCCATGACCGACCTGCGATACGCCCTCCGTGGCCTGCGCCGGCAGCCGCTTTTCGCGCTGGTGGCCATCCTGACCCTGGCGGTCGGCATTGGCGCCAATACCGCGATCTTCACCGTCCTCTATCAGGTCCTGCTGCGGCCGCTGCCGTACGCCGCGCCGGACCGCCTGGTGTTCATCTGGAACAGCTATCCGCTCACCGGCTTGCCGCAGGCCAGCGTCGCCATTCCCGACTATCTCGATCGCAAGGCAGCCGCCCCAGCCATTGAAGAGGCGACCTTGTTCGCGCAGCGCAGCGTCAGCCTCGCCGAGGGCGGCCAGCCGGAACAGCTGCGTTCGCTTCGTGTCACGCCGTCGTTCTTCTCGACGCTGGGCCGGTTGCCGGCGCTCGGCCGCGCGTTCACCGAGGAGGAGGCCACGGCCGGCGCTGACCACTTCACGATCCTGACCTACGGTCTCTGGAACTCGAGGTTCGGTGCCGATCCGTCGATTGTCGGCCGCGACGTGCGGCTCGACGGCGTGCCCTACCGCGTCGTCGGCGTGCTGCCGGCCGACCTGGACCTGCCGGCGCGCGACATTTCGCTGCTGGTGCCGTTCTCGTTCACGGCCGACGACAGGTCCGACAACGCCCGCGGCAACGAGTTCAGCGCGATGATTGCGCGGCTGGCGCCGGGCGCCACCACCGGGCAGCTCGATGCGCAGATGAAGACCATCGTGGCGCGAGTGGCCGAGCGCTTGCCGCGCCGGGCTGGCTTCTTTGCCACCAGCGGCTTTACCGGCATCTCGGTGCCGATTCGCGATCAGCTGGTCGGCGACCTGCGTGCGCCGCTGCTCGTCCTGCAGACGGGCGTGATCCTGGTGCTGCTGATCGCGTGCGCCAACGTGGCGAACCTGCTGCTGATGCGGGCGACCGGCCGGCACCGCGAGGTGGCCATTCGGTCCGCCATCGGCGCGGCCCGCGGCGACGTGATCCGGCAGATGCTCACCGAGGGCATTGTGCTGTCGCTGGTCGGGGCGGTGGGCGGCCTGGCGCTTGGCGCGGCCGGCGTGCAGGGCCTGGTCGCGCTGGTCGGGCCGCAGTTGCCGGGCAGCCCCCCGGTCACGCTGCATGCGCCCGTGCTGCTGTTTGCCCTGGCCATGGCCGTGTTGACAGGGCTGGTGTTCGGCCTGGTGCCGGCCATCGCCACCCTGCGATCGAGTGTGGTCGACGTACTGCGTGACGACAGCACGCGGGGATCGGCCACCCGCAGCACCGGCATCACGCGCACCGCACTCGTCGTGGCGGAGGTCGCCGTCGCCGTGATGCTGCTGGTCGGCGCGGGGCTCATGATCAAGAGCTACGCCAAGCTTCAGGACGTGAATCCCGGCTTTGCGAGCGACAACCTGCTGACCGCCCAACTGGCGCTTCCCGCGATTCGCTACGGCGAACCGGACCAGCGACGTGCGTTCTGGATGCGGCTGGTCGACTCTGCGGCGCGGATCCCGGGCGTGACGTCGGCCGGCCTGACGTCGAACGTGCCGTTCAACGGCATGGTGGGTTCAGGCTCGTACAGCATTGTCGGCTACACCCCGGCAGAGAACGAGGCGGGCCCGCACGCCCGGCAGGAGATCGTCGGCGGCGACTACTTCCGTGCCATGCAGATCCCGTTGGTTCGCGGTCGCCTGTTCGCCGACATCGACGGACCCGGCAGCCCGCCGGTCGTGGTCGTCGACGAGTATCTGGTAAGCCGGTACTTCGCCAACCAGGACCCGATCGGGCAGCAGATTCGGCGCGGCGGACCTGACTCGACGCCGTTCACCATCGTCGGCGTGGTCGGGACGATCAACAGCATCGACCTTGGCGAGCCGGTAACCAAGGAGCGCATCTACTATCCGGTCACGCAGCAGCCGCGCGCGGGCATGGCGTTGGTGGTGAAGTCGGGGATCGACCCGCAGAACCTCGTATCACTGGTGCGGGCGGCCGTACAAGCCATCGATCCGGAGCTGCCGCTGGCGGACGTGCGAACGATGAACGAGTGGATCGGGCGGTCGCTGCAGACGCGCCGCGCGCCCACGTTGTTACTCGCGTTGTTCGGTACCGTCGCTCTCTTGCTGTCGGGCCTCGGCATTTACGGCGTGTTGGCGTTCGGCGTGACCCAGCGCGTTCGCGAGTTCGGCATTCGCCAGGCGCTTGGCGCCGACCAGGGTGCGATCCTCCGGATGGTGCTCGCGCAGGGCGTCCGCGCCGCGGCACTGGGCGTGATCATGGGGCTTGCCGGGGCCGTGGCGCTGACCCGTTTCCTGCAGAGCCAGTTATTTGGCGTCAACGCGCACGATGTTCCCGTGTTTGCCGGCGTGTCGCTGGTGCTGATGGCCGTGGCCCTGCTGGCGTGCTACCTGCCGGCGCGCGGCAGCACGCGCATCGACCCGATGACGGCGCTGCGCGACCGCTGAACTGGTGGCTGCAGCGATTCGACCACCTTCAGTCGAGGGACAACTCGTTGCCGGGCAGTCGGACGATGCTGAAGGCGCCGATGGCGCCGCGCGGTCAGTCGTTTCCGCACCGGGGCAGGGAGCTTACGCGTGGCTTCGCGCCACGTGACCCCGGACAGCCGGCCGGCACGCGGTCTCACGAATGCGACCACTCGATCCGCTTCGCGGCTCGCCGCCTCGCGCAGCACCCAGCCGATCGCCTTGCGAATGAAGAACTCGCGGTCCTCGAGCAGGGGGTCGGCATAACGGGCAAAGCGTTTCCAGTCGCCCTCGCCGCGGCGCATGGGCAACAGCAAGGCCAGCAGCGCGGCGCGCCGCAGCCAGAAGTCGTCGTCTTTGGCCCAGCGATCGATGACTGGTCCGACTGTGCGTGGATACCGCAACAGCAGGGGGCCGACCAGCCGCGGCGCGATCTCGTCGACCAGCGCCCAGGTGTGCGCATCCCGCAGCAGCCGTTCGAGGAAAGCCAGGTGCCGCGGCTCAAGGGCTGCCGCCTGGGTCACCAGCAGGATCAGCGCGAAGCTGCGAAGCTCGAAGACCTCGCGCCGCCACAGCGCTTCGGCGAGCGCGACGAGACCCTCGAGATCCCAATCCGCGTGCGCCAATCGCCAGCGCCGCACCTCGGCGCGAAGCGTAGCCGTGTCGTTGCCGAGGAAGTGAAGTTGGCTCTTGAGGTAGGCTTTGGCGCCCCTGGCTCTCGCCGCGGTGCCTGTCGCGGCCAGTCGCCGTTCAATCGCGGCCGCCTCGCGCTTCAGCAGCGTCCGTGTCATCCGCTTCAGAATGTCGCCGATTGCCTGGACGGTCAAGGCCGCTTGGCCCGTCCTCGCACTTCCGGTAGAGTTTGCGAATGCTGACATTCGCCGCTGCTGCGCTCACAATCGGTCTTCATGCCGCGGCTGCCGACTCGGCGCCGCAAGCTCAGGCGCCCGCTGTCTTCATCCCCAGGGAGCAGCACGAGGCGGTGCTGAAGGAGTCGATCGCCAAGAATGCGGTCGACACGCCGATCAAGGTCACCGAGATTCCTGGCGGCAAGGCGGCGGTGGCGATGTTGTACCGCAGCAAGGCCGAAGCGAGCGCGCTGATTCACAACGACGTGACCGAGACCTACTACATCCTGTCGGGATCGGGCACGATGGTCACCGGCGGATCGCTCGGCACACCCAAGCCGACCGACCTGACGCGCGTCAATGCCGGCATGAGCCAGACCGGTACGCGCATCGGCGGCGAGAGCCGCAAGGTGAAGCCCGGCGACATCATCATCATCCCCGCCGGCCTGCCGCACAGCTTCAGCGAGCTCGACGGGCCGATCAGCTACCTGGTGTATCGCTTCGAGCCGGCCAAGTAGGCGATGACCTCTGCCTGCCACGGAACTGATCGCCGCAGTGTCTAGCGGTACCGGCTCGCTCCACGGATGAGCGCCCGCTCCCAGATTCAGCCGCGGCTTCGATGCCGATAGCAGGCTGTCGGATCTGGGACTGCGTTGAATCTGCGGCCATGAGGTCTCCTTCGTTGACGCGAGGCTGTGCGAAGGTTGGCTGTCGGCCTGGCCCGCCCGCACGCGCAGGCGGCCGTTCGCAAACGGACACCGGATTTCCAGCCAGGGACGGATCGGTCCGGCGATGTCAGAAATACGGCGCATATTCGCGGGCACGGCGCTTGCTATAGCAACCAGCCATGACCGCCGACCTTCGCTTTGCCTGGCGTGCCCTGTGGAAGAACCCGGCCACCACGCTCGGTGCCGTGCTCGCCCTTGCCCTTGGGATCGGCGCCACGACGACCATGTTCGGGTTGCTCGATGCCGTGGCGCTGCGGCCGCTGCCCTATCCGGAATCGGCCCGGTTGGTGGAACTGTGGGGCAACGTCGAACGGCAGACCGTGGAGCGGCGAGGCGCTTCCGTTCCCGACTACCTCGACTGGAAGAACCAGGCTCGCTCGTTCGACTTGATGGGGGCGTGGTCGCAGAACGATTTCATCCGCTCTGGGGCGGGGGTTCCCGAACAGGTGTCTGGCGAAATGGTGGCGGGCGACTACTTTTCGTTAATGGGCGCGACACCACTGGTCGGCCGCACCTTGATGGCGAGTGACGATGCGGCCGGGGCGCCGGCCACGGCGATGATCAGCGAGCGGATGTGGGCGCGGGTATTTGGCCGCGACCCGGCGATCGTCGGTCGATCGCTCCAGCTCGACGACCGCATCTACACCATAGTCGGCGTAGCGCCGCCGGGGTTCACCGGCCGTTCCGATGCCAGTGACGTTTGGGTGTCTTTGCTCGGCCTGCGGTCGAGCGGACCGGAGGCGCGCGGGAACCGGTGGTTCCCCGCGCTCGCCCGGTTGGCGCCCGGCGTTACCCGCGAGGCCGCCCAGGCTGACGTCAGCGCCATCGCCCGGCAGTTGGCGCAGGCGTATCCGGCATCGAACGACAAGCGCGGCGTTGAGGTGTCGCCGCTGGCTGATGAGGTGTTCGGGCAAGTGCGTCCGGCCATCGGCTTGCTGTTCGGCGCCGTCAGTTTCGTCCTCGTGATCGCCTGCGCCAGCGTCGCAAGCCTGCTGCTGGCCCGCACCGAATCGCGGCGCCGTGAATTGTCGCTGCGACGCGCCATTGGCGCCGATGAGAGCCGCCTGGTCCGCCTGCTGCTGGCCGAGAGCGCCTGGGTGGTATTGATTGGCGGCACCGCCGGCAGCCTGCTGGCGTTGTGGGCCGGCGATGCGCTCATGGCGCTCAGTCCGGTGCAGTTGCCGAGTTTCGCCGCGCCCGCCTTCGACTGGCGGACGTTCGGGTTCGTGCTGGCACTTGGCGTCGTGATCACGGTGGTGATCGGACTGTCGCCGCTAGGTCACATGCGAGCGCGATCGCTGGCGCAGGACCTGCGGGAAGGCGCGGTCGAAACCCGGGGCGGCGGCGGGCGCACGCTGCAGGTGATCGTCGCCGGCCAGATCGCCGTCACCGTGACGCTGCTGGTGGGGGCGGCGCTCTTCAGCCGCAGCTTCGCCGCGTTGACCCGCTTCGATCCCGGGTTCGAGCCGGATGGGGTCGTCAGCCTGCGGGTGCGCATGCCGGTTGCCGGCACCCAGCCCACCGCGCTGGCCAACGTCAGCGGCGGCGTCGAGACGCTGGCGTTACTCGACGACTTGCGGGCGCTGCCCGGAGTGACGGACGCCAGCGTGTCCAGTTCGATCCCGCTCGGTGGCAGTGCGGCGATCTTCTATTCGGCTGAGGGCATGGCACCGGTCGAAGATGGCAACCGGCCTCGCACCTACGTGCATCGCGTCTCGCCCGGCTACGCCGAGACCATTGGCCTTCGCCTGGTCGAGGGCCGGTCGTTCACCGTCGCCGACATGGCCGAAGATTCCCCAAGCGTCATGGTGACCGAGGCCCTGGCCAAGCGGTTCTGGCCCAACCACAGCGCGCTCGGCCGCCGCATCAAGCAGGGGAGTGCCGGTGGTCCGGCGCCGTGGCTGACGATCGTCGGTGTCGTGCGCGATGCCAACCTGCGTGGCATTCCCAGCAACCCGACGGCTGATCCGGACATCTTCTTTCCCTACAGCGGCCGTCCCGGCGCCTTCTCCGTCATGCTGCGGACCGACAGTGCCGCCGCGATCGTGGATCAAGCAGTGGAGGTGCTTCGCCGCCGCGATGCCGGCATCGCCGTGTTCAACGTCATCGGGCTGCGAGACCTGGTCGACGAGCAACTGGCCGCCAGCCGGTTTCTCACGTGGCTCACCGGCGTCTTCGCAGTCACGGCGCTGACGCTGGCGATCATTGGCATCTACGGCCTGCTGGCCTACTGGGTGGGGCAGCGGACGCGCGAAATCGGCGTGCGAGCGGCGCTTGGCGCCGGCCGTGGCAACCTGATGCGCCTGGTCGTTGGTCAGGGCCTCGCGCTGGCGCTGGTCGGCGTGACCGCGGGCGGACTGGCGGCGGTGGGGCTCGGCCGCTTTGTCGAGGCGCAGCTCTATTCGGTGCAGCCGTTGGACGTGGCGTCGTTTGCGCTGACGGCGGGCATCATGATCGTCACGGCGCTGGTGGCGAGCGTGATGCCGGCGCGGCGGGCGCTCGGGGTCGATCCCATCACGGCGCTACGCGGGGAGTAGGGCGCCGCAAAGAACTTTCTGTGTTCTTACTCGTCCGCCAGGAAGGCCCGCAGTTCCGGCAGTTGAGTGCGCGCGTCCTGTTCGCCCATCTCAATCAGGCGCTGGACGTAGTCGCTCTGGAACATCACCAGGCTGAGCATGTCGTTCGACCGTGTCTCGCGGGTGCCAAGGCCGCGGGTCAGGAAGCGGAACGCCCGCGGCAGGTCGGCTTCATAAGCGTTGGCCAGGCGGCCCAGGTCCTGCGATGGACGCACGACGAACAGGTCGATGTGGCGCAAGCCGCCGCGCTTCTCTTGCGGATGGCCGTCGATCAGGTGATTGAGCTGACGCAGTTGCAGCGCGTCAGTGTCGAGCTGATCCAGGAAGATCGCATTGAACAGTACGCCGGCCACCTGCGCCGGTGGCGGGTAGCCGACAATCTGCGGACGGTCGGCCTCGCGGCTGGAACTGGCGTAACGGGTCGACACCGCGAGGATGCGCCGGGCGCCAAGGTGAATAGCCGGCGAGAGCGGCGCGGTCAGGCGAATGCCGCCGTCGCCGTACCAGCCGCCGTCGACCTCGACGGCGGGAAAGAAAAACGGCAGCGCCGCCGAAGCCATGACGTGTTCGACGCTGATGGCGCAGATTTCACTGCGGCGTTGCGGCCGCTCCCAAGTGGGAATCAGGTCGTCCTCGCGCGTCTGGACCCACGTGATCGACTGGCCGGTGGTGTAGCTCGAGGCGGTCAGCGCGAACGATCGCAGCCAGCCGGCTTTCAGGCTTTCGGGGATGCCGCCGAGGACGCCGCCCTCGGCCTGCAGCTCGCGACTGAGCATCTCGCGCAGCGGCTCGGTGTCGACGAAGCTTTTCGCCGGCAGCGGTGACTGGCCGCCCGACATCAGGCGGCCGCCCCAGCGCAGCGTCCGCGACGCCAGGTCGCGCAGGTCGACGCGAAAGACGTGTTCGATGCGCAGCCTGGCCCACATCTGGGCGAGTTGCTCGACCTTGTCGGTAAACGGCGCCTGGTGGGTGGCGAGAAACGCCGCGTTGATGCCGCCGGCCGAGACACCGGTGAGGATGTCGGGCACGATCGGAAACTCGCTGGCCAGCACACGCAGCACGCCCACCTGGTAGGCCGCCCGCGCTCCGCCGCCGCTGAGCACCAGCGCCAGTCCGCGCGGCCCCGCTTCGTGATTCACGCTCGAATGTTATCGCATCGCTGGTGGCGGTGCCGTGGCCGATGTCGGCGGCTGAAATACGCCGGACTGGCCGCGACTAGATCGACCGCGCGCTGCGCTTCAGGAACGCACCGGCGCCGGCCTTGCCGGTGAACTTGCCGGCTTCGATAATCACCTTGCCGCGTGAGAGAACGGTCTCGGTCACGCCGGTGACCTGCCGCCCTTCGTACGGGTTGTAGTCCACCTTCATGTGATGCGTCTTCGCCGACAGCATCGTCGTCTTTTCGGGATCGAAAATCACGATGTCGGCGTCTGAGCCAGGCGCGATCGTGCCCTTCTTCGGGAACATGCCGAAGATCTTCGCCGGCGACGTGGACGTGAGCTCGACGAAGCGGTTCATCGAGATGCGGCCGGTGCGCACGCCGCCGTCGTAGACCAGGCTCATGCGGGTCTCGACTCCGGGCGCGCCGTTGGGAATCTTCGAGAAGTCGCCATCGCCGAGGTGCTTTTCCTTCATGCAGAAGGGGCAGTGGTCGGTGGCAATCGCCTGCAGGTCGTTGTAGGCCAGGCCGCGCCACAGGCGGTCTTGCGTGGACTTGGCGCGCAGCGGCGGACTCATCACGTACTTCGCGCCGCCGAAATCCGGCTCGTTGTAATTGTCTTCCGACAGGAACAGATACTGCGGGCAGGTTTCCGCGAACGCCGCGATCCCGCGATCGCGGGCCGCGGTGACCTGCTCCAGCGCCTCGGCCGCCGACAAGTGGACGATGTAGACGGGGACGTCGGCGATTTCCGCCAGCGCAATCGCCCGGTGTGCCGCCTCGCCCTCGGCGAGCGCCGGCCGCGTGATCGCGTGATACTTCGGCGCCGTCTTGCCCTCGGCCAGCGCCTTCTTCACCAGCACGTCGATCACGCCGCCGTTCTCGGCGTGCATGCAAATGGTGCCGCCGTTCTTCCCGGTCCGCAGCATCGCCCGGAAGATGCTGGCATCGTCCAGCATGAAGACACCGGGGTAGGCCATGAACAGCTTGAACGAGCTGACGCCCTGGCGCACCATCGCGTCCATCTCTTCTTCCACCTGATCGCTCAGCTCGGTGATGATCATGTGGAAGCCGTAGTCGATGGCGGCCTTGCCCTCGGCCTTCTTCGACCACGTTTCGAACGCGTGATGCAGGGTCTCGCCGCGGTACTGGATGGCGAAATCGACAATCGTGGTCGTCCCGCCGAACGCCGCGGCGATGGTGCCCGACTCGAAATCATCGGCCGAGGTGGTGCCGCCAAACGGCATGTCCATGTGGGTGTGCACGTCGATGCCGCCCGGCAGGACGTACTTGCCCGTGGCGTCAATCACCCGATCGGCCGGCATGGTGAGCGCCGAGCCAATCGTCGTGATCTTCTCGCCCTCGATGAACACGTCGCCCACGTACTGGTCGGTGGCGGTGACGATGGTGCCGTTCTTGATCAGGATGCTCATGACGCCCGTATCCTAGTCGAACTTGTAGAGGAACGAGACCAGCACCGCGACGTCGTTCTTCACCACGTTGGCCGAGGGCGGCCGGGTCTTGTAGGTGTCGAGGAGTTCGACCTTCATCTGGATGGCCGAGGTGACACTGGCCGCCAGTCCCACGCCGGCGGTATAGAGGGCGTCGGCCGGGTTGGCGGCTTTCCACAGCGCTGCGATCCGCTGAGTGAGGGTGGTGGTGGTCGTGAGCTGGTGCTTGAAGTTCTGCCCGGCCGTCAGCGCACCGTCGGTCTTGACGCCCTGATCGGGGTTCTTTTCCCACACCACGCCGGCGCCGGCGTCGACCGCCAGTTCGGTGCGGTCGTTCTTGACCATCACGTGCCCGACGCCGAGCGTGGGCGAAACCAGGTAGTCGATGGCCTTGAACGAGTCGCGCAGGTACTGGGCCTGGACGTACAACGACGTGCGCTCGGACATCTCGCGATCGAGCCGGGCCTCTCCGGCCAGCCGGTTGGTGGTGAGCTTCCCCTCCGAGTCGGCGCGCAGGAAGAGGACGTTGCCCTTGAACAACACGTCCGAGCCGCTATCGTGCTTGACCTCGAGCGACAGGTTGACACTGGTAGTGTCGCTGTTGCCCTGCGTGAGCGACAGCCCGGCCCCGGCCGACCCTGCCCATCCCGGTGGCGGCGCCGTTTGCGCAGTTGCCGGTGCCACCGTGCCAACCCCACCAATCACCACGGCTACGGCCAGTCTCGCAATCGACTTGAACATCGATCCATGACACACGATCGCGCGCCGCATGACAAGCACCTCAGCACTTCAGCATCTCAGCACCCTTGCACCCCAGCACCCAAGCCCCCATAATCCGCCCATGACGCCTGACATCACCGTCACGTTCACCGGTCTCAGGTTCTCCAATCCGTTCCTGCTGTCGTCCGCTCCGCCGACCGAGTCGGACAGCAACATCATGCGGGCGTTCGATGCGGGATGGGGCGGCGTGGTGACCAAGACCATCGGCTTACATCCGGTGACCAACGTGGCCGGCCCCAAGACCAAGTTCCTGCGCTCGACGCTCGATGGCCACCTGTCGATGCAGAAGAAGCCCGACACCGCGCTCCACTCGTCGTGGAACTGGGAGCTCATCTCCGACAAGACGCTGGACTGGTGGGTGCCAAAAATCGAAGGCATCAAGAAGGCGCATCCCGATCGCATGCTGATCGCGTCGATCATGGCCGGCTCGGGTAGTGACACCGAACTGGCGCACTGGCAGACGCTGGCCAAGGCCTGCCAGGCCGCCGGCGCCGATGCCTTCGAGCTGAACCTGTCGTGCCCGCACATGGACCGCAAGGACATGGGCTCGAACATCGGCAAGGACCAGGAGCAGGTGTCGATCGTCACCGAGGTGGTGAAGGAGGTCGCGACCATTCCGGTCTGGTGCAAGCTCACGCCCTCCACCACCGACATCGTCGAGGAAGCGAGCGCGGCGTTTCGCGGCGGCGCCGATGCGATCGTGTCGTCGAACACCTTCCCGTCGCTGCCGCTGATCGATCCCGCGACGCTGGACTTCGAGATGAACGTCGATGGCCTGGTGTCGAGCGGCGGGCTGGGCGGGCCGGCCATTCTGCCGCAGTCGCTGGCCAAGATGGCGTCGCTGACGAAGGCATTTCCCGACCGCGCGTTCTCGGGCATCGGCGGCATCGCCGAGTTCGCGCATGCGCTGAACTATTTCCTGTTGGGGTGCGGCACCGTGCAGGTGTGCACGGCGGCCATGCTCGACCGCGCGATTGGCCCGAATGTGATCAAGGCGCTCATCGAGGGCATGCAGCAGTTCATGGCGACGCGCGGCTACGCTTCGCTTGAGGACTGTCGCGGACTGCGCCGCGACAACGTCGTGGTGCACTCGAAGATTCGCCGGCCTGACGGCAAGGAGTACCACGGCGGGCACGAGGCCGAGGGGTATGCGAATTGACGGGCGGCACTGGAGTGCCGCCGTCCGGGCACGGGGAGTTCGTGGAGCTGTCAGAAGACGTGTCCGACAGTCCGTTGTGGAACGCGGACCTGGCGCCGACGTCGCTGGCCAGCCGCACCTGGTCCACCTATCACATTGCCGCGCTGTGGATCGGCATGAGCGTGGTGATTACCACCTACACGCTCGCATCGGGCCTCATGCAGCAGGGCATGACGTGGCGGCAGGCGCTCACCACCATCCTGCTCGGCAACGCCATCGTGCTCGTCCCGATGATTCTGAACGCGCACGCGGGGACGAAATACGGCGTGTCGTTTCCGGTGCTGTGCCGCGCCGCCTTTGGCGTCAAGGGCGCCAACGTCCCGGCCGTGCTGCGCGCGATTGTCGCGTGCGGCTGGTTCGGCATCCAGACCTGGATCGGGGCGCTGGCGCTCGAGGCGCTGCTGACCGCCGCCTGGCCGGCCTGGGCCACGGTGCCCGGCAGCATTGCGATCGCGTTCGCGGTGTTCTGGCTGGTGCAGGTGGCCATCATCGTGCGCGGCCTCGACGGCATCAAGAAACTGGAAGCGTGGTCGGCGCCGCTGCTGGTCGGGGGCGGATTGCTGCTGTTATGGTGGGCCGTCGCCAACGGCGGCGGACTGGGCAACGTGCTCGCGGAGTCGCCGAAACTCCAGCAGGGCAGCACGCCGTTCTGGACGCTGTTTCCGGCGGCGTTGACCGCCAATGTCGGCTATTGGGCGACGCTCAGCCTGAACATCCCCGATTTCACGCGCTATGCGAAGAGCCAGCGATCGCAGGCGCTCGGCCAGGCCCTGGGCCTGCCATTGACGATGACGGCGTTTGCGTTTCTTGGTGTCGCCGTCACCAGCGCCACCATCGTCATTTTTGGTGAAGCCGTTTGGGATCCCGTCGTTCTGATCGCCAGGATTGGCAGTCCGGCGGTGGTGATCTTCGGCGCGCTGGTGATCCTGGCCGCGCAGATTTCCACCAACATGGCGGCCAACGTGGTGTCGCCGGCCAACGACTTCTCGAGCCTGGCGCCCAAGCGCATCAGCTACGTCACCGGCGGCCTGATCACGGCCGCGCTCGGCATCATGATGATGCCGTGGAAGCTCTACGCTGATGCCTCGGCCTACATCTTCACCTGGCTGATCGGCTACTCGAGCCTGATGGGCGCCATTGGCGGCGTGCTGATTGCCGACTACTGGGTGTTGCGAAAACAGGAGTTGTCGCTACCTGACCTGTTCAGTGTGCGTGGTCGCTACTCGTATTCGAACGGGGTCAATCCCAAGGCGATGGTCGCGCTTGCGCTGTCAATTCTTCCTGTGGCGCCAGGCTTTGTCCGCGCGGCCATGACACCTGGCGGAGTGGTCGCCAACCCGACAGCCTTTGATCACCTCTACACCTATGCCTGGTTCGTCACGTTCGCACTCAGTGCCGTCATCTACCTGGTACTGATGCGAAACCGCCGGTCATGAACCCGTGCGGGTGTCCCGACTTAATAGGAGATCAGGAGATGAGGAGCTTAGAATTGTCATGACTCCTTACCTCCTGATCTCTTGTTTCATCACACATCCGGATAACATGATCGCCTTATGAACACTGGCTCTTACGTCAATGGCAAGTGGTATCGCCCGGCCTCGAGCGGCACAACCAGGAACATCAATCCGGCCGACACCAGCGATGTGATCGCCGAATATCCGCTGGCGACCGCGGCCGACGTGCGGCTGGCGATCGACGCCGCCGTGGCGGCGTGGCCGGCGTGGAAGAAGACGCCGGGGCCCGAGCGCGGCCGCGTGATCTGGCGCGCGGCCGATATTGCCCGCCGCCGGGTCGACGAGATCGCCCGCACGCTGACGCGCGAGGAAGGCAAGATCCTCAAGGAGGCCCGCGGCGAGGTGATCAAGGGCATCTCACTGCTGGAGTACTACGCTGGCGAAGGGTTCCGCATGCACGGCAAGACCCTGCCGTCGGAGTCGCGCGACACCTTCACCTACACCGTGCGGCAGCCGCTCGGGGTGGTCGGCCTGATCGCTCCGTGGAACTTCCCGTGGGCGATTCCGGTCTGGAAGAGCGCGCCGGCCATCGTCTCCGGCAACTGCGTGGTCTTCAAGCCGTCGGAACTCACGCCGGCCACCTCGGCGCTGCTCGCCGAGATCTACGAGGAGGCCGGTCTGCCGCCGGGCGTCTTCAACATGCTGGTGGGCACCGGACCCGAGGTGGGTGAGGCGATGGTGGCGGCGACGGAATTGCGCGCGATCTCGTTCACCGGGTCGAACCGCGTCGGTGGCGCGCTCTACGTGAAGGCGGCGCAGCGGGGCGCCAAGGTCACCTGCGAGATGGGCGGCAAGAACGCCGTGATCGTCATGCCCGACGCCGACCTCGACAAGGCGGCCATCGCCATTCACGGCGGTGCCTTCGGCTCGACCGGCCAGCGGTGTACCGCCACGTCGCGGGTAATCGCGCATCCCGACATCAAGAACGCGTTGGTCGAGCGGCTGGTTGCCGCGGCGCAGAAGATGAAACTCGGCCCCGGGCTGGACGACACGTCCGACATGGGGCCGTCGGTGGGCGAACGCCAGTGGCAGACGGTAATGGACTACATCCAGGTGGGGAAGGACGAAGGCGCCAGGATGCTGATGGGCGGCACCCGACCCGCGGCGCTCAGCCAGGGCTACTTTATCGAACCGACCATTTTCGACGGCGTCTCGCCGTCCATGCGCATCTTCAAGGAAGAGATCTTCGGGCCGGTGCTGTCGGTCGCGACCGCCTCGACCTTGGACGAAGCGCTACGCTTTGCCAACCTCGTCGAGTACGGCCTCACCACCTCGATCTTCACCGAGAACATCTCGGCGGTGATGAAGTTCGTGGATGAGGTGGAAACCGGGATGGTGCACGTGAACGAACCGACCGTGGGTGGCGAGGCGCAACTGCCGTTCGGCGGCACCAAGTCGACCGGCGTCGGCGAGCGCGAGATGGCGGAAGAGGGCCTGAACTTCTTCACCGAACTGAAGACCGTGTTCATTAACTACTCGGGCAAGGCCGAGCGGTCGATGACAAGGTAGCTGGGGCGAGGCGGCTTCGCCGCCTCGTGGGGCTCGCCGCCGGGCGGCTCGTAGGGCTCGCGGCTTTGCGCCACGAAGTCTGCGTAATCTGTGTCATCTGCGGCCCTGGCCTGTATGGCACCCCCCACACCATCTGCGTGATAGGCTTCGCCAGATGGACACCAACGAACCGGATCCGAGACGGGGGCCGCTCGACTGGGTGCCTGACATCCCCGACGTGCGCCGCATGCAGAAGCCCGGGTGGGCCACGCCGCACGTGTTCAAGATTGCGGCGCTGGTCCTGGCTGCCATCCTGCTGCTGACCAACACCGCATTCCAGATCAAACCGGAAGAGGTGGGCCTGGTGCTGCGCTTCGGCCAGCACGTCCGCATCACCGAACCCGGCCTGCACTTCAAGATACCCTTCGTCGAAGCCGTCTTGCGGGTGCCGGTGCAGCGGCAGTTGAAGGAGGAGTTCGGCTTCCGCACCACCGTGCCCGGCATTCAATCGCGCTATTCGAACGCCGCGCTGTCGGAGGAGTCGGTGATGCTGACCGGCGACCTCAACGTGGCCGTGGTCGAGTGGGTCGTGCAGTACCGGGTGACCGATCCCTACAATTACCTGTTCAAGGTGCGCGGCCTCACCGAGACCTTCCGCAGCATGAGTGAAGCGGTGATGCGCGAGGTGGTGGGCGACCGCACCGTGACGGAAGTGCTGACGGTGGGCCGGCAGGAGATTGCCACCACCTCGGAACAGATGCTCCAGGAACTGGTCAACCAGTACGAAATGGGCATCGTCATTGAGCAGATCGTCCTGCAGGACGTGACGCCGCCCGATCCGGTCAAGCCGTCGTGGGATGAAGTGAACCAGGCGCAGCAGCAGCGCGACCGGCTGATCAACGAGGCGCGCGCCGAGTACAACAAGGTGATTCCGCGGGCCAGGGGCGAGGCCGGGCAGGCCATTCTCCAGGCCGAAGGCTACGCCCTCGAACGCGTCAACAGCGCACAAGGCGATGCCACCCGCTTCAAGGCGGCCTACGAGGCCTACCGGCGCGCGCCCGATGTGACGCGCCGCCGCCTGTATCTGGAGACCATGCAACGCGTGCTGCCCAAGCTCGGCGCCAAGGTCTACATGGACAAGGGGTCCGGCAGCGTGATGCCGCTGCTGCCGCTCGACAGCCTTAAGGGGTTGCTGGGCAACACCCCGCCCAAGCCGGATGGTGCGCGATGAACCCCTCCATGTTCGCGATCAGGGTCGGCGCCGCCGTCCTCGCGCTCATCCTGTGGTCGTCGTCCACCTACCTGGTGGGTGAGACCCAGCAGGTGATCATCACCCAGTTCGGACAGCCGAAGGGCAGTCCGGTGAATACGCCGGGCCTGCACTTCAAGCTGCCGTTCATCCAGGCTGCCAACTACTTCGAGAAGCGGTTCCTGGAGTGGGACGGCAGCCCCAACCAGATGCCGACCAAGGACAAGCGCTTCATCTGGGTCGACATGTACGCCCGCTGGCGCATTACCGATCCGCTGAAGTTCTTCCAGCGCCTGCGCGACGAACGCGGCGCGCAGTCGCGCCTCGATGACATCCTCGACGGCGAGACCCGCAACGCCGTCGCCAGTTTCGACCTGATCGAGCTGGTGCGCAGCAGCAACCGGCCGGCCGACAGCGTGCCGATCGAGAACGAAGAGGAACGCATTGTCCTCGAGCAGATTGCCAAGGGCCGGCGGGCCATCGCCAGCGGCGTGCTGGCGGCGGCGCAGGCCCGCACGCTCGACCTGGGCATCGAGGTGCTCGATATCCGGCTCAAGCGCATCAACTATGTGGACGAGGTAGAGAAGGACGTGTTCGCGCGCATGATTGCCGAGCGCCAGCGGATTGCCGAGCGCTTCCGTTCGGAAGGGCAGGGCGAGGCCGCGCGCATCCAGGGTGAACGGCAGCGCGACCTGCAGCGGATTCAGTCGGAGGCCTACCGATCGGCGCAGGAACTGCGCGGCAAGGCCGACGCCGAGGCGACCGGGATCTACGCCGAGGCCTACGGCCGCGACGCCGATTTCTATGCGTTCGTCAAGTCGCTGGAGACCTACGAACGCACGGTCGATTCGTCGACGATCTTCGTATTGGGAACCGACAGCGAGTTGCTCAGGTTCTTGCGCGCCCCGAAGTAGCGGCGAGGCGGCACACGATTTCGTACTCGCGCCTGGTGACCGGCTGGACCGACAGCCGGCTGCCTTTCTGATTCACCATCATCTGCTGCAGGCCCGTAACCTGCTTCAACGTGGTCAGCGGCAGCGTGTCGCCAAAACGCTGGACGAAGGCCAGCTCGACGCTGAACCAGATCGGTTTGGCGGCGGTGTGTTTCGGGTCGTAGTAGCGGTGGCCCTTGCGCAGGGCGAACGGATCGGGATAGCCGGCGCGGCTAATCGTCGCCAGGCCGGTCACCCCTGACGGGTCGGCATTGGAGGCGTAGAACAGCACCCGGTCGCCCACCTGCATGTCGTCGCGCATGAAGTTGCGCGCCTGGTAGTTGCGCACACCCTCCCACCCGGTCGTGCCGTCGCGTTCGAGGTCGTCGATCGTATATGCGGCCGGTTCGCATTTCATCAGCCAGTAGCGTTTCGCTGTCAATCTTCCCCCAACGAGCGGCGAAGCCGCGAGCCCCACGACGGCGCGGGGCGCCGAGCCCCACATTTCCGCCAACTTTCACACACCCCAATCCGTCCAATCACCTGATCATGCCCAATTTCCGCCTGGCCTTGCGCACCCTGTTCAAGACGCCCTTCGTCACCGCCGTGGCGATTTTGTCACTGGCTCTCGGAATTGGCGCCAATTCGGCGATCTTCTCGCTGTTCAACCAGATGCTGCTGCGGCCGCTGCCGGTGGCCAATCCGGCCGAGCTGGTGAACTTCGGCGCCCCGGGACCGAAGCAAGGCTCGACCTCGTGCAGCCAGGCCGGCAGTTGCGAGGAGATCTTCAGCTACCCGATGTTCCGAGATCTCGAGCGCGTGCAGACCAGCTTTACCGGCATCGCCGCGCATCGCGGGTTCGGCGCCAACATCGGCTACCAGGGCACGACCCTGAGCGCCGAGGGCGTGCTGGTGTCGGGCAGCTATTTTCCCGTGCTGGGCATCAACCCCGCGCTCGGCCGCCTGTTCACTCCGAGCGACGACCAGACCGTCGGCGGCCACCCGGTAGCGGTCGTCGGCCACGACTACTGGCGCACGCGCTTCGAGATGAGCCCGTCGATTCTCAACGCGACCCTGATCGTCAATGGCCAGGCGCTCACGGTGGTCGGCGTCGCACCGCCCGGGTTCAAGGGGACGACGCTGGGCAATACTCCCGACGTCTTCGTTCCGATCAGCATGCGGGCGGCGATGCAGCCGGGTTTCGACGCCTTCGAGAATCGCCGCAGCTATTGGATCTACGCCTTTGCCCGGCTCAAGCCGGGCGTGACGCTCGAGCAGGCGCGGGTCGCGCTGAACGGCCCATATCGCGCCATCATCAACGACGTCGAAGCGCCCTTGCAGAAGGGCATGAGCGACCAGACGATGGCGCGCTTCAAGTCGAAGGAGATCACGATGATGCCCGGCCAGCGCGGGCAGAGTGATGTCCACACCGAGGCGCGCGCGCCGCTCACCATCCTGCTGGCGGTCACCGGCACCGTGCTGCTGATTGCCTGCGCCAACATCGCCAACCTGTTGCTGGCGCGCGGCGCCGGCCGGGCCGCCGAAATGGCGGTGCGACTGTCGATCGGCGCCAGCCGGCGCCAGTTGATTGCGCAGCTACTGGGCGAGTCGGTACTGCTGGCCGCCCTGGGCGCCTTCGGCGGGCTGATCGTCGCCAAGTGGACCCTGGACTTGATTGGATCCATCCTGCCTCCTGAAGCGGCGGCGCTGGTGGCCTTCACGATGGATCCGACCATGCTGGCGTTTGCCGGCGTGGCCGCGCTTGGCACCGGCCTCGTCTTCGGCCTCTTCCCGGCCCTGCACAGCACCCGACCCGACCTGGCATCAACCCTCAAGAACCAGGCCGGACAGCCCGGCGGCGCCAAGGCGGCTCGCCGGTTCCGGACCACGCTCGCCACGGTACAGATTGCCATGTCGATGGCGCTGCTGGTGCCGGCGGGCCTGTTTGCCAAGAGCCTCTTCAACGTCAGCCGTGTCGACCTTGGCCTCAACCCCGATCACCTCGTCCTCTTCAGCATCGCGCCCGAGTTGAACTCGTACTCGACCGAGCGGACGCGGGAGTTGTTCAACCGCATGGAAGACGAACTGGCGGCGCTTCCCGGCGTCAGCGGTGCGGTGGGATCGATCGTGCCGGTCCTGGCCGGCGACAACTGGAACAGCAGCATGGCGGTGGAGGGTTTCGAGGCTGGCCCCGACACCAATACCTCGGCGGCCTTCAACGCCGTCGGGCCCGGCTTCTTTAAGACCATGGGCATGCCGCTCATGGCAGGACGCGACTTCACCATGGCCGATGCGGCCGGCACGCCGAAAGTGGCGATCGTCAACCAGGCGTTTCTCAAGAAGTTCAACCTCCCCGGCAATGCCATCGGCAAGCGCATCGCCACCGGCGGCAAGGGCGATGCCCTCGATACCGAGATCGTCGGCATTGTGCGCGACGCCAAGTACAGCGACGTCAAGCGGCCGGTGACCGCGCAGTTCTTCCGTCCCTATCGCCAGGAGGAGCGCCTGGGCTTCGCCTATTTCTACGTGCGCACGGCGCTACCGCCCGAGCAGTTGCTGTCGTCGATCCCGGTGTTGATGAAGCAGCTCGATCCGAACCTGCCGATCGAGAACCTCAAGACCATGGCCATGCAGGTACGCGAGAACGTGTTTCTCGACCGCCTGATCTCGACGCTGTCGTTCGGGTTTGCCCTGCTCGCGACCGTGCTGGCCGCGGTCGGACTCTACGGCGTCCTGGCCTACACGGTGTCGCAGCGCACCCGCGAGTTCGGTCTGCGCATGGCGCTCGGCGCCGATGGCGGCGCGGTGCGGGGCCTGGTCATGAAGCAGGTGGCGCGCATGGCCGTCGTCGGCGGCTTGATCGGTCTCGCCGCCGCCGTTGCCGTGGGCCGGCTGGCCCAGTCGATGCTGTTTGAAATGGAGGGCAGCGACCCGCTGGTCCTGACCCTGGCCACCGTCGCCCTGGGTGCGGTGGCGCTTGGCGCCGGCTTCATTCCGGCGCTGCGCGCCTCGCGAGTCGACCCCATGAATGCGCTCCGATACGAATGACCTCGACCCCCCGTGCTCGACCCCCCGTGCTCG
>JAKFYH010000055.1 GCA_021730945.1 Acidobacteriota bacterium | reverse complement strand
GCCCCACCTGCCCAACCAGCCCCACCAGCCCTGATCACCATCGACGACTTCATGAAGATCCAGTTGAAGGTGGGGAAGGTGCTGGCCGCCGAGCGGATGCCGAAGTCACAGAAGCTGCTGAAGCTGACAGTGGATGCCGGCGAAGCCGAGCCGCGCACCATTCTCGCGGGTATTGCCGAGTCCTACGAGCCCGAGGCGATGGTGGGGAAGACCATCGTGATTGTCGCCAACCTGGCCCCGCGCAAGATGATGGGCCTGGAGTCGAACGGCATGGTGCTCGCTGCGAGTCCCGATGGTGGCGCGGCGATTGTGCTCAACGTCGAGCCCGCCACACCCGGCACGCGGGTCCGATAACAGGCGATCAAGAGGGAAGGAGTCCTGGGTCCCGGGTCTTGAGGCCTGGGGCCTGAGCCCCAACACGCAAGACTCAAGACCCGTTATCATCGCTGACGGTGCAGCCGCATCCGTTTACGTTCATCTACCTCGCCAGCGCGATCATCTCCATGCTCGTGGCGAGGGCCATGTGGCGGCGGCCCGCACCTGGCGCCAGGACCTCGGCGGCGCTGATGGTGGCCATGGCGTTATGGTCCTCCGCCTACGGCCTCGAACTGGCGTCTACGTCGCAGGCGGCCCAGCTGGCCTGGGCGCCGGTTGAATACCTCGGCATTCTCTTTGCCCCGTTAGCGTGGTTCGTCTTCGCACTGCGATTCACCGGTCGCGACGCGTGGTTGTCGCGGCCTGTCCTCGCGGGCCTGTCGGTTGTTCCCGTCGGGCTTTATCTATTGGTTGTCACCGACCGATGGCATCACCTGGTTTATAGCCAGATCGACACCATCCGCGACGGCCGCTGGCTGGTCTTGCAGTTGACATATGGTCCGGCCGGCTGGGCAAACGTGGTCTACGCCTATGTCTGCCTGACGGCCGGCGCCGGTGTCATTCTGACGGCGTTCTGGACGTCGCCGCGGATCTACCAGCGGCAAGTGGCGGCGCTGCTGCTGTCGGCGGCCGCGCCGTGGGTGGTCAACGCGCTCTACCAGATGGGCGTCGGCCCCGTTGTTGACCTCACGCCGATTGGGTTTACCCTCACCGGTCTGGGAACGGCCTGGGCCATCCGGAAAGCGCAACTGCTGGACCTGGCACCGGTTGCGCGTGGCCTCGTGGTGGAGAGCCTCAGTGATGGCGTCGCCGTGTTGGACCTGCAGGATCGGCTGATCGACGCCAATGCGGCTCTTCGGCAGATCGTCGGCCCGGTCGCGATTGGCGAACCGGCGGCGACGGTGTTCGCGGCGTTTCCCGAGCTGCTGGCAGCGCTCGATGGTGGCCCGGCGTCACCAGCGATTCGCGCCGACGGTGCCGGCGACCGCCACTACGAGCCCGGGATTACGCCTCTCAACGACCGGCGCGGCCGTCAGATCGGTCGCGTCGTCACCTTTCGCGACGTGACCGAGCGGCGACAAGTCATCGCCGAACTGGCTCGTGCCAGGGACGCCGCCGAAGATCTGGCGCGCGTGAAATCCGAGTTCCTGGCCACGGTGAGCCACGAAATCCGGACCCCCATGAACGGCGTGATCGGAATGACGGCGCTGTTGCTCGATACCGGCCTCGATGCGCAGCAACGTCATTACGTCGAGACCATTCGATCGAGCGGCGGCCATCTCCTGTCGATCATCAACGACATCCTCGATTTTTCGAAGTTCGATGCCGGCCAGCTCTCTGTTGAGCAGGTGCCGTTCGAGCCGGGACGCGCGGTGGCGTCGGTCGTCGCCCTGCTCGAGCCGCAGGCGAACCAGAAGGGCCTGGTCCTCACGCTGACGGTGGGTAGCGCCGTCCCGGCACGTTGCGCCGGCGACGAGTTCAGGGTCCGGCAAATCGTGACCAACCTGGTGGGGAATGCCATCAAGTTCACGGCGACAGGCACCGTGTCGGTGTCGCTCGACGCCGATTCGCCGCAACCAGACGGCACGGCGCAACGGCTGCGCCTGGCCGTCACCGACACCGGTATTGGGATTCCGGCCAGTCACATGGACCGGCTGTTCCGGCCGTTCAGCCAGGTCGACGCCTCCGTCGCCCGGCGCTTTGGCGGCACCGGCCTTGGCCTGGCGATTTGCCGCGGGTTGGCCGAGATGATGGGTGGGTCGATCACCGTCGACAGCGAACCGGGCCGTGGCTCGACCTTCCGCGTCGACTGGACGGTGCAGCCGCTGGCGGCCGCGCCCGCCGAGGCGCCGGAACCGGCCGCGCCGCCGGTGATGGCGACGACCCGGCCGATCCGCATCCTGGTCGCAGAGGACAATCGGGTGAACCAGTTGGTGGTGGTGCACATGCTGCGCCGACTCGGTCATAACGCCGACCTTGCCGAGGACGGCGAAGAGGCGGTCGCCGCCGTCGCTCGCACCCCCTACGACATCGTCCTGATGGACGTGCAGATGCCGATGGTGGATGGCCTCACGGCGACCCGCCGGATTCGCGCGGCCGACGGCGCGCAGCCCCGCATCGTGGCCATGACCGCCAATGCCATGGCCGGCGATCGCGAGGTGTGCCTGGCCGCCGGCATGGACGACTATCTCAGCAAGCCGATCGACGTCGATCGACTCAGTGCCGTCTTAGCGCGTAATCTGCAGTCAGCATGATTGATTCACACTGCCATATTGCCGGCAAGGAGTTCGCCGTCGACCTCGACGCCGTCGTGGCCAGGGCGCGTGCTGCCGGCGTCGATCGCGCCCTCGTGATTCTGGCCGCTGAAGACGAGGCGGAATTCGCGCGGGTGTCGGCCGTGTCGGCGGCGTGGCCCGAATGCCGGTATGCGGTTGGGGTGCATCCCCACCACGCGCACATGTTTGCTGCCGATCCGGCGAAGGCAGCCGCCACGGTGGCGGCTCGTCTCGAGGCCTTACCGCTAGCCCGGGCGATCGGCGAGATCGGTCTCGACTACCACTATGACTTCTCGCCGCGCGACGTCCAGCACGCGGTGTTTCGCGCGCAGTTGCAATTGGCGCTCGACCGCGGCTTGCCGGTCGTGATCCACACGCGCGAGGCCGAAGACGACACCTTCCGCATCCTGGCTGAGGAGGGGGGCGACCGGCTGCGGGGCGTCTTTCACTGCTTCACCGGCGACGCCGCGGCGGCCACGCGGGCGCTGGCAACAGGGTTCTACCTGTCGATTCCGGGAGTCGTGAGCTTTCCGAAGGCCGAAGCACTCCGGCACGCGGTAACCCAGGTGCCGGCCGACCGATTACTGGTCGAGACGGACAGCCCGTACCTGGCGCCGGTGCCCTTCCGCGGCAAGCGGAACGAGCCGGCCTACGTGGCCAGGGTCGTCGACCAGGTCGCCGCCGCCCGTGGCGTCGCCCCGGAAATCGTCGCGGCCGAAACGGACCGAAACTTCGACGCGCTCTTTAGACCCTAGCGAGGGCGACGGCTGAAGCCATCGCCCTCCAATCGTCGCCTTTTCCGCCGTCCACTTTCGTTGACACCGTCGTCGGCCTATGGTGAGATTGACGTCACGTGTCCAACGCCGCACCCCGGACTCAAGCGGACCTGATCCAGCTGTTCGAACCCGTTCGCGAGGACTTGCTCGCGGTTGAACGTGAGTTCGCCGAGCAGGTGCAGTCGCAGATCCACATCATTCCGGAAATCGGCAACTACCTGCAGATGAGCGGCGGCAAACGCGTGCGTCCTGCCGTGCTGCTGATGGCCGCCCGTCTCTGTGGCTATGCCGGTCCGCGCGCCATCACCAACGCCGCGGTCGTCGAGTTCATCCACACCGCGACCTTGGTGCACGACGACATCATTGACGACGCGGATGTGAGGCGGGGACGTAAGTCCGCCCACGCGCAGTGGGGCAACGACGTCACGGTGCTGGCCGGTGACTTTCTCTACATCAAGTCGATGGCGATGGCGCTGACCCAGGACACGCTTGATGTCGTCCGCCTGCTGTGCGACGTGACCCTGCGGATGATCGAAGGTGAGCTGTATCAGCTCACCAAGAACGGTGTGGTCGACCTCACCGAGGAAGAACACTTCGATATCATTCATCGCAAGACCGCCTACCTGTTTGGCGGCTGCGCGCAGATCGGCGGCATTCTCGGCAACGTTGGCGCCGACAAGGAGCAAGCGCTGCGCGAGTACGGTTTCGCCCTGGGCACCATGTTTCAAGTGGTCGACGACTTGCTCGACTTCACTGGCGCGGCCGAGGTGATCGGCAAACCGGTGGGCGGCGACCTGCGCGAAGGCAAGATTACCTTGCCGATTATTCACCTGCTGCAGCACGGAGGCGCCGAAGCCAGCGACCTGGTTCGCAATGCGGTGCGCGACCGCGATGTGAGTTCCGAGAACTGGGCGCGCATCAAGGCGCTGCTGGCCGAGCATCGTTCGCTCGACTACGCCTACGAGCGCGCGGTCGAGTTCGGTGAAACCGCCAAGCGGCAGTTGCGCCAGTTTGCGCCCAGCCGCGAGCGCGAGGCCCTGATGGGGCTCGCCGACTACGTCCTGCTGCGCGACCGGTAAGCCGGCGCCACCCCGTGGCCTTCCCGTGACAGCCGCCCAGAGAGTCCAGCAACTTCGCGCCGAGATTCGCCGGCACGAAGAGCTCTACTACACGCACGCGGCGCCGGAGGTGTCAGACACCGAGTTCGACGCCTTGATGCAGGAACTCAAGGCGCTTGAAGCGGCCCATCCCGAACTGCACGCCGACGACTCGCCGACCCGGCGCGTGGGCGGCCGCGCCGCGGAGGGGTTCGACACGGTCGAGCATGTGCAGCCCATGCTCAGTCTCGACAACGCCTACAACGACGACGACCTGCGGGCGTTCGACGAGCGGGTGCGCAAGGGACTCGACCTGGGTGAAGTCGGGCCGTCATACGTCGCCGAACTCAAGATCGACGGACTGAGCATCGCCCTGACCTACGAGTCAGGCCGGCTGGTCAGGGGCGCGACCAGGGGCGATGGGACCCGCGGCGAGGATGTCACCGCCAACGTGCGCACCGTGCGCGCGGTCCCGCTCGCGCTCAACGGTGGACCGCCGGGCCGGGTCGAGATTCGCGGCGAGATCTACCTGCCCAAGCAGGCCTTCGCGCGGATGAACCAGGAGCAGGAAGCCGCCGGCGAGCCGCTGTTTGCCAACCCGCGCAACACCGCGGCCGGCGCGATGCGCAACCTCGATCCGGCGCTGGTGGCCCGGCGCGGCCTGTCGGCCTGGATGTACCAGGTCGTGGCGCCGGGGGACCTCACGGCCGGCCCGCCGCTGCACGCCGGCATGCTGCGCCAGTTGAAGGCGTGGGGCCTGGCCGTCGAGCCGCACTGGCGCGAATGCGACGGCATCGACGCCGTGATCGCCTTCTGCGAGGAATGGCGTGAGAAGCGCCACGACCTGGCGTTTGAGACCGACGGCGTGGTCATCAAGCTGAACGACGTGGCCGCCCGGGAGCGTCTCGGCACGACCTCGAAGTTTCCACGCTGGGCCACCGCGTTCAAGTTCCCGGCCGAGCGGAAGATCGCCATGCTGCACCGTATCGAGGTCAACATCGGCCGCACCGGCGCAGCCACCCCGTTTGCCATGCTCGAGCCGACAGTCGTGGCCGGGTCGACCATTTCGATGGCGACGCTTCATAACCCGGACGACATCATTCGCAAGGACATCCGGCCGGGTGAACTGGTGATCATCGAGAAGGCCGGCGATGTCATCCCGCGGGTGGTCGGCCCGGCCGATCCGGACGCGGCGCAACGGCCGGCGCCATGGGTGATGCCGGCGGCCTGCCCGGTCTGCCAGAGTCCCTTGCACAAGCCGGAGGACGAAGCGGTGTGGCGGTGCGAGAACAGCTCCTGCCCGGCGAAGTTGCGGCGCGGCCTCGAGCACTTCGCGTCTCGCGGCGCGATGAACATTGAGGGCATGGGCGAGTCACTGGTCGGCCAGCTGACCGAGTCGGGCGCGGTGAAGAGCCTGGCCGACGTGTACCACCTGACGGCGGAGGGGCTCGAAGGCCTCGAGCGCATGGGCAAGAAGTCGGCGGCCAAGGTGATGGCCGAGATCGACAAGTCTCGGCGTAACGAGGTGTGGCGACTCCTCTACGGGCTGGGCATCCGTCACGTGGGGGAGCGCGGCGCGCAAGTGCTGGCGGATCACTTTGGCTCGGTCGCCGACATCCAGGCCGCGACCCGCGAGGAGCTGCAGCAGGTGCGCGAAATTGGTCCGGTGCTGGCCGAAGCGGTTCGCACCTGGTTTGACGAGCCGCGCAACCGCGAGCTGATCGAACGGTTGCGGGCGGCCGGCCTGACCGTGACCGGAGAGCGGAAGGTCGCGCCAGCTGGACCGCAGCCGCTCGCCGGCAAGAGCTTCGTCATCACCGGCACACTGTCGGGAATGTCGCGCGAGGACGCGCAGGCGCGGCTGGAGGCCCTCGGTGCCAAGGTCACGGGGTCGGTGAGCAAGAAAACAACCGCCTTGATCGTCGGTACTGAGCCTGGGGCGAGCAAGACCGAGAAAGCCAGCGCATTGGGTGTCAGCACGCTGGATGAAGCGGGGCTATTGAGTCTGCTAACCTCGTCGGTCTGCTGAGCTCCTCCCTTATAATGAGACCATCATGACGCGGCAGTTTGCGTGGATCACCGCAACGCTCACCGGCATCATCGGCATCCTGATCGGGATCATCCTCTCGACGCCGCGCCTGCCCGAGAACGCCGACGTGCCCGAGGGAGCGAGCGACAGCACCGAGTCGGCGCCGCTGGAGCGGGTGAGCCAGGCCGCCGCGCCCATCGCCTCGCCCGCCATCAATTTCGCCGATGTCGCCGCGCGTCTGAATCCCGCCGTGGTGAACATCGATGCCACCGCCCGCAGCCGCCGCGCCCGGCAACTGATGCAGGATGGGGCGCAGGCCGACCCATTCGACCTGGGGCGGCGTGGCAGCGAGGTGCCCAGGCGCGGGACCGGCACCGGTTTCCTGATCGACGCCGCCGGGCACATCCTCACCAATCACCATGTCATCGAGGGCGCCGAACGGCTGACGGTCAAGCTGGCCGATGGTCGCAGCCTGCGCGCCGAGGTGGTGGGGTCGGATCCCGACACTGACATTGCGTTGATCAAGGTGACGGGCGATCGACCGTTCGCCTACGCCCCGATGGGGGACTCGAATGTCCTGCGGGTCGGCGAATGGGTGTGCGCCATCGGCAATCCGCTCGCCTACGAACACACGGTGACGGTCGGCGTCGTCAGTTTCCTGGGGCGCAAGCTGTTTGACACCAGTCTCGATAACTACATCCAGACCGATGCGGCGATCAGTTTTGGCAACAGCGGCGGTCCGCTGATCAATGCGCGCGGCCAGGTCATTGGCATCAATTCGGCGATCAGCCGCCAGGCCAATAACATCGGCTTCGCGGTCCCGATCAATGAAGCGCGGGCGGTCCTGCCGCAGTTGAAGACACTGGGCCGGGTCGAACGCGGCTTCATTGGTGTGACCGGCCGCGACATCGATCCCGACTTGCAGACTTCGCTGAAGCTGCCGCGCCAGGACGGCGCGTTGGTGCAGGACGTGGCGGCCGGTTCGCCGGCGGCCCGGGGCGGGCTGCGGCCGTACGACGTGGTGACCGCGCTCGACGGGCGGCCGGTGACCACCCACGATCAGCTGGTCCGAGAGATTGCCGCCCGCGCGCCGGGCACCAGCGCGCGCCTGGAGTACCTGCGTGACGGCCGCCCCCGCGAGGTGGCGCTGAAGTTGGCGGCACGGCCACAGCGCACTCGCGATACCGTGACCTCGCCCGCCCTCCGATCGGTGAAGCGCATGGGGCCCGGCGAACTGGGATTGAGCCTGGTCGAGATCGACGACAGCAACGCCCACCGCTTCGACGTGCCGGCCGGCATGACCGGGTTGCTGGTGCAGCGGGTTGAGCCGTTGTCGGTGGCCTACGATGCCGGCATCGAACGCGGCGCGATCATCCTGGAGATTAACCGTCAGCCGGTCAACTCGATCGCGGGCTTCCGGCGCGTGGTCGGCGGCGCCGAGTCCAGAGAAGTGCTGGCGGTCTTCCTCTACGACCCCGCCACCGACACGCGCACCATTCGTACCGTCCGCACGGAGCAGCAGTGAAACCGCGGATCCTCGTGATCGACGACGAGTTGGCCATTCGCGACTCGCTCAAGATGGTGCTCGAGTACGAGGGCTATGAAGTCATGCAGGCGGCCACCGGCGACGAAGGTGTCAAGCTGGTGGAGCGCGAGGCGCCCGACCTGGTCTTCCTCGACATCAAGATGCCGGGCATGGACGGCATGGAAGTGCTGCAGAAGCTGAAGCACATGGTGGAGAACACCCCGATCGTGGTGTTCTCCGGCCACGGCAGCATCAACGCCGCGGTCGAAGCCACCCGGCTGGGTGCATTCGACTTCATCGAAAAGCCGCTCGACACCAACCGCCTGATGGTGACGGTCCGCAACGCCGTCGACACCCGCCGGCTGAAGACCGAGAACCGCACCTACCGTCGCGATGCCGAGAAGAAGTACCAGATTGTCGGCGACTCACCCTCCCTGGCGGCGGTGCGGAGTGCGATTCACAAGGCGGCGCCGACCAACGCCACGGCGCTGATCTGGGGTGAGAGCGGCGTCGGCAAAGAGCTGGTGGCCCGGGCCATTCACCGCGAGAGTTTGCGGCGCGACGGCGCGTTCGTGCAGGTGAACTGTGCGGCCATTCCCGACGAGCTGATTGAGTCGGAGCTGTTCGGGCACGAGAAGGGCTCGTTTACCGGCGCCACCGACCGGCAGATTGGCAAGTTCGAGCAGGCCGATCGCGGCACCATCTTCCTCGACGAAGTCGGCGACATGAGCCTGAAGACCCAGGCCAAGGTGCTGCGGGTGCTGCAGGAGCAGGAGCTCGAGCGGCTGGGCAGCAACCGGGTGATCAAGGTCGATGTCCGCGTGATTGCCGCCACCAACAAGAACCTGGAAGAGGAAATCGACCGTAACACCTTCCGCGAAGACCTGTTCTATCGCCTGAACGTGGTGCCGATTCACGTCCCGGCTTTGCGCGATCGGCGCGATGACATTCCGGCGCTGGTGCGGCACTTCGCCGACCTGTTTTCGCGCGACAATAACTTTCACCGCAAGACCTTCACGGCCGCGGCGATGGCGCGCCTGACGCAACAGCACTGGCGCGGCAACATCCGCGAGCTGCGCAACTTCGTCGAGCGCCTGATCATCATGACCGGCGGTGAGGCGATCGACGCCGGGGACATTCCTGAGGGTGGCGCCATTCGCGGCGACGCGCCAATGCTGGGGGCGGCGGCCGGCGCGCCGGTCACCTCGCCGGCGCCGGCCTGGCTGCTGGCCAACACGTTGCAGGAATTCAAGGCCGGATCAGAACGGGCCTACCTGGTGGCCAAGCTGAGGGAGAATGGATGGAACATCTCCAAGACCGCCGAAGTCATCGATACGCCGCGCAGTAATTTGTATAAGAAGCTCGAGCAGTATCAAATTTCAGAGGAGAAAGACAAGACGCCGCAGTGAGCCGGGTAATCGCTGCCGCCGGTAACCCCGCCGTAGCTCGCGATCGAAAGGTCGAGAGCGAAGGCGGGCAGTGCCGGCGGGAGAGGAAAGTCCGAACTCCACAGGGCAGTGCGCCGGGTAATTCCCGGGCGGGGCGACCCGACGGACAGTGGCACAGAAAATATACCGCTAGCCGTGGGTCGGGTGATTGGGGAGGAGTGGCGGGGCAGGCGCCCCGGCACTCCCCATAAGTCGGCGGGTAATCCCAGCGACGGCCGCGCGAAGCGCGGTCGTCAGGGGCCGCCTCAATCACCCGGCCCATGGCGAGTAAGGGTGAAATGGTGGGGTAAGAGCCCACCGCGCGCTTGGTAACAAGCGTGGCAGGCCAAACCCCGCACGGAGCAAGACCAAATAGGGAAGCGAACGATGGCGGCCCGCCTAAAGCTTCCGGGTAGGTTGCTCGATCCCGTCAGCAATGCCGGGGCTAGAGGAATGATTACCCTCGCGGCGCTCGCAAGGGCGGCGCGGGACAGAATTCGGCTTATAGGCTCACTGCGGCACTTTTAGGACGACATGGCCTCATACCTCGTGACTGGCGGAGCCGGCTTTATCGGCTCACATATTTCCGAAGCGCTTGTGTCTGGCGGCCATCGCGTCAGGGTGGCCGACAACCTGGTCACCGGCTATCGCCGCAACCTGCGTGAAGGCGTTGAGTTCGTCGAGGCCGACCTCGCCGACGCGACGGCGGCCGCCGCCGTCGTCGATGGCATGGAGTACGTCATTCACCAGGCCGCCATCCCGTCGGTGCCACGGTCGGTGAAGAATCCGGTCGAGTCGCATCGGGCCAACGTCGACGGCATGCTCAACATCCTGGTCGCCGCCCGCGCCGCCGGCGTCAAGCGCGTCGTCTTTGCCGGTTCCTCGTCGGTCTACGGCGATTTGCCGACGCTGCCCAAGCGCGAGGACATGGCCACCAACCCGATGACGCCCTACGCACTGCAGAAGCTGGTGAGCGAGCAGTACGGCCAGATGTTCACCCGCCTCTACGGGCTCGAGGTGGTGACCACCCGCTACTTCAACGTGTTTGGTCCGCGGCAGGATCCGGGTTCGCCCTACTCCGGCGTGATCTCGCTGTTTATCAAGGCGCTGCTGGCCGGCACGCGGCCCGTGATCTACGGCGATGGCAGCCAGACGCGCGACTTCACCTTCGTGACCAACGTGGTGGACGGTGTGCTGCGGGCTGCTGCGGCGCCGGCCGTGGCCGGCGAGGTCTTCAATGTCGCCACCGGCGGCCGCGTCTCGCTCAACGCCCTGCTGGCCGTGTTGAAGAACATTGTCGGCTCCGAGGTCGAGCCGATCTACGAGGCCGGCCGCCTGGGCGACGTGCGCGATTCGCAGGCCGATATCGGCAAGGCCGAGCGCCTGCTGGGCTATCGCCCGATCGTCACGCTGGAAGAGGGGCTGCGCCAGACCGTCGCCTGGTTCAAGACCGGTAACGGCTCCCGCGAATTCTCGTAAATCGCGGTCAGCGCGCCGCCCGCGATCTCGAGCGCCGACGCCCGACCCTTGTAGTAGGCCAGCATCCCGGTATCGATCAGGATCGCGCGTCCGCCGAAGCGCGAGGTGATGCGGCGGCTTTGTTGCGGCGTGTGGCCGGTCACAAAACGCTGGGCGCCGTAGCGCGCCAGGAGCGCCGCGAACGGACCGCCCGTCGGGTCGTCGGGCAGCGTGGAGAGCCCGCGGTACCACAGCGCACCCTCGCCGGCGACAATCGTCCACGAATCGATCTTCATGATCTCCTGCGCTTCGATGAGCAGCGGCACATCGAGCTTCGAGCCGTCCGGCTGCCTGCCGGCGGCCTCGGCTTCGGCCATCACCGCGTTGGCCGCGCGGATCTCGTTGGCAGTGACCTGCAGGATTTCCTGCAGGGTGAAGAAGGGAAGTGCCAGCTTGCGGTCGACCAAACGGTCGACGAATCGATCCAGCCGCCGGATTTCATCCCGCACGCGGTCGTTCACCTCGTCGAGGGTCGCCGGGGCGGTGGCCGGATCGAAACCGGCGTGCATGAAGATGGTGCCGTCGTACTGCGTGACGATGGGCTTGTCGCGGAGCCAACGGCCGTACTTGCCGCCAGGTCCGAGGGCCTCGCGATACTCGACGTAGCCGGGCGGATGCGTCGTGAGCCACGCCTGCTTGGTCTGCGCGTAGACCGGCGGTGGCGGCCCTTCCTTCGGTGTCTGCGCCGCCGCCAGGGCAGCGTACTTCGACCAGGCGTCCTGCCGGCGCGATTCGGACTTGCTGTCGGCGAAGGTGGCGAAGATTTCGTGGGTGACGTCCCGCGTATCGCCGATCAAGTTCATCACTTCATGATTGCCGAGCAGGGCAAAGGCGCGGCCGCCGGCGGCCTTGGCTTGCGGCTCGAGGGCCATCAGCAGGTCCAGGACGGCGCGGGTCCGATCGCCGCGGTCCATGTAGTCGCCGGTCTGGATGAACTGGGCGCGGCCGCCGGCCCACTTGCCGTCGGCACCGGTGAGACCGGCCGCCTTCAGGATGGCCGTGAGACCCTCGAGGCTGCCGTGGATGTCGCCGACCGCCACGACTCGTGGCGGCCCCTGCGCGGTGAGCGGCAGGGCCGGCCCCGACAGCAGGGCGAGGGCCAACAGGGCGGCGAGGGTGCGCATGCCTAATCGTAGAACACGGAGTCGCCGCGCTTGGCGACCAATCGCTTGATCTCCTGATCCATCTTGTCCCGCCTCTGCAATAACGCCTTCTTCTCCTTGTTCCCGACCCAGGTGCCGAGGCCGGCTTCCAGATCGGCCATGGTCAGGGCCGACATTTTGGCCCACAACTGGCGGTCCACCCGGCCGAGTGCGGCCACACCCTTCAGGTCCTTGCGATCGGTAAACGCCCGGGAATGGTCAATCAGGAACAGGTGCCAGTCGTCGTCGTACAGCAGGTTGCCCTGGTTGCGGTCGATGTTGGCGATCAACTGGTCGAACATCTTCATGCGAGTCAGCTCGATGCTCCACCTGGGCTCGGGTCCCTGGGGGGGCTGTTGGATGCTCCAGCCCTTGGTGTTCTCAATCCACAGCACAGCCGCGCCCAGCTTGCCGCTGATGGCGCGTTCGACAATGGGCGGGACCATGTGAAGGTCCAGCATGCGGTCGAGCTTGTAGGCGGCGATCTCAGCCTTGTAGCTCTCCATGTAGCCCTTGCTGTAGCCCGGGGTGAGCGGCTTCCAGGCAAAGCGCATCGCCGGTCCGCCGGCTTCGAGCGTGGCGCGCTGCGGCTTGGTGACGCCCACGGGCACCGCCTCCATCTTCTCGATGCGGCCCTCGGACAGGAACTTCTCGATGGCATCTTCCTGGCCTTTCCAGACCAGCGAACACTGCACCAGCCGCTCGGTGACCGGATTTTGCGCCGAGACGCTCGAGGTCAGGACGGCGGTGGCCGCCAGGGCGATCAGGGTATAGGGAAGCAACTGAGTTCTACGCATGGTCATCCTCTTGGGAGCCGACGCCCTCGACAGACGGAACAGTCGCAGGGATTGTAGCAGGACGCCAGGCAACGCTCGTTGCGCCGTGGTAACCGGGGTTGCCGGCACTCCATACCTGATTTCCGCGCAAATCACGCGGGTCGCCGCTGCCATTGCCAACGGCGGTTGGCAGTTGCCCCTCCCTTCATTGCCCTCTGTCACCGCGAGATTACGTGAAGCCGTGCGATTTCAGTCGGTTGCGGGGACGCGGCAGGCCGGTGCGCACCTTGCTCTCTGGCTGCTCGACTGCGCGGGCGTTTGCTGACGACGCGCCTGACCGCAACGTTGCCGCCGATCTGTCCGTGCAGTCACGAACGTGTGTTCACCACAGTCAACCAGGTCACGACGTCATTGGAGGAAACCATCATGCGAACCACACTGTCGACCGCTCTCGCGCTGTGTGCGCTGCTCATCATCGCCGGGCCGGCCACGGCCACGCCGACTCAGGCTCCGGCGCCGGTCGCCGAAAAGGCCGCGCTGAACCTGAACGCCGCCACGCTGGACCAGCTCGAAACGTTGCCCGGCATTGGCCGCAAGGTAGCCGAGCGCATTCTCGAGTACCGGGCCAAGAGCGGCGGCTTCAAGAAGATCGAGGAACTGATGAACGTCAAAGGCATCGGTGAGAAGAGCTTTCTGAAGCTCAAGCCCCTGGTCACCGTCGCCCGTTCCGACAAGGCCAGCGGTGGCTAGCGACCGTGGTGCCGCGCTGATCGACGTGCTGGCCGCCACCGGTCTCTGTGTGGTCATGGCCACAATCGCCGTCCCGGTCGCCGGCCGCTCCCTCGACCGCGACCGGGTCAGAGTCGGGGCGCAGCTGGTCGCCGCCAGCGCGCAGCGGGCGAGGCTCGAAGCGTTCAAGCGCGGGATGACGGTGGCGATGCGGGTCGAGGTGCTGGACGGCGGGGCCGCCGTCCAGCTGTTTCGCGACGGCAACGGTAACGGCGTCTTGCAGCGGGACATCGATCGCGGCGTGGATCTGCCGCTGGCGCCTGCGACCCGTGTGAGCGTTCATGCGCGCGATGTGTCGTGGCGTATCAATCAAGTGGTCACCGACGTGTCTGGCGCCGGTGAACTTGCCGCCGGCGCCGACCCCGTGCGGATTGGCAACACTTCGCTCGTGTCGTTCAGCCCGCTCGGCAGTTCGACCAGCGGCTCGCTCTACGTGGCTGGTTTGCAGGGTGCGCAGATGGCGATTCGCATCTTTGGCGGCACCGGCCGCGTCCGCGTCCTGGTGTTTGATGCGCAGGCGCGGCAATGGCGGTCCTAGCGCGAGCGGCAGACGAGCGCCGGCACGACCGGCGCCTGGCCGGCGGCGGCCCGCGATTCGCCGTCGAGGCCCAGATCCGGCCCGGACGAGACGTGCAGGTCGTCAATATCAGCCGCGGTGGCGCGCTGGTCGAGTCGGGTGCCTGGCTGCGTCCCGGTTCGCGCACCGAATTGCTTTTATGCGGCAACGGGTCACGCGCGAGCGTCTCTGGCCGTGTCGATCGCTGTCACATCGTCGGTCTCGAACCCTTGCGCTATCGCGTGGTGATCCGGTTCGACGAGACCATCGAGATCAACGCGGGCGGCGAGGGTAGCGAGTAGCGCGTCCCCACGCGTCTCTGGGCGGGACGGCTTCACCGGGTACGGAATACCCAAACAGAGCGGAGGGCCAAACCAATGGCAACAGCGTTACGCCAGATTCACGCGCAATGGCGCCGACTCGATCTGGCACCAACTTTGGTAGCCGTCCCATCACTGGTCATGAGAGGAGTGGGCATGAAGTCCGGCGCGAAGATGGCAGCATCCCCGGGGACAAGCGGCCTGCAGGCGCGCCGCGCCGAGCGCCGAAGCGGCATCTTCCCGCTGCTGCGCCAGGTTGCGTCCGGCCTGGTCGGCGCGACCGAGCGCCGCAATCTCACGACGATCCTGGCCGAGCGGTTGAGTCACCTGGACGGCGTGCGCAGCATTCGGCTGAACGAAATCTCGGCGGCCATGCCAACCCGATCATTGCAGCCGATTCGCGCGCGCGACTACGTGGCGTTTGCCGTGCCGGTCAGGGAGGAGGGCCGGCAAGTGATGCTCGAGGCGTCGTTCGATCCCAGGCGAGGGCCCGATGCCTGGACCTGTCAGGTCATCGAGGCGGCGGCGCACCTGGCCTCGCTGTTGATCGAAACCGAACGGCTGGCCAACTCGCCGGCGCCGCTGACCTCGGCTGATCGCGATGGGGCGGCGCCGTTGATTGGATCGAGCGGGGTCATGCAGGCTCTTCGCGAAAGGGTCGAGCGGGTCGCGAGCACGGATTTCACCGTGTTGATCGAAGGCGAGAGCGGCGTCGGGAAAGAACTGGTGGCGCGTCAGATTCATGAGTTGGGCCGGCGCCGCAAGGGGCCGTTTGTCGCGATCAACTGCGCGGCCCTGGTTGAGACGCTAATCGAGGCCGAGCTGTTTGGCATTGAAGAGCGCACCGCCACCGGCGTCCGCGGCCGCCGGGGCAAGTTCGAGCACGCCGATGGCGGCACGTTGTTCCTGGACGAAGTCTCCGACCTGTCGATGGCCGCCCAGGCCAAGTTGTTGCGGGCCATTCAGGACTTCACTGTCGAGCGGGTCGGCGGAAACGGCGCTCGCCGCATCAACACGCGCATCGTTGCCGCCACCAACCGGCCGCTGGCGGGCCTGGTCGACCATGGGTTGTTCCGCACCGATCTCTTCTATCGCCTGAGTGGGGTCGAGATCAGCGTGCCACCCCTGCGCCGGCGCAAGGGCGACATCGTGGAGCTGGCGCAATATTTCCTGGCCCGGCACCAGGGGCGCGGGCCACTGACGATGACCGCCGCCGCGGTCGATGCCCTGTTTGCGTACGACTGGCCCGGCAACGTCCGGGAACTCGAGCGCCTGCTGGAGGGAGCAATTGCCACCGCTGAGTCGAGGCAGATCTCGGTCGACGACCTGCCGATCAGCCTGCGGGGCCCATATAGCGATGTGCTCGTCCCGTCCATTCGGATCGGCGACACCATGCGCGCCTGGGGCAGCCGGTATGCGCGGCTCGTGCTCGAGAAGCAGAACGGCAACAAGCGCCAGGCGTGCCGCATGCTCGACATCAGCTATCACACGCTGAACGCGTATCTCAGGTACCGCCCGGCGCCATCCGCGCCAGCGGCCGCCGCCACGACCGGCGGCCTCGAGTCAGCGCGCTAGGGCGGCGCCGGCCGCCCGCGCGGGTACTGGTTCGCCGGAGGCCTCCGGCAAGTGGAAGGTGGCGAGGCAGGGCGGAGGTGCCGTGCGGTCATGCGCCGGCTTCGGGATTGGTCGGAGGAAGTCATGGGTCGACAATTGTGGTTGGGAATGGTGCTGGCGGGCGTGATGGTGCCGAGCGCGTGGCCCGAGGCGGCGGGCGCCCCCGCTGCCGGCAGCACAAGGTTCACGCTGAAATGGGTCGAGAACGAGCCGACGCTTCGGGTCGAGGGACGCGGCGTGACCCTCGTCAAGCGCGTCGGGCGCGACAAGGTGAGCCTGCGGGTGGAAGTGACAGGCGACCGGATCGAGCTCGATGCCGACACCAGGGGGGCCGTCCGGGTGTCACGCCAGGGCAAGGCAGTGGCGGTTCACATGAGCGACGCCTTCGAGCTGAACATCGCGCGCATCCAGAAGCTGACGGCGGGGTCGAAGGCGCTCGACGCCTTTGAGGGACTGGTGGCGTCGCTGGCATCCGACGATTCGGCCAACGCGCAGTCGGTGCGATCGTCGCACGCGCTGCTGAGCGTCGTGCGGGGAGTCACCATCCCGATGGCTCCCGCGCCGGTCCGGTCGACGGCAAAGCTGTCGCCGGCCGGGCTCACCCTCACCGCCGGCACGGAAGGTCCGTTTGCCTGCTGGGCCGAGTACGCATCAACGGTGGACCAGTACCTGGTGCAGTTCAACTCATGCATCGACAGCTACTGGTGGATTCCGGGCTGGACATCGGCCTGCTCCTTCCAGTTCGTATTGCAGGCGGAGTTGGCCTGGTTCTGGCTGATCAGCTGCTCGGGAGGCATGCCGGTTTAGACTTGTGTCCACTGGACGAAGGGAGGGTGTGATGCTGTTTCGTATCCTCGGTGAGGTCATCGTCGGAGTCCTGCTCGCGGGGTTGGTCATGGCAGTGTTGGTGCCCGCGACTCTGAGTCTTGGTTACGCGGCCGGCCCGTGGCTGGCATGGGCGGCGGCAGCGGGGTCGATTGCCATCTGCGTGGTGGCTGGCGAACGCATGAACAAGCGCCGAAAGGCCCGCGAGTTGCCTTGACCGTGACGGAGCGGCATAGTACCTTTTGGGGGTTCGCCTCACCCGGGTGAACCCCCTCATTAAATGACTGACTCCGTTACCGCTCCACTCAAGAAGACCCCGCTTCACGCTTCGCATGTCGCCCTCGGCGCTCGCATGGTCCCCTTTGGCGGCTGGGACATGCCGGTGGAGTACTCGGGGATTACCGCGGAGCACATGGCCGTGCGCACCGCCGCCGGGCTGTTCGACGTGTCCCACATGGGCGAGGTCGAGATTGCCGGCAAGGGCGCGCTCGAAGCCGTGCAGCACATCACCAGCAACGATGCCGCGAAGCTCCAGGTTGGCCAAATCCAGTATTCCGGCCTGACCTCGCCGGAAGGTACCTTCGTGGACGACCTGCTGGTCTACCGGTTCGGGCCGTCGCACTACCTGCTGGTCATCAACGCCGGCAACATCGACAAGGACTGGGACTGGATCGCGGCCCGGGCCAAGGAAGCGTCGCCTGATGTCGCGGCCGTGAACTCGAGCAGCCGCTATGCGTTGATCGCCATCCAGGGACCGAAGGCGCAGGAGATTCTGCAGACCCTGACGGCCATCGACCTGCCGGCCATCAAGTACTACTGGTTCGCGCACGGCGAGATTGCCGGCGTGCGCGGCACGGTCTCGCGGACCGGCTATACCGGCGAGGACGGCTTCGAGATCATGATCCCGCCGGCCATGGCGGCCACGGTGTGGGACGCGTTGCTCAGGGCCGGCCAGCCGCACGGGCTGATTCCCGCCGGCCTGGGCGCCCGCGACACGCTGCGCCTCGAAGCGGCCATGCGGCTTCACGGCAACGACATCGACGACACCACGACCGTCGTCGAAGCCGACCTGAACTGGATCGTCGGCTGGGGCAAGACCGAGTTCCTGGGCCGCGACGTGTTGCACGCGCAGAAGGCCAACGGCACGGCGCGCACGCTGGTGGGTTTCGAGATGACCGAGCGGGCCATTGGCCGCCACGGCCACGCGGTGTTCCACAACGGCCAGCCGGTGGGCGTGGTCACCAGCGGCACCCAGACCCCGTTTCTGAAAAAGGCCATCGGCATGGCCTATGTGCCGCCGGCGCTCAAGGCGCCGGGGACCGAGATCGAGATCGACATCCGCGGCCGCCGCGCCAAGGCGGTGGTTGTTCCCATGCCCTTTTACAAGCGTCCCAAGAAGAGCTGACCCCATGTCCTATCCAACCGACCTCAAGTACACGAAAGAGCACGAGTGGATCCGCGTCGAAGGCGATACCGGCACGATTGGCATCACCGACTTCGCGCAGCAGCAATTGGGCGACGTGGTCTACGTGGAGTTGCCTGAAGTGGGCGCCACCATGACCGCGGGCCAGGTGTTTGGCACGATCGAGTCGGTGAAGGCGGTGTCGGAGTTGTTCGCGCCGGTCACCGGCGAAGTGGTGGCGACCAACGCCGAGCTCAAGGACCGCCCCGATCAGGTCAACAGCAAGCCGCACGAGGCCTGGATGGTGAAGGTGAAGATGACCACTGCCGGCGAGGCCTCGGCCTTGATGGATTCAGCGGCCTACGAAGCACTTATTCAGAAATGAAGCCGGTTCCTTTTCTCGACCCCCTCGACACCTTCGCGCCTCGCCACATCGGTCCCCGCGGTGACGACATCACCGCGATGCTCAAGGAAGTGGGCGCCCGGTCCCTCGACCAACTGATCGACGAGGCCATTCCGGCCAGCATCCGGCTGAAGGCCCCGCTCGATCTGCCGGCGGCCGAGAGCGAATCCACCTACCTGGCGCGCCTGAAGGGCATCGCCAAGAAGAACCAGGTGTTTCGCAGCTTCATTGGCCTCGGCTACGCCGACACGCTGGTGCCCAGCGTGATTCGCCGCAACGTGTTCGAGAACACGGGCTGGTATACGCCCTATACGCCGTACCAGGCGGAGATCGCACAGGGCCGGCTCGAGTCGCTCCTGAATTTCCAGACCATGGTCACCGACCTGACGGGGATGGCGGTGGCCAACGCCTCGTTGCTGGACGAAGGCACCGCGGCCGGCGAGGCCATGGCGCTGCTGCACCGGGTGCAGGGCAAGAAGCTGGGCGACGCGAGCGGCACCTTCCTGGTGTCGGACCGGTGCTTCCCGCAGACCATTGCCGTGCTGCGCAGCCGGGCTGAACCCCTGGGAATCGCGCTCAAGATCGGCCCTGCCGATCAGATGCCGCTCGACCAGCCGGATGTCTTTGGCGCGCTGGTGCAGTATCCCGACGAAGCCGGCAGCCTGGCCGACCTCAGACCGTTTATCGACAAGGCCCACGCCGCCGGGGTGAGGGTCGCTGTCGCCACCGACCTGCTCGCCCTCGCGCTTGCGACGCCGCCCGGCGAGATGGGCGCCGACGTCGTGTTCGGCAATTCGCAGCGCTTCGGTGTGCCGCTCGGCTTTGGCGGTCCGCACGCAGCTTTCTTTGCCACCAGCCAGGAATACGTCCGCCACATGCCGGGCCGCGTGATCGGCGTGTCGGTCGACGTGCATGGGCATCGTGCCTACCGCATGGCCCTGCAGACGCGCGAGCAGCACATCCGCCGCGAGAAGGCGACCTCGAACATCTGCACGGCGCAGGCGCTGCTGGCCAACATGGCGGCCATGTATGCCGTGTACCACGGCCCCGAGGGCATCAAGGCAATTGCCTCCCGCGTCCACACGTTCGCGCGGTCGCTCGAGGGCGGACTGGCTTCGCTCGGGTATCAGCAGTCGAATCTCTATTACTTCGACACGCTGCGGATCAAGACCGACGCCGCGCGGGCGGCGGCGATTCGCCAGGCCGCCGAACAGTCCCGGCTCAACTTCCGCTACGCCGGCGACAGCGAGATCGGCATCGCGCTCGATGAGACGGTGACCACCGCCGACCTGACGGCGATTCTCGACGTGTTCGCGGCGGCCGCCGGCAAGGCGGGCAGCGCCGTGGCGCTCGACGTCAAGGGCGCGCAGAGGCCGTCGTGGCCCGAGCGCCTGCAGCGGACGAGCGCCTACCTGACGCACCCGGTGTTCAATACGCATCGCTCGGAGAGCGAGATGATGCGCTACATTCGCAGCCTCGAGCGGAAGGACGTCGGGCTCGACACGTCGATGATTCCGCTCGGCTCGTGCACCATGAAGCTCAATGCCGCCACCGAGATGTACCCGGTGTCGTGGGAAGAGTTCTCGCGCATGCACCCGTTTGCCCCGGCCGAGCAGGCCGAAGGCTACCGGCAGATTTGCGACGAGCTCGAAGCGGCGCTGTGCGCCATCACTGGCTTTGCCGCAGTGTCGCTCCAGCCCAACTCGGGCGCGCAGGGCGAGTTTGCCGGCCTCGCGGTGATGCGCGCCTACCATCAGTCGCGCGGCGACCAGGGCCGCGACGTCATCCTGATTCCCTCGTCCGCTCACGGCACCAATCCGGCCAGCGCCGTGATGGCCGGGTTCAAGGTGATCGTGACCGCGACCGATGCCAACGGCAACGTGGACGTGGCCGACCTGAAGCAGAAAGCCGAGGCGCACGCGAAGGATCTCGCCGGGCTGATGATTACCTATCCCTCGACCCACGGCGTGTTCGAGGATTCCATTCGCGACATCTGCGCCACCATCCACCAGTACGGCGGCCAGGTCTACATGGACGGCGCCAACATGAACGCGCAGGTCGGGCTGACCAGCCCGGCGATTATCGGCGCCGACGTGTGTCACCTGAACCTGCACAAGACGTTCGCCATTCCACATGGCGGCGGCGGTCCCGGCATGGGACCGATCGGCGTCGCCCGGCACCTGGCGCCGTTCCTGCCGGGTCATCCGCTGGTTGACGTTCGCAGGGCGCCGGCGTCAGCCGGCGCCGACATGTCCATTCCACCGGTGTCGGCGGCGCCGTGGGGCAGTGCCAGCATCCTGCTGATTTCGTATGCCTACATTCGCATGCTGGGCGCGACCGGGGTGACCGATGCGACCCGCTTCGCCATCCTCAACGCCAACTACATCAAGTCGCGGCTCGAGAAACACTACGACGTGCTCTACACCCGCGAGAACGGCCGGGTGGCACACGAGATGATCTTCGACCTGCGCGCCTTCAAGGCGAAGGGGGTCGAGGAAGGCGATGTCGCCAAGCGCCTGATGGACTACGGCTTCCACGCGCCGACGGTGTCGTTTCCCGTGCCCGGCACCTTGATGATCGAACCGACGGAAAGTGAACCCAAGGCCGAACTCGACCGCTTCTGCGATGCGCTGATTGCGATTCGCCAGGAGATCGAGGAAGTGATCACCGGCCAGGCCGACGCCAAGGACAACGTGCTGAAAAACGCGCCGCACACGGCGGCGGCGGTGTCAGCCGACACCTGGCCGCATGCCTACTCGCGCGAGAAGGCGGCGTATCCGCTGCCGTGGGTGAGAGCCAACAAGTTCTGGCCGAGCGTGGGCCGCATCGACAACCCCTACGGCGACCGCAACCTGATCTGCATCTGTCCGCCGATGGAAGCGTACCAATAACACCGTGCCTGGAGGGCAGCACTTCAGTGCTGCCCTCGCCTTTACGGGCGGCCGTGTGCCCGACGCCGGTATTCCGCCAGCAAGCGTTTGGTGACGGACCCCACCTGCCCGTCGCCAATCATCTGATCATCCACCTGAACAATCGGCACCAGTTCCTTGGTCGTACTGGTGAAGAACGCCTCATCCGCGCCGAACAGGGCCGCGTCGGTGAGCGCGGCCTCTTCGCAAGGGATGGCGAGTCCGGCGGCCACTTCGATCGTGAAGGCCCGGGTGATGCCGGCCAGCAGGCCCGCATCGAGCGGCGGCGTCTTCACCGTCCCACCCGTCACGATGAACAGGTTCGACTGGGCGCACTCGGCCAGCTCGCCGCGGTAGTTGCGGAAGACGGCTTCCTGCGCGCCGGCGCGCACGGCCTGCTGCATGCCGAGCGCGTTGTTGAGCAGGTTGTTGCTCTTGATGAGCGGCGAGACCGACTCGGGGTGGTTGCGAATGATATCGGTCACAATCACCACCTTGATCCCGTTCTCATAGTGCGGCAGTGGCGTCGGCGGCAGCGGCTTGGCAATCACCACCAGCGAGGGAAACGGGCAGGCAGCCGGGTCGTAGGTGATCTCGCCGACACCGCGGGTCAGCAGGATGCGGACGTAGGCCTCGTTGGCTTCCGGGTAGGGCTCCCCAGGGGACGCCGGCGTACCGAGTCCAGCCGCCATCATGGTGTCCAGCGACCGGCGCTCGAACTCGGCGTCGGTAAACGGCACGTCCAGGCCAATGCGGGCGGCCGAGGCGCGCAGCCGCGCCAGGTGCCGATCGAGCAGGAACGGCTCGCCCCGGTAGGTGCGGAACACCTCGTAGACCCCTTCGCCATAGAGAAAACCGTGGTCGTAGACCGGAATCACGGCGTGGGCGGCGTCGGTAATCACGCCGTTGACATTGACGTATGCGCTCATCGCCGCGGATGGTACCCCAACACGCTGAGACCGTGCTATGTTGACCTCAGTCTCTGGTCCCTGATCCCCGATGAGAATCCTGAACACCGAGCAAATGCGCGAGGCCGAGCGGCGCGCGATCCAGGACATCGGCATCGCGTCGCTGGTGTTGATGGAGAATGCCGGCCGCCAGGTGGTTGCGGCGATCGAAGCGCTCTATCCTGACCTCGCCGACCGCCAGGTAGCCGTCGTGTGCGGCAAGGGCAACAATGGCGGCGACGGGTTTGTCGTCGCGCGCACTCTGCATCAGCGCGGCGTCGAGGTCTCGGTGTTTGTCATCGGCAAGGTCACCGAGATCAAGGGCGACGCGCGCGTGAACCTGGAGATTCTCGGCCGGGTTGGGCAGACCGTGGTCGAGGTGGCCGACGAGACCGCCTGGGAACTGCACGGCACCGAGATCACCAGTCATGATTTGATTATCGACGCCATGTTCGGCACCGGCCTGTCGGCGCCGCTCGCCGGATTCTACGAGACCGTGGTTGCCGACCTCAACGAATCGGGCGTGCCGATCGTGTCGGTCGATATCCCATCGGGCCTGTCGGCCGACAGTACCGACCTCATCGGCGATGCGATCGACGCCACCGTCACCGTGACGCTGGGCGCGCCGAAGCTGCCGCTGGTGTTGCCGCCGGCGGAGTCGAAGTCGGGTGAGGTCGTGATCGCCGACATCGGCATTCCCGCCGAGGTCTTCGAACAACTGGAAGGGCCGCACATTGAGCTGCTGACGCGCGAGCAGATGCGGCCGCTGATTCCGGCGCGGGCCGTCGATGCCCACAAGGGCGACTTCGGCCGCGTGGTCGTCGTGGCCGGGTCGGTGGGGAAGGCCGGGGCCGCCGTCCTGTGCGCCCAGGGCGCCCTGCGGTCGGGCGCCGGCCTGGTCACGGTGGCGGCGCCGCGATCGTGCCAGGCGACGATTGCCGCCCACGCCGTGGAGTACATGACCGAGGGCCTGGATGAAACGCCAGATGGAACCGTGCATTTTTCGGCGATCGATGCGCTGCTGAACATCGATGCCGATGTGATGGTGGCGGGTCCGGGTCTGGGCCGCGGCGAGGGCGTGACGACGTTTGTCCGCGAACTGCTGGACAAGTACGACGGCCCCCTGGTGTTTGATGCCGATGCTTTGAACGCGTTTGCCGATGAGCCGTCACTACTGGTCGGTCGCGAGGGCCGCGACCTGATCATCACGCCCCACCCAGGTGAGATGGCCCGCTTGGTCGGCTGCAGCGTCGAAGACCTCCAGGCGGATCGCATCGGCATCGCCACCGACTTCGCCAAGCGGCATCGCCTCTATGTCGTCCTGAAGGGCTATCGCACTCTGGTCGTGACGCCCGATCAGAAGGTGTTCGTCAATCCCACCGGCTGCGCGGGTATGGCCACCGGCGGCACTGGCGACGTGCTGGCCGGCATGCTGGCAGCGTGGCTGGGGCAGTTGCTCGACGCCGAGGCCGCGTGCCGGCTCGCTGTCTACCTGCATGGTTCGGCCGGAGAGCTGGCCGATGCCGACAACGGCGAGGTGTCGATGACGGCCGGCGATTTGGTGGACCACATCGGCGATGCCGTTCTCGAGCTCACGGCGCGCCGCCGCGTCGCCGCCAAAGCCGCCGAGTGAAGAAATACAGCCACAGATTAAACGCAGATTAATCACCGATTCTCTTCTTCACGTGGTGCATCAATCCAACTCAGAGACAGAGACCCGCGCCATTGCGGCTCGGTTCGCTGGTGAACTGAAGCCAGGCGTGGTGTTACTGCTGTCCGGCGATCTCGGAGCGGGGAAGACGGCATTCACCAAGGGGCTGGCCGAAGGCCTCGGCGTCGACCCCGGCGAGGTGACCAGCCCAACCTTCACGCTGGTCCACGAGTATCGCGGCGGACGTCTGCCGCTGGTTCATGTCGACCTGTACCGATTGGAGAAGATCGATCTGGATGAACTGGGGATGGACGCGGATCTGGCCGATCAAGGCGTCCTGGCCATCGAATGGTCCGACCGCCTGGTGCGGCTGCCGGTCGGCGCGGTGTCGGTGACGATCGTGGCGTCTGGTGAGGACTCGCGGACGATTACGATTGTCACACCTCACTCCCGCCTGAAGGCGTCAGCACCGTTCAGCTAACGCTCGCGCAGAAATTGCTCCGCCAGGTTCGCGTGCAGCACCATCTCGAGCGCGCGGAAGTCGGTGAGTGCGGCTTCGACCATGGCGCGGCCGCGCAGGCGTTCGACGCTGTCCGTGGCGGCCGAGAGCGAGCGTCCGTACCAGTACAGCACCGTCGGCTGCAGGATCCGGATCGGCACCTCACGCGCCTGGTGGAGCGCGATTTCGAAGTGCTCCCTCGACTGGTCAACCAGTCCGGCGGCGTCTGCGGCCAGGGCGGCGGCGAGGTGGGGGTTGCCAAATCCGAAGCAGATAGCCGAAATGACCTGACCGGTGCCGATGTAGTCGAGAGTCAGCGGATAGAGCGCACCGCAGCGGTCGCGATCGCCAAGGAGCGTGAGGCCCGAGATAAATGCGTCCAGCGCGAAGTACGCACCATGCGCGTTGCGACGCCCGGTCACCGGCAGCCGCTGGATCACAGGTGGGATCAACGCCCGGGCGCTCTCGTGATGGCCAGCGAAGGCAGTCGACGCGAACAGGTTGCCTTCCGGCATGCCTTGTAGCCACTGCTCCTCCGGCTGTTCCTCTACGGCGCGGGCCAGGTGTTCCAGCGCCGCGCCGACCTCGCCAAGATAGAGGCTACTCAGGCCCACATTGGAGCGAGCGGCGAACGGGTAGATCGGTCCGTCGAGCGCCGGCATGCTGCGACCCATGAACGCTCGGATGTCGCCACTGCGCGCCAGGGCGATCGCGTTCTGCGCGGCATCGTGGGCCCACTGTGCGCCATGATGGCCGGCGCGGGCGGCCATGGTGAACAGTTCGGGCAGCCGCGCATCGCAGGTCGAAAAGCGACCGAGATAGTACGAAGAATAGATGATGCTGATGAGCACATCGGCGCGATCCCACAGCGCCTTCTCGCTGACGAGGGGCAGGGCGTCTTCACCCGTTGCCTGCGCCGCCTCCAACTCGCAGCACAATCGGTGGCCGAAGCTCTTGCCAGCCAGAACGAGACCCGTCACGACAGGGTCAGCGAGGCACTCGGCAAGCGCCGCCGCCTGGTCAAGCCTCTCCCAGACGTCGTCCAGGTGAGACGGCGACACGCCGACCGCGGTCCACGAAAGCAGGAGCGCGCGTTCGCGCGCCGCGTCCTTCGAGAGCGCGTGCACTCCCCGTATGAGCGCCGCCACCGCTGTGGGCATGTGTCCACGCCATATGTCACAGTTGGATCCGCTTCTGGCGGCGCGAGCGATGCCCGCATCATCGTGGACCGCGCTGTAGATCGTCACCGCGCGCTCAAAAGCCGCGATCGCGTCGTCGTACCGTTTCAATCCGGCGAGTGCCTCGCCGCGATGCTCGCACGCCTCGCCGAACAGGGGGTCGGACTCGGACAGTTCGAGACTGAGCAGGTTGTCGAACACCTCCAGGGTCTCTTCGAACGCGCAGGCTGCCAGCGCGCGCCGGCCCGCCCGCAGCAGGGACTGGGCGGTGCGACTCGTATCGGCCACGGCGCCGGCCTGATACAGGTGATGGGCCAGCACCGACGCATGGCTGTCGAGTGAGGCCGCTCGCAGGCGTTCGAGCGCATCGGCAATCTTCAAGTGCAGCCGCTGCCGTCGCGGCAGCGACAGACCGTTGATCAGCGTGGTCCGGATCAGTTCGTGCACGAACCCGTAGCGCGCCGTTCGCTGGGTGGCATCCACGGCCACGAGCTGCGCACGCTCGGCTTCCTCGATGGCGTCAAGCACCTCATCGTCCGACAGGTCCACGCAGGCCTGTACCACGTCGAGCGGAAAGGTGCGGCCAACGATGGCGGCGGCGGTCAGCACGGTCCGCGCGTGCGCCCCCAGCCGGTCGAGCCGGCGGCCGATCACCAGGCGCACGCCCTCGGGCACCTCGACCGTGTCGACGCGCAGGTCCGCCTTCCACGCGCCGGTCGCGTCGAAAAGCTTCCCTTCTTCGGACAGGTGCTGGTAGACCTCTTCGATGAAGAACGGGTTGCCCTCGGTTTCGCGGAACACCGCCTTGGCCAGGCCCGACGGTGGTGCCGACCCGCTCATTTTGGCGAGCAGTTCGTGCACACTCGACTCCTGCAACCGGCGTAGCGCGATCCGCGTGGCGAGGCGTTGGCGCACCAGCGATTCGAGCGTTTTGGCGAATGGCCGCTTCACGTCGAGCTCCACGTCCCGGTAAGTGCCGACGATGAGGACGCGCATGGTCGCCAGGTGCGGCGCGAGATGCTGCAGGAGTTGGAGCGTCGACTCGTCGGCCCAGTGGAGGTCGTCGAGCAGGTAGACGACCGGCGACTTCTGGGTCCCGCGCCGGATGTACTCGAGGAATGCGCTGAAGATCAGACGGCGTTGCTGGTCGGCAGGCACCTCCGGCAAGGGTGGAATGTCACTGTAGCTGCGGCGCAAGCTGGGCACGATCGCCGCGATCTCCGGGGCCACCTCGCCCATGGCCGCGCGCAGCGCCTGCGGCAGCATCGCCACCGCCTGCTCCGTCATCTCCACGAACGGCACGAATGGCGGCGACCCCTCCATTTCATAGCAGTGTCCGGTGAGGCCGATCGCGCCGCGCTGCCGCGCCGTGGCCAATAGCTCGCGCGCCAGGCGCGTCTTGCCCACGCCCGGTTCGCCGCCCACCAGCACCAGGCCGCCCTGCCCGGTGAGCATCTGGTCGAGCAACCGCGCGAGCTCGGCGGCCTCGGGGTCACGCCCGACAAAGGGTGTGCGTTCGGCCGGGGACGCGGGAACCGTGGTGGTGGCGCGCGAGGTCGACCAGGCGTTGGCCCGCAGGGCCTCGAGGTCGTCGAGCAGGGCGGCGGTGGTCTGGTGCCGTTCGGCACAGGCCTTCGACAGCAGCCGGTGGATGACGTGGCCGAACCCGGTCGCTTCGTCCGCATCGCGCGAACCAGACGTCGGCGGATCGCGCAGAATCGCCGCCATCGTGTCGCTGGGATCGTCGCGGAGAAACGGGTGGGTCCCGGTGGCGAGCTCGTGCAGGATGACGCCCAGCGAAAACAGGTCGGAGCGGGGATCGAGGGAGGCACCCAGGATCTGCTCCGGCGACATGTAGGCCGGCGTGCCGATGCGCGTGCCCGCGTCGGTCAGGGCCGCAGCCGTCGACGCCGCGCCAGCCGCGGTCTGGAGGGCGGAGGCTTCTGCCTCCGCCTGGCGACGGCTCAAGCCATCGCCCTCCGCAGGTCTCATCGCTTTGGCCAGGCCAAAGTCCATCACCTTCACGTGGCCCTGCGGCGTCAGCATCACGTTGGCGGGCTTCAAGTCGCGATGCACGATGCCGCGCCGATGGGCGGCGTCCAGCGCCTGCGTCAACTCGTGCGCAATCTCCACCACCTGGCGCACCGGCATCGGCGCCCGGCGCGCGGCGACATGCAGCGTGTCGCCCTCGACATACTCCATGACGATGAAGACGCGGCCGTCGGCGTCGCCGATCTCGTAGACCTTGCAGATGAAGGGGTGATCGAGCGCGGCCGCGGCGAGAGCTTCGCGACGCAGTCGCTCGCGGGCCACGGCGTCGGCCTCGATCGACGCCGGGAGGAGCTTGACGGCGACGCGGCGCTCGAGCCGTGTGTCTTCGGCGAGGAATACCTCGCCCATGCCGCCGGCACCGAGGGGTGAGAGGATGCGGTAGCGGCCGGCGAGCAACTCGGGTGGCATCGGAGACGTGCAGTCTATCTCGACTGTCGGCGCTGGCGAACAGTTCACCTGAACAGGGCGTGACCCCTGGCGGCGGACGTCGCTACGGCTTCTGACCCGCCACCGTCGCTATCCGATCGAAATCACTGTCGGCGTGCTCGAGGCGCGCGCCGTGGTGGTGCGCGCAGGCGGCGATGAGCACGTCCGTCGCCGGCGCTGACACGCCGGCCGCACGACAGCGGCGGGCCAGGCCGTGCGCGTCGTCCCAGACCGCCGAGGTGATGGCCAGTTCTGGAACGAGCCGTTCGAACTCGCGCAGCACCTTCTTCTCGCGGTCGCCCCCGGCGCCACTCCAGAGTTCCAAGCGGACGAGTGGGCACCAGTGCGCGGTGCCCGTCTGGAGCAGCGCGGCCACCCTCGTCCGAACCGTGGCATCGCCGTCCGGCCGGAGGAAGTGAATCCAGGCAGAGGTGTCGACCAGCACCATCGTCAGCCCCGGCGCCGCAGTTGCCGCAGCTCGTCGGCCGTCATCATGTCGGGGCACGATCCCGCCCGTTTCGCCAGTTCTGCCATGCGGCGGCGATGGTTGAATTCGGTGATGGCCGTCACGATAGCCTCGCGTTTGGTGCGCGCGCGCGTGAAGCGCATGGCATCTTCAAGTTCCACGTCTGGAATATCGACAGTGGTCTTCATGCCTCCAATCTACCACAGTTTGTATTCCATGGGACGGGCTTCGCGATCGCCTACGAGCGCAATGCTGGGAACCGATTGAAAACTGGTTAACGACTGGTTAATATTGGTGTGCCATGACCAAGGTGACCGCGTTTGAAGCCAAGACCCGGTTCGGCGAACTCCTGGAGCGCGTCGCCCAGGGTGAGGAGGTCGTGATTACCCGGCACGACAAACCCGTCGCCCGCTTGGTGCCCGAAGGCGCGCAGCGGGGGGACGATGTCCGGCGGGCGGTGGCCGGCTTGCAGGAACTGCAGCAACAGATCGGCAGGCGTTCCCGGGCGAAGCTGTCAGACCGTGAGGTCCGCTCGGCGATCGACGAAGGCCGGCGGTGACGAAGTCATTCGTGGCCGACGCCTCGGTGGCAATTGGCTGGGTGCATCCCGCCCAGTCGACCGATGACACGGCAGCGACGCTGATCGCAATTGCTGAAGGGGCGACGCTCGAAGTGCCAGCCGTGTGGCCGCTTGAGGTGGCCAACGCGCTCACCGTGCTGGAGCGCCGCGGCAAGCTGACGGGCAAGGAGCGCCGGATTGCGCTCGGCTGGATGCGCGGCCTGCGGCTGCGCATCGATCACGAGATGGCGGGCCTGGCGTTCTCGCGCCTGGCGGACCTTGCCCACACTTACCGGCTCTCGGTCTACGACGCGTCGTATTTGGAATTGGCTGAGCGGCGCCGCTTACCGTTGGCGTGCAAGGACGGGCCGCTGCGGACGGCCGCGAAGAAGTGCGGCGTCGTCCTCTACGGGAGTGGACCCTAGCGGAGGCTGATGGGCCGGATGCCGGGTTCCGATATCCGCCGCACACCGCCGGAGGCCTCGAGGGCGTCACTGGGCGGCGGGGCGTCGGCCTGAAAGAGCAGCATGAGCAGGATCGTCAGCACCAGGGAGATGCCCGCAGCGGCGGCCAGTCGGCTCACGAACGTCATGCCTAAGCGGTTTTGCATATTGCGTGCCTGGTATCGGCAGGCAATCTGGCGGGAATAGGGCAGCGGGAGATTGACTTGGGAGCATTCGTGACATGCCCCAATGTAAGAACTTCCCCACGCGCCGAAGGCGCGCCCCACGAGTGCCGAAGGCACAAGCCCAACAAGGCGCCAAGCGCCGAGCCCTACGCGGGCCCAACGGCCCGCGCCCTATTCCACCCGGTAGTTCGGCGCCTCTTTCGTAATCGTCACGTCATGGACGTGGCTTTCGCGGAAGCCAGCGTTGGTAATGCGAATCACCTCCGCATCGCGCTGCAGGTCGGGAATGGTCGCCGCACCGCAGTAGCCCATGCCGGCGCGCAGGCCACCCATGAGCTGGTGCACCACCATCGACATGCTGCCCTTGTGCTGCACGCGGCCTTCAATGCCTTCGGGCACCAGCTTCTCCATGCTCGGCTTGCCGGCCGGGCTGGTGCCGCTTTCCAGTTCGAAATCGTCCTGGAAATAACGATCGCGGCTGCCCTTGCGCATGGCGCCGATCGAGCCCATGCCGCGGTACTCCTTGAAGGTGCGGCCCTGATACAGGATCAATTCGCCCGGGCTCTCGTCGGTGCCGGCGAACAGGTTGCCGGCCATCACGCAACTGGCTCCCACCGCCAACGCCTTCACCACGTCACCTGATGTGCGGATGCCGCCGTCGGCGATCACCGGGATGTCGCTCTTGGCCGCCGCCGCGGCGCACTCGGCGATCGACGAAATCATCGGCATGCCGATGCCGGCCACGATGCGGGTGGTGCAGATGGAGCCGGCGCCGATGCCCACCTTCACCGCGTTGACGCCCAGCTTGATCAGCGCTTCGGTGGCCGCCGCCGTCGCCACGTTGCCGGCAATCAGTTCAAGGCCGGGAAATGCCTGGCGGATCTGCTTGACGATGTCCATCACGCCCTGCGAGTGGCCGTGGGCGGTATCGATAATCAGCACGTCGACGTGAGCGTTGACGAGCGCCGTGGCCCGCTCCAGCGTGTCGCGGGCAATGCCCACGGCGGCGCCCGTGCGCAGCCGGCCCAGCGAGTCCTTGCAGGCATTCGGATACTTGATCGCCTTCTGGATGTCCTTGACCGTGATCAGGCCCTTCAGCCGGTAGTCCTTGTCGACGACCAGGAGCTTTTCAACCTTGGCGGTGTGCAGGATCTCGCGCGCCTGGTCGAGGGTGGTGCCTACCGGCACCGTGATCAACTTGTCCTTGGTCATCACTTCCGAGACCGGCCGCGCCGTATTGGTCTCGAAACGCAGGTCGCGGTTGGTGAGGATGCCGACCAGGCGCCCCTGGTTGCTGCCACCTTCCGTGATCGGCACACCCGAGATGCGGTACTTCTGCATCAGCTCGAGTGCCTCGCGAATCAGCGCGTCAGGGGCCACCGTAATCGGATTGACGATCATGCCGCTCTCAGAGCGCTTCACCCGGTCGACTTCGAGCGCCTGGTTTTCGATCGACAGATTCTTGTGGATGATGCCGATGCCGCCCTGCTGGGCCATGGCAATCGCCATTTCCGACTCGGTCACCGTGTCCATCGCCGCGCTCAGGAGCGGCACGTTGAGCTTGATGTTCCGGGTCAGCCGCGTGCTGACATCCACCTGCGCCGGCAACACGGTGGAGTGGCGCGGAACCAGCAGAATGTCGTCAAAGGTGAGGGCGGTCCGCAGACCGGCTTCCAGGGAGGTTGCGACTCGGTCGTTGTTCTGTGTCATCTGTGTAATCTGCGGCCCTGGATGAACGTCGGCGCCATCGGTGTCAGGCGCCGTGGCACTTCTTGAACTTCTTGCCGCTGCCGCACCAGCACGGGTCGTTGCGGCCCACCTTGGGCTCGTCGCGTTTGACGGTCTTGATCACGTCATCGCCACCGACGCGGGCCGGCCTGCCCTGAGCGGAGTCGAACGGGGCGCGTTCCTGGGTGAGGTCACCGGCGGCGCCGGCCGGCGCGGCCGCCGGCTGCGTAAACACCGAGGGCCGCTCGGCCGCCGGGTTGTTGTAGTTGAGCGCCGCCTTGCGCGGGGCGGGCCGGACCGGCGCCGCCAGCGTTGGTTCGCCGCCGTCGCGTTCCACCACCGGCTTGAGCCACCACAAGTAGCGCACGATCTCTTCCTCGATGCGGCGGCGCATATCCTGGAAGAGCGCGAAGCTTTCTTTCTTGTACTCGACCAGCGGGTCGCGCTGGCCGTAGCCGCGCAGACCGATGCCTTCCTTGAGATGGTCGAGCGAATAGAGGTGATCCTTCCACTGCTGGTCGACGATCTGCAGCATCAGGTCGCGTTCGACCTTGGTCAGGATCTCGCGCGGGACGATGTGTTCCTTGTCGGCGTAGCGGGCGACCACCTTGGCCCAGAGCGCGTCGCGAATCTCCTCGGCGCTCATGTCGGTGTAGCTGACCGAGGTGTAGTCTTCCTCGCCGAGTGCGAACAACTGGGTGGCCTCGCGCTGCAGGGCGGGCAGGTCCCAGTCCTCCGGTTCGATCTCGGGTCCGATGAACTCCTCGACCTTGTCGTCGAACAGCTCTTCCGCCGTGGCCATGACGTAGCCGCGGATGTCGCTCACTTCCTCTTCGCTGAGGTGAATCTTGCCTTCGAGGATCTCGCGGCGCAGCGTATAGACGCTCTCGCGCTGCTTGTTCATCACATCGTCGTATTCGAGCAGGTGCTTGCGGACGGAGAAGTTCTGCGCCTCGACCTGCTTCTGCGCCCGTTCGATGGCGCGGCTGACCATGCCATGCTCGATCGGCACGCCCTCTTCCATGCCGAGGCGCTGCATCAGGCCCGAGATGCGGTCGGAGCCGAAAATGCGCATCAGGTCGTCTTCGAGCGAGAGATAGAAGCGCGAGGAGCCGGGGTCGCCCTGGCGGCCGGCCCGGCCGCGCAACTGGTTGTCGATGCGGCGGGACTCGTGGCGTTCGGTGCCGATGATGTGCAGGCCGCCGAGGTTGACCACCTGTTTGTGCTCGTCGTCGCACTGCTGCTTGAAGTGCGTGAAGATGCGCGTCCAGTCACTGGTCTTGACGCGGTAGAAGCTGTCGAGGTGGAAGAAGTTGACGAACTCCTCGTCGTCCACGTACTTCTCTTCGCCCTTGGCCACCTTCTCGGCCACGCCCTCGTTCAGGCTCTGCTGGCGCGCCATGTACTCGGGATTGCCGCCCAGCAGGATGTCAGTGCCGCGGCCGGCCATGTTGGTGGCGATGGTGACGGCGTCCTTGCGTCCGGCCTGCGCCACGATCTCCGCTTCCTGGGCGTGGAACTTGGCGTTGAGCACGATGTGCTTGGTGCCCTTCTTCTTCAGCATGTTCGAGAGCCGCTCGGACTTCTCGATCGAGACCGTGCCGACCAGCGCCGGCCGGCCTTCTTCATGCCGCTTGATGATGTCGTCGACGATCGCCGCCCACTTCTCGCCCTCGGTGCGGTAGACCAGGTCGGGCTCCTCGATGCGTTGCAGCGCCCGGTTGGTCGGCATCACCATGACGTCGAGCTTGTAGATCTTGTTGAACTCGGGGGCCTCGGTCTCGGCGGTGCCGGTCATGCCCGACAGCTTGCTGTACTTGCGGAAGTAGTTCTGGAAGGTGATGGTGGCGAGCGTCTGGTTCTCGCGCTCGATCTTGACGCCTTCCTTGGCCTCGACCGCCTGGTGCAGGCCGTCGCTCCAGCGCCGTCCGGGCATCAGCCGGCCGGTGAACTCGTCGACGATCACCACGCCGCCGTCCTTGATCATGTACTGGACGTCGAGCTTGTAGTGCACGTGCGCGCGCAGGGCCTGCTGCACGTGGTGGAGCAACGGCATGTTGGCCGGGTCGTAGAGGCCGCCCGGCTGCAGGCGGTGCGACAGCAACTGTTCGCACTTGGCCATGCCGGTCTCGGTCAGCGTGGCGGTCTTGTTCTTTTCGTCGACCACGAAGTCGCCCGAGGCCTCGAGGCGGTCGCGATCCTCGCCCTTGACCTGGCCCTGGTGGACTTCGCCGCGCGTCAACTTCGGGATGATGCGATCGACCTCGTAGTAGAGGTCGGTGGATTCCTCGGCCGGCCCCGAGATAATCAGCGGCGTGCGGGCTTCGTCGATCAGGATGCTGTCGACTTCGTCGACGATCGCGAAGTGATGGCCGCGCTGGACCATCGCCCCGAGGTCGAACTTCATGTTGTCGCGCAGGTAGTCGAAGCCGAACTCGTTGTTGGTGCCGTAGGTGATGTCGCAGCCGTAGGCCACCTGGCGCTGCTGATCGTTCAGGTCGTGCTGGATTACGCCGACCGACATGCCGAGGAAGCGATAGAGGCGGCCCATCCACTCCGAGTCGCGGCGGGCGAGGTAGTCGTTGACGGTGACCACGTGGACGCCCTTGCCGACGAGCGCATTGAGGTAGGCGGGCAGCGTGGCCACCAGGGTCTTGCCTTCGCCGGTCTTCATCTCGGCGATGGTGCCCTGGTGCAGGACGATCCCGCCGATGAGCTGCACGTCGTAGTGCCGCATGTTCAGCACGCGCCGGCCGGCCTCGCGCACCACGGCAAAGGCCTCGGGTAACAGGTCGTCGACGCTCTGGCCGTTGGCAAGGCGAGTGCGGAACTCCGCCGTCTTGGCCTTGAGCTGATCGTCACTCATGGCCTTGAGGCCCGATTCGAAGCCGTTGATCTCGGCTACGCGCGGGCGCAGCTTCTTGAGATCGCGATCATTCTGACTGCCGAGGACTTTAGTAAGGAGCTGACCAAACATGATGGGAAAAAGGCTGGATGCCTATCTCCCGATTATACCTGCCTTCTGAGGGCAGGTGGGGCTCGCTTCCATCTGCGCGCTGACGCGCTTCGGCGCACAAGTCGCTCGTGGGGCTCGGGCCGTCCGCCCTCGTGGGGGCTAGTTGGCGTTGCGGCGGGGGTTGAGGAGGAGCTGGAGCGGATTGAGGATGCGGCCGTTGGCGCGCACTTCGTAGTGCAGGTGCGAGCCAGTCGTGCGGCCAGTCGACCCGACCAGGCCGAGCAGGTCGCCGCGCTTCACCATCTGGCCGTCCTGCACCTTGAACGCCGACAGGTGGCCGTAGCGGGTCTCGATGCCGAAGCCATGGTCGATCACGATCAGGTTGCCGTAGTTACCGGCCATGGCGGCACCGATGACCTTGCCGTCGGCGGTAGCGTAGACCGGATCGCCCTTGTCGGCCGAGATGTCGAGGCCGGGGTGGAAGTCTTTCTCGCCGGTCAACGGGTCGGCACGGTTGCCCATGCTTGACGACAGCCAGCCGTGGGTCGGCCAGATGGACGGCGTGGCCGCCGCCAGGGAATTGCGCTTATCCACATCCGAGCGGACGGTCTGCAGCCGGCTCTCGAGGCCCTGCAGCAAATCCTTGAGAACGCTGAACGTGTTGTCGGGAGACGACAGGCCGGGGGTTACCGTGGTGAGCGCGGTACCCGCCGAGGGACCGCCCATCGCCCGGTTCTTCACTACCGTCGGCAGCTTGTCCATCGAGTTCTGCAGTGCCGGGTCGAGAGCCGCCTTGGCACCGAGGTCGGACATCGTGGTCTGCAGCGCGACGATCTGGCCAGCGAGGGTTTCGGTGGCGGCGCGGTAGTTGGCGTTCTCGAGCTCAAGTGTGTCGTGCGACGCATAGAGCTGCGCCACGTCGTACTTGGCCTTCGAAGCCGCGCCAAACCCGATCAACACGGGCAGACCCATTGCCAGGCACACCACGACCGCAGCCGTCTTCACACGAATCGTGAAGCGGCGGACCACCCCAGAGGTGCGATCGGCCAGAACAACGGTGTAGCGCTTCGAAAACATCAAGTGTTCTGAAAATGTCGGGGTTCCGGTCGCCTGACAGGAACCCGTAAGGCTAGCACGTCCGCTCCAAAAAGCTGAAGCGTAAATTGCCGGACTGTGCATGTGGTTCGCCGTGTGTTCGCCACCGAGCGTGGCAGCAGGTCACGGGGCGGCGGCCAGGGGATCGACAGGCTCCAGGAACCGGAATCTGTGAAAATCGGTATCCCGCGTGCAAATGCGGCGGATGCCGTGCTCACGCATCAACACCGCCGTCTGGGTGTCGTGAATGATGTTGCCGGCCAGGCCCGGGACCTCGGCGACCACTTCGGCCAGCACGGCGCTGTGCCGGCTGGTGGGGACCAGAAAGGTCAAGCCCGGCGACGATTGCAGGGCGGCGACGAACTCCAGGCCGGCCTCGACGCTCCACGGCTGGCGCATCACCCGCGGGTGGGTTACCACTCGGAGAAACTCGTAGACCACACCCCACGTCAGGAACCACGCGCCGTGGCGGCGGCGCCAGTCCTCGATCAACGCCCGGCATCGGGCGTGTTCCGGTGAGCTTTCGTCTGCGGCATACACCAGCACGTTGGTGTCGACGACAAACATCAGCGTCCTTCCATGGCGCGATAAAGCGCTTCGCGGTCGGCGATGTCGACGAGGGCGCCGCCGCTCTTGAAGGATGGCAGAGGGCGCAGGTCGACGGCGGCCGGCTTGGCCTCGAGCAGGCCGCGGAGCGCCGTTTCCACCAGTTCGGACATGGTGCGGCCAGTGCGGGCGGCCTCGCGCCGCAGCCTGCTCATGACCCCATCGTCGATGTTAAGGGTGGTCTTCATATGGAGAACCATATCATTGGTACGGTGTAGCGTCAATTCGGGAAGGGCTGGCATATTTGTTCTCCGGTTGGTCAAGTCGCCGTGTCGACAAGTCGGTACTGCAGGGCTTCCATCAAGTGGGCGGTGGCGACCGCATCGGCACCCTCCAAATCGGCAATCGTGCGGGCCACGCGAATAGTGCGGTGGAACCCGCGGGCCGACAGGTGCAAACGCTCGGCCGATCGCTCCAGCAGACGCCGGCCGTCCAGGTTGAGCGGCGCGAACTTCTTCAGCTCGCTGCCGCTCAACTGCGCGTTCACCCGCGCGCGAGACGGGCGGACGAGTTGACGCTGCCGCGCCGCCAGCACGCGTTCGCGCACCGCCGCAGACGACTCGCCGGCCGGGCCGTCGGTGAGGGCCGTGATCGGCACGGCTTCCACCTCGACGATCAGGTCCAGCCGATCGCGTAACGGACCCGACAACCGGCCGCGATAGCGGGCAATTTGCGGCGGTGTGCACCGGCACTCCCGCTTCGCGTCGCCGAGATACCCGCACGGGCACGGGTTCATGGCCGCCACCAGCACAAAACGCGCCGGGAAGGCCACCGAGCGCAGCGCGCGCGACACCGTGATGCGGCCTTCCTCGATCGGCTGGCGCAAGGCCTCAAGCACGCGCCGGTCGAACTCCGGCATTTCATCCAGGAACAGCACGCCGTGATGGGCGAGGCTGACTTCGCCGGGTCTGGGCGTGGCGCCGCCCCCTACCAATGCGACGTCGGAGATCGTGTGGTGCGGCGCGCGAAACGGGCGCTCGGCCAGGAGACCCACGCCCCGGCGCAGTTGCCCGGCCACCGAGTGAATGGTGGTGGCCTCGATGGCTTCATCGAATGACAGTGGCGGCAAGATGCCGGGCAGCCGCCGCGCGAGCATGGTCTTGCCGGCTCCGGGCGGGCCGATCATCAGAAGGTTGTGGCCGCCCGCCGCCGCCACCTCCAACGCCCGCCGGGCGAAGGCTTGCCCGTGGAGATCGGACAGATCCAGGGCACCAATGGTGCCGTAGGTGCCAGGGGTGCCTGGGGTGCCGAGGTTGGTGCCAAGGGCCCCGGCAGTGGGCCAGTCCTCGGGCGGCTGGTTCAGGCGCGTCACCGCCTCGATCAGCGTGCGCACCGGCAACAGGCGAAGGCCGGCCACGACGGCGGCTTCGGGCAGGTTGTCGTGCGGAAGGATCAGCGCCCTCGCCCCGCGGCGGCGGGCAGCCGCGGCAATTGCCAACATGCCGCGCGCCGGTTGAATGGCTCCGTCGAGCGATAACTCGCCGACATGCACGATGTCGGCGAGACTCGGCGGCTTGACCACCCCAGTGGCGGCCAACACGCCGAGGGCAATGGGCAAGTCGAAAGCCGGGCCCGCCTTGCGCACATCGCCCGGCGCCAGATTGATGGTGATGCGATGGGCGGGGAACTCGTATCCCGAATTGCGGATCGCTGCCCGGACACGGTCGCGGCTCTCGCGAACGCTGGCGTCGGGAAGGCCGACGACCTGAAAGTGGGGAAGGCCGAAACTGACGTCGATCTCGACGTCGACACGACAGGCGTCGATCCCCAAGACGGTGGCGCTCTCGACGGTAGCCAGCATGCCTCGGTCTGGTGCAACTAGATTGCCGCCGGCGAGCCGCGGTATTCGGGCGGGAAACCACCGTAGGGGGCTCCAGTGACTCTTGGGCGTGGCAGGAACTGCCACGCCGGCGGGCTTGCAGCGCCGCAGTTTTCGCGCTCTCGGGCTGTTCCGTCTGCGCTGTGGGCGCGATATACTCTCGGGCATGCTCGACGCACTATTTGGCGGCAATAAGAAGCAGCAGCAGGACGAGTTGCAGAGCCTGGTGGCGCAAGCGCGGGAAGAACGCGCGGCGCTGAGCGCCATGCTCACACAATTGGCCGGCGGCACCTCGAAGCTGTCGCAGACGAGCAAGGCGCTCGAGCAGGTTGGCCAGCGCGCCGAACTGGCTCTGGCCAAGCTCGACGAACTGGGCCTGAAAGTGTCCGGCTACGACGAGCGCGCCAAGGGGCTCGAGCAGATCGAGAAGCGCATGAGCGAGGTGCTCGAGCAGGTGGTCGAGGCCCAGCGCGTGTCCGAGAAGATCACGGCACCCGATGGCGAACTGCAGAAGCACCGCCTGGCGGTGAACCAACTGGCGTCGCAGGCCCTGGAAAACCAGGCGACGATCGAAACGCTGCGCCGGGAACGAGCGGCCTTCGAAGACTTGCGCGGACAGCTCAAGACCTCGACCGTCGAAGTCGTGCGCTCGGTGGAAGGCGTGGCCGCGCTCAAGGGCGAACTCGACGCCGTCCGCTCGGTCGGCGCGCAACTGACCCAGGAATTCCAGCGCATCCGCGAGACCTCGCGCGAGGCCAAGGACGACTCCACCTCCGCCACCGAGGCGGTCAAGGAAATTGAAAAGAAACTGGGCCCGCTGGTCCAGCTGCAGGAACTGAGCAAGAACACCGAGGAACGTCTCACCTCGCTCAACGCCCTCGCCGAGCATGTCTCGCAGAAGGCCAAGGCCCTCGAGGCTCAGCGCCACGCGGTCGAACGCGCCGTGGTCGAGGCCAATCGCCTGAACGAGATGATGTGGGCGATGGACGTGCAGATCTCCAAGCTCAACGAGGGCAGCAAGCAAGTGGCCCGCGCCGAAGAGACCGTGGAGCGCATGGAAAAGCTCGCGCAGGAGACCAGCGCGCAGCTGTCGGCCGCCACCACGGCCCGCGAGGAGTTCTCGCGCGAGTTCATCCGCCTCGACAAGGAAAGCCGCAGCCTGTCGGAGTACCTCAAAACCACCGTCGATCGGCTGTCGGTCGACAAGAAGGAATTCGATGCGTTCGACCACCGGCTGCGCGGACTGTCGTCGGCGGTGGGCGAGGCCGAAGCGCGAATGGACGGCGTGCTCGCCAAGGACAAGGCGCTCTCGGCCATGAACCAGCGGGCGGACGAGCTCAGTACGGAATTCCAGACGCTGATGGCCCAGGCCGACGAGATGGCCCGCAAGCAGGGCGCGCTCGAAGCGCTCGGCGAACGGCTGGCGCAGGTCGACGAACTCGGGCGCCGGACCATGGCGCAGCACGAGAGCCTGAAGCAGTCGCGCCAGGACCTCGACGCCTTGCGCGCCGAGATCGCCGAGTTCCACAAGTCGTACGCCGAGGCGTCGATCCTGCGAGACAAGCTGGCCGCCGACCGCGCCTCACTCGAGGCGTTCGGCGACCGCGCCACCACGCTCTTGAGCCGCACGCCGGAACTCGAGTCGAAGATGGACGCCGTGTTGAGCAAGATGGGCACGGTGGAGGACGGCACCAAGGCGGCCACCCGGCTGGGTGAACTGGCGGCGGAACTCGACGCCCAACTCACCCGCGTCGGCGCCCGCCTGCAGTTCATCGAGAAGCTCGAAGGCCGCATCAATAACCTGCACGTGGTCACGTCCGATGTCGATCGCAAGCTGGCCGACCAGCTCGCCCGCCGCAACGAGGTCGAGAGCCTGAAGAGCCTGTGCGACACGCTGGGCACCCAGGTCGGTGATGCCCAGCAGAAGCTCGACGGCGTCGCCGCCCTGCAGGCGCGGCTGATGCCGATGACCGTGCAGGTGTCGGTGCTCGGCGAGTCGATCGCCAAGTCGCAGCAACTGGTCGAGAGCGTCAAGCAGGAAGAGTCGGCCGTGCACGACCAGAAGGCCCGTCTCACCGAGCTGGTGGAGCAGGGCAAGTCGCTGGCGTCGGAAACCGCCGAACGCCTCAAGCAGGTGCAGGCGGTGGGCGACGAACTGGGACGCGCCGCGACGATCAAGGAGGAGCTGCTGACCGAGCTGACGCGGGTGCAGGCGCGCCAGCGCGACGCCATGACCCAGACCGAGGCGGCCGAGGATCAGCTCAAGCGCGCCGAGACCATGGTCAAGCAGCTCGAGCAGCGCCGCACGCAACTGGCGTTTTCGGAGAAGAAGATCACCACCTTTGAACTGCGCCTCACCGACCTGACCCGCGCCACCGAGGTGGTGGAGCAGAAGATCAAGCTGATCGCCGAGAAGGAATCACTGGTCCAGGCGGTCAAGGCCGAGGTCGAGAGCGTCCACAAGATCAGCAGCCGCAGCAAGGCCGACTTGCAGTTTGTCACCGACCACCGCGCCGAGGTCACCGATCTGCGCGGCAAGGTCGAAGACCTGCTCGGCCGCGTCAGCGATACCGACAGCAAGATTGCCGACATCGAGGCCCGCCGCAAGACGGTGGAAGAGGTGCAGACCCGCGCCAATGCCATCACCAACCTGCTCGACGACATCAACGTCAACCTCGAGATGCTGGGTGAGCAGCGCGCCGTGATCGATCACGTCGGCGAGAAGCTGGCGCGGCTCGACTTCATGGTGCAGGAAGCGCAGAACACCTTGCGCGCCTTGCAGCGCGAGCGCGAAGTGGCCGAGCGCATCGAGCAGGGCATCAAGTCCCTGCGCGCGCGGTCGGGCGAGTCCAAGCTGGCGTAATTTACTGCTGGGTATTGGCGGCCGCGTTGGGCCGCTGGACGATCAGGCGATCGCCAATGCTCAGCTTGGTGCCGCGCATCTTGTTCCAGCTCTGTAGCTGCGCGACAGTCGCGCCGTTGCGCCTGGCAATGGCAAACAGCGTGTCGCCGGCGCGCACCCGGTAGGTGCGGGCCGCCGGTTCCGACACGGCCGCCGTCTCCGCCATCACTTCAGCCACCGTCAGCGCCGCCTGCGCCAGATCCGCCGACGAGGCGCGCGCCAGCAGGGCGGACGAAGGCATGCGCGGAATCACCAGCCTGGCGCCGGTCGCGACCCGCGAGGTCGTGCGCAGATAGTTCGCCTCGGCCAGGTCGGTGCGGCTGACCCCGAGCTTCTTGGCAATCAGGGCAAGTGTCTCGCCCTTCTTCACCGTGTGGAACTGCATGGCGTTCAACTGGCTGGGCGCCGACGCCGCCAGCCCCTCGCGAATGCGATCGGCCGTGCCGAGCGGCACGCGGATCGCATACTCGCCCTGCTTGACCGGGGTGGTCCAGCGCCGGAACTCCGGATTGAGCCGCTGGATCTCATCCACGGCCACGCCCGCCCACTCCGCCACCCGGCGCAAGTCGAGCGCCGCCGGCGCCATCACCGTCTCGGTCGGTGGCGGCACCATCGGAATGACATCGAAACCGTACTGCGCCGGGTTCTTGGCGATGATCACCGCGGCCAGGATCATCGGCACGTAGTCGCGGGTCTCCCGGGGCAGGTAGCGCGTCGTCGCGCTCAATTGCCAGAAGTCGTTCTTGCGGCTGGTCGTCAACGCGCGTTTCACACGGCCCGGTCCGCCGTTGTACGAGGCCATGGCCAGGTGCCAGTCTTCAAAGATGGAATGCAGGGTCTTGAGGTACTTCGCGGCCGCGCGCGTGGCCTTCTCCGGATCAGCACGCTCGTCGAGATACCAATCGGCCTTCAGGCCGTTCTCGAGCGCGGTGCCGCGCATGAATTGCCACACCCCGCGGGCCTTGGCCCGCGACAGCGCCGAGGGCTTGAAGGCGCTTTCGATCAGCGGGATGTAGGCGAGGTCCAGCGGCAGACCCTCGGCGCGAAACGTCTCCTGGATCATCGGCAGGTACTGTGCGCCGCGAGCGAGTCCGTCGGCCAGGAAGTCGCGGAGCCGGCCCTGAAACAACTCGACGTAGCGCAGGACGCGGTCGTTGGCCGGGATCGGAATGTCGTGGGTCGTGTTCTCGAGATCGGCCTCGACCGTTTCGGCCGTGGCCATAGCCGGCTTACCCGCGCCAAAAGTCTCAATCGCCAGCAGCGCGTCGATCGACGCCGGCTCGCTCTTGGTCTCAGTGAACCCGTCGCCGGTGGCCAGCGCGCTCTGCTCGAGCACGCTGATGCGATCGACCAGCCGATCAAAGTGCTCACGCAGGCGGGCATCAGCCCGGGCCCCGTCGGGCGATTCCAGCAGGATGTCGAGCGAACGGTCGAACTCGGTCCGCGCCTGCTTCAGGTGTCCCAGCGCCAGTTCCTGCTGGCCGGCGGCAAAATGGGTGTTGGATGCGGCCACCAGCACGGCCACCGGATCCGCCGACGCGTCGGTGGCGGCGACCGGGTCCGCAACCGTCGCCGGCGACTGCGGGACGAGCTGGGCCGACTTGGCGCCCACGGTGGCGACACAGCCCCCAAGCACAGGCGTGCCGCACAACAGGGCGATCGAGAGCGCATTCTTAAAGGTCATTCAGGGGCGAAAGTTTGACCGGGGCAGGGTAGCACGCCCGCCAGAGGTGGGTCAAACCTGTTACGGCTCAGGTGTTTACAGAAGACCGCCTGCGTAGACGAAGACCTTGGCTGCTTCGCCCGCATCCCGGGCCGCCGGCGTGACGATGGTGCGGTCGCCGATCAAGAGCGTTCGCCCCTGCTTGATCGCCAACCTGACATCGTCTTCACAAACAAATTTCTCAGCTGTCGCTGGCGAGGAACTACCTGCTGCATCGGGCCCGCCTTCGCGGCCGGCGGCCGCCTTGGCGAGGTCTCGCCGTGGCTCGCCAGTTTCCGGGCGAGCGGAGGCGGATGCCGGCGCCAGGCCGCGGGTGGCCAGAAAGCGATCGATCCGGCTGGTCAGGGCGTCAGCCGAAATGGCGTCGGCCTGGGGCTTGGTCGGCGCCTTGGGAAGGGCTGGCAGGGTGGATAGGGCTGGTTGGGCTGGTAGGGTGGATGGGGCTGGTTGGGTGTTACCCGCCCGACCGGCCCCACCCGCC
>JAKFYH010000020.1 GCA_021730945.1 Acidobacteriota bacterium | reverse complement strand
CAGCACCCTCCCGACAAGCAGTGCCCACCCGACAAGCAGTGCCCTCCCGGCAAGGAGTGCTAATGGCAGTGTTCACCGCGTCGAGCTTTGCCGGCGCGGCGTTGGCGTCGAACCTGGTGCCGGCGCTGCTGGAGCGCGGCTTGACCCCGACCGCCGCGGGTGCCGTCGGCGGATTGTTCGGCATCATGCAACTGCCCGGACGCCTGCTCTTCATGCGCCACACCGGGTCGGTCAGCCCGATGGTGCTGGTGGCCGTCAGCATGGGGTTGCAGGTGATCGGGCTGGCGTCCCTCGCGATGGCGCATTCGGTGGCTGGCATCGCGGCCGGGGTGTCGCTGTTTGCTGGTGGTTCTGGGCTGGCCACCATCGCGCGGCCGTTTCTCGTGCTGGTCTATTACGGCCAGGATCGCGCGGGTGAAATGAACGGCCGCTTTGCCCGCCCTCAACAGTTGGCGCGGGCGGCTGGGCCGGTCGGCGTCGCCGCCATGGCCGAGGCGAGCGGCTACGGGTTCGTGTTCGCGCTACTGGCCGGACTGCTCGCGGCCGTGGCCCTGCTGATCCGCGCGAACGATGTTGACCCGGGGAAATTTACTTGATGTAACACACAATTAACATTAACGTCGCACTCAGGTCTTATGAGTGTGAGCCGTTTCACCGGGTTCGCCTCGTGCGTGATCGCGGCATGGATGGGCGGGCTTACGACCCCGGTTTCCGCGAGTCGCGGCGAGGCCACTCCGTCGCAGTCGACCGGACTGGTGGCGATCACGACCGATCACCCGGAGGTTCGGGCGAGCCTGGACCGGCTGTTTGCCGGTAGCGCCGCCTGGCGCGACGCCCTTGCCGCCATTGCCCGGACCGGCCGTCGCGCCGTCATTGTGACGCCCGATCAGGTGCGCGTGGTCGATGCGCATGGGCGGCCCGATCAGCCCTTCGACCCCAACGTACTCGCTGAAGTGCAGCCGCTGGCCGAGGCCGACGAGCGTGTCAACGTCGTGGTGGTAATTGTGAATGTCGACCTGCTCGAGACGCTGCACGCGCGCAACTGGCGCCGGCTCGACCTGGAGGCCGATCTGGATCGGATCCTGGCGCACGAGGTCTACGGCCACGCCATTCCTTATCTCCTGAGCGGTCACCTGTCGGCCAGGTGCGCTGATCCGGCGCCCGGCCAGCGCCCGACCGAGGCGTGCGCCATCCAGCGGGAGAACGAAGTGCGATCGCAATTGGGACTGGGCCGCCGCGTCGACTCGGGCCTCAACGGACTGGCGCTGGCGCGCCGTCACGACTTCTAGCCTCGTAGTCTCGGCGGCATCACCGCGGGGCCGCTCCTTCCGCCATGAGAAGGAGCGGGCCCGCGGTGGCCTTGCTGTCGCGGCTTACTTGACGATGGGGCCGCACGCGATGCGGTCACCGGCGGCGCCGCCCGGGTCCGACTTCATGTCGTCGGCTCCGGCGTGAATCATCAGCGCCGTGCCGCCGCTGGCGTAAATCGAATTCGCACCATCAGCCATCGTCACGTTCTTGTTGGTAACCGTGACCTTGGCAGTGCCGTTGGCGGCCACCGTGAAGTTCATCATGTCGCCGGCGTGCGGACCGTCGGGGCTCTCCAGGCCGTGCTTCTTGGCGCCGGGATTGAAGTGCGGACCGGCGCTGGTGAAGGCCGGTCCTTCGCACTTGGGGATCTGATGGATGTGGATCGCGTGAGCGCCTGGCGTCAGGCCCTTCACGTCGAGCGCGATCGAGATGCCGCCGCCGCTGGCGGCCGAGATCATCGCCATGCCCACCGCGGCGCCCTTGGCGTCCTTCAAGTCGACGTGCGCAATTCCCTGGGCGGACAAGCCGAGCGTCACCACCGATGCGAGTGCAAGTGCTGAAAATAAACGAGTCATGTTTCTCCTCATGGCTGATTCCTGCCAATCCCGATCGCCCCGGGGCGATCCGCAGTCGCCTGATGATGGCATATTTTCGGTCCTGCCGGCCCGTGGAGGCGGGCGGCCGCCGGAATCGTTAACCGCCGTGTAACACAGACGTCATCCTCGATTCATACCCCCTCGGTAGCCTGACTGGGTTGCTGCCGGCCCGATTGCAGGACCGGCAGACTCGCTTCCCTAGTGTCCTGACCGAGGAGTGTATGAGCCTTCGAACGATTAGCGTCGCCGTCCTGTCGGGCTGGCTGTTGACCAGCACCGTCGTGCCGGTGTGGGCCGAGCCGGCTTCGCAAACTGCCACGGCGCGTAAGGTGCGCGTGACCGGAGTGGTCCGTGACGACTCCAACAACATCACGCTGCCGGGCATTCCGGTTGAAGTGACGGGCGGCGCCACCGTCTACACCGATGTGGACGGCCGCTATGTGCTCGATCTGGCGCCCGGGAGCCACGAACTCAAGGTGGCGATGGAGGGTTACGAGACCCGCACCATCAAGGTGGAGGTCGCCGCCGGGGTGCGCGTCGTCGACGCGAACATTGGTCTGCAGATGAGCCGGTTTGCCGAGACGGTGGTCGTCACCGGCGATGCGCCGGTCGATGCGGTGACCTCGTCGGCGGAGGCGCAGATTGCCGAGCGCAAGAATGCCGCGGTCATCACCGACAACCTCGGCTCGCAGGAAATGAAGAAGAACGCCGACTCCGACGCTGCCGCGGCCATGTCGCGGGTCACCGGCCTGTCGGTAGTGGACAACCAGTACGTGTTTGTCCGCGGCCTGGGCGAGCGCTACAGCAACACCACGCTCTCGGGCTCGACGCTGCCGACCACCGAGCCCGACAAGAAGGTCGTGCCGCTCGACCTGTTCCCCGCGGGCCTGCTCGACAGCGTGCAGGTCATCAAGTCGTACTCGCCCGACCGCTCGGCGGAATTCGCCGGCGGCCTGGTGCAGATCGTGCCGCTCAAGTTCCCCAACCGGCCGGTGGTGGACTTCTCATATGGCCTCTCGGTGCAGTCGAACGCGACCGGCAAGTCGATTCCGCTCAGTTCGCTGGGGAGGCGCGACTGGCTCGGGTTCGACGATGGCGCCCGCGCCCTGCCGGCGGGCATCCCGAACAACAAGATCGTGCGGCGCGGCATCTACACGCCCGAGGTCGGCTACGGCCCTGACGAGATCACCGCGTTCGGCAAGCTGCTGGGCAACCAGTGGCGGCCGGTGAACGCCGACGGCGCGCCCGGCCAGAACTGGGGCATGGTCTTCGGCAACCGCTTCGGCAAGTTCGGGATTGTCGCCAGCGCCATGCAGTCGTACAAGGAGACCTACGTCGACGAGCAGCGGGCGTTCTACCGCGTGGGCGACAGCGCCAGCGATCTCGAGGCGGTCAGCGACTATCGCATCCAGACCGGCACGCAGAAGGCGCAAATCGGCGGGGTCGTCAACCTGGCCTACCAGTTCAGCACCAACCACCGCCTGTCGTTCGAGAACTTCTACAGCCACAGCGGCAAGGACGAAGGCCGGACGTTCCAGGGGCCGAACACCGAGAACCTCTTCTACTACTACAACAACCGCCTGCAGTTCATCGAGGAGGGCCTGCTCTCGAACGCCGTCAGCGGCGAGCACTTCTTCCGCAACCTGGGCAACAGCCGCATTGACTGGCGTGCCAGCTACGCCAATGCGAACCGCGACGAGCCGGACCTGCGCGAGACCCTCTATCAGCAGCCGTTCCTGTCGGGCAGCACCAATCCCAACCCCGCCGTGGCACCGGTGCTGGCCGACGAGTCGCAGAGCGGTTTCCGGTTGTTCAATAACCTGGACGACAAGACCACCGACGTGGCGGTCAACTGGAGCCTGTTCCAGGCGGCGGGCAGCCGGCCGACCCAGTACAAGTTCGGCGTCAACTACGTGGACCGCCAGCGCGACTTCGAGTCGCGGCGCTTCCGCTTCATCCCGATCGTCCTGACCAAGGACGGCGCGCCGGCGATCAGCCAGGCGCTGACACCGGAGGAGCTCTACGCCACCGCCAACATCGGCACCGCATTCCGCTTCAACGAGGAAACGCGCCCGGTCGACGCCTACGCCGGCGACCAGCAGACCACTTCGGCCTACGGCATGGTGGATATCGCGCTCAGCGGCCGCACCCGCATCAACGGCGGCGTGCGCGTCGAGAAGTTCGAGCAGACGGTGGATACCTTCGACCCGTTCGGCCTGTTCGTGCGCACCATCTCGGCCACCAACCAGAACACCGATGTGTTCCCGGCGGTCAACCTGGTGCAATCGTTCGCCGGCAACCAGAACATCCGCCTGAGCTACAGCTCGACGGTCAACCGCCCCGAATTCCGCGAGCTGGCGGCCTTCGAATTTACCGACATCGTCGGCAGCCGCGCGACGCGCGGCAATCCCGACTTGAAGCGGGCGACCATCCAGAACGTCGACGCGCGCTGGGAGCTGTTTCCGGGCGGCCGCAGCATCGTGGCCACCAGCGTGTTCTACAAGCGCTTCGATCAGCCGATTGAGCGGGTCGTGATTGCCGGCGCGCAGCCGATTACGACCTTCCAGAACTCCGACAAGGCAAGCAACTTCGGTGTCGAGGTCGAGGCGGCCTACGAACTGGGCGCCGGTTTGTTCGTCAATGCCAACTACACCTTCGTGGACTCGAAGATCACGCTCTTGCCAGAACAGCGCACGGTGCAGACCTCGCTGGAGCGGCCGCTGGCCGGCCAGTCGAAGAACCTGTTCAACCTCACGGCCGAGTATGCCAGGCGGGGCTTCTCGGCGCGCATGCTGTTCAACTACTTCGGCGACCGGATCTCGGACGTCGGCTCCAACCAGGCGCCGGACATTCTTGAGCAGGGACGCGAGACGGTGGACGTCGTCGTGCAGCAGAAGTTCGGCTCCCGGTTCAACCTGCGTCTCAACGCCGAGAACCTGACCGATGCCGACTACCTGTTTACGCAGGGCACCGAGCACCAGCGGCTGTTCAAGCTCGGCCGGGTGTTCGGGTTCTCACTGGGTATCAACGTCTTTTAGCACGGCGATTTCATAGGAGCGGATGAGGACATCATGAAATACGTTTCACGCACCATGGCCGCGATGTGGGTGGCCGCGGCGCTGACGGTAGGTCAACTGGCCACCGTGCGCGCCGACCAGGCGCCGCCGGTCAACGTCGCCGGCATCGACAAGCCGGTGATCGTGGTGACCGGCAGCATTACCGGCACCGAAAACTGGACCAGCAACTACTACTACGTCCTGCGTGGCGCCGTGTTCGTCCAGGCCGGCGCGACCCTGAACATCGCCGCTGGCACCCGCGTGATTGGCGAGTCGGGCAGCGTCGGTACCTTGATCGTGCTGCGCGACGGCCGCCTGAATGCGATCGGCACGCGCACCGCGCCCGTCGTGTTCACGAGCGATCAACCGGTCGGCAGCCGCTCCCGTGGTGACTGGGGCGGACTGATTCTGAACGGCCGCGCCCCGGTCAACATCGAGGGTGGCGAAGGCCAGGGCGAGGCCGATACCGGCGTCTACGGCGGCACCAACCCCAACGACAGCAGCGGGACCATGCGCTATGTCCGGGTCGAGTTTGCCGGCGTCGAGTTCAGCCCCGACAACGAGCTGAACGGCATCGCCTTCCAGGGTGTCGGCCGCGGCGGCTTCTACGAGTACATCCAGGTGCACATGAATCGCGACGACGCACTTGAGTGGTTCGGCGGCACCGCCGACATCAAGTACGCGGTGGCTTCCAATGCCGCCGACGACAGCTTCGACTGGACGTTCGGCTGGAGTGGCCGCGCCCAGTTCATCGCCATCCACCAGCGCGGCGACGATGCCGACAACGGCATCGAAGCGGACAATAACGAGTTCAACAACAACCTGCTGCCGCGTTCCAACCCGCAGATCTACAACATCACGCTGTGCGGCGACCCCGACCGCAACGAGGGCGGGGAAGGCCCGCGCGCCGCCAACCTGCGCCGCGGCACGGCCTTCACCATCCGCAATTTCCTGGTCACCGGTTTCAAGAGCGTCGGCTTCCAGATCAGCGACGCCGCCACCAGCGCGCAGGTCGACAACGGCACGTCCCAGATGGGCGCAGGCGTGGCCTGGGGCATCCCGGCCAACATGCACGCCAGCGTGGCCGGCTACATCACGAGCGGGCGCTTCCCCAGCGTCACGCTGGGCGTCGATCCCGGACTGTCGACGGCCGGTTGCGCCAATCACGAAAACCCGCAGTTCCAGCCCAGCGGCGTGGCCACCCTGGCCGGCGGCCAGATGGCGCCGATTCAGCCGCCCAACGACGGCTTCTTCGAGCCGGTCACGTTTATCGGCGCGGTGCCGCCGGCACCGGCTGACAACTGGATGAGCGGCTGGACCTCGTTCCCGCAGCGCTAACGTGCAGGTAGCAGAGTGATCATGCTGAGACGGCTGGGTGTGGTGGTCGTCGCGATGGCGATGGCGGCCTGCACCCAGCCGGCCTCTCCCTCCTCGGCGGCCCCGCTCGGCCACACCTTCGATTCTCCTGAGGCGCTGGCACAGGCGGTCCTGACCCGCCTCGCCCAGTCCGACGTGGCCGGTCTGCGGGCCCTGGCCCTGTCGGAACAGGAATTCAAGGACCACGTCTGGCCAGAGCTCGATACCAGCCGGCCCGAGCGTAACGTGCCCTTTGACTATGCGTGGGGTCAGATGAAGCAGCGCAGCGACGGCTCGCTCGGGGCCACCGTGAGCCGCTACGGCGGCAAGCCGCTTCGGTTCGTCCGGACCCGCTTTACCGGTGCGACGACGCAGTACGCCTCGTTTGTGGTCATGCGCGAGAGTGAGATCGTGGCGGCCGATGAAAACGGCCGCGACCTGGTGCTGCAGTTGTTTGGTTCGGCGCTCGTCAAGGACGGCCGCTACAAGGTGTTTTCCTTCGTGGTCGATTAGGCGGGGGGGGGCAAAGATGTAACGTTTGTGTAACATTCGTGTGACATACTTCCGCTCGTGCGCTTCCGCCTAATCCCCAAAGAAGAAAAGTTCTTCAGCGATTTCATCGTGCTGGCCGACCGGATCGTCACCGGTGCCACCCTGCTGGAGCGGATGCTGGCCTCAGACCCGCCCGACTGGGACGTGGCCCTGAAGATCAAGCAGGTCGAAAGCGAGTGCGACTCGATGACGCACGACATCATCAAGCGCCTCAATTCCACCTTCGTCACGCCGATCGACCGCGAGGACATTCACGCCCTGGCCAAGTCGCTCGATGATGTGATGGATGCGATCGACGCGGCCGCGGCGGTCACCCGCCGCTACCGGATGGCGTCGCTGCGCTACGGCGCCCGCGAACTGGCCTCACTCACGTGGCAGTCGGCCATGCAGGTCAAAGTGGCGGTCGAAGCGCTCGAACGCAAGGTCGGCGTCCACGACCTGGCCGTCGAGGTCAACCGCCTCGAGAACGCCGCCGACGATGTGCATGACGAAGCGTTGCGGCGGCTGTTCGAGGAAGAGCGCGACGCCATTACCGTGATCAAGTGGAAAGAAGTCCTCGACCTGCTCGAGGAGGCCACCGACCGTTGCGAGGACTGCGCCAACGTGCTCGAGAGCGTCGTCGTCAAGCACGGGTAGCGCTGCCGTGGACCTGGCCCTCGTCATTCTCGTCATCGGCGTCGCGCTGATCTTCGACTACATCAACGGCTTTCACGACGCCGCCAATTCGATCGCGACCGTCGTCTCGACCCGGGTCCTTCGGCCCGGGCAGGCGGTGGTGTGGGCCGCCTTCTTCAACTTCATCGCTGCGTTTGTCTTTGGCACGGCCGTGGCCAAGACCGTCGGGTCGGGCATGGTCGACATCACCATCGTCACGACGTCGGTGATCCTGGCCGGCCTGATGGGCGCGATCATCTGGGACCTGATCACCTGGTTCTACGGCCTGCCGACCAGCTCGTCGCATGCCTTGATTGGCGGCTACGCCGGCGCCGCGGTGGCCAAGGTCGGCATGGTGGCGCTGATTCCCTCGGGATGGACCAAGACGCTGATCTTTATCGTGCTGGCACCGGGTTTCGGGTTCGCCCTCGGCTTCGTCTTCATGGTGGCGGTCTATTGGCTCTGCCGCAACACCGCGCCGTCGCGGGTCGATCGGCATTTCCGCAAGCTGCAGCTTCTGTCGGCCGCGGCCTACAGCCTCGGCCACGGCGGCAACGACGCGCAGAAGACCATGGGCATCATCGCCGGCGCGCTCTACGCCGGCGGCTACCTGGCCGAGTTCACCATTCCGTTCTGGGTGGTGATGGCCGCGCACGGCGCCATCTCGCTGGGCACGCTGGCCGGCGGCTGGCGCATCATCCACACCATGGGATCGAAGATCACCCGGCTGCAGCCGGTCGGCGGCTTTGCCGCCGAGACCGCCGGCGCAGTGTCGCTGTTCACGGCCACCGCGATGGGGGTGCCGGTCAGCACCACGCACACCATTACCGGCGCGATCATCGGCGTGGGCAGCACGCGGCGGCTGTCGGCCGTGCGTTGGGGCATCGCCGGCAAGATCGTGTGGGCGTGGGTGTTGACCATTCCGGCCTCGGCCGGCATTGCCGCCATCACGTTCTACTTGTTGCACGCGATCGGCCTGCCGTAGCCGGCCCGCCGATCAGCGGTCGTGTTCGATCGGCAGGATCACGGTGAACAGCGCGCCGCCGGTCGCCTGGTTCTCGACCACCACTTCGCCGTCCAGCACCTGGACCAGGTGCTTGACGATCGAGAGTCCCAACCCGGTCCCGCCCGGCCGGGCGCGCGACTTGTCCACTCGGTAGAACCGTTCGAAGACGCGTCCGAGATCGTCGGGGGCAATGCCGTGACCGGTGTCGGCCACGCCCAGGTGAAAGCGTCCGCCCACGACCGCCGCGGTCACGCTGATGTCGCCGCCATCCGGCGTGTAGTTGACGGCGTTCTCGACCAGGTTGCGGACGACGTCGTGCAGCTTGGCGGCGTCGGTGTTGAGCTCGGCGGCCTCGGGGGCCACGGTAACCGCCACGGTCTGCCGCTTCGCCGTCGACATCGTCTCGAAGTCGCCGACGATGCTTCGCAGCAGGGCGGCGATGTCGCACGGCGCCCGGTCCACCGTTTCCTGGCCGGCCTCGAGCCGCGCCAGCCGTAACAGGTCTTTCACCAAGCGCTCCATGCGCTCGGCCTGGCGATGGATGATTTCGAGGAAGCGATCGTGGGCCTCGCGGTCGTCCGGGTCGTCGAGCAGTGCTTCGGCGTATCCCTTGATCGCCGTCAGCGGCGTGCGCAACTCGTGCGACACGTTGGCCACGAAGTCGCGGCGGATCGAGTCGGCTTTCCGCAAATCGGTGATGTCGTGCATCACCAGCACGGCGCCGCGTCCGGCCGCGACCACCGGCGCGATCTGGGCGACCAGCGTGCGCGTGGTATCGCGGGTCACCGACAGCTCCAGGACACTGGGGTCACCGCCCGCGAGGGCGCGGCCGAGGTGCTCGACAATGCCGGGGTGGCGGATCGCCTCGACGTAGGAATGATCGAGCGCGCCCTTCTCGAGCTTCAGGATGCGGCGGGCGGCGTTGTTGACCAGTTGCAGCCGCCCCTGTTCGTCGACCACCAGCACGCCTTCGATCATGCTCGCCAGGATCGCTTCCATGCGCGCGCGATCGCGGGCCAGGCTGTCGATCCGCCGCCCCAGTTCCTGGACCGCCTGATCCAGGCTGCGCGCGACCCGCCCCAGGTCGTCGTCGCCGTAGTGCGGCGCCGGCCGGCTCAGGTCGCCCAGCACGTAGCGCCGGGCCACTGCGAGCAACGCCTCGACCCGCGTGGCTTCGCGCCGCGCCCGCGCCTGGCTGATGATGGCGATGACCGCGACCGCCAGGGCAGCGCCGGCGGCCACGCCGAGCAGGAGCATGGTGGACGAAGTGAGCGGCATCACAGCGGTGACGGATCGAGCAGCTTGTAGCCGAACTGTTTGACGGTCACGATCGCGTCGGCCAGCATCGGCACCTTCTCGCGCAGCCGCCGGACGTGGACATCCACCGTGCGCGTGCCGCCGGTGTAGGAATAACCCCACACATCCGACAGCAGCAGGTCGCGCGACAGCACCCGGCCGCGATGCAACATCAAGTACTGCAGCAGCAGGAATTCCTTCGCCGTGAGCTTGACCTCGGCGCCGTTCAACTTGACGACGTGGCGATCGACGTCGACCGACAGGCCGCCGTAGGTCAGGCGGCTGTTGGGCGGCGCCGCCCGGTGCGCGCGGCGCAGCAATGCGCGCACCCGCGCCACCACTTCGTTCGGGCTGAACGGCTTGCTGATGTAATCATCCGCACCGAGCTCGAGGCCGACGATGCGATCCGACTCCTCGGCCTTGGCCGTGAGCATGATGATGGGGATGGCGGCGATGTTGGCGTCGGCCCGAATCGCGCGGCAGATCTGCAGGCCGTCAAGACCCGGCAACATCAGGTCGAGCACCACCAGGTCGGGGGCTTCGCGCTTGATCTGCGGCAGTACGTCGCGCCCGGAGGCCACGACCGTGGCCAGGAACCCCGCCTTGCGCAGGTAATGCTCGAGCAGGCTGCCGATGTCAGGGTCGTCTTCCGCGACCAGTATCCGAGTGGGAGGCCTCGCCGACATGGTTTCCCGGGATCTTAGCAGTTGCGGTATCGTTTAGGGCAGCGATGGCATCGCACAAGGACACCGCCATGAAATTCATTTCCCTGCTCGCCTTCGCGGGTCTGCTGGTGGCAGGCGCGCCCCGCGCGTTCGGCCAATCGTCGCCTGCGCCGCAGCGCACCGACACCATGCACCTGACGCTGCTCACTTCGATCAGCGAGGCCGAGGCGACGCCCGGCAAGCGCGTCGCCATCGCCTTCGACATCACCCCGAAGAAGCTGATGCACGTTTACGCTCCGGGCAAGCACGACTACCAGGTGATTGCCGTCAAGATCGACCCCCAGCCCTGGCTCCGCGCGCTGCCGACCACCTATCCGCCGTCGGAGATCTACCATTTCAAGGAACTGGACGAGAGGGTCGAAACTTACGGCAAGCCCTTCAAGCTGATCCAGGACGTGGCGATCCTCAATACCCCAGAGGCGCGCAAGGCGCTGGCGGCGTCAGGGTCCGTGACCATCTCGGGCTGGCTCGAGTACCAGGCGTGCGACGACAAGGTCTGCTACGCGCCCAAGCGCGTGCCGGTCAGCTTCACGCTGGCCGTGAAGTAGGCCACGGCCGGGCTTTAGCCCTGAACGGCGGGTAGGTATAATCCCGCCAACGTGCACCGACGTCTAACCTCGACCGTCGTCGCCGTCGCAGCGCTGATGCTGTTGGCCGGCTCGGCCGCCACCGCGGCGAACGATCAGGCCGCGCTCGCCGAGGTGCTGCAGCGAGTTGGTGAGCGCGTCCAGCAGTACTTCACCCGCGCCCAAAGCATTGTCTGTCTCGAGATCGTCGGCCTGATGCCGGTGGATTCGGTGTCGTCACTGTCGCGGGGCCGGACGGTCGAATCGGAATTGCGATTGTCGTGGCAGCCCACCGAAGAAGTCCCGGTGCCGATCGAGGCGCGCACGCTGCGCGAGGTGATCAAGGTCAACGGTCATCCGCCCCGCAAGGATGATTCCGACAACTGCACGCCGCCCGAACAGAACACGTCGGAAGTGCAGCCGCTGTCGATGCTGCTTCCCCAGCAGCGCCACGAATATGTCTTCACCCACGGAGGCCAGGGCCGCGTCGATAACCGCGCCGCCATTCTGCTGAACTACCGCATGGTGGACAAGCCCTCGGTGACGTCGGAACTCGTCAACGGCAACGAGGAGTGCGTGAGCTTCGCGCTCGACGGCGGCATGCGCGGACGGATCTGGATCGACGCGGTAACGTTCGACGTGCTGCGGATGGATCAGTCGCTGATTGGCCTGGTCGACATCCCATTGCCGAAGAAGGCGGCAAATCGTTCGCGGTGGGGGAGCTGGACGATGGAGCGGTGGGACACGTCGATTCGGTTCAAGCCGGTCAGCTTTCAAGATCCGCACGAGACGCTGGTGCTGCCTGCTTCCTCCACCTCGTTTCGAATCACGCGTGGCGCCGGCGTCCCGCGCCTGCGGACCAGCACCCAGTACTCGAACTACCGGCGCTTCCTGACCGCCGGCCGCATTCTTCCACCGAAGTAGATCACGCTTTTCTGCTTGACAGTATTGGACTGCCCCGCTATTTTGGTGACTCAAAATATTGATTTGGATGAGTAGCTTAAATAAGTTAGCGCGACTGAATTTCCTGGCGGTTTGTGGTCTGCTCTGGGCCGGTGGCCCGGCCCTGGCGCAAACGCCCGCGAACCCGTCCCGCGAGGGCGTACCGACGCTGTCGGGCTACATGGAACTGCACCTCAACAAGGAGCAGGCCCAGCCGACGGCGACCGATCTACATCGGTTCGTGCTGATGATTGGGCACAGCTTTTCCGACCGCCTCAAGTTCTGGTCCGAGGTGGAGGTCGAGCATGCCCTGGTCGAGGGTGGCGAGGAGTCCGGCGAAGTTGCGGTGGAGCAGGCCTACATCGACCTGATGGTCCATCGCCGCCTTAACCTGCGGGCCGGCATGGTGCTGGTGCCGGTGGGCATCCAGAACGAGCGTCATGAGCCGCCGACCTTCAACGGCGTGGAGCGCACGTTCGTCGATACCGTGATCGTGCCGACGACCTGGCGCGATACCGGGGCGGGCGTGTTCGGCGAGCTCGGCGGCGGGCTGTCGTACCGTGCCTACGTGCTGCCCGGCCTCGACGCGACCGGCTTCAGCGCCGACGAAGGGATCAAGGGCGGCCGCCAGCAAGGGGCACGGGCTGACGCGAGTGAGCCGGCCATCGCCGGGCGTCTCGAGTTCCGGCGCGGCGGGCTCACGTCGGGCGCGAGCTTCTGGCGTGGCGGCAGCGGCTTCGGGCTGACCCGGCTCACGATCGAGACGCCGGGCGTCGGTGTCGGTTCACTTGATGCCCGATATCGCCGCGGCCGCCACGAGCTGCGTGGCCAGTGGTCGATGGTCACCATCGACGGCGCCGGCGATCTCAATCGCGCGCTGCAGCAGCAGTCCGGGATCAATCCCAACGTGGCCAGCCGCCTGCTGGGTGCCTACGCCGAGGCGGCCACCCGCGTCAGCCCCAACGCCTGGACGCATGAAGTGGTGGTCTTCGGCCGCTACGAGAAGTTCGACACCCAGAACCGGATGCCGGACGGCTATTTGCCGCTGGCCGAGTTCCAGCGGTCGGCGGTGGTCGTGGGCGCCACGTATTACCCGGATCCAGACGTGGCCTTCAAGTTCGACGTGGTGCGCGCTCGCAACAAGAGCGGCGTGGTGCGCGCGCCCTGGCAGATTAACGCAGGCATCGGGTGGTGGTTTTAGTCATGCGCGAAGCAAGCGTTGCCGGCCTTCTGTGTGTTGCTCTCATGTGGTGCGTGCCGGCAACGGCGGCTGAGCGAAGCGACCTCAAGGTCCATCAATCGCCAAATCGGGCGCCAGTCAAGATTGTCAAGGTGACAGCCGAACGCTTTGCCTTCTCGCCCTCTGAGATCGTCGTCGAGAAGGGCACGGTGATCGAGTTTCACCTGACCAGCGAGGACACCGACCACGGCTTTCGCATCATCGGCACGCCGGTTGACGTCGCCATCCCGAAACGGCGCCGCGGCGTGACCGTGGTGACCTACACCGCCGTCGAGGCTGGCCGCTTCATCATCGAGTGTTCGCGCCCGTGCGGCGCCGGCCATACCGCCATGCGCGCCACGCTGATCGTCAAATGAGGCCGCGGCACTGGCTTGCCGGCGCCATCAGCCTGGTCATGGCGGCGACGGCGTTTCACGCCGGGGCGCAGTCGCCGGCCGCGCCGGGGGATCCGCTGGCGGGCTCGACGCCGCGGGAGTTCGAGGAGTTCCGGCTGGGACTTGACGACTTTCGCGAGATCGAAGAACCCGGAGAGGGGCTTGGCCCGCTGTTCAACGGCACCGGCTGCGCCTCGTGCCACAACGTGCCGGCGATTGGCGGCGGCAGTCCCATGACCGAACTGCGCGTCGGCGGCCGCCACGCCGATGGCTCGTTTCGCGAAGTGGGGGGCACGACGCTCTTCCAGTTGTTTTCCATCCCGAATCATCGCTGCCAGGCGGTGATTCCCGCCGAGGCCACCGTGATTGCCCGGCGCACATCGGTGCCGCTGTTTGGCGCCGGACTGATCGAGGCCATTGCCGACGAAACCCTGCTGGCCCTCGAAGACCCTTTCGATCGCGACCGCGACGGCATCAGTGGTCGCGCGGCCATCGTCACCGATGTCGCCTCCGGCCAGCGCCGGGTCGGACGCTTTGGCTGGAAGGCGCAGATCGCGACGCTCCTGACCTTTGCCGGCGATGCCTACACCAACGAGATGGGCATCACCAACGACCTGTTTCCGGACGAACCGCACGGCGGCATCTCGCCGGCGCAGATGCGCGAGTGCGACCTGGTGAAGGATCCCGAGGATCTGGTGGACCCGCGCACGGGCAAGCGCGCAATCGATAACTTCGAGGCCTTCATGAAGTTCCTGGCGCCGCCCGCCCGCGGCACCATCACCGCCGAGGCCAGGATCGGGGAGCAGGTCTTTGCCGACGTGGGCTGTGCGTCGTGCCATACGCCGGCCCTCATGACCGGCGCCAATCGGTCGGCATCCCTCAATCGCCAGACGGTGGCGCTCTTTTCCGATTTACTGCTGCACGATGTCGGTACCGGCGACGGCATTGTGCAAGGGGCCGCGCAGCCGGACGAGATTCGGACCCCGGCGCTCTGGGGCCTGCGCTTCCGCCGCACCTTGATGCACGACGGCGGCTCGGCCTCACTTGACGACGCCATCCTGAGGCACGGCGGGGAAGCCGCTGGCGTGATCGAACGCTTCCGCACGACGACCGCCCCCCTGCGTCGGGCACTGCGGGCGTTTCTTGATTCTCTCTGACTGGTCGGCCACAGAGGACTCCGGGAGTCACTCATCAATGAGTGACTCGGTGTTCTCTGTGTCCCCGGTGGCTAAATCAGGTCTAGAATCAGGTCGTACCGGAGGACACCATGAGCCGTGGTTTCACGCGAGCGATCGGCGCCTTTGTCGTGTGTGTGTTGGGCGGTGTTGTGGTGCCGGTGATGGGGCAGGCGCCTGCGCCGCAAGCGGCGCAAGTGCCGGCCGCCAAGCCGAAGCCCTGGGTGATGCCCCGCACCTCCGATGGCAAGCCCGACCTGCAAGGCAACTGGACCAACGAGACGCAGACGCCGCTCGAGCGCATGAGTGCGCAAGGCACGACGCTGACGGATCAGCAGGCCACCGCCATCGAGCAACGCGCGCAACAGGTGGAGGAGTATCGCGACCAGCCGAGCGATCCCAATCGGGCCGCGCCGCCCAAGGGCGGCGGCTCAGGCGGGTTCACCGCGCCGGGTGAGAAATCGTTCATCGAGTTAATCTCCGAGGCCGCGGGCGGGGCGGTCGGCGGTTACAACGGCTTCTGGCTGGACCCGGGTCTGAACGTGATTCGCATCGACGGCGTGGCCCGTAGTTCGATCATCATCGATCCGCCGAATGGCCGCATGCCGGCACCGACCGATGCGGGCCGGAAGCGTCTTGCGGAAGCGGCCGCCCGGGCGAAGGCGTTTGGCGAATTCGACCATCCCGAGATGCGGCCGCTGGCCGACCGCTGCCTGCTCTCGTTCGGCTCGAACGCCGGGCCGCCGATGCTGCCCAACTACTTCTACAACAACAACTACACCATCGTGCAGACGCGGGATCACGTGATGATCCTGACCGAGATGAATCACGATGCGCGGGTGATTCGGCTGAGCGGCGAGCACGCCCCGGCCAGCCTTCGTCCGTGGTTTGGTGATTCGATTGGCCGGTGGGAAGGCGATACGCTGGTGGTCGAAACCACCCAGATCCATCCGCTGCAGTTGGCGCAGACCAGCATCCTGTGGGCCTACCGTGGCGCGTCGGAGCGGTTGAAGGTGACCGAGCGCTTCACGCGCACCGGCCCCGACACCATTCGCTATCGATTTACGATGGACGACCCCGACAGCTTCACCGCGCCGGTCACCGGCGAGCTGCCGTTCAATCGCATCGACGAGATGATCTATGAGTATGCCTGCCACGAGGGCAACTACGCGATGTCGAACATCCTGTCAGGCGCGCGGTCAAGGGAGCGCGAAGCGGCAAAGAAGCCGCAGTAGTCGGCTGGCCACGCTGCGCCAGACGGGAGGGCATCTCCTGAACGGGAGGGCACTTCTTGTCGGGAGGGCATCTCCTGTCGGGAGGGCACTTCTTGTCGGGAGGGCACCTCTTGTCGGGAGGGCATTTTTTGTCGGGATCAGAAGTTGCGGCAGTGACCGAAGGCGCTGGCTGCGATTGTGCGTGTCACACCACCGATGACGAGGCCGGGGTGTGCCCCGACTGCGTCGCCCGACATGCGATCGAGCCCGAAACCGAATCCGAACTCGTCCAATGCCCGTCGCCGATCGAGGCGCTCCCCGCCATGCCGCGGGCGCAGAAACTGATTCTCGCTGCCAAGGCCGAAATCGCCTCGCGGATCCTTGATCAGCGGGTCTGCGTCTTCTTTATCCGCCTCGACGCGACCTTGCCTTCGCCCGCAGTACCGCCGAGTGCCACAAACCACGCGATCACGCAGAGCACCGGGTTGGTGTGCCAGTAATAGGTGGTCGCCAGGATCGCGACCGTCAGGTGGGGGAAGAACAGCCAGCCGGCCCACGCCAGGAATCCAAACGGCACCGACACGGCCAGCAGCATCGTCAGGCGCGGAAACACCGTGATGCCGATGAGAAACAGCCAGCCGTGAGCCTGCCAGAAATCCATTTCTGCCGCGCACTGTAACATGGGGCTTCAATGGAAGCCACGGATCGCATTCGTCAGAGCTTTGACAGACAGGGGTTCATGCGGACGCTGGGCGCCAGCCTCGAGTCCGTTGAATCCGGCACCGTGACCATTGGCTGCGCCTTCGACGAGCGCATGACGCAAAACAGCATGGCGATGCACGGCGGCATCGCGGCGAGCCTGGCTGACGTCGCGTGCGGCTACGCGGCACTGACCATGATTCCGGAGGGCCGCGAAGTGCTGACGGTCGAGTTCAAGATCAACTTCCTGAAGCCCGCGAAGTCCGCCTGCGTGATTGCCGTGGGAAAGGTGTGCAGTCAGGGCGAACCTTGACGGTATGCGATGGCGCGGTCTTCGACTCCACCCGAACGCGTGTGCTGGCGAAGATGACCGCGACCATGATGGCAGTTGACGCGACGGCCTGAGCGGATAGGCGGTCCCGACGAGCAGTGCCCTCCCGACGAGCCGTGCCCTCCCGACAAGCCGTGCCCTCCCGCCAGGTTCCGTTAGACGTCCTTGAGCCCGTGACCCTTCACCAGGAAGAAGCTGGCGATGGCGGCGAGCACGAGGCCGTTGACCAGCAGCACCGTCGGGGCCGAGCCGACCTGGGTGACCAGCCAGCCGCTGGCCAGGCCGCCGAGCGGCGAGCCGCCGCGAAACGCCACCATGTAAATGCTGACCACGCGGCCCCGCAGTTCACCCGGTGCCAGCAGTTGCGCCAGCGAGGTGGTGAGCGAGAAGCACATCACCAGCAGCGCGCCGGCCAGAAACAGGATGGCGGCGCTCAAGAGCGGCGTGCGCGACAGCGAGAAGGCCGCCATCGCGAAGCCGAACAGGCCGAGCGACACCAGCAACACCCGTCCGATGTGGCGGTGCCGGCCGATCCACGCCACGATCAGTGCGCCGGTGACCGCGCCGGCGCCCGAACAGGTCATCAGCCACGAATAGAACGCCACGTCCTGCTGGAACACGTCCTTGGTGATGACCGGCAGGAAGGTGAGCAGCGGCAAGCCGAGGAACGCACCGGTGAAGCCGAGCGCGGTCACGATCTTCAGGTTGCGCGAGTCGCGCACGTAGCGCAGGCCGTCCTTCATCTGCTCCACCATGTTGGTGGTGGCCGTCGGCGGCACGTGCACGTTGCGTAGCGCGAGGATCGCGGCGATCACGAACAGGAACGAGATGCCGTTCAGGCCGAAGCAGGCGACCATGCCGAAGACGGCCAGGGCCGTGCCCGCCACAATCGGCCCAATCACACGGGCCAGGTTGAACTGGATCGAGTTGAGGGCCACGGCGTTGGGCAGGTGATCCTTGCCGACGAGGGTGGGGATGAGCGACTGGTAGGCCGGTCCGCCGAATGCTTGCGCGCAGCCCGAAATGAACGAGAGCCCCAGGATCATCCAGATTTGGATGGTCTGGGTGTACACCAGCGCCGCCAGAATGAAGGCGATCGCCATCTGCGTGACCTGCGACATCAACATGATGTGCCGCCGATCGCGGCGATCGGCGACCACGCCGCCGATCAGGGTGAACAGCAGGATGGGCAACTCGCCGACGAAGCTGTCGAGGCCGATGTAGAACGCCGACGCCGACCCGGTCATGGTGACAATCAGCCATGCTTGCGCGATCTTCTGCATCCAGGTGCCGATGCTCGAAGTGAGCGCGCCAAGCCACAGCAGCCGGAAGTTGCGATGGGTGAGTGCCACCGCAATGCGTAAGGCGGCTTGATTCAATCTGTTTTGCAAGAGCCTCAATTTTATGCGATTTGGGTAGACTAGGCGGCTATGAAGAATATCCACCCTCGCCAAGGTCACGGCGGACAGATCGACCAGACCCGACGCCGGTTCATGGCGCACTTTGCCGGCGCGGGCCTGGGTTCCACCCTCGCTCCAGGCATTCTGTGGGCGCGCATGCAGGACGCCGGCGCCCAACGGGTGAACCTGGCCATGGTCACCGAGGCGCTCAAGCTGTCGGGCATCGACCTGACCGAGGAAGAGCGCACCGCCCTGGTGGAGGGCGCCAATCGCAACCTGGCCGGCTACGAGGACATTCGCAAGCTCCACATTCCGCCCGATGTGTCGCCGCCGTTTCACTTCAGTCCGGTCGTGCCCGGACTGGCGGTCAACAAGACCCGGCAGCCCTTCCGCCTGAGCGCCGCGCCGGCCGTGAAGCGGCCGGCCAACCTCGAAGACGCCGCGTTCTGGCCGGTGCGCCATCTCGCTGAATTGCTGCGGACCCGGCAGGTGAGTTCACTCGAGTTGACCGAGATGTACCTGGCGCGCCTGCACCGCTACAACGGGGTGCTCAATAACGTGGTGACGTTTCTCGATGACTATGGCCGCGCCGAAGCGCGCCGTGCCGACAGCGAGATTGCCGCCGGCAAGTACAAGGGACCATTGCACGGCATTCCGTGGGGCGCCAAGGACATCATCTCGGTGAAGGGGCATCCCACGACGTGGGGATCGGCGCCGTTCAAGGATCAAGTGCTTGATTACGACGCCAGCGTGGTCGAGATGCTGCGCGATGCCGGCGCTGTGCTGATTGCCAAGGTCACGACCGGCGAACTGGCCGGCGGCGACAACTGGTTCGGCGGGCAGACCAAGAGTCCATGGGATCCGACGCAAGGGTCAAGCGGCTCGTCGGCCGGCCCCTCGTCGGCCACCGCGGCCGGGTGCGTCGCGTTCGGGATTGGCACCGAGACCAGCGGTTCGATCCTGAGTCCGTCGGCGCGCTGCGGCCTGGCCGGCCTGCGGCCCACCTTTGGCCGCGTCAGCCGCTACGGCGTGATGGCGCTGTCGTGGACGCTCGATCGCCTCGGCCCGATCTGCCGCTACGCCGAAGACACGGCCATCGTCATGCAGGCCATCGCCAAGCCCGATGGCCGCGACATGAGCGTGACCGACGTGCCGTTCAACTGGAACGCCCAGTTCGACGTCAAGAAGCTGAAGGTGGGGATTATTCAGGACTCGTTCGACAGCATCACCAATGCCTCGGCCAAGGCCAACGCCGCGCAGACGCTTGAGACGCTGCGGGGCCTGGGCGTCACCCAGTTCATCCCGGTGAACGTGCCGGAGTTCAATCCCAGTGTGAATGGCTTCAACGTCGAGCGGACCGCGTATTTCGACGAGCACATCCGCGCCGGGCGCATGAAGGGCACGCGCGGCGGCAACCAGGCCGGCGGCCGCCTGATTCCGGCGCCCGACTACCTGCAGCAGCAGCGCGCGCGCATGATGATGATGATGGAACTGGCCAAGGCCACCGCCCACGTCGATGTCTACCTCGTGGGATCGAACAACACCGGGGTGGGCGGACCGGGCGGACGCCCGCCCGGCGCGCCGGCCACGCCGCCCGCGACACCGCCGCCGCCGACGCCGCAGGGGCCGACGCAGCGGCACTTCGGCATGGCCAACTCGGCCGGCTATCCAGCCATCAACCTGCCGAACGGCTTTGCCGACACGGGCACGCCGACCAATGCCGTGATCTACGGGCAGCCGTATCGCGAGCTCGAGATCATCGCGCTGGCCAAGGCGTACCAGGATGTGGCCGGCTTCCACACGAAGAAGCCCACGAAACTGGATAGTGCTCCGACGACCAGTCAGGGCCGGTAGGGCGGAGTCGGGCCGGTAAGGCGGGTGGGGAAGACCGTCCCACCTGCCTTACCGGCCCGACCCAGCCCTACCTGCCCAATCCCGCCGCCCAGTCGGCGAGCGACGTCGGCTTCACGCCGTACGTCTTCGCATTGCCCGCGATGTCGGCGTCGTAGCCGACCTTCTCGAACCATTCCAGCATCAATGCGAAGTCCTCGCTGTTCTTGCGGACCTCGCTGATCGGAATCTGCAAGTACGTCAGCGGGCGTCCGAGCGCGGCGCCGATGGTAGCGGTCGCCTGCGGCAGCGTGACCGCATCGCCGGCGATATCGAGTTCGAGATTCTTGAACCGCCCGTCGGTGAACGCCAGGGCGCCGTACTGGCCGATGTCGACGACTGCGATCATCTGCAGGACGGTCTTGGGATCCAGCGTGCTGACCAGTTGGTCGCCGTTCAGGAACCACGGGCTGGGCAGGTTCTCCATGAAGAACACCGGCCGGATGATGGCGTAGGACGGGAAGCCGAGGCCGCGCACGGTGTCTTCGACGCGCGACTTGTTGTCGAAGTGGGGAATGCCGGTCTGGCGATCGGCCGACGCGACCGAGGCATAGACGTAGTGCTGCACGCCGGCCGCGCGCGCCAGCTTGGCGAAGCGATGGCCCTGCGCCTCTTCGCCCTCGACGCCGGCGGTCCATGTGTTCTGCACGCCGTAAGCGCCCCAGGCGCCGTTGAGGGCCGCGGCGATCGACGCTTCGTCATCCAGGTCGCCCTTGACCAGTTCGGCGCCGGTGGCTGCGGCCAGTGCCTTGGCGCTGTTGCTGTCAGGATTGCGGGTGAGGGCGCGAAGCTTGAAACCCTTGCCGGCCAGGGCTCGCGCCGTGGCGCCACCTTGCTGGCCGGTTGCGCCGGAAATGAGAATGATGCGTTCGGCCACAGATTGCTCCTTCGAAAGGGCCGCCGAAACAGGACAGCCGCAGATTAGGACGCCGATTCTTCTCCGAAGATACCATTCGCTTGACTTTCGCCAGGGGCTCGTTACAATGGCGAAAGTTAAGCGAATAGAGGTGAGATATGGCCGTCCGCGCCACCGTAGAAGCCCTGCTCCGAGAGCGAAAACTCGACCGTACCCTCACCTCTGCCATTCCCGAACGCCTGGGCGAAGACGGGGTCTCGCCGCTTGACGTCGCCGCTTTGGACCGCGGACTAGCCGGTGGCTTGCCGCGCGGGCAGGTGTCTGAAGTGGTGGGACCGGCTTCGTCTGGTCGTACGGGACTGGTCTGGGCAGCCTTGGCGGCGGCGACGCGCCGTGGCGAAACCGTCGCGCTCATCGATACGTTCGACCGTTTTGATCCGCCGACGGCTTCGGCGTGCGGCATCGTGTTGCCGCACCTGTTGTGGGTGCGCGGCCAGGCGGTGTCGAAGACCGCGGTGGCCATCGATCCGGCCTGGCTCCCAGGCGTGCGCGCGGTCAACGGCCCCGGCACGTTCGTCGAGCGCGTAATTGACCGTGCCATCAAGTCGTTGAACCTGGTTGTGCAGTCGGGTGTATGCACACTGGTCGCCATCGACCTGATCGACGTGCCGGCCCAGGCGTTACGCCGGTTGCCGGCCGCCACCTGGTTCCGCATCGAGCGCGCCATTGAAGGCAGCGACACGGCCGTTGTTATTCTGGCCGCCCAGTCCGTGGCTCGCAGTTCCGGCGGGCGCTCGATCGTCATGGGCGCCGACTCCTCGTCGACTTCCGCCTCTCGCCCGTCGACTCCCGCCTCCCGCCTCCCGACTCCCGTTTGGAAAGGCGACCATGAGCGTTCGCGCCGCTTGAGCGGTGTTCGTGCTGGTGCTGCCGTCTCGGCAGCGCGGTGGTCGCACGCCCAGCATGTCGCCATTCAGACACGTTTCGTCCACGCGGTGTAATCGTGTTTGCCGCGCTGTTTGCCCCGTCGGTTCCGGCGGCGGCCATTGCCGAAGTGGCGCGGGCGTTTACGCCGCGCTTCGAGCAGGTGGGTCCGCTTATGCTGCTCGATGCGAATGGCCTGTCGCGTCTGTTTGGCAGCCCGCAGGAATTGGGGGAACATCTCCGCGATGCGATTCAGAGGCAGGCTCCGGGTGGGCTGGCCGCTTGTCCTGAGCGCGGGCCCGATCGCGATCGGGACCGCATCGAAGGGCGGGTGGCGATTGCCGCCACGCAAACCGCCGCGGCACTGCTCGCACTCGGTCGCCCCGGTCTCACGGTTGTCGCGCCTGGGCAAGAAGAGCAGGCCCTCGCGCCGCTCAGCATCAGCGTGCTCGATCGCTACGAGAAGTTGTCCGCCTCCGCTCGCGAACAATCGGGCGAGCTGCGGCGAGACCCCGCCGTAGCGGCCTCCGGCCGCGAAGGCGGGGGCTGGCACCACCCCCGGCAGACCCATCAAGCCAGCCGCCCGAAATCGCGAGCTGGTGAGAACCGTCAGCTCGAGATTCTCACCAAGTGGGGCATTCGCACACTCGGTGCGTTGACGAAGATTGCCGGTCCTGAAGTGTTCGAGCGCCTGGGCGATCGCGGCCTGCGATGGCAGGGCCTGGCCCGTGGTCTTGATATTCGGCCGCTGGTGCCGTGGGTGGACGAAGTGCCGTTCGAGGCGGACCTGGCGTTGGAGTGGCCGATCGAAGGCCTCGAGCCGTTGTCCTTCGTGCTGGCGCGATTGCTCGAACCGCTCGCGGAACGGCTGGAGGGCGCCGATCGCTCGGCGGCCGTCATCCACACGTCGCTGCGCCTCACCACCCGGCGCGTCCACGCGCGCACGTTACAGTTGCCGGCGCCCATGCGCGATGCCAAGACGTTGCGCACGCTGGTGCTGCTCGACCTCGAAACGCATCCGCCCGACGCGCCGATTGACACCGTGCGGGTCTTCATCGAGCCGACGCCGGGCCGCGTGCTGCAGTGGACGCTGCTCGAACGGGCGCAACCGGCGCCGGAACAGGTGGCGACCCTGGTGGCCCGCCTGAGCGCGCTCATGGGCGAGAAGCACGTGGGCTCACCCGTCCTCGTGGATACCTGGCGGCCGGGTGATTTCGCAATGGGTGATTTCCAATCGTCAATTGGCAATCAATCGTCGATGGCCAATCGACAACCTGAAATTGATCGTCAATCGTCAATCGCCAATCTGCCATGTGCCTTCCGCCGTTTTCGCTTTCCCATCCCCACGCGCGTCCATGTCCAGGAAGGCCGTCCCGTCCGCATTGTCACCGACCGCAACGGCTTCTCAAGCGGCGCCGTCGTCCAGGCCGCAGGCCCCTGGCGGACCTCTGGAGAGTGGTGGACGACGCCCGGTCCCGAATCTGCATCATCTGCGTCATCTGCGGCCCTGGGTCTGTCTGCGTCTGCGTCATCTGCGTCATCTGCGGCCCTGGGTCTGTCTGCGTCTGCGTCATCTGTGTCATCTGCGGCCCTGGGTCTGTCTGCGTCTGCGTCGTGGGATCGCGACGAATGGGACGTGGCCATGGCCGACGGCACCATTTACCGGCTGGTGGTCGAACGCGCGGTTGGCCAGTGGTTCTTGGAGGGCGTCGTGGATTAGCGCTGAAAGCCGGCCACAGAGGACGCAGAGGCATTTCTATTCGTACTGCGGCTGACCTGACCTGAACTGTCACGCCGCCTTTTCATAATTGTTTTCTCTGCGTCATCTGTGTCATCTGCGGCTCCGTCTGTGTATATCGAACTTCACACTTCATCTGCGTTCAGTTTCTTGCGCGCCGCGTCGGCGCCGGAAACCCTGGTCGAGCGCGCCGCCATGCTGGGCTACCCGGCGGTGGCGCTGCTCGACCGCGACGGCGTCTCCGGCGCGCCGCGTTTCCATAAGGCAGCACGCGCTGCGGGCTTGCGTCCACTGATCGGTGCCGAACTCACGGTCGAAGCCGCCACCCGCAATCACAAAGTTCGCCAGGCCCCCAGATCCCGTGACCAAATCCTCAAATCACCAGCGCACGAGATCGCCAGATTTCATCTGCCCGTGTTGGTGTCCTCGCAAGAAGGCTGGCGCAACCTCTGTCGTCTGCTGTCGCGCATGAAGTTGCGGGCGCCCAAGGGCGAGGGCGCGCTCGGCATCGATGAACTCGACGGCTTCACCACCGGGTTGATTGCCATGCCGGGCCGCGCGTTGCTCAGGGCCGAGTGCTACGGTGTCGGCGGCCTGCTCGACCGCATCGTCGGCACCTTCGGCCGTGCCAACACCTACGTGGAGTTGCAGCGGCACCTGCACCGCGACCAGGAGGACGACAACGACACACTGGTGTGCCTGGCCGAGGCCTTTGGCGTGCCGCTGGTGGCCACCGGCGGCGTGAGTTTTGCCACGCCTGAGGAGCGGCCGCTGTTTGACGTGCTGACCGCGATTCGTGAACACGTGCCGCTGCATCGTGCCGGCCGGCGGCTGGCGGCCAATGCCGAGCGCTACTTGAAGCCGCCGGCGCAGATGGCGCGCCTGTTCGCGGATCGGCCGGCCGCGATCCACGCCACGCGCGACCTGGCCGATCGCCTGCAGTTCACGATGACCGACCTCGGGTATCGCTTTCCGCGCTACCCAGTGCCCGACGGGGAGACCGAGATCTCGTTTCTCCGCAAGATTACCGAAGTCGGCGCCCGCGATCGCTACCGCCCGTACTACGACAAGGCCCGTGCCCAGGTCGCGCGCGAGCTGGATCTGATCGAAAAGCTGCAGCTGGCCGGCTACTTCCTGATCGTGTGGGACATCGTCAATTTCTGCCGGCAGCAGAACATCCTGGTGCAGGGGCGCGGGTCGGCCGCCAACAGCGCCGTGTGCTACAGCCTGGGCATTACCGCGGTCGATCCGGTGGCGATGGAGTTGCTGTTCGAGCGCTTCCTGTCGGAAGAGCGTGGCGAGTGGCCCGATATCGATCTTGATCTGCCGAGCGGTGATCGGCGCGAGCGCGTGATTCAGCACGTCTACCAGAAGTATGGACAGCACGGCGCCGCCATGACCGCCAACGTCATCACCTATCGCGGCAAGAGCGCGGCGCGCGAGGTGGGCAAGGCGCTGGACCTCGACGAAGGACAGGTCGATCGCCTGGCCAAGGTAATGCACCAGTTCGAGTTCATCGATCCCGCCGACACGCTGTCGAAGAAGCTGGCCGAAGTCGGCATGGCCGGCGACGAGCCGCGCGTGCGGCACTTTGCTGCGCTCTGGCGGCAACTGCAGGACCTGCCGCGTCATCTGGGCCAGCACTCGGGCGGCATGGTGGTGTGCCAGGGCGACTTGTCGTCGGTGGTGCCGCTCGAGAACGCGAGCATGCCCGGCCGCGTGGTGGTGCAGTGGGACAAGGAAGACTGCGCCGACATGGGCATCATCAAGGTGGATCTGCTGGGGCTCGGCATGATGGCGGTGCTGCAGGACACCATTCATCTGATTAACAGCCGGGAGGGAACCACTGGTCGGGAGGGCAATGCGGGTCGGGAGGGAACTACTGGTCGGGAATGTGAGTGGCGTCTGGAAGAATCCCGACACGAATTGTCTCCCGACAGGACTCAACCTCCCGACCTGGAACTTGGGGCCTCCCGTCAGCGAGGGGTCAGCCTCGCGTCTCTTCCAGCAGATGACCCCGAGGTTTACAAGATGCTGCGCGCGGCCGACACCATTGGCGTGTTCCAGGTCGAGTCGCGGGCGCAGATGGCGACGCTGCCGCGGCTCAAGCCCGAGAAGTTCTACGACCTGGTCGTCGAGGTGGCGCTGATTCGGCCGGGGCCGATCGTCGGCCAGATGGTGCATCCCTATCTCAACCGGCGGGCCGGGCGCGAGGCGGTGACCTACGATCACCCGCTGCTCGAACCGATCCTCAAGCGCACGCTGGGGGTGCCGCTGTTCCAGGAACAGTTGCTGCGCATGGCCATGGCGGTGGCGGGCTTCACCGGCGGCCAGGCCGAAGACTTGCGCCGGGCCATGGGCTTCAAGCGATCCGAGAAGCGGATGCTGCAGCTCGAAGGATTGCTGCGCGAGGGCATGGCGAAGAACGGCATCACCAGCGACGCCGCCGATCGCATCGTGCTGGCCATCACCTCGTTCGCCTTGTACGGCTTTCCGGAGTCCCACGCCGCCAGCTTTGCGTTGCTGGCCTATGCCAGCGCCTATTTCAAGACGCATTATCCGGCGGCGTTCTATACGGCGCTGCTCAATAACCAGCCGATGGGCTTCTATCATCCCGCCACGCTGGTGAAGGACGCCCAGCGGCGCGGGGTGCGCTTCCATCCGATCGATGTCCAGGTTTCGGAGTGGGACTGCGTGGTCGACGCCGATGGCGCAATTCGACTGGGCTTGCGCTATGTCCGCGGCTTGCGAGCCGAGGCGGGTCACGCCATCGCCCAACCTTCGCTCGCGCAGAGTCCGGCGAGCTTCGGCTCGGCAAGCCCTGATCGATGTCCCAAGTGTGGCTGCGACGATCCGTCGATGATCGAGGCCACGCCGCAGGCCTCGCAGTTTTGCAATGTGTGCTCACACGAGTGGACGGCCGTCACCGGCCAGGCCACCCGCTTCCGCAGTGTCGATGACCTGGTGCGCCGCACCGGGCTGCGTCGCGACGAGATGGTCGTACTGGCTGAGATCGGCGCGCTCAATGCGCTGGGTCACGATCGCCGCTCGGCGCTGTGGCAGGTCGAGCGGGCCGTGCGCCCGGCCGGCGAACTGTTCGAGGAATCCGCCTTCGCTCGTGAGGAATCAGACGAGCTCCGGCGGGACCGCGCCGTAGCGGCCTCCGGCCGCGAAGGCGGGCCGCTTCCCGAGATGACCGTCTCCGAACGGCTGGTCGCCGATTACTCGGGTACCGGTCTCACCGTCGGCCCGCATCCGCTGACCTTCCGCCGGCACGAGCTCGCCATGCGCGGGGTGCTGCCGGCCGGCGAATTGCCCAAAGCGCGAGCGGGCCGGCGCGTGCGCACCGCCGGCATGGTGATCACGCGCCAACGTCCGGGGACCGCGAAGGGCTTTGTGTTTCTTACGCTGGAAGATGAAACCGGCATTGCCAACATCATCGTCCGGCCGGACCTGTATGCCACCGATCGCCTGATCATCGTCGAGTCGTCATTCCTGCTCGTCGAGGGCGTGCTGCAGAACCAGGACGGCGTCACCTCGATCAAGGCCGAGCGCGTCTCGAAACTGGCCGGCCTGCCGGACAGCGCGGCGATCGACTCACACGATTTCCACTGACCAACGAAGCACGTAGAATATGCCCATGCGTGCCCTCGTCCTGTTCGGCGTCGTCGTCGGCGCCCTCGTGGCCCTGCTCTGGGCGCGGCCCGCCGCCGTGCCGCTTGAGGACCCGCCTCGCCTGAGCTACATCACGACCGCTCATCAACTCGGGGTCGTCGGCTATCGCGACCCGGTTGGCGTGATCTCACCGGATGCGACGCGGCTGGCCTACACCGAGGGCCGTCACATCAGGGTGGTGCCCATTGGCGGCGGCGTGCCGCAGACGCTCCCGGCCGGCGACGGCCAGATTCGCTATTTGACCTGGGCCGACCAACAGACGCTGGTGGCCGAAGACACCGGAGCCGCCGTGCGCTGGCAGAGCTATCGTCTTTCGCCAGCCGGCGTGACGCGCCAGCCGCTGTGGGGCGGCAAGGACGTCAACCATCTGCGCCAGCCGGCGTGGAGCAAGGATGGCAAGCGGGTGGTGGCGCTGGCCACCGGCACCGACGGTCCGGAACTGTGGCGGATCTCCGCCGACGGCGCGACCCGCGAACGCACGGCCCTCACCGGCCGTCCATCCTCGCCGGCGTGGACGCCGGCGGGTGAGGTCGCCTGCGTCTCGAACGACGGCGCCCGTCCGCGCCTGGCCATCCCCTGTGGCGCGCCGCCGCTGCGCTTCGATCCCGATCTCGATGTCATCGGCCCGCTGGCGTTTTCGGCCAACGGGCAGCAAGTGTTCTTCGCGTCGCCGAACGACCGCGGCATGGTCGACCTGTGGGCGGCCGACCCGGCCAGGAACCTGGCCTGGAAACGCACCTCGTTCTCGCGCGATGCGTATGCGCCCTCGGTCGCCGCCGATGGCACCACGATCTTCAAGGTCCAGTCGTACCGGACCTTCCTGGCCGACGCGCCGGCGGCAGGCGGCCTCACCCGCCAGCTCACCACCTTCCAGTCCGAAACACCGTCCTACCATCCCACTCGTCCGCGCATTGCCTTTACCTATGGCACCTGGCGGCGAGTCGTGGACGATGCGAAGTATCCGGATATCGCGCAGGAGATTGGCGTCATCGATCTGGCGCAGCCGCTGCCGGCGGCCACGCCGCTCGACGTGATCGCCCGCTCCGACTCCGAAGATCAGGCCATGGCGTGGTCACCCAACGGCCGGTGGATCGCGTTTCACACCCACCGCGAGATGTCTGATGATGTCTGGCTGCGTCCGGCTGATGGCAAGGGCCCCGATCGACGGATCACGTTTCTCGGCCGTGGCGCCGAAGTCGGGTGGCCGCGCTGGTCGCCCGACGGCCAGACCGTCCTGCTCGACGGCGCTCGCAGCGGGGATGGCCGATCCGTGGTCTATCGCATTGGCGTCGATCAGGAGTCAGGTGAGGTGACCTCGGAGTTGCGCGAGGTCAGGGCCGAGGGCTTCGACGGCGAGATCACGCATGCCGAGTGGCTCCCGAGCAGCACCACCGTGATCGCCATTGCCAAGACCGCGCCGGGCCGGCACGCCGTCATCACCATGCCGGTCACCGGCGGCCGCCCGCACCTGGTGCACGAGTTTGCCACCGAGCATGACTTTCCCGGCCTGGGCGTCTCGGCCGACGGCCGCTTCGTCGCCTTCACCGCGCCGGCGGCCGACGGCTTCTTTCAGATCTTCCGCATGCCGGTGGTTGGCGGTGGCGCGCCGGTCCAGGTGACCACCGATCCCTCACACAAGACGCAGCCGGCCTGGTCGCCCAACGGCTCGCGGATTGCCTTCACCGTGTGGAACTACGACGCGGTCTTCTTTGCCATGCAATGAAAACTGGCTTGCCTGGGTGGTTGCCGCGCTTGTTTCTGACCCTCGCTGAGGGCTACGACTCGCGCGCCTTCGCGGCTGATGCAACCGCCGGCATCACGGTCGGCCTGGTGGCGCTGCCGCTGGCCATGGCCTTTGCCATTGCCTCGGGCCTCACGCCGCAAGCCGGCATCTACTGCGCCATTGTGACCGGCTTCATCATCTCGGCGCTGGGCGGATCGCGGTTCCAGATCGGCGGTCCCACCGGTGCGTTCGTGGTGGTGGTCTCGGGCATCGTCGCCGAGCATGGCATCGACGGCCTCTTCATGTGCACGCTGATGGCCGGCGTGATGCTGATGGTGATGGGGCTGACCGGGACCGGCACGGCGGTCAAATACATCCCGCGGCCGGTGATCATTGGCTTCACCAACGGCATCGCGCTGGTGATCGCCAGTACGCAGTTGCGCGATTTCCTCGGCCTGACCGGCGAAGTGCCGGGGGAGTTCATCCCGAGGATCCGGGTGGTGGCCGGCAATCTGGGACTGGTCTCGCCCGACAGCCTGGCGCTTGGCGGCGGCACCCTGCTGTTGTTGATCCTGTGGAGCCGCTACATCAAGCGCGTCCCGGCCTACATCGTCGCGTTGTTTGCCGGAACCGGTGCCGCCCTGGTGTTGCAGCTCGACGTGGCCACCATCGGGTCGCGCTTTGGCGGCATCCCGTCCGGCCTGCCGTCGTTTCATGTGCCGGCGTTCCGGCCCGAACTGATCCTGACGCTGATTTCACCGGCGGTGACCGTCGCCATGCTCGGCGCGATCGAGTCCTTGCTCTCGGCCGTGGTGGCCGACCGGATGGGCGGTGGCCGGCACAACCCGAACACCGAGCTGTTTGCCCAGGGCGTGGCCAATATCGTGTCGCCGATGTTCGGCGGCCTGCCCGCGACCGGTGCGCTCGCGCGCACGGCCACCAACATCCGCTCGGGCGCCCGCTCACCGGTAGCGGGCCTCATCCATGCCCTGACCCTGCTCGGTGTGCTGCTCTTTGGCGCGGGCCTGGCGGCCTACGTGCCGTTGCCGGTACTGGCGGCGATCCTGTTCATCGTGGCGTGGAACATGGGGGAGTGGCGGGAAATCGGCGGCGTCTTCAAGCAGTCGTACACCGACATCCTGGTGTGGACGGCCACGTTCCTGCTGACGGTGCTCGCCGACCTGACCGTCGCGGTGGAGGTGGGCATGGTGCTGGCGGCGCTGCTGTTCATTCGCCGTGTCGCCGTCACGACCACGGTAACGCGCGTGACGCGCGACTACATCGAGGCCGGGCGTCCGCACATCCTGCAGGACAAGGTGATTCCCGATAACGTCGCGATTTTTCGCATCCACGGTCCGTTCCTGTTCGGCGCCACCGACAAGCTGCACGAGATTGGCGCACAGGCTGAGCGGCTGCCGCCGGTGGTGGTGCTGCGGCTGCGCAACATGACCGCGGTCGATGCGACCGGACTCAGCGCGATTGAGGAACTGGCCGACGAACTCAAGAAGAAGGGCCGGACTCTGGTGTTGTGCGGCGCGCCGTCACAGCCGCTGGCGGCGATGCAGAAGGCGGAGTTGCATCGGCGGCTCGGCGCCGCCAACATCTGCGAGAGCGTGCAGGCGGCGCTGAACCGCGCCGCTGAACTGGCCGCAGGCAGCGGGCCGGCTGGCCCGCCACCTGCGTCCCCTTAACCACGCACCCGCGCTACTTCGCGGCGATGAACATGATTTCGACCAGGCCATCAGCGCCGACCAGGCCGGTCTTGACGGTGGCCCGGGCCGGGAAGTCCTTTTGCAGGACCGACCGGTAGCCGGCATTCATGGCGTCGAAACCGGCCAGGTCGGTGATGTAGACCATGCCGTCCACCAGGTCGTCCCAGCCGAAGCCGGCGGCGGTCAGCGTGCGGCCCACGCGCGCGAGCGTTTCCTTGGTCTGCGCTTCCATGTCGCCTTTATTGGTGGCGTTGTTGCCGAGCAGGCCGGCCATGTACAGGGTGTTGCCGACCTTGACGGCGCTGCTGAGCGTGGCGCTCGGGCGGCCTGGCGTGCCGTCGGCGTTGGGCGTGGCAAAGGTCTCCTTCGGCCGGCGGTTGGCCGTCATCGTGACTTCCACTTGGTACTGCGGGCCCGGCAGGCCGACAATCACCGTGGCGCGCGCCGGCGGGTCTTTCGGGAAGTGCGGCACGTAGGCCTTGTTCATCTCGCCGAACTTCGTGCCGTCGGTGATGTAGACGCGGTTGGCGACCACGTGCTCGAAGCCGAACCCGGCGGCCTTCAGCAGTTCTCCGGCGTTGGCCATGATGGTGTTCATCTGCATGGTCATGTCGCCCTCGACCGGCACGTTGTCCTTCACGCCGCGTGACACCAGGCCGGCCATGAACAGGCTGTCGCCGGACTTGATGGCGTAGCTGTAGGGATTGGCGGTCGACCAGCCGGCCGGCGTCACGACGACGCGTTCACCGCCGGTGGGAATGGCGACGGCCGACATCTCGAGCAGCGCGCCGGGCACGACGAAGTCGGAAATCACGGTCGTGCGCGCCGGCGGGTTCTTCGGGAAGGTCTCGCGCCACACTTCGGTCATGGCGGCGGCGTCGGCGGCATTCTTCAGGTAGACGTTGACGCTGGCGACCATCGACAGGCTCGAGCCGGCCTTGGTCAAGGTCTGGCTGATGCTGTCGAGCACGGCCTTGGTCTGCGCCTTGATGTCGCCCTGGGCGGCGATCGTGCCCGCGACATAGATCAGGCCGTCACCCTTGGCCGCCGCGCTGAACGGCAGGTTGCCTGTTCCCGGGAACAGCTGTCGCTGGCCTTGCACGGTCACCCCCAAACTCACCACGGACACAAGTAGAAACGTCGTCAAATAGCCTCGCACGGTGCACCTCTCGGGCGACAATGTATCATTCCTCTTGCTACACTGGCTGAACCGTTAAGAGGTCGTTAAAAATACAGATGCCCAAAGCGACGCCGCTTCCGAAGATTCTCCGCAAACGCTCCAAACTGCACGGCTACGGCGTCTTCGCCATGGAGCCCATCAACAAGAACAAGCGCATCATCGACTACGCCGGCGAACTCATCACCAACAAGCAGAGTGAGAGTCGGGAAGATAAGTACCTGTCGAAGGGCTGCATCTGGGTCTTTCGCGTCAACCGCAACTGGAGCCGCGACGCCCACGTCGGCGGCAACGACGCCCGCTTCATCAACCATTCCTGCAAGGGGAATTGCTGGATCGAGGTCGTGGACAAGACCATCTGGGTGCGCGCCTCGAAGCCCATCGCCAAGGGCGAAGAGCTGACCTACGACTACAACACGGAAGGCGACAAGATTATCCCGTGCCTGTGCCGGCCGGGGTGCAAAACCAAGCTATGACCAGGCGCCGGGGCGCGCTGGCGCTGATGCTGATGGCTGCCGTGGCCACCGCGTACGCCTCCGCCTCGGCCCGCCTTCGCGACGACGCGTCCATCTCCGCCACGCCTGCGACGGACCAGCCGGCGAGGCAGGCGGCGTACTTCGTGCGCAGCCTGGACAATCCGCGCGAACGTCGGGAAGCCCGCGCCGACATTCTCGACACGCCCGTCCTGCCGGGCTCGATCGTCAAGGCCGTGGCCCTGGTGGCGGCGCTCGAGAGCGGCGTGCTCCGCGCCGACGCCAACCACCTGTGCCGGAGGACGGTCACCGTCGACGGACAGAAGTATGTTTGCGCGCATCCCGACTTGAAACGGGCGCTGTCGCCGGCGGAAGCACTGGCCTACTCGTGCAATGACTTCTTTGTCTCGCTGGCCTCGCGCCTGTCACGCGATCAGCTCAACAAGACACGCTTGGCCGCGGGGATCGCCCCGATACCGAGTGGGACGCCGATGTCGTCGGCGTTGGTCGGCCTCGCCGGGCCCCGCACCAGCCCGCGGGCCATGGTCGACCTGATGGCCCGGTTGGTGGGTGTTGGTCAGGACCCGCCAGTGCCGATGACGGCTGCCACCCGGATGGTGCTGCGCGAAGGCCTGCGCGGCGCCGCCGAGTACGGCACGGCATCGGCTTTCAAGGCGGGCGGCGTCTCAGCCCTGGCCAAGACCGGCACCATCCTCATGCCGAGTGGCGCCGCCCTCGGCTTGGTCGTCGCCCTGTCACCAGCCACCCGTCCCACCCACGTCGTAGTGGTCGCCGCCCCCGGCGGCGCCGGCATCGACGCCGCCGCCATCGCCGCAGATCTGATCGCACCGGCACTGGCACCAGCACCAGCACCCACCCCGGCACCCCAGGCACCCTTAGCACCCTTGGCACCGATTCGTTTAGGCCGCACCCTGGCCAACGGCAGCACGCGAGTAGAGACCATCGCCGTCGACGACTACATCGCCCAGGTACTAGCCGGTGAAGGGCAGCCGCGCGCGGGTGATAGCGCTCAGCAGGCCTTGGCAATTACCGCGCGGACATTCGCCATGGCCAACCGCAATCGCCATCGTCGCGAGGGCTTCGACTTGTGCGACACGACGCACTGCCAGGTGGTGCGGCCGGCGACCGCGACCACGCGCCGGGCGGCGCTGGCCACATCGGGGCGGATGCTCCTGCATCAGGGGCAGCCGGCGTTTGTCTTTTACTCGGCCTCGTGCGGGGGCCGCACTGAACTGGCCTCCGAGGTGTGGCCGGGCGCCATCAACTACTCGAGCGAGCCGTCGTTCCACGACGATGCGGACGAGCACGAGCCGGCGTGGGAGAGCGAAGTGCGGGTGCAGGACATTGAGCGCGCGCTGCGCGCGGGCGGCCTGCGCGGTGATCGCCTGCGCGACTTGCGGGTGCTGTCGCGCAACCAGTCGGGCCGGACTTCGCGCGTGCGCGTCGACGGGTTTACGCCGCCGGAGATGAGCGGCCACGAGTTCCGCATGGCGGTGGGCCGCATCGCCGGTTTTCAGTCGCTCAAGAGCACCGCCTTCGACATCACCCGGACGGCGAGCGGCTATCGCTTTCGCGGTCGTGGCTTCGGCCACGGGGTTGGCTTGTGCGTGATCGGCGCCGGCCAGCGGGCGCTTCGGGGCGCGACCGCAGACGACATCCTCCGGTTCTACTATCCAGGCCTCACGATTGGCGGTCTTGCAGTGGCGACGACAACCACGGTGGCCCGAACGCCGCCGCCACCCGTCGCGGCGTCGGCACCCGCCCCGGCTCAGGCGACCGACATCGCGTTGGCCCTGCCGGGTGCTGAAGAGGGCGAACGGACGCAGTTGCTGGCCCTGCTCCGGCGCAGCCGCGATGCGCTGGCCAAGGCGACCGGTGTCGTGCCCCCGGCCCGTTTGCGCGTGACCGTGCATCCCACCGTCGACAGTTTTGGCCGGGCGACCGGCCAATCGTGGTGGGTGTCGGGCGCCACCGACGGCGCATCGATCGATCTGTTACCGCTCACGACGCTCAAGCAACAAGGGCAACTCGAGCGGACCGTGCGCCACGAGCTGGCGCATGCCTTGCTCGACGGCGCGCTCTCGACGCGGCCGATGTGGGTGCGCGAAGGTGCCGCGGCTTACTTTGCCAACCCGTCAGCCGGGCGCGCCACGCCCGCACGCGTGACCTGCCCGGGTGATGTCGAACTGCTGCGTCCGATCTCGGCTGGCTCCCAACGCGACGCCTATGCCAGAGCCGAGGCGTGCTTCGCGCGCGCGATTGCTGAGGGGAAGAAGTGGGACCAGGTTAGGTAGGTGCTGAAGCCGCCTGCCGAATGATTAGCGCGACCCCGGCCGCCATCAACACGGCGGTCACCGACAATTTCGCGATGATGAACGCCAGTTCCAGCGAGGTGGCCGGCAGTCCGGCCGGCCGCCACGGCGCCAGGTAGACCCACGGCACCGCCACCAGCACGACGAAGAGCGCGGTCGCGGCCGCCATTCGCAGCGGCGACAACACTCGGGTGATCCAGATGGCGTTGGCCATCGCGCGCCAGCCGTCACCGTTAATATGAGCCATTAGCGAGAGTGCCAGCATCGGCGCGACCACCCAGGTCAACCACGCCGCCAGCCACGTCGCCGTGACAAACAGCCACGACACATCGGACCAGCCCAACGTGGCCATGAACCAGGCGTTGATCGGCCCGCTGTAAATCGTCATGCGATCGGTCAGGCTGCCCACGAGCCACCAGGCAAAGGCGACGAGCAGCGCGGCCGGCGCCACGGCGGGTGCGCCCACGAGCGCGCGTCGCGCCTGGCTCAACGACAGGCCGTCGCGCCATCCGGTCACGGCCCCGTTCACGGTCACGCCGGTCAACAGCACCGCGGTCGCCAGCAGGATCGCCGAGGCGGCCAGGCTCCAGACCGTTGACTCGGGCGTGTTCAGGAACGACCAGTACAGGCCGCCCACCAGCACCGCGCCGGCCAGAATCCACAGCGTGACCGGCACCAGCCTCATCGCGAACCTCCACCGGGCGCGGTAATCACAAACGTCTGTGGCTCGCTGGAGGCGTGCACGCCGGGGACATACATGGGCGACACCTGCGCCGGGATGGCGCGGAACTGTCCGGGAGCAATCACCTTCACCAGGTAGCTGTACTCGTAGCGGCCCTGGTCAAACGTCTCCTGAAAGAAAACCGTGCGCGAGTCGCGGTACTCGACCCGCGAGCCGAACCACCACGAGTCGGGCGCCTCGCGTTCGAGCGGATAGGCCGTGGTGTCCTGGATGGCCTCGACGCCGGCCGGTAACGGATCCTCGATCGCCAGGTATCGCCATTCGGGAGAACCGGCCACGGTCAGTCGCACGGTCAGCACGTCGCCGGGCTTCGCAGTTCCCGTGAACGGCTCCTCGCGATAGACAATGCGGCCCTTGACCGTGACCGGACTGAGCAGGGCATATGCTCTCGTGAGCGCGAGATGGCGACTGCCACTCTGCGCGCCCGCGCCGGATGTGTCGTAGTAGTCGGCTGCCGCCGACCAGTAGACGGTGCCGGCGCCGCGCTTCACCAGCCGCACCTGGTTGGCGCCGGCGCTAGCGGGCACTGTCACCACCAGTGGATCCGGGGCGGCCATGGCGCTTGCCGCGAACGTGCGCCGGCCGGCGTTGACGCCGTTCACGAAGATGTCAACCGAGAAGGGCTGGGCGGCTTCACCACGCGCCTGCATGAAGGTCAACAAGCCGTAGATGGCCATGGCCGTCTGCTTGGTGCTCGACCAGTAGCCGGCGGTACGGTTCAGCATCATCCAGCGCACTGCGCGCTCGACCACAGGATTGTTCGGATCGCGCCGCGCCAGGGCCTGCACCGCGAACGCGGTCGCCTCGACACTGGTCTCGGCGGCGTCCAACAGCAAAGGGTCGCTGGCCACCGTCCACCATGACAGGTCGCCGCGGCTCTCGGCTTCGCCCGCGAGGGACCTAGCCAGCTCGTTGCCGCGGGCGTCTTTCACCTCGTCCATCAACAGCAGCAGCAGGGCGCGCCCGTAGGCGCTCATGCGAGCGCGCGCATTCCACAGTTCTTCACGCGCCGCCCGGTGCGTGTAGCTGAACTGGCGGCCGTCCATGAACCACGTGACCTCGGCCTCGTTGGCGGCGGCTCGTTGCAGGACGTAGGCTTCGTAGACCTTGAGGTCGGGCTCGACCCGTGGATAGGCCGTGTATAGCTGCGCGAGCGCGCGCGCCCCGTTGTTGATGCGGAACTCCTGGACCTTGACGCCGGCGCGCCGCGCCTCATCCAGGCCCCACAGCGCATAGGCCGTCATGAACGGATGATTGCCATCCGACTTCCACCAGCCCCAGCCGCCATCGTCGTGCTGGTAGTCATACAGCCGCTGCAATCCCGACGAGACCTGGCGGTCGAGCGCCGACAGGCGCTCGGTCGGGGCCAGCTTCAACTCGGTGAGCGCGCGTGTCACCAGCAGGTTCGGCAGGAAGCTCGAGAGCGTCTGCTCGGTGCACCCATAGGGATAAGCGGTGAGGAAGTCGAGGGCGCCGAGCATCGAGCCGGCCAGCGATGGCGCCAGCGCGATCGACACCGTGCGCGCGACCGGATTGGCGCCATCAGGGATGGTCACGACAGCGGAGGCCTCGCCCTCACCGGCAATCGAGCCGGCCGCGCCGGCCTGGCGATGGATGCCGAAGGGCAGGACCGGGAGCGGCCACTCAACCGCATCGTTGTCGAAGCCGGTGCGGGCGGTCGCCGTGATCGTCGCCGTGCCCACCGTGGCCGCCGAGTAGCGCCAGTCGTCGCGGCGTTCGCCGCCGCTGGCCAGCAGGGAGGAGACGGTGGTGGCAGGCGAGCCCGACTCCAGCCCCGAGGCCTGCATCGACACCGTGGCGGTCTGCGCCTCCGGCCGATAGTTGTGCACCATGGTCGGCACCACCACTTCGTCGCCCTCGGTGAGGAAGCGCGGCGTGATCACGCGGACGATCAGATCCTTAGTGGTCGTGGTCCTGGCAATGCCAACGCCGGCCTTGGTGTCGGCGGTGATCGCGCGGGCCGTGAGGCGCCACGTCGTGAGGGCATCGGGGTAGTTGACGGCAATGCGTCCGCGGCCTTGTGCGTCGGTGACGAGGTCGCCGACCCAATAGATGGCGTCGGGGAAGTCCTTGCGGACTTCGGGCTGCACCTCCTGGTCGCCCTTGAAATCGGCGAGGGTGAACGGTCGCCGGCCCTTGCGTGCCAATTGCAGCCGGTCCCGCCCCGAGTAGCCGGTGAAGTAGTACTCGCGAGAGAAGGTGGTGCTCACGCGCGAGTACTCGCGGCGATAGAAGTGCCGGATGGGGTCGGGCGTGCCATCGGCCTTCACGCCGTAGACCGCTTCATCGATCACGGCCAGGCTGACCTGCGCGCGCACCGGCTGGCCGGCCTGGTCGGTGACGAGCACCGAGAACGCGCCTGGCTGGCGGGGCTTCGAGACCGCCTGGTCGGCGGTGACCGACACCGTCAGGGTCCGCGAGGCCGCCGGGACACCCAGCCGCCGTTCGGCCCGGCTCAACCGCCCCTCGCGCATGAACGCGATGCTGACAAAGACATCGCCGACGTCGCCGTCATCGATTGGGACCTCAATCGACTCGGTGGCCGTCGGCCGCAGCACGCGGAACCACGAGACGTGCTGTCCCTCCTTGGTCACGAGCACCGGGCCGGTGACGGTCTCGCCGCGGACGATCAATCGCGCCGACTCGCCGGGCTGGTAGGTCTTGCGATCGGACAGCAGCTCGAGATAGCGGTCGGTGCTGTCAACCTCGGTGTCGCTCGGCCCCGGCACCCATAGCCAGGCATCGTCCTGGATGGTGCGGTCGCCGCTCGGTGCGCGAACGCGGACGCGGAAGCTGCCCGGCTGATCCGGCAACGTCACACGCCCCGTGGCATGTCCAGCGGCATCAGTCGTTACGCCGTTCTCGCTGATCCGATCGACTTCGGGCTCGCTGTAGTAACCCGAGCGATAGCGCAGCCGCTCGAGGATCACGGTGACAGGCACGTTGGCTTGCGGCGCGCCGGTGTAGTCGATGGTCCGGATGGTGATGTCAGCCGTGCTGCCGGCGCGAAACACCGAGTTGGCGGTCTGGGCGGAAATCAGGAACGACCCGAACGTGGCGTGGACCACGGTGTTGCCCGACACCTCGCGGTTGGCCGCGTCGCTGACCTGCGCTTCGATGCGCGCGCTCCAATCGCGGCCGTTGTCGTCCACCGCCAGCGGCACCTTGATCTGTGCCTTGCCGTCGGCGTCGAGCCGCAGCGTCCCCTGGGCGGTCTGGTCGTCGCCGTACCAGTAGCTGCTCTCGCCACCATCAAACCCATCGTCCCAGCGCAAGGGCGAGTAGTACGGTTGTTGATTGACCACCCAGCGGAGCAGGCCGTTGGCCACCGGCTGGCCGAAGTAGTAGCGCGCCTGGACCGAGACCACCGCGCTGCCGCCCTGGCGTTCAAAGCGCGAGGCGGGCGTCACGATGACTTCAAACTCGGGCTTGCGATACTCCTGTACCTCGAAGCCACTGGAGGTCTGGAGATCGCCGCTCTGCACCCGCAGCACGTAATTGCCGAGCGCCGCGGTGGGCGGCACCGGGAAACTCGCATTGACCGAGCCGAAGGCATCCACCTTGACCTGCTGGCGGAACACCACCTTGTCGTTGGGGTCGGACGCCACCACTTCGACGTCGGCACGGTCGAAGCGGGCCAGCGCGTCGTGATGCCGCCATCGCAGCACCGCCTTCAGGTGGACCGTGTGTCCGGGGCGATAGATCGGCTTGTCGGTGTAGATGTAGCCGGCCAGTTCCCGTGCCGGCTCCTGCAGTGACCAGGCGCCAGGATCGGTGGCGGCCACCTGTGCGCCGCACTGCGCGACGCCGACGACCGCGTCGATCGGCTGCTCGGGCAGCGTCGCCTCGAACAGGCCATCCGCCGAAGTCCGCCCTTCGGCGACCGTGTTTTGCGACACGATGACGCGGATGGCGCAGTCGGCGGCCGGTTCGCCCGTAAACCGGTTGGCGGCGAAGAAGAGCATCTGGCCGGGTGACGTCTTGGTGACCAGGCCCACGTCCGAGACCATCACCACGGTGTAGGCGCGCAGCAGTTCGTTGACCGCTTCGACCACGTAGATCCCGGGCTGGCGAAGATCCACCGGCACCCGCCGGACCTCAGGGTCGCGATGGTTCGGCAGCAACTCGCGCCAGGTGGTGACGACCTGGTCGGCGTTGAGCAGCGGGACCTGCGCGAACGTGTTGGCGTTGAGAACCACGCGCTGCGCGACCACGGCCTGGTCGGTGGAAGCGCGCCGGGTGGCGCGGTACTCGCGGCTGGCCTGTGCCCGGGCGAATCGCTGGACCAATTGGCGCTGGCCGCGTTTCCAGTCGGCGAGCCGCTCGATCCAGGTGCGTTGCTGCTGCACTTGGGCTTCGGGGCTCCCGAGCTGGTGAGGATCGCGAAGGCCGGTAAAGAAGGCGAAGGGGTCACGGACTCGGTAGACCCGGAAGTCGAGATGCGGCACGCCGCGGAAGGTCAGGTAGAAGCTTGGTGCGTCCCGGGTGGTGAAGACCTCGCTCGTCGACAGCGAAAAGGCCGGAGGGTCGTTGCCGTCGGCCTGCGCGTGGGCCGGCAGCGAATAACAAAGAACAAACAAGGATGACAGCAGGAGCGCGCGGGCAATTGTCATAGCACGGCCAGTCGAAACACGCCCACGAAGCGCGGGTTGGAGGAGAGTGGCCGCCACCGGGCGGCGGGATGTTGTTGCAGGATCGAGAGCCGCACCTTGCGCACCTCACCCGGGCCGTCGGCGGTCGGTCCGGTGTGGTAGACGACCCAGTCGTCGCCATCCGGATCGAACGGCGAACGTCCGACAAACACCATCAGGTGATCCGGATCGGGTTGGGAAGGCTGGCGGAAGTAGAGCAGATCTCCAGCGTGCAGTGCGCGCGTGTCGCGGCCAAGCGGCCTGGCGTTGAGGGCGATCAAGGTCTTGGCATCGGCGAACTCGCCGTACTGCGGCGATGGACCTGGAGTGACCTGGAACAACGGCCAACCCTGGGCCGACGCCTTCGGTGCGGAGCGGACGTCGGCAAATTGCGGCGCGAAAGGCAAGTCCGCACGGCGGACCCATTCCGGCGTATGCGCCCGCATCGCCTCGCGAAAGGCATGGCGGATCAAGGCGGCGCAGTCGACGACATCGGGCGTGTGGCGTTCAAACTGCGCATCGGCCAGCAGCACGAACCACGACCGAAAGGCCGCACGATCCGACTCGTCGGCCAGGCGCACCTGGGCCGCCGGCTGCGCCAGCGCCAGCAACACAATCACGCTCACTATCCCCATGCTCCGCCGCACATCAGCACCTAGCACTTCAGCACCCTAGCACTTCAGCATCCGCCTACGCTCGCGATACTCCAGGCGAGCTGCGGCGAGACCTCGCCGGAGCGGCCTCCCGGCCGCGAAGGCGGGCCCTAGCACTTCAGCATCCGCCTACGCTCGCGATACTCCAGGCGAGCTGCGGCAAGACCTCGCCGGAGCGGCCTCCCGGCCGCGAAGGCGGACCCTGACACTTAGAATTTGACCACAAACCCCGCCCAGCGGCCGCCGAGCCACCGCTCGCGCAACCGGCCGCCGTGGGCGTGTATCACGGCGTCGGCAATCGGCAGTTGCAGGCCGGTGCCACCACGCGACAGGTCCACCGGGCGCAGTTCGACCGTCCCCCGGCCAATCGAGCGTGGTTGCACCACCACCTGAGCTGACCGCCGGCCCGCCACCAGGCGCAGGTCGATGCTGGTGGATCCGGATTGGGCGCGGGCCAGAGTGAGGATAAGGGTGCAGAACACTGCGCGGAGCCGGGTCTCATCGACACGCGCGCGGACGTCGGCCGGCGCCAGTACATCGAGGTCGGCGCCGACGCCGTCGGGCAGTTCCACCGCCTGCACCGCCTGGTTGAGTACCGACCGCAATGACATGCTGCGCAGCGTGAGCTTCAGGCGGCCGTCCTTGAGGTGGGCCAGCTCGCTCAACTCATCGAGCAGGGCGGCCAGCCGATCGGTGGCGCGGGTCATCTCGGTCATCACCCGGCGCGGCCGCGCGCCGATCGTGGGATCCTGCTCGAGCAGCCGCAGGTAGCCGCGGACGACGCCAGTGGGCCCGCGCAGTTCATGTGAGGCCAGGGAAAGCAAGGTGGGCAGTGCGGGGTGAGCCATGGGGTCCTAATAATCCCACACGGGGGCTGAAGTGCTACGGTGCTCAGGTGCTCACCTGAAACCCTGAACGCGGGCCTGGCGTCTGAACGTGTAACCGGTGCGGTATCATCGGCGTAGTGAGATGGTGAGGTCGTAGAGGTGGGCCGGCTGCCCCGCCTGGAGCCCTGTATGCTGATTAAGAAAGCTGCTGACCTGCGCGAATCCGACGTCACCCCCAAGGAAACGTTCCTTCGGCGCCGTGAGTTCCTGGCGGTTGCCGGGAGTACGGCGGTCGCGGTGGCCACCAATGGTCTCGGTCCGGTCTTCACCGGCACACCCACGGCATCCGCGCAGAATCCGGCCGCGCAGAAGCTGGCCAACCTCAAGAAGAGTCCGTTCAGCACCGACGAGAAGCTGAACTCCTACAAGGACATCACCACTTACAACAATTTCTACGAGTTCGGCCTCGACAAGGCCGACCCCGGCAAGTACGCCCACACGCTCAAGCCCAGGCCGTGGAGCGTCGTGGTGGAAGGGCAATGCGCCAAGCCTGGCACCTACAACATCGAAGACATCATGAAGTATGCGCCGCTTGAAGAGCGCATCTACCGGCTGCGCTGCGTGGAAGCGTGGTCGATGGTCATTCCGTGGGTCGGCTACCCGCTGAGCGAGTTCCTGAAGCGCTTTGAGCCGACCTCGAAGGCCAAGTACGTCGAGTTCAAGACCCTGGTGGATCCGCGACAGATGCCAGGTCAAACCGAGCCGGCGCTCAACTGGCCGTATGTCGAGGGCCTGCGCATGGACGAAGCCATGCATCCGCTCACGCTGCTCGGCCTCGGGCTCTACGGCGAGGTGTTGCCCAATCAGAACGGCGCGCCCATCCGCCTGGTGGTGCCATGGAAGTACGGCTTCAAGAGCATCAAGTCAATCGTCCGCGTGCGCTTTGTCGAGAACGAACCGCTCAACACCTGGAAGCAGCAGCAGTCGTCTGAGTACGGCTTCTACGCCAACGTCAATCCGCAGGTCGATCACCCGCGCTGGACGCAGGGCAGCGAGCGGCGTCTGGGCGAGTTCTTCCGCCGCAAGACACTGATGTTCAACGGCTACGGCGACCAGGTCGCATCCCTCTACGCCGGGATGGATCTGCGGAAGAATTACTAACGGGATCCGGGGCCCGGGATCCGGGATCCGAACAACGAGTGACTCACACACAATGGCGGCGGCGGGTTTTCAAGCCCGTCGCCTGGCTGGCCTGCCTCACCCCCGCGGCCCTGTTGCTGTACAACGGTTTCCAGGGCGAGCTGGGCGCCAATCCGGTCGAGACCATCACCAACTCCACCGGCATCTGGACCTTGCGGCTGATTGTGGCGAGCCTGGTGGTTACGCCGCTGCGCTGGGCCACCGGCGTCAATCAGCTCATTAACTACCGGCGTCTCATCGGCCTGTTTGCGTTCTTCTACGGCACGCTGCATTTCCTGACCTACTTCATCCTGGATCACCAGTTGCAGTTCACCGGCCTGTGGGACGACGTGGTGAAACGGCCGTACATCACGGCGGGATTTACCGCGTTCGTGTTGATGATTCCGCTGGCGATTACGTCGACCGCCGGCTGGATTCGCCGCATGGGCGGCAAGAAGTGGAACCTGCTGCACCGCCTGATCTACATCACCGCCCTGGCGGCGGTGTTGCACTACTTCTGGAAAGTGAAGCTCGATGCGACCTACCCCATCTACTACGGCATCGGCGTCGCCGTGCTCTTGGGCATTCGGGTGTGGCGTAACGCCCGCCGCAGGCCGGCATCCTAGGGACATAGGGCAGGTAGGGCAGGTAGGGCAGGTGGGGCAGGTG
>JAKFYH010000015.1 GCA_021730945.1 Acidobacteriota bacterium | reverse complement strand
GCCGAACGGCGCCGGCTCGAAACTCGTCACTGAACTGCCGCCGGACTCGTCGGCCGGCCTTGCTTGATCCCATACGTGCCATCGTATCCACCTTTCGGAAGGTGTCCACGAAATCGGGTCAAGCTCACTTCGCCATGACGCACACCCATGATTTCCGAGCGGCGCACCTCGCCTGATTGTTCGCGCCGGACATCGCACGACGCGATGAGAACACTGGCACGGGGTCTGCCTCAGAAGGGGGCATGCACAACGAGGCTGCCGCCTCTCGGGTCGACGTGACGGATACCCTCCTTACCGTGGAGGAGGTCGCCGAGCGGCTGAAGGTGAACGCCGAGACCGTCCGCCGGCTGTTCATGAACGAGCCAGGCGCAATCATCCTCTGCCATCCGCGCAAGGGCAGACGGGTCTACCGTACGCTGCGCATTCCCGAGCACGTCTACGAGCGCGTCCTTACTCGGTTCGTCAAAGTGGCCTGAATCAGAACCTCCCGAAGGGGATTAACGTTCGGTCCAGATTCGCCGAACACACCTACAGCAGGGAGATGAGCTTTCCAACAATCAATACCAGGGTAGTGACATACAGAAAACCACTGATCTCCTGCTGGCGCCTGGTCAGCCATTTGAGAATGATGAAAGCTGAAAACCCGTAAAGCATTCCTTGATCAATCGCAAACGTCGCCAGGGTGCCCAAGACAAGGACCACGAAGCCAATCTGGCCGGCCAGATCGTACTCTCTCACCGACCGAATGGGCGTCATCATCAGAACGCCGACAAAGATCAAAGCTGGCGCAGTTGCGAATCCAGGAATCACGCTCACGATCGGCGAGAAGAACAGCATCGGAAGCATCAGCGCTGCGACTACTAACGCAGTGAATCCAGTTCGCCCGCCAGCTTGTACGCCGGCGGCCGTCTCGATGTACGTCGTGATACTGGTTGTTCCAAAGATCGCGCCAACCGGCGTCGCAAGGCTGTCCGCTATCAGCGCCTCACGCATCTGTGGCATCTCACCGTTCTTATCCAGAAGGTTGGTTGAGAGTGACACGCCGATAAAGGTTCCCACGCTTGAAAAAAAGTCGATCAAGAACAGCGCGATGAGAATGGTCCACGTCGAAGGCGCCAACGCGCCAATAAGGTCGAGGGCAAAGAAAGCGTCGAAGGCTCCTCGCGGCACCGCGACGAGAGCAGTGGGCGCCTGCGAAAGGCCGAAGACAACGCCCACCACGGTGAGAGCGATCATGCCAATCAGAATGGAGCCTGTGACTTTTCCGAAGTGGAGCAGGGACATCAGGACGACGCCCGCGCCAGTGAGCAAAACAGGCGTGGCACCGAGATCGCCGAACCCCTGAATCTGAACGCCGCTGTACTGCAGGACCCCAGCAGTCCGAAGCCCGATCAGCGCAATAAAGACGCCTACTCCAACTGCGATACCGTTCTTCAGCGACTCCGGTATGGAACGAATAATGCGATCGCGGATCGGGCTCACGGACAAAGCCACGTTCAGGACGCCCGACCAAAACACGATGCCCAGTGCTACTGGCCACGGTATGCCGAGCACTTGAACGACGTACTGCGCCACGTACGCGTTCATGCCCATTCCGGGCGCGAGAGAGAACGGCTTGTTTGCCCAGAAACCCATCAATGCTGTTGCAAACGCCGAACAGAACGCGGTGGCGAACAGCACCGCATCGAACGGGATGCCCGCAGCGCTGAGAATGGCCGGATTGACCGCAAAGATGTATGCCAGCGCCACAAAGGTCGTGACGCCCGCAAGTACTTCCCGGCGGAACGACGTTTGGTATTTCGAGAACTCGAAGTGCCGCTCTAGTGCGTCAAGCATGGTCTCATTCCACGAGGGTAGGTTTACGAGTGAAACTTAGGTCCGGCGCCTGCTGTCTGGTTGGCGCGAATGTCCACGCGTGGTGTCCGTCAGATCGCGACGTCGAAATGTCGCGTCAACGCCTCCCGCAGACGCTCGTCACGCTTGCCCTCGTGCGCCATGATGTAGTTCAGTAGAACGGACACACTGAAGATCACCATCAGCCCTTCAAGAATGCAGGCCAGTCGTCCCTCCCAGGAGGTTGGTGATATGTCTCCGTACCCGATTGTTGCAAGCGTCACGACTGCGAAATACAGATGGTCGACGAAATCCGAAGAGGCTGCAAGCGATGCATCCTTGTAATGCGACCCGTCCGTCAAGACGAGAACCCTGCTGATGCACGCGAAGATCGTCAGCATCAAGAAAAGGACCAGCATGTAACGCAGCATCCTCCCCATAAAGACCAGCCTCGCAGCGTCTCGGTACTCGTCGAGGAAATTCAGCATTAGCGGTTTGAGCGCCGCGCGCATATCTTCTTTGCCGGCGTCTTTCTGTACGAGTTGGTCACGCTGCGTCTGGATGTCTGAAATCTTGCCTTTCATGTCGCGATCTGCTTGAAGATCTTCCAGAACATCAGTTGGTGTCACGGCGGGCATAAGGTCGTAGCCAATGACGTTCAAGAACAGCAAAGCAACGGACAGCGGCAGCAGCGACAAGCCGACAGTCGTAGCCAAGTTCCATGTGTCTGACGAAAACAGCAACACGCCTGTCAGCGGGACCACGCCCAGCAGCGCGCAGAAGATAGCCAGGCTGTATCTCCGATAATAGAGATGGCCTCGTCGGACAACATCTGTCGCACGTGTGCCACGAAGGCGTCTAATAACTTTGCCTGCGCCCGCTGCCGCTCTCCGATACCGCACGCGAGCCCAGTTAACGACGCCTTCGACGCTCATAGTTGTCCCCGTCGTCTAAGAATGGCTATGAGATGAGCTGCCAGTTGAGTGGCAGTCGTCTCTTGCTTCGCAAACAAGTTGCCCAATTTCTGAGACACACCGCACTCCAACAGACGGGCGAGTGCTTCCTCCCGAACGTCCGCCAAAACGCTCTCTTTCCAAGTCAGCCGAGAATAGACGATAACCTGCGTCGGCGAGTAATCTTCTTTGCCCACGAGATGCTCTACGAGCTCAACGCCAGCAAGCTTGTATCCGCGAAGAAAGAGGTCAGATACAACAAGCGCTGGCGGCGTCCCAACCTTCTTCAAGGACCGAAATACGCTGCGAGCCTGCAAGTCGTCCGGCACAGCGCTAATGAGATCAGGAGGGAACTGCTCCTTTCGGAGCGCATCGCGGAGGTCGCGTTGCCACTCAGTCTGATCCTCGACCAGTAGAATCGGCGCCAGGCCAGGTGAGGGGCTCCGCTTTTCAGGAGCGACGTGGTGAGTGCCGGACGGCGCTTCGTCTGGAATGCGGCCACTACTGAGTCGAGTGGCGACGCCTTTGTCTGCGTCGAGTTCGACAACATCGTTGTCAGCGAACACCCTTGTGGCTATCTTGGTACCGACGATGCACGGGATTCGCCTCTCTCGCGCGAGGCTCCCAGCATGACTTGTGACGCCACCTTCATCTGTGATGATTCCTGTGATGCGATCCATTATGGAGTTGTATTCGGGCGTGGTCATTGATGCGACGATGATGTCGCCACGTTGAAGGATCGCGAATTCGTTGATGGAGTCCACTACGCGAACGGTCGCAGTGACTGTTCCGAGGCTCGCTGGCACCCCTCGGACTGAATCAAGATTGCTATAAGTCGGTTCCTCGAAATGGCCCCTAAAGCTCTGGAGAGCATCACCTGAGTGCAATGAGATGTCGCCGTCGACGATCTGCATCGCCCAATCATCCCGTCTTTCAGCAGCGAGCCGTCGCAGCCCAGAGTCGAGCGGCCCGTCGGCCGCCAGGGCGCCCAGGATCTCTTCGAAGGTAAACATGATTAGCGTATCTCTATCGATTTCAAGAGCACGCGCGATTCGCTCGAGTAGGTACTCCGCCCCCTGTTGATTCGAAAGAACTGTTTCCTTAACGAAAGCGTTGATGTAGTCGTATTCACGCGCGGACTGTACCAGTGCCTTCGAGCGCTCGCCGTCGACGATCTGCGTGATTACCTTTTCCGACGTTCGAAGTTGTCGTTGATCGACTTGCTCAAGAGTCGCGAGCTCCATCGCTGGGTCGAGCTTCAGATCGTGAATCTGAACGGCATAAGCGGCGGCTGAAAATTGCGCTCCGAGGTGGTCGGCGGTGCCCATCCAACCGAAGACATGTGCATGTGATACGAGCTCCCTGAAGAGTTCGGGACACCGTTCACAGCGCTCTGCGTACTCTGCTGCTGGGAGGGTGTCTCTGGCGGTTTCGCCGAGCATCTTGTCCGCATTGACCGCAATCGCGAGAAGGGCACGCCGCTCTCGCTTAACGTAGTCCAGTTCTGGCGACACGCACAGAGTGAGCAACGCAGATTGCACCTCCTTTTCCGACGCCAAGTGCGTGTGCAGGAGCGCGCTCATCATCGTCTCAAGTGTCGATACCGCTGGCTCCATGAGCCGAAAATATGCGCCAAAGTGACTCATGAGGCTCACGTACGATGTGAGGAGCCGTGGTAAATGACGCTCTTCGGTGTCGCGGACGGCTGCTTCACTTAAGGAGTGCGTTACGAATGACCCTAGGATCTGTGCATCAATGCGGATGCGGCTGGCAACATTCAGGAAGTAGCGGTTGTCACGTTCGAAGGCGTCGCGTAAGAGCTGCTTCAGCAGCTCGTCCTCTTCCTTTAGTTTGCGAAGTCGCGAGTCGACATATACGACGTTGCTGTACTGGAAGGGTATCCCAAAGAGGTACGGAACATACTTGTTCAGCCCGTAGCAAAGGTAGTGCATTCCGAGGGGTGAACCACGACGACGGACCTCAGTTACCCAGTTTTGAATGGTCATGATTTATGAAGCGATACTCAAGGCTGTATTCCCTACGTCAGAGTACTGATAGGACGAGACTGGAAAACCACCTCAGCGCCATTCGCGAGGCCGCATTCGATATCCTGCGGTGAGCCGAGCGCCTGCTCGATCTTGAGACCAAGTGCAGCCAGAGTCCTTCCGACGGAAACCGGAGTCTCATCGCCATCAGGTGATCGTTCGATGAGATCGAGCTGTCGACTGAAGAGGAACCTAGTGGGAGTCCGCGTCCCGTGCACGATTGCTTCCGGAGTTTGCGAGGCTATCGATTCAACGAGAACGTGGCGTCGCTTGACAGGGTCGACAGTGAATACAACTGCGGCGACGTCGCAGTCCACCATTCGTTGGACGATCACCGCCATCCTGAATTGCGAGATATCTCCGAGGGTGTCGCGATACTTCAATGAGCGTCGTGAAAAAGCGGACGCCCAACAACGAGCGATTGTTGCGCTGACGGACTCCGCGGCCACATTCAGGAAGGAGTCGTAGATTCCTGCGAAGCTCCTAGTTGCCTCATCTTCGGCAACCGCAGAACTTCGTACAGCCACGCGCGTCAATCCTCGCGACCGCATCGCGTCCCGGCACTCCCGAACAAGTCCTGGAGGCATTTCAATCCGCGTGATGGCGCTGGCCAGGGTTTCGGCCAACTCGTTCAGCCGTGCGTCGCCAAGGCGCGGCGCTTGATCGAGGTCTGCACTGTGCCGAGCGACGATCGGAAGGCAGACCGAGTCCCACGCTGGGGTCCCAACGACAAAAAACTCTGGCACGTTGAAGCCACCCTGGGAGACACGCCACAGCCCGAGGGCCTTGCGGCCGATCTGCTCAAGCCCGTCCTCTCGAATTGCCTCGCTCGAAACAACGTAGTTGGACAAGGAACACCTGCTGCCTTCGTCGAGCGATGCAGGTGTCGCACGCGACACTGCCGGCTGATTTTCCCACAACTCAGCGGTGGACATGCGAACGCTCTGCGGAGGACTTCAGAACCCCAGAAACCGGCACCAGACGCGTGCAACCAGCATGCTATCAGTCTCTTGCGGCGATATCAGGGAGATTTGCCTGCCTGTGGGACTCCGGCGGCGAGCCGTCAGGGAGGCATCTGAGCGCCGCGGGAGGGTCTCTGAGTGATCCCGGCCCGACAAGCGCGCCGCGCCAGTCTGAGAATCGGGACTCGGAGCCGTGTGCCGACCGCTGCCACCGCTGCCGAACTCGCCCCCACTCACCTCCGGCGGTAGCAGGAGGTAGATGCCGGCGCCTTTGCTCGACTTCCCGGGAAGTCTAGGACGGCCAGCCCTTCATCGCGTCGGCTTCGAGCTTGTCCTGCAGTGTCTTAACCCAGGGCTTGTAGTGTTTCTCCGTTACCTTGATCGACGCGTGGCCAAGCAGCATCGACACCGTCTCAATGGGCACGCCGCGCTTCAGCAATTCCACTGCGAACGTGTCGCGGAACATGTGGGGATGACCGACGACGTCGGCGAGCTTGAAGAGCTTGCGGAACGACCGCTGAGCATCCGCGACGGCAGACTTCGGGTCGCCGTTGCCGGTCCAGAAGAAGTACTTCTTGTTGGGACTCTTGACCACCTGCAGGGCCTCGACGACGCTGGGCGGCAACGGGCAGTAGACCGGCGTCCCGGTCTTCGCCTGATACAGAAACAGCTTGCCGTCCACGAGGCGCGCGCGCTCGCAGGTCACAGCATCGCGAATGCGCAGACCGGAGTAGCGCAGCAACAGCGTGAGCGCCTTCATGCGCGTCCGGTTCTCGGTCGTGTAGATGCCTTTGATCGGGTAGCGGTCGCACGTCTCGAGGAGCGTCGCGACCTGGTCCTCGTCGAAGGGCAGCGTCTGCGAGGGCGGGACCTTGACCGGCTTCATCCCGTGGACGGGGTTCGTGCGCGTCCACTCGCGCACGACGCAGAAATGGAAGAACCCCTTCAGGCGTTCCTGTTTCTTCGACTTCGAGAGCGGCCCGTCGGCCCACGTCGTGCGGAACTGGGTGATCTCGTCGACCCCGATCTGCTTCAGGTAGCGGAAGCCGCGCGATCGGCACCACGGCACGAACTGCTTGCGCAGCAGGACGTTCTGTTTGCCGATGGTCGCCAGCGAGAGCCCGCGCGCCTTGATGTCGTCGAAGAACCGCTCGACGGCGTCGGGGATTTCGGGAATCTCGGCCTGGGTGACGCCGACCTCGCCGGAGGCCTCCCAGCCGCGGACGAGATCCTGCGCGGCCTGCCAGGACGTCAGGTCGAGGGTGCGCCTGATGTACTCACTGCCGAGCGAGCCCTGCACCCAGATGGTGCAGTCGCACTTCTGGCTGCGGGAGTCGCGGCGCACGCGCCCGTAGAACTTGCAGCTCGTGGAATGCCGCCGGTAGATGGCAAGGGGCATGGCGGTAGTCTACCGCCAGTTTGGTACAAATCAGGGACACGAGAAGTTGTTGATATTGTAAGTCTTTTAATATCAACAACTTAAATATGGTGGAGGCGGCGGGAGTTGAACCCGCGTCCGAGAACACGTCGTCGCAGATCACTACGTGCGTGTCTCCATTCTCGTGTCGCAGCCGGTTAGAAACGGAGCCAAGTGCCCCGGCCGCCATTCCCGATGTGTCTCGCCACCACGCCTCAGGACGGAACGTGGCGGCCAGCCTACTTAAATGACGATCAATCCCGAGCCGTAGGCGCTCTCAAGTTGATCGCTCGCTGGTATTAAGCAGCGAGAGCGTAGTCTGCGTTCGCAGTTACGTTGTTTTTCCACGGGATTTACGAGGTGCATGGGCCTCGGCACGCGTTCCGCGATCCCGCACCCCCGTCGAAGCCAGATCGCCCCCAGGAGAGAGAAGAACCGCTAACTACAAGATCCAGTCTACGCCTTTCGCCGGCAAAGCGAAAGGACGAGAAAGCCGGCGTCGGGTTTTGACCTTACACATGAAATATGAAATCATACACATAGCCATGCGAACCAACATCGACATCGATGACGACTTGATGCGGCAGGCGATGCAAAGCAGCGAGGCCACCACCAAGCGCGGCGTGGTCGAAGAGGCCTTGCGCTTACTGATCCAAACCCGCGGCCAGGGCCGCATCCGCCGTTTGCGGGGCAAGGTCGCCTGGAACGGCGACCTCGACGCATCCCGGGCCGAGCGCAGCGCCAGGTAGACCGCGATGGTGATCGTCGACACCTCGGTCTGGATCGACTACTTCAACGGCCACGACAATCCAGAGACCAACTGGCTCGAGTTGCATCTCGACCAGGATCGCATGGGCCTCACCACGATCATTCTTTCCGAGATTCTGCAGGGCTTGACCGGCGAGAAGACAGCGGTACTGGTCGCCGCCGAACTTCGACAGTTCCACATCTTCGAGGCGTCAAGCGTGCCATTGGCCGTCAAAGCGGCCGCCAACTATCGCGCGCTGCGCCGCCGCGGCAAGACAGTGCGCAAGACGATCGACGTCCTGATCGCCACCTTCTGCATCGAAGAGCACCACACCCTACTGCATCGCGATCGCGACTTTGATGTGTTCGAGGAACTGCTGCGGTTGAAGGTGGTGCACCCGTAGTCGATCGGTTACAGCGACGGCGCCCGCCCCAGAAAAATAGTGTGGCGCGGCCCGCCCTTCTTCAGCCGCGCGCGGACCCGCTCAACCTCCACCTTGAACCCGGCATACTTCAGCCGCTGCTCGAACCGCCGATCCTCCCATGCCGACCACACCGCCAACACACCGCCCGGCTTGAGCGCGGTGCGTATGCTCGCAATGCCACGGTCGTTGTAGAGACTGGCATTGCTCGACTCGGTGAACGCCTCGGGGCCGTTGTCGATGTCGAGCAGGATCGCATCGAAGCGGCCGGGACTTGAGCGCAAGGTGACGACGACATCCTTGATCTCGATGGTGACGCGCGGGTCGGCAGTTGGCTTCTCCGCCAGCGCCGCCAGCGGACCGCGATGCCACTCGACGATCGCGGGGATCAACTCCGAGACGACCACCGTGGCATCGTCTGGCAACAAGTCGAGCGTCGCGCGCAAGGTGTAGCCAAGGCCAAGACCGCCGATCAGCACACACACGCCCGAGAGCGAGGGCAGGCGCTTGAGCGCCATCTCGGCCATGGCTTCTTCCGAGCCGTGCATGCGGCTCGACATCAGGATCTTGCCGCCCGCCATGATCACGAGCTCGGTGTCACGCCGCGTGAGCGCGAGCAGCGTCCCATCCGGCGTGCGCGCCTCGGCCAGCAGCTCCCAGGGTTTCAAGCAGAGCATGATCGCCTGTTTCCTCAGTCGGCTCAATGCTTTCCACGGGTTGGTTCACCTTGACTTCGCCCCTCGCGGCTCCGCATAATGCCCAGACACGGACGTTTCGCGCGAATCCCAGCCGCTGCCTGCGTCCCCAAGCGCCCACCCCGGGTCGGGAAAATAGATGTCGTTCGAAGATCGGATTCGGTCCTCCGTCGATCAGGCGATCAGCACGCTCGTCCAGCAAGTGGTCGATCAGGCCGCCGAAGAACGCGACGCCGCCGCGGCCGCCGCTCGTGACGCGGCACGCGCCGAAGCGGAGCCGGCAGCCCAGGCGCGCGTCGCCGAAGCCGAGGCCCGCGTCCGCGCCACCATGGATGAGGCGATCGCCGCGGCCCGCGCCGAGGATCGCGAGATCGCCGCCCGCGAGATCCGCAAGCAGGTCGAAGCTGAGGTCGAGCAGAAGATGGCCGACGCCCTGGCCACCAACGAGACCCGCATGAAACTGGTCCTGGCCGATGCCGAAGCCCGCGCCTCGGAGGCGCTGAACGCGGCCGTGTCGACGGCACGGCAGCGCGAACGCGATGTCGAAATGGCCGGCGTCACGCGTCTGCTCGAAAGCATTCGCGGACTGGACGGCGCCACCTCGCTCAGCGAAGTGCTGGACGCGCTGGCACTGGCCTCGGCTCGCGAGGCCGCGCGCGCCGCCGTCGTCGTGTTGCGCGCCGATCGCATCCAGGGCTGGAAGATGTCGGGCTTTGGCCCGCGTGACGCACAGCCCAAGTCGATCGATCTCCCACTGGGCGAGTCGGGCGTGATCGGCATGGCGGTCGGCGCGGCCCGCGTGGTGACGACGCGGGATTCGCAGAGCGCGGCGGCTGGTCCGGGCTTCGAACCGCTGCCGGCCGATCGCATGGGCCTGGCCGTCCCGGTCACCGTGGGTGGCCGGGTGGTCGCCGTGGTCTATGCCGACGGCGTGTCGATCGAAGGGCACCAGCGTCAGGTGCCCAGTGGTTGGCCCGAGGTGATCGAGGTCCTCGCGCGTCATGCCGGCCGGTGCCTCGAGGCGCTGACGACGCAACGAGCGGCGGCTGCGCCGCCTCGCATCCAGGCGCGGCCGGCGCCTGAGGTTTCTGAGCCTGGGGCGAGTCCCACTTCGGGTGTCACCCCACCAGGTGCGATGAGCCAGATCACCGACGCCGTGGCCGAAGCCGCCAGGCGCACGGCCCGCCTGTTGGTGTCGGAGATCCGCCTCTTCCATGAGCCCGCCGTGCACCAGGGACGCAAGGACGGCGATTTGCTGACGCGGCTCGCGCCCGAGATCGCCAAGGCGCGGCAATCCTACGACGCACAAGTGCCTGCGGGCGTGCGCCGCCAGACCGATTTCTTCCAGCAGGAACTGGTTCGCACGCTGGCCGGCGGCGATGCGGCCTTGCTCGGAGACCTGGCGTAAGCCGATGATGCCAACGACACCGCGGCCGTTAATCCTGGCGGTGGTCGTGGCCTCGGGCGTTAGCCTGGTCGCGCAGCAGCGCCTGGCGCCCACCGCGCATCCGCCGGTCCCTCCCGACCTGTCGTCGATGTGGTTCGCGACCACGGCAAGCTCGGCGATGGCGCCGGCGCTCACCAATTTTGTCAAGGGCGTCCGCTTGCTCGAAGACAGCAACAACGCGGCCGCGGCTCTGCCGCTGGTGAGCGCCAGTGCGCTGGCAACGACACCGCTCGCCGACTACGCCCGCTACTACTCCGGGTTGGCCCTGATGAACCTCGCCCGCTACGAGGCGGCCGATGCGGTGTTTGGCGAGTTGGCGGCCAAGACCATTGATGGCCATCTTCCCGAAGACGCGGGGTTTCGTCAGGCAGAAGTCCGCGAGGCCCAGAAAGACTTCACGCGCGCCGTCGCCAGCTACGAAGCCCTCGTCGCCAGGAACCTGCTGGCCCGCCCGCACGTGGCGTGGCTCAAGCTCGGCCTGGCGGCCGACCGCGCCGGCTTGCCCTTGCGCTCGGTCGAGGCGCTGCGGCGGGTCTACTACGACTATCCCACCAGTGCCGAGGCCGATACGGCGGCGTCTGAACTCTCCAAGCAGGACATCAAGGCCGATGCCTCGCTGGCGGCGAAGGAACTGGCCCGCGCCAACGCGCTTTATCAGGTGCGGCGCTGGACCCACGCGCGCGCATCATACGAAGCCGTGCGTCCGTTTGTGACTGGTGACGAACGAGCCACAGTCGAGGTCCGACTGGCGGCCTGCGATGTTGGCCTGGGCCGCTACCGCGAAGCACGAGACCGGCTGACGCCCCTGCTTGTGGGGCCTTCCGGCGAAGAGGCAGCGTTTCATCAGGTGGCGGCTGCCCGCGGGCTCAAGCTGAAAGACGACTACATCAAGTTGTCGCGGGCCTTCGTCACACGCTATCCAACCGGCCCGTTTGCCGATGAAGTCTTGAATCAACTGGCGTCGTACCACATCGTCGACAACGAAGACGACCACGCCGACGCGGTGTTCCGCGAAGTGGTGCAGAAGTATCCGGCCGGGCGCTTCGCCGAGCGGGCGGCGTGGAAGGCGGGGTGGCGGGCCTACCGGCAGGGGCAGTTCGCGGAGGCTGTGGCCTTCTTCGATCGCGGCGCCGCCCAGTTTCCGCGCTCCGATTATCGGCCATCGTGGCTGTATTGGAGCGGGCGCGCCTCGTTACAGTCGGGCAACCCTGACACCGGACTGGCCCGCCTGAGACTGGCCGCCACCGACTATCACAACTCGTACTACGGCCGCCTGGCCGTGAAGCTGCTGGCCAACCGCCGCGGCGAGCCGATCGTGCCGCTATTGCAGCGCCAGCCGGTGCCCGCCAGTGTGCCAACGTCGCAGCGGATCGCCTTGTTACTGGCCACCGGTCTGAACCGGGAAGCGATGAGCGAATTGCAGTACGCCCAGCGCGTGTGGGGCGATTCACCGCAGTTACAGGCGACGATTGCCCTCACGCACCGGCGGCTCGGCAACGTGCGCGCCGGCATCAACGCCATGAAGCGCGCCTATCCCCAGTATCTGGCCGCCGGCGGCGAGACGCTGCCGAACGAAATCCTGCAGGTCATCTTCCCGCTCGACTATTGGGCTTTGCTGCAGAAGTACTCGGCGCAGCGAGGCCTCGATCCGTTCCTGGTGGCGGCGCTCGTCGCCCAGGAGTCCAATTTCGATCCCGTCGTGGTGTCCCATGCCAACGCCTACGGCCTGATGCAGGTGATGCCAGCCACCGGTCGCAGCCTGGCCCGCAAGCTGGGCGTCCGGCCATTTTCGACCAGGCGCCTGACTGAAGCCGAGCTGAACGTGCGCCTCGGCACGCAGTTTTTCGCCGATTCGATCCGCCGTTTTGGCGGCGTGCACTTCGCCCTGGCCGCCTACAACGCCGGCGACAGCCGCGTGGCGAAATGGCAGCGCGAGCGGCCCGGCCTGCCGCAAGACGAGTTCATCGACGACATCCCGTTCCCCGAGACCCAGAACTACGTGAAGCGCATTCTCGGTACAGCCGAGGACTACCGCTTTCTCTACGGCAAGAATTAGCCACAGAGGACACCGAGGACGCAGAGACATACTCTCGAAAGGCCACGGCCTTCGATGAGGGCCTTGGCGTTGTGAGAATATTTGCTCTGCGTCATCTGCGTCATCTGTGGCCCTGATATGATTTTGCCAATGTCCAGAGTACGCAGCGCAAAGCGGGTCACTTCATTTGCAGACTCGGTGTTTGGCGAGATGACCCGCCTGGCGCGGCTCCACAATGCCGTCAACCTGTCGCAAGGCTTTCCCGACTTCGATGCCCCGGCGGCGGTGAAGGACGCGGCCTGCGCCGCGATTCGCGACGAGCACAACCAGTATGCGCCGCCGTACGGCACCAAGGCGCTCCGCGAAGCCATTGCCGGCGATTTTGCCGCCCGCCACGGCATGGCGATTGATGCCGATGAGCAGGTCACGGTGTGCTGCGGCTCGACCGAGGCGATGATGGCGGTGATGATGAGCAGCATCGACCCGGGCGATGAAGTCATCGTGTTCGAGCCGTTCTACGAGAACTACGGTCCCGACGCGGTGATGGCCGGGGCGGAGCCGAAATTCGTGCGGCTGCGGGCGCCGGACTGGACCTTTGATCCCGACGAACTGAAGCGCGCCTTCTCAAACCGAACTCGCGCCATCGTCATTAATTCCCCCAACAACCCCACCGGCAAGGTGTTCACGCGCGCCGAGCTGGAGGTGATTGCCAGCCTCTGTCTGCAGTGGGACGTGCTGGCCATTTCTGACGAAATCTACGATCGCATCGTGTTCGACGGCCGGCCGCATGTGTCGATCGCCTCACTGCCGGGAATGGCGGAGCGGACGGTGATCACCGGAGGGCTGTCGAAGACCTACAGCGTTACCGGATGGCGGATCGGCTGGGCCATCTCGCCGAGGGCGCTGACCGGCGGCATCCGGAAGATCCACGACTTCATGACCGTGGCGGCGCCCACGCCGTTCATGGACGCCGGCGTGGTGGCGTTGTCGATGCCGCCCGAGTCCTATACGGCGTTGGCGGCCGACTACCAGGCCAAGCGCGACTTGATGTTGGACATCCTCGATCGCCACGGGTTCACTGCTTATCGGCCCGGTGGGGCCTACTACGTGATTGCTGATGTCGAGAAGTTCGGGTTTGCGACCGACACCGAGTTTGCGCAGTATCTCGTCAAGGACGTCGGCGTGGCCACCGTGCCCGGGAGCAGCTTCTACTTCGATCCCGCATCGGCGCCGAAGACCGTGCGGTTCTGTTTCTCGAAGCGCACCGAGACCCTGATGGAGGCCGATCGGCGCCTGGAGCGGTTGGCCACCTAGCGAACCCGGTACAGCCGGATCCCATCCTCTTCGGTCACCAGTTCCAGGTCAGCCACCTGTTCGATGCGCGCCAGCCCGTCACGACCCGCCCATTTCACCATGTCGTCGACGTGCACCACGGCGTGGGTCACGCCGATCGCCTTGAGCTCGGCCATCGCCTCGGCGCTCGGAAAACTCCCCAGTGTCCGCGCGCGTTGCCGGTAGGCCGATGACTGAAACCCGCTGTAGCCGTTGACGAGGGGCCGGAACGACCGCGTGTTGTTGAGAACGTAGCGGCCGTTCTGATTGAACGTATTTCCGGAGTAGAACGGAAACTCGGCCAGGACGACGTCCGGTTCGGCTGCCAGGCGGTCGTAGATCGGCGCGATCCGCGTGAACGGCGTGAAGCCGACCGGCGTGCGGATGGCTTCGGCGGTGGCCATGAGCCCGAGGACGAGGCACACCGCCAGCCAGGTGCGCGAGCGGCGCGGCCGATCGGCGACGGCGGTGGAGCGGAACCACACGCGCTCGAGGCCAGCGACGCCGTAGCCCGCCAACATCGAGACCGACGCCAGCCCCAGCCAACCCCAGCGCGCGGCGTTGCGAATGCCCGACAGCAGCGGCAGGTGCTGGTGCAGCCACGTATATCCAGGCAGGCCCGGCCCAAATGACAACGCGACACCGAGCGCGCCGATCGCCAGCGCCATCCGCGCGCGAGGATCACGAAACGCCGTGCCGGAGACGAGCGCACCGCCGGCCAACGTGATGGCGGCGACGCCGGGAAACAGCGCCGTGCGCGATTCGTAGAAGTTGTGGCTCCACCACGCGTAGTGCAGGCGCCCGGCCGTCACCAGGTAGTCACGCCAGCCGGCGGAGTAGGCGGCCACTTCCTCGATCGAGCGGACCATGCCCTGGTCGCGGCTGAGCACGTAGTACGGCCACAGGAATGGCGCCAGCACGACCGCGGCGATGGCGGCCGCCATCAACAAGCCCAGTTGGACCTCGCGGCGTCCGGCGCCCCACCAATCCGCCGGTCTCACCGCCGCGGCCACGACCGCGGCAAACGTGATGAAGACCAGCAGATAGTTCGAGCAGAGCGCCTGGAGCACGAATGCCCCCGCCAGCCAGGCCGCATCGCGCCGCCTGCCGGGCGCCAGGACCCGGTCGAGCGCATAGAGCAGCAAGGGAAAAAACTCGACATGCTGCGCCTGCAGGTGCGGGAACCTGGTGAGGACATGCGCGTTGAAGGCATACAGCAGGCCGGCGATCACGCCGGCGGCGGTGCTGCCGGTCCAGCGTTGCATCACCAGGCACATCGCCCATCCCGACAGAGCCAGGCCAAGAATGATCAGGACGTTGTGAACCGCCGGCGGCGAGACTCCCATCCACAACAGAGGCGCCCCGAGCAGCGCCGGTACGAGCAGGTGCTCGGAGTAGGCCAGCGTGTGGGCGTCAGGATAAAAGATTGGCGCTTCGAACAGTTGCAGCGGCGCCCGCGGCAGGATGTGGGCCACCCAGGCGATCGCCCACGTATTCAGTTCGGCATCGTCGTTGTCGAAGCGCGACAGGTGTGACACGTCGCTCGCCAGCGGCCACGAGTGCAGCACCGCGAGGGCGGCAAAGAAGACTAACGGGGCCAGCCAACGATTTCGAAGAGCCAGACTTCGCCGTCCTTTTCGATCGGGCGCAGGTACTCCCGGTAGTCCACCTCGATGCGCTCGACCAGCGCCTGCCGCGCGCCCGCGCTCGTCAGGTTGAGGTGAAACACAGCATACCGCGCACCCAGGCGTTCGAGGATGCTGAATGACTCGCGGCTCGGGAACGTACTGAGGGGCGCCGCGGTGTCGCGGAAATCCTGCGGAATGTGGTCGCTGTAGCCGTTGATGAGCGGCTGCCAGTGCGCCGTTGACGACAACATGTACTCGGCGTGGCGGGGATAGTCCGGGCGCTCCGACCAGTAGGGGAGTTCGATCACCGGCCCGCGCGGCAGCTGCGCCAGCGTCTGATAGGCATGGGGCAGCGGCGGCGCTTCCCGCATCCTGAGCGGCGCGCGATACTGGTCAGCAGTCGCCAGGACGAGCAGCACACCAAACGCGAGCCGGCCACCTCGTCCGCTCATTAGCTTGACCAGGGCGGGCGCGGCGAGGATCACCAGGCACAGCGTCACCACGATGCCCGTGCGCGACGGCGCGCGCAGGAACGAGAACACCGGCACGGTGTCGTAGAGCAGCGTGTAGAGGCCGGCCTTGGGACCAAACGTGGTCCAGAAGGCGATGATCGCAATCGACAGGTAGAGCCACGCGATGTCACGCGGCATGGTCCGTCCGGAGGCCGGCCCGTATTGGTTCCCGGAGGGCGGCCCGAGATGGTGCCCGGAGGGCGGCACTTCAGTGCCGCCTCTGCCGCCCGTGCCGCCGTCGCGGCCGCCGCGCACGCCGAGCCACGCCCCCCACAGCCCCAGCGTCACCGCCAGCACGCCCGGGAACAGCACCTCGCTGAAGTCCTCCATGTAGGGCTGTTGCAGGTACGGCACCAGCCAGCGATGGCTCCACGACGAGGACGCCAGCCAGGCGCCGAGATTGGCGGAGTAGATGCGCGCGTCGTCAAGCGTGCGGGTGAAGCCGGTGGCATCCTGCATTCGGGCATACGGCAGGAACAAAGGCAGGGTCAGCCCGATGCAGACGGCGGCCGCCAACCCCAGCCAGGCCCAGTAGGAGATGTCGCGCCACCGCCCACGCGTTACCGCCAGGAGTACCGCACCGTAGGCAACCATGCCGCCGGCGAACAGCCCGTAGTACGCGCAGGCCAGGCCGGTCAGCCACAGCACCACGCCCAACTCGACGGCACGCGCCACCGACACGCGATCGACGAAGCGATGAAAGGCGAGCAGCGACCATGGCAGGAAGCCGACCAGCAGCAACTGGCTGTGCGCCTGCCGGGCGAACGCGAACGGGCAGAACGCGAACAATACGGCCGCCACTGCGGCCGCGCGCCAATTGCCGGTCAGGTGCCGCACCAGGTAGAAGGTGGCCACCAGCGACACGACGAACGACAGGATGAAGACGAAGTTGTGGGTCGCGTAGGCATTGCCGGTCAGTAACCAGGCCGGCACGCCCATGGCGCCGCCCACGAGGTTGCCCTCCGAGAAGGCCAGCGCGTCGCGATGCGGGTAGAAGATGTTGGCGTCGAACACCGCCAACGGGTTCGAGGTGAGGGCGTGGGCCACCCAGGTGACGACCCAGATGCTCCAGCGGCCATCGTTGGTGTCGAGCCGGCCGGCATTGCCGAACTGGAACACGTACGGGTAGGTGAAAACGCACGCCAGCAGGATGGCGGCGCACCACACCGCTGCCGCCTCAGACGCTCCACGCAGGCGCATGAGTTCGCTATGGTAGCATGGCGTCACCGCCTACTTTTCCCTGTGGATCGCTTACTCGAGCTCACCTATCGCGCGGAGCAATCGCACTTCTGGTTCCGCGGCTTCCGGCAGTACATGCGGCCGGCCCTGGCGCGCGCCACGCGTGGAACCACATCGCCGCTGATCCTTGATTGCGGTTGCGGGACAGGAACCAACCTCGAGATGCTGCGGCCCTTCGGACGGGCGGCCGGCTTCGACCTCACCGGGATCGGCCCCGCGTTCGCCCACGCGCACGGCCATCGCGTGGCACAAGCCAGCATCGCGCAGATTCCCTTCACGACGGCCACGTTCGACCTGGTGACCTCCTTCGACGTGTTTCAGTGCCTGCCCGATCCGGTTGAGCGGGAGGCGATCGCCGAGATGGCGCGCGTGCTCAAGCCAGGCGGCTGGCTATTGCTGCACGTGTCCGCGCTTGAGATCCTCCACGGCCGGCATTCCGTGCTCTCGGAAGAGGTCCGCCGCTACACGCCGGCGCGCCTGCGCATGATTGTCGAGCGCGGCGGCTTTCGCATCGAGCGGCTCACCTTTGACCACGCCAGCCTGCTGCCAATCATGCTGCCGGTCAGGATGTGGCACCGCTTCACGGCCGGTGACGGCGAGGTGCCAGCCGGCGAAGGAGAGATCACGGTGCCGGCCGCCCCGATCAACGCAGCGCTCACCGCACTGGTCTCGCTCGAGGCGCTGGCCCTGCGCGCCGTCAATATGCCCATCGGCGGTTCGCTGATGTGTCTGGCGCAAAAACCCGGGTAGGATTCGCGGATGGCTGCCGGGGTTCCGCTGATGGTCGCCGCCCTGGCGGGGGCGTCGGTGTGGTTCTCGCTCGGCACTCTCGCCGTCACCCAGGTCGATTCGCGCTTTCGCATCGTGGCGCTGCCGCCGCTATGGGTGTTGGCAATCCTGATGCTGGCCGGCGTGGCGGCCGCCTGGTGGTTGCGGTTGACCCGCGCTCGCGCCTGGCCGCTGCTGATCTCACTGCTGGTGTGGCTGCCGTTCGTGCCGGGCTCGATTCCGCCGGCATTCCTGATCTGGCAAGGCCCGGTTGAGGGGTTGGTCTGGACCGTGGTGGTGGTCGGCATGCTTCGGGGCGCCTGGTCCCAAACGCCGGCCTCGCGGGTGGTGAGCGAGCCGCGCCTGGCGCCCTGGCTTGCCGTGATGGTCGCCGCACTAGCCTATCTCGCGGGTGCCAGGCTGCTGAGCGACCGGCTGCCAAATGGCGACGAACCCCACTACTTGATCATCACAGAGAGCCTGCTTCGGGACGGCGATCTCCAGATTCAGAACAATCACGAACAAGCCGACTACGTGCCGTTCTATGGCAACCAGTTGGCGCCGCACTACGTGGCGCGCGGACTTAATGGCCAGATGTACTCCGTGCACGCCCCTGGCGTGGCGGCCTTCGTCAGCCCGGGGTTCGCGCTGGCCGGCTACAGCGGCGCCAGCACGATGCTCGCGCTGTTGGCGGCCGGCGCGGCCGGTGCCGGCTGGCGTGTCGCCTGGCTGCTCACCGCCAGTGCGGGCGCCGCGTGGTTTGCGACCGTGGCGATTTTCCTGACCGCACCGTTCTTCCTGCACGCGTTCACCGTGTTTCCAGACGGCCCCGGCGCCGCCTGCGTCGTCGCCGGCCTGTGGTTGCTTGTGGGGCTCGAAACCGGCGCGCGCCCGCGGCGCCACTGGTTGGCGCTGGCCGGGTTGGCCCTGGGCTGCCTGCCATGGCTCCACACGAGATTTGCGATCCTGGCTGGGGCGCTTGGCGCCGTCATCGCGTTGCGGCTCGTGATGGAGCGGTCGCCGGATCGGTTCAGTCGCGCGGCCACGTTTCTTGCGGCACCGGTCGTGCTCGCCGCGGCCTGGTTCGCCTTCTTCTGGACCATCTGGGGCACCGTCAATCCATCGGCGCCGTACGGCCAGGTGATCAGCATGCACTTGGGCAACATCTCGCAGGGCTTGCTGGGCGTGTTACTCGATCAGCAGTACGGCCTGTGGCCGGCGGCGCCGGTCCTGGTCATCGCCCTCGCCGGTCTGGTGGTGTCTGGCGGGCACCGCCGGCTCGCGATCGAGCTGATTGCCATCGCCGTGCCATACCTGGCCGCGGTGACCGCGTATGACATGTGGTGGGGTGGATTTGGCGGACCCGCGCGTTTTCTGATCGCGGCGTTGCCGCTTGGCATCGTGCCGCTGGCCTGGGCCTGGTCGCGTGGCGGACCAGCGATGCGCTCGGCTTCGTTGCTGCTGCTCGTCCTCAGCGCCGCGATGCTTGTGAGCCGAGTGACGGTCGACCGCGGGGCGATGGCCTACGCCGAGACCTTTGGCGCCGATCCGTGGCTCGACTGGTTGGCCCGTAGTGTCGCCTTGCCGGTTGCGCTGCCGAGTCTACGGGGCGAGCACCCGTGGCAGAGCGCCGCAGCGTGGACCGGGTGCGCCGCGATGGCCGGCGTGGTCGTGGCACTGACTGGACGATGGCGGAGCCAGGGGCCGGGCGCCCTGTTCACGACCACGTCGCTGGCGGCGGCCGCGGTCGTGATGAGCGCCGCCTCGGCGACCTGGGCGTTGACTGGCAGCGACGCGCTCGCGCCGGCGAAATCGCAGTTCGCATTCGTGGCCGACTGGTCTCGCGACTGGCAGCCGCTCGGACTGCAGTGGCGACCGCCGTACCGCGCGACGCCGAGCCAGCTCGTGCGTCGGCTCGACGTGCCGGCGCTACGCCAGCCGTCGCCCCAGACCGGCATCGCGGCGGCCTATGCCGCACCGCGCATTGGCGCGGCTGAGTACGAGGTTGTGCTCGAGCGCGAGGCCGGGCCGGCCGGTGAAATCCAGGTGCGGGTGGGCGACACCGACCTGCCACTCGAACGCTGGCGCCTCGGCGAGGCGGGTACTGATCAGCAACCACTGCGCCTGCGGCTGCCGGTCGCCGTTCGCCGGATGGCCTTGGTGGGTGATGCCGCCGCGTTGTCGGGAATCAGGAAGGTGAGCCTGCAGGTGCGCGGATTTGACCAGCGAGCCCGGCCGGACCTGCCGCCCGCGGTCCGTACCGCTCGCTTCGGCCAACTGCGGGCGTTCTTCCTGGACGACCGCGCTTACGTCGAGCCGGCCGGCTTCTGGACGGTTGGCGGTGCGACCACGTCCGTCGTGTTCGACGCCGATGACGGGCCGGCCGCCGCCCTGACGCTGCGCTTGCGGTCCGGGCCGGTTGACACCACCGTCCAGGTCACCGGCGAGGGCTGGAGCCGCCTGCTGACTCTCGGGCCGCAGCAACATCAGACGCTGACGTTACCCGCTGCCGCGTCGCGCGATCAGGTGGTGACCATCGCGACCCGATCGATGTTCCTGCCCGCCCAGCACGAGACCGGTAACGGAGACTACCGGCACCTCGGCGTGTGGGTCGATATTCCGTAGCGCGCGCCCTAGTAGCGGAGGACGCCGCCGAAGTAGAGCCCGGTGAACTTCAAGGTTCCGCTGTCGAGGTCGACGTCGTAGAAAATGTTCACCCGCCGATAGCCCATCTGCGCGCCGATGTAGCGGTTGAAGTTGTAGGTCGCGTTGACGTCGAAGTCGGTATAGCTGCCGTCGCCCTTCAACTGCTCGGCCAGGCTGTCGGGCACGCGGAAGAAGGACACTTCGCTGGTCAGCGCCAGGCTCGGAATCGGGTAGCCGCGGGCAATGAAGCCCAGCGTGGGAATCGGCGCGAACGCCTTGGTGAACTCCGACCCGATCGGGCTGCGCAGCTCGACGTTCACGTTGGTGTACTTGACGTCGAGCATCGCGCCGACGAAGCCCTTCGCGAAATACAGGAAGTCGTACTCGTAGCCAATCCGGTAGGTGTCGAAGTTGGCCGTCGTCTGCACCGGCAGGCCGACGTTGAAGCTCTGTCCGTTGAAGATGAACGAGCGCTTCACGGTGTCGTCGGCCTCGTAATGAATCGGCAGGCGCTGGAAGCGGAACCGATGCTTCTTGGCCGGCCGCAGGACCAGGTCGAGCTTGCCCAGCCGCTTCTTCATGATGCCCAGGTCCGCGATCAGGTCGACGTCGGTGCCGAGGATGGCCAGCGACTCGGAGTTGACGATCAGCGAGGGCTGAGCATCCCACCACCCGTACGAGGCCTCGATGTGGTAATTCTCCCCGACGACGGCGGAGGACGGCGGACGGTACTGGGCGGCGGCGTCAGCCGCCGCTCCACACAGTCCGAGCATTCCCAGGCCCATCACGATAAACGCACGGCAGACAGACATTCGCATGGCGATCCCAATCCGGAAGTGGTGCATGGACGTGTAACTACAGTTCCCGCCGAGACGGGCTCGCCCTGGGGGAGGACGACAAGCATCCGCTTGGGAGAGCAGACGCTACCGATGATAGCAGGTTGGGGCGCCGCCGTCAGCGCCCCACCCCTGATTCCTTCGGTCTATCCCTTTTGTTCGGCGGTCTCGGGTACCGGCCCGCCGCTCAGCACGCCCGCCCACTTCTGGATGGCCGCCCCGAGCACGATCACCGCCAGCACCATCATTACGGTCGTGCAGATGGTGAGAATCCAGCCCTCGGTGTTGCGCGCGGGGTTGAGTCCAACGGCCAGCGGGTAATAGTTGTCGCGGACGTTGAGGAACCCGCCGTAGAGCGTGTTGGTGCCGAGGAAGGCCAGCGGCATCAACGTCACCCAGATGTACTTGGCGTTGCCCATATTGATCAGGATGCTGGTGCCGACCGCCAGCGCAACCATGCCCAGCAACTGATTGGCGACGCCGAACATCGGCCAGATGGTACTGATCTGTCCCGTGAAGATGAAGTAGCCCCACGCCGACACCAGTAGCGCCGTCGCAATGCTGCCGCCCACCAGGTTGTTGGGCTGGGCAAACGGCTTGTAGGCGCGGCCCATGAACTCCTGCAGCAGGAAGCGGCCGACCCGCGTGCCCGAGTCGATCGTGGTCAGAATGAACAGCGCCTCGAACATGATCGCGAAGTGATACCAGTAGGCGAGCAGCCCCGACATGCCGGGGAGCCGCGAGAAGATCTGCGCCATGCCGACGGCGAGCGAGACCGCGCCGCCGGTGCGGCCGGTGACGACTTCGCCGACCGCCGCCTCGATTTCCGCCAGGTGCACCGGCGCCAGGTGCGCGCCCTGGAAGGTCATGGCGGCAAACGTCTCGGGCGAGGTGTTGATGGCGAAGTAATCGCCGGGGGCCATGGACGAAGCCGCAATCAGGGCCATGATGCCGACCACGCCTTCCACCAGCATCGCGCCGTAGCCGACCGGGCGGATGTCCGACTCCTTGTCGATCATCTTCGAGGTCGTGCCCGAGCTAATCAGCGCATGGAAGCCCGAGATGGCGCCACAGGCGATGGTGATGAAGCAGAACGGGAACATCGGGCCGGGAATAATCGGTCCGCCGCCGTTGATGAACTCGGTCAGCGCCGGCATCTGCAGCACCGGGTTGACGATAATCACGCCAATGGCCAGCAGGACGATGGTGCCGATCTTCGTGAAGGAGCTCAGGTAGCCGCGTGGCGACAGCAGGATCCACACCGGCAGCATCGATGCGGCAAAGCCGTAGATGCAGAGCGCGATGACAATCTCGTCGCGCGACAGCCGGAAGAAGCTGCCCAGCCACGAGTCCGGGTGGTTCAGCGGTTCGCCGCCCGCCACCGCCAGCAACAGGCCGATCACGCCGATGATCGTGGCTTCCTGAATCTTGCCCTTGCGCCACACATACATCCACATCCCCATGAAGATGCCGAGCGGGATGGTCATGGCGATGGTGAAGACGCCCCAGGGGCTGTCGGCCAGGGCATTGACGAACGTGATGCCGAGGCCGGCGATCGCAATCACGAGAATGAACAGAATCGCGATCGACGCGATGAACCCGGTGAACGGGCTGATCTCCTGCTTGACGATGTCGGGCAGCGAGCGGCCGCCGCGACGGACCGAGGCCCAGAGCACGATCGAGTCGTGCACGGCGCCGGCTAAGCAGACGCCGGCGACCAGCCAGATGAAGCCCGGCGCGTAGCCGAACTGCGCGGCCAGCATGGGACCGACCAGCGGGCCGGCGCCAGTGATGGCGGCGAAATGATGGCCGAACATGACCCACCGCGTGGTGGGGTAGTAGTTGGCGCCATCAAACTTGGTATGGGCTGGGGTCTTGCGGGCGTCATCCAGCATCCAAATCTTGGTAGCGAGAAACGCGCTGTAGTACCGGTACGCGATGGCCAGCACGCACAGCGAGGGCAGCAATACATACAAAGCATGCATAGGGGACGGATAATATCAGCATGGCCGCTGGCACGGCGCGTCAGAGATTGTAATTTAATCGGGCATATGCCCGACGTTGGCGAGTCCCGAAGACCGAATCCGGGCTAGTGCTGTCCGAGGCCGTCAGTCGACGGCACGGTCGTCGTCGACGTAGAGGGGGCGGGCGCGGTCACAGGGGCCGCCGGATGCTTCGAATCGGCCTCGCGCTTGCGGAACAGCGAATCCACCATCCCGGGAATGCTGTTCTGCGGATTCCAGCCGAGCCGAAGCACCGTCAGATGAATGGGGCGGCGGCCAAACACCAGCGCTTCCTTGCAGCTCCACAGATACAAGTCGACCGTGCGGCCGCGAACGGCCGGTCCGGTATCCATCACTGTCCAGACGCCGCTGTAACGTGGATTGGGCGTTTCCAGCCGCACCACGCTTCCGACCGGGAGCAGGGCCGGGTCAGCCGCGGCCACGCCGGTTCGCACGCCGACGCCAGAGGCGGTCGTTTCACCCTTGCAGTACGCCGTGGCGGTGAACTGCAGGCGCGATCCGGCCTGCGGCAGCACGGTCGCTTCGACCAGGGAGGACTCGTCGGCCGAGGTCCGCGAGTCGCGCGTCGTGGTCTGGTAGAGAGACACGAAGGCCGCCACGACCCCAATGGTCGCGATTGCCTTGCGCCAGTTCGATTCAGCGATTCTCAAAATGTTCGTATCCCGCCGGCAGGGCGTCTTCACGACCGCCCCGATCCACCACCAGCACGCCAGGGTCCTTGACGAAAACCCCGATTCGCGTGAGCGCCGGGTCGGCCACGTGCCGCCGGGCGTTTCGCAGCCGCCCGCCGCCTCGCTTGGGCACGGCAAACAGCAACTCGTAATCCTCGCCGCCCACGATCGCGGCGGTCACCGGATCCACACCCTGTGCCTGCCACCACGACTGCGCGTCCGGCTCAATCGGCAGCGCCGAGGCATCAAGCCGGGCGCCGCATCCGCTGGCCTGGGCCACTTGCCGCACCGCATCGGCCAGGCCATCGCTCAAATCCATCGCCGCCCGTGCCGCCCGCGCCCGGCCCATGGCCACGCCGAGCCTGACCCGCGGCTCGGGTCTTCGCTGCCTCGCTGCACAGACGGGATCCGGGCTCGGGGAGCCGGGAGCCGTCATCATTTCCAGGCCTGCCTTCGCGCCGCCCAGGGTGCCGCTCACCCAGATCTCGTCGCCCGCGACGGCGCCGCTTCGGGTCAGCCATCGCCGCGATGCCACCGTTCCGCCCAGGGTGATATCCACCGCCAGGGGGCCAGGGGTTCGCGTGATGTTGCCGCCGACCACCGACACGCCAAACCGGACCGCCAGAGCGGTCACGCCGTCCACGATTTCTTCGACTGCGGCCACTGGCCAATCGGCCGGCAGTTGCAGCGACAGTAACGCCCATTGGGGCGTGGCCGCCATGGCGGCCAGATCGCTCAGGTTGACCGCCAGCGCCTTGTGGCCAATGTCGGCCGGCGCGAAGGACGCCCGGGAAAAATGCACCCCTTCGACGACGGCGTCGGTGGTCACCACCAGGCGTTCGTTCCTGACCGGCGCCAGCACCGCCGCGTCGTCACCCGGCCCGACCAGCACTTGGGCCGATGGGCGGGGAAGCCGCGCCAGCAGACGTGCTAGAAGGGCGTGCTCGCCCAGGTCTGAAACGGTCAAAGCTGATCCGGGACCAGGCTACGCTTCACGCTCCAGAGGGGCCGACAACGGAGGCCCCTGCTGGTACATCGAAAACCCGCTTTGCCGTGTGGGGAGGATTGCTGAACCTGCTTAGCAGGTGGAGTCGCTGTAGTAACCACGTTTTAGGCTTCCTCTCCGCGGAGGCATGCACACCACATGGCTTCGCAACTCGCTTGGTTAAAAACATCGGCTCAGACAAGCCCCCGAACCATCACGGGCAAAGCAGGAGTTTCGATCTTAGGCTTCCCGGCGGCCGGGGTCAAGCAAGTTGGCGAAAATACGGCGAAAGCAGGTGGGAGCGAAAACGCGCAGAGAAACGAAAAGGCAAGAACTATTACTCGGCAAGGGCGAGCGCCTGATCCACCATCTTTTCCAGCGCCTCCGCCCGCGCCGTGAGGGTGCCGGAGTTGTCGGTCAGCGACGACCGGGTCCGAAAGAACTCATCCGTGATGTTGAGGGCCGCCAGGACGGCCAGGCCAACTGCATCGCTCGAGGGCGAGGTCTTGGCCGCCAGTTCCATGCGCGACTCGACAAAGGTCGCCAATTGCTCGACATAGCGGGGGTCGAGGTTGGTCCGAATCGGGTATTTCTGCCCGTAGACTTCCACGTGAACGACCGGTGAGTCCGCCATGCTCAGAGGTTGAGGCCGTCCAACTGCTGCAGCATTTCGGTGACGCGGCTCTTGATCAGGTCGCGTTCCTCGCGCAGGGTCGTGACCTCGGCGCCGGCGCTCTCAGCGGAGGCAATCCGCGCCTTCAGGGCCTCGACTTCGCCCTTCAGCCTGGCGTTGTCATCGGTCACCCGGGTCTGCTCGCCCTTGATACGGACGATCGTGTTCACGAGCAGCTTGATCTTCTCTTCGAGCCGGTCGATCGATTCCAGCCCCGGGGTCGTCGTCTTGGTCGCCATCCGTTACCTCTGCATTGCCTGTAAGTCGCGCGTCAGCGCGTCGATGATGTGCTGCATGCCCGCCTGCACCTCCTCGTCGGTGAGCGTGCGCTCAAACGACTGGAAGGTCAGGCGGAACGACAAGCTGACCTTGCCGTCGGGAATGCCCTTGCCCTGGTAACGATCGAACTCGCGAACATCGATCAGAAACCCAGGCGCAGCCGAACGAATGGTGCCACGAACCGCCCCGGCAGACAAGGTATCGTCCACCAGGATCGAGATGTCGCGCACGACCCAGGGGTAGCGCGGCAGCGGCGCCGCCCTGAGAGTCTCGAGTGAGGCGGCGGCAGTGAGCGCGTCGAGGTTGATCTCAGCGATGTAGACCGCGTCGCCCGGCGGCAGGTCTCGCCGAGCGGCGACCGCCCCGTCGAGCAGGCCGAAGACACCCACCGTGGTGCCGCCGACTGCGATCTTCGCCGAGCGCCCCTTGACCAGGTAGGCTTGGTCGGCGTCGGCAAAGGTCACCGCGACCAGGCTTACGGCCGCGAGTTGTTCGATCACACCCTTGAGGTCAAAGAAGTCCACCTCGCGGCGCGCGCCGCTCCAGTGGTCGGCCGTCGCCAGCCCGGTCCAGGCGAAGGCGGCGCCGCGGGTTTCGCCGCGCGGCGAGAAACGGGTGCCAATTTCCAGCAGTTGCACGTCGCGCCGGCCGTGGCGACGGTTGTGGCTGACCGCATCGATCAGGCCCGGCAGCAGGCTGGGCCGCATGACGGCGAACTTTTCCGAGAGCGGGTTGGCCAGCGCGATCGGATCGAGTCCGGCCAGGAACGGCTCCGCTGCCGTGGCCTCGATGAAGGCGAAGGTGATGGCCTCGGAAAAACCCATGCCCAGTAACGCCGTGCGGACGCGGCGGTCGCGGACGATGCGCGGGTCCGAGGCGGCGGGCGCCTGCTGGACACCGGGAAACGTGGACGGCAAGTGCTCGAAGCCGTGATGGCGTCCGACTTCCTCGATCAGATCCACCGGCCGCTTGATGTCAACCCGCCACGCCGGCGCTGTGATGCTCCAGCCGGCGTGTCCCGCCGTAGCCTTGGCGGAGGCGGACTTCACGTCAAACCCAAGCGACCTGAGAATGCGCTCCACGCCGGCATCGGGCACCTCCATGCCCAGCAGGCCGCTGATACTCGCCCGCTCCAGTCCGACCGGCCGCGGCGTGGGCGGTTGCGGGAAGACGTCAACGATGGTGCCCGTTGCCTTGCCGGCGCCGATCTGTTCCAGCAGCGCGCAGGCGCGGGCCATGGCGCGCGCCGGCGCCGTAAGGTCCATGCCGCGCTCGAAGCGCGTCGAGGCATCGGTCTTCAGGCCCAGGGCCTTGCTGGTCGCCCTGACCGACGACGGATTGAAATATGCCGCTTCGAAGACGATCCGCGTGGTTGCCGCCGTCACTTCCGAGTCGGCACCGCCCATCACGCCGCCGATGGCCTGGGCGCGGGCGGCGTCAGCAATCACCAGCATGCCCGGCGAGAGTGATCGCAGTTTGCCGTCCAGCGTCTTGATCGATTCGCCCGGCTTGGCGCGACGCACGACGATGGCGCCGCCACCCAGCTTGGCCAGGTCGAACGCGTGCATCGGCTGGCCCAGTTCCAGCAGCACGTAGTTGGTGATGTCGACGACGTTGCTGATCGAGCGGATGCCGCAGGCCGTGAGGCGATCTTGCAGCCATTGCGGCGACGGGCCCACGGTCACGTCGGCCACGGCGCCGGCGTACCGCGGGCACAGATCCGGCGCTTCGATCGTGATGGGAAGACCGTCCGTGGACGTTCGGAGAGCGACGGCTTTGGCCGTCGCTGCGGTGTGGCGATGGCTGAAGCCATCGCCCTCCGAACGAAGGGGCCGGTTGTACGCCGTCGCGATCTCGCGCGCGATGCCGATCATCGACAGGCAGTCAGGCCGGTTCGCCGTGACGTCAAAGTCCATCACCACGTCGTCCCCATGCGGCTCGAGTCCTTCGAGCGCGAGGCCGCGCACCGACAGCAGCTTGCCGATGTCCTCGGGCGACTCGGGCACGTCCACGAACTCGCGAATCCAGGAGAGCAGGACCTTCATAGCCCGAACTGCTCCAGGAAGCGCAGGTCGTTCTCATAGAACAGGCGGATGTCTTCGACGCCCCACTTGAGCAGGGCAACGCGCTCGACGCCCATGCCGAAGGCAAAGCCGGTGACCTCGTTGGGGTCGTAGCCCACCGCCTCGAACACGGCCGGGTGCACCATGCCGCTGCCCAGAATCTCGATCCAGCCGGTGCGCTTGCACATGGCGCAGCCGGCGCCCTTGCACTTGATGCACTGAATGTCGACTTCGGCGCTCGGCTCCGTGTAGGGGAAGAAGCTCGGACGGAACCGAACGCCCGTGCCCGGACCAAACAGCGCTTCGGCCATGGCGGCGAGCGTGCCCTTGAGGTCGGCGAGCGTGACGCCCTTGCCGACGACCAGGCCTTCGACCTGGTGGAACATCGGGGTGTGCGTGAGGTCGAGCGCGTCCTTGCGGTACACGGGACCGATCGCCACCAGCCGCACGGGCGGCGCGTTCATCTCCATGTGCCGGATCTGCATGGCACTGGTGTGCGTGCGCAGCAACGTGAGGGGTTGTGGAGGTCGAAGCGCAGGCGTTCGCAGAGCGATGGCTTCAGCCGTCGCTGCGTGCGCAGCCGGCATCAACGGCGTCTGCAGGTAGAACGTGTCCTGCATGTCGCGCGCCGGATGTTCCTCCGGCATGTTGAGCGCTTCGAAGTTGTGGTAGTCGTCCTCGATCTCGGGGCCCTCGAGCACCTGGTAGCCCAGGCGCGTGAAGATGGCGCCGACTTCGTCGCGAATCAGGCTGAGCGGGTGGCGGTGGCCCAGGCGGGGCGGCCGGCCGGGGAGCGTGATGTCCACGGCGTCGGCCGGACGGCGGGTCGCCGCCAGCGCGGCCTCGCGCTCGGCGATCGCCGCTTCCACTTCCTTCTTCAGTTCATTGGCGCCGCGGCCGAACGCCTTCTTCTGTTCGGGCGTCGCGGTGGCGAGCGCCTCCATGAAGGCGGAGACCCAGCTGCCCTTGCGGCCGACCCAGCGCGTGCGCAGCGCCTGCAGCTCCGCATCGGTACGGACATCGGCCAGTTCGGCGCGGAAGAGTTCCCGCGCCTTGTCTGGGCCGATGGAGGGGTCGATGGTCATACGGTGTCAGACACCACGGCAGATTTTACGATCTGAGGCGCTCTTGAACCGGCGCAGGCGGCCACGGCAGATCGCAATATCTGCCGTGGTGTCTGACACCGTTACGCCGGAATCGCGGCTTTGGCCTGGTCGACGAGCTTGGTAAAGGCCGCCGGTTCACGGGCCGCGAGTTCGGCGAGGCTCTTGCGGTCGAGTTCGATCCCCGCCGCCTTCAGGCCGCGCATGAACACGCTGTAGGAGAGGCCGTTCTCGCGCGCCGCCGCGTTGATGCGGATGATCCAGAGGCCGCGGTAATCGCGCTTCTTGCGCTTACGCCCGACGTAGGCATAGACGCCCGCCTTCTCGGCGGCCTCTTTCATGAACTTGTAGAGCTTGCTCTTGTTCTGGAAGAAGCCCTTGGTGATCTTCGAAAGCTTCTTGCGCTTCTGACGACGTACGGTACCGCGTTTGACGCGAGGCATGACTGTCCTGCTGCGAAGTTGGGGGCCGGTAATTTACCGGACTTGAGCCAGGACTATATGTCCCGGCAGGCGCTGTAGGGCTCCCCTCTACGGGGAGCCATTTGTGTCGCAGCGAAAATGCCCCAAAACCGCTGCCGCGACGCGCCGAACCTACGGGTCTTGGGTCTTGGGACTTGAGTCCTGGGGTTGAACTCCCCAAGCCTCAGGACTCAAGCCTCAGGACCTACTTATACGGCAGCATCAGGTTGATCTTCCGGGCGTCGCCCGGCGTCACCACCTTCGAACCGCGCGCATGCCGCTTCGACTTGGTCGTCTTGCTGGTCAGAATGTGGCGCTTGAACGCCGCACTGCGCACCACCTTGCCCGTGCCGGTCTTCTTGAACCGCTTGGCTGCCCCGCGGTGCGTCTTCAACTTCAGCTTCTTGGCCATGATCTCTTCTGCTTCGGCAGCACTAAAGTGCTGCCCTCCTGGCAACGCTCGTTACTCTGCGCCTTTGGCGGCCGTCTCGGCCACTTCCGGCTTCTTCACCGCGGGCTTCGGGGCGCCCTTCTTGCCCGTCAGAATCGTGTGCATCTGGTTGCCTTCCTGACGCGGCATGGTCTCGGCCATTGCCACCTCTTCGAGGTCCTTGATGAGACGCATCAGGATCCGGTGACCAATCTCCGGGTGCGCCATTTCGCGCCCACGGAAGAAGATCGTCGCCTTCACCTTGTCGCCGTCTTCAATGAAGCGCTCAATGTGGTGCTTCTTGAACTGGTAGTCATGCTCGTCCACCTTGGGACGGAACTTGATTTCCTTGACCTCAATCACCTTCTGGTGCCGCTTGGCCTCGCGGGCGCGCTTCTGCTCCTGGTACTGATACTTGCCGTAGTCCATGATCCGGCAGACCGGCGGCACGGCCGTGGGGGAGATCTCCACCAGGTCGAGGCCTTTCTGTCGGGCAAGAATCAGGGCCTGGGGCGGCGGCATGATGCCCAGCTGCTGCCCCGCGTCGTCAATTACGCGAATTTCACGAACACGGATCCGCTCGTTGATGCGGAGACGGTCGTCACGACGGGTCGGGCGAGATCTATCGAAGGCGATAAGGTTCCTCCAGCGACAAAGATTACTAGGATAGCGCTTTAGACCTAACCTCGGCAAGCGCGTCGGTCAGGAACTGGTCGACAGGACGGGAGCCCAGGTCCCCTTTGGCCTTGCTGCGGACGGAAACGGCCCGTTCGGCCGCCTCGCGGTCGCCAATCACCAGCATATAGGGCACTTTTTGGAGCTCGGCCTCGCGAATCTTGTAATTGAGCTTTTCCACCCGGTCGTCGCACCGCACCTTGAGCCCGGCCTCCTGCAGCAGGGCGACCACCTCACCGGCGAACTGGTTATGACGGTCGGCAATGGGCATGACGATGACCTGAAGGGGGGCCAGCCAGAGCGGGAAGGCCCCGGCAAAGTGCTCGATCAGGATGGCAATGAACCGCTCAAAGCTGCCGAAAATGGCGCGGTGGATGACCACCGGCCGATGGTCGGAATTGTCGGCCCCGGTGTATTTCAGGTCGAAGCGCTCGGGCGCCACGTAATCGAGCTGGATCGTGCCGCACTGCCACTTGCGGCCAATCGCATCGGTGATGTCGAAGTCGATCTTCGGGCCGTAGAAGGCGCCATCACCGGCGTTGACCGTGTAGGCCTGGCCGGCCTTCTCGAGCGCTTCTTTGAGCGCGCCCTCGGCGCGATCCCACAGGGCGATCTCGCCGATGAATTTTTCGGGCCGCGTCGACAGCTTGGCCGTGTAGCTCAGGCCGAAGTCGCCGTAGATGCCCTGGATGAGCTTCAACAGCGCCTCCACTTCGCTGGCGATCTGCGACTCCATCACGAAGCAGTGCGCATCGTCCTGTGAGAACTGGCGCACGCGGGTGAGCCCACCGAGCACTCCCGACGCCTCGTTGCGGTGCAACGGCGTCTGCTCGTGAAAGCGAATCGGCAGTTCCTTGTAGCTGTGCTTCTCGGTCGCGTACAGCAGGTAGTGCCCGGGGCAATTCATTGCCTTCAGGCCCATTTCGTCGCCGTCGGCCGACTTCACCAGGAACATGTTCTCGCGGTAGTGCGACCAATGGCCCGACAGTTCCCACAACTGCTTGTTGTAGACGATCGGCGTCTTGACTTCGTCGTACCCGGCGGGGAACAGGCGGCCGCGCATGTAGTCGGCGAGCGTGTTGTACAGCGTGGTGCCCTTGCCCAGCCAGAAGCCGGCGCCCGGCGCCCACGGGTGGAACGCAAACAGGCCGAGTTCCCTGCCCACCTTGCGGTGGTCGCGCTTCTTGGCTTCCTCGAGGCGCGTGATGTGTTCGTCCAGTTCCTTCTGCGTGAAGAACGCCGTGCCGTAGACGCGCTGCATTGGCTGGTTGGCGGCGTCGCCCTTCCAGTAGGCATTGCTCGTCGTGGTCAACTTGAACGCCTTGAGCCGGCCGGTCGACGGGACGTGAGGCCCGACGCAGAAGTCGAGGAACGTCTCTTTGTCCTTGATGGTGTAGACCGAGACGTGTGACTGCCCGGCGGTCTTCTCCTCGATTAACTGCACCTTGAGCGGCTCGCCGCGCCTGGTGAAGAAGTCGATGGCTTCCTGCCGCGGCCAGCTCTGGCGCTCGTAGGCGAGATCCTGCGCCGCCAGGTCCTTCATCTTGGCTTCGATCGCTTCGAGGTCTTCCTGAACAAACGGCCGCTCCACCACGAAGTCGTAGAAGAAGCCCTCGTCGATCGGCGGACCAATGCCGCACTGCACCTTGGGGAACAACTGCGTGACGGCGGCGGCCAGCAGGTGGGCCGTCGAATGGCGATAGAGTTCCAGCGCCTCGGGGCTCTTGTTGGTCACGATGCGGACGGCGGCATCCGCCGACAGCGGAAAGGTGAGGTCGACCATCTTGTCGCCGACAAAGGCCGCCAGCGCGGCATCGGCCAGGCGTGGCGAGATGGCCTCGGCGACCGCCCTGACGGGCGCGCCGGACTCGACTTGTTTCGTCGATCCGTCGGGAAGGGTGACTGTGACTGGGTTCATTGAGATGTTTGTCCGCCTTCGCAGCTTCGCAGCTTTGCTGCTTCGGCGGGACAGCCTTCGCCTGGCTTGCTTGAAGCGACGCTCGCCGGGTCTTGGGCTTGCCGTTTACACTGGCTTGCCCAGCCGAAGCTCACGTCGCTTATTCAAGCGTGAGCGAAGGCTGGTAGGCGCGAATAGATTCGAACTATCGACCTCCTCCGTGTCAGGGAGGCGCTCTAACCAACTGAGCTACGCGCCTATCTCGTGCGAATTTCGACCAATGCCGAACGGAAATTATAGCAGAGGCTGCGCCGGAAGGGCGGCACTTTAGTGCCATCCAATCAGTTGACGGCTTTTTTCAGCGCCTTGCCGGCAGTGAAGCGCACAGCCTTTCGTTTGGGGATGCGAAGGGCGGCGCCGGTGAGGGGATTGCGACCCTTGCGGGCCTTGCGAACGGCGGTCTTGAAGGTGCCGAAGCCGACAAATGTGACGGCATCGCCCTTCTTCAGCGCCTTGGTCACCGTCGAGAGGAAGACGGCCACGATGCGCGAGGCCTGGGCTTTGGTCGCGCCCGTGTCCTTGACGATTTTGCCGATCAGGTCCTGCTTGTTCATCAGGCCGCGGCTTTGACCGTCAGCGATTCGATCGCCTTGTCGAGCATGGCGTCCTTGGCCGGCGGTGCCTGGCCGAACTCCAGGTCGGGCTGGTCAACCGCCACGTCGGGGACGAGGCCCTTCTCGTGGATCGCCACACTCGCCGGCGTGAGGTAGATGAGGTGCGTCAGCATCAAGGCGCTGCCGTCGGGCAATCGCACCAGCTTCTGCCGCGCGGCCCGTCCAAATGTGCGTTCGCCGACCAGCGTCGCCCGCTTGTTCCCCGCCAGGGCGGCGGCGAACACTTCCGCGGCGCCCGACGTCCCGGCGTCAGTCAAGACCGCCGTCGTCAGGGCAATGCCGCCGTCGCCAGTTGCGGCCGACACCGCTTCCTTGTCCTTGCCGCGGTCCTGGCGGTAGGCCAGGACGCCGGTCTTGACGAACAGGCGAGCCGCCGCCAGTCCGGCATCGGTATCGCCGAACGCGGTTCCGCGCAGGTCGACCACGACCTGGGTCGCGCCGGCCTTGGTGAGCGACGCCACTTCCGCCTTCATCTGGTCAGGCGTGGTCTTGGTGAATTCGGCGATGCGAAGGTAGCCGACACCCGGAGCCGCCATCCTGGATTTGACCGCGGCCGCCGCCAGATCTTCGCGCGCCAGCTCGATGTCGTGCGGCTCGGCGGCGTTGCCACGAAGCACGGTGAGGCGCACCTTGGTGCCGGCCTTGCCGCGCAGCAGGCGCTGCCCCTCGTACACCGTGGTGTCGCGAGTCGACTGGCCGTCGATGGCGCGGATGTAGTCGCCGGGCAGCAGACCGGCGCGCGCGGCGGGCGAGCCGTCGCGCGCGGCGATCACGCGGAGGTAATACTGCCGAGTGATCTCGAGCCCGGTCTGCGCGGAGCCGCCGGCATCACCCTTGTCGAGCACCTTGACTTGCGCGACATCCAGGTAGGCGCTGTCGGCGTCGAGGCCATCGGCCAGGCCGTGCATGGCGCCGTGCATCACCTTGTCGAGGTTGACCTCCTCGACATAGTTATTGGCGATGAGCGAGACGACATCCTCGAAGATGCGGAGATACTGATAGCTGTCTTCGCGAGCCAGCGCGCTGTTGCCCAGCAGGCCGCCGACGACGGCAAATGCGATCACTGGCACCGACACCGCCAGCACGAGAACCCGGCCGCGAATCTTCATCGTGATCTCCTGAGCCATTGTACGGGATCGACCGGGCGGCCGTCGATGCGCACTTCGAAGTACAGCGCCGCTTCGCCCGCCGGCGCCAGCCCGACCTGGCCGACCACATCGCCGGCCTTCACGGGGGTGCCGGTGGTCACCGTGACCTCCGACAGGTGGCCATATAGCGTGAAGGCTTCGTGGCCGTGGTCGACGATCACCAACTGGCCGAAACCCGTGAATGGCGCGGCGAAGGCCACCGTGCCTTCGTGCACCGCCCGGGCCGGCGTCCCCTCGGCCGCGCCCACCTCGATACCGTTTCGGACGACGGCGGTACCAAAACGGCCGGCGGGGGCCCGGCCGAAGCCGGAGACGAGCGGGCCGGTCACCGGCCAGGCCAGGTCGCCGCGGAAGGGGCGGATCGGCAGCGGGACGGCCCCCGCCGCCGGGCCGGCGGTGGCGATCGTGCGTTCGATCTGCCTCTGGGCCGCCTGCAGCTCGCTGACGTACTGCGCTGCCAGGTCGCGTTGCTGATCGAGGTTGTCGATCAGGCGATTGCGGGCCGCGACCGCGGCGTCGAGGGCGGTCCGCGCCCGCCGGGCTTCCATTTCCGACGCGGTCACCGCCTCGCGTTCGCGGTTGACCGCCGCCAGCGCCTCGCGTTCACTGGCCAGGGTGCGGCGATGGGTGTCGAGCCTGACGCGATCGAGCTCGGCCACGGCGGCCACGCCGCGGCTGAGGCGGCCGACATCGCGGATGTCGTCGCTGGCGAGCAGCAACTGGAGATAGCCGCCTCGTCCGCGCTTGGAGAGCTCAACCAGCCGCTCGGTGATGCCGGGGGTCTGCGCCACGCGCGTGGCCTCGAGCGTCTTCAAGCGGGCCGCCGCCTGATCGCGTGCCGCGGTGACGCGCACCACCTCGGCCTGGGCCTGGGCGAACTGCTGTCGGGAAATCTCGCGCTGCACTTCGAGCCGGCGCAGGTCGCCAAACACGGTGCGCGCCTGCGCGGCCAGGCGATCGGCTTCGATCTGCAGCGTCTTGATCCGCGCCGCGGCCCGCGCCCGTGCCTCGTCGGCGGGCGATTGCGCGGCCAGCGCGACGACGCCAGTCGCAAGCACCATCGCACCCAAGGACCTCAGCACCCCAGCACCCCAGCACCCTAGACCCATTCGTTTGCGAATTATACTGGCCGCGTGCGTGTCCTGGGCATCGACTACGGCGCGCGTCGCATTGGCCTGGCGCTGAGCGACGCTACCGCCACACTGGCCTCGCCCTGGCGCTTGCTGCAACGCCCCCCCTCCGATGCCGAGACACTTCGCCTGGTTGTGGCCGAGGTCGCGGCCTTGATTCAGGACGATGATGGGCTGGAGGCGGTGGTGGTCGGGTGGCCCCGCCGGCTCGACGGTTCGCCCAATCAACAGACGCCCATCGTGGAGACCTTCGCGCGCGCGCTCGAGTCGAAGGTGACCGTGCCGGTGGTCCTGCAGGACGAGCGCCTGTCGAGTGTCGAAGCGGAATCGCGCCTGGCCCTGGACGAGAAGGACTGGCGCAAGCGCAAGGCCAAGCTCGATGCCGCCGCCGCGGCGATCATCTTGCAGGACTACCTCGATGGCCGGCCTCGCGCCGCCGCCGGCGACCTCTAGATCATGATGCGCTGGATCGGACGAATGGCGATTCTGCTGGTGGTGCTGGCGGCCGTGGCCGGCGGTGGTGCCTGGTGGGTCTACGGCCGGGTGCAGACCCCGTATCGCGGCGCGACTGCGGATGAGACGTTCGTCGAGATTCCGGCCGGCACCGGCCCCATCGGCATTGGTGCTCGACTGGTCGACGCGGGCGTGGTGGCTGACGCCTGGACCTTTCGCCTCGCGGTGCAATGGAGCGGACGCGCCCGCGAGTTGAAAGCCGGCGAGTACCGCTTTGACGCGCCGATGACCCCCCTGGCGGTGGTCGACAAGATCGCGCGCGGCGATGTCTACAAGCGGCTGCTCACGTTTCGCGAAGGCCTGACCATCACCGAGATGGCGCAGGTGTTCGAGGCCAGGGGCTTCGGGGCCGCTGCGGACTTTGCGGCCGCGGCACAAGACGCCGCCCTGATTGCCGATCTCGATCCCGCCGCGCGCGATCTCGAGGGCTACCTGTTCCCGGAGACCTACGCGCTGCCTCGCCACACACCGGCGGCGGAAGTGGTGCGCCAGATGGTGGCCGGCTTCAAGACGGCCTTTGGTGAAGACCTGCGATTGGCGGCGGCGGCCGAAGGCCTGAACGTTCGCCAGGTCACGACGCTCGCGTCGCTGGTCGAAAAGGAGACCGCGGCCGGCCACGAGCGACCATTGGTGGCCGCCGTCTATCGCAATCGGATGAAGATCAAGATGGGGATGCAGGCCGATCCCACCGTGATCTATGCGTTGCAGAAAGCGGGGCGGTACGACGGCAACCTGTCGAAGGAAGACCTGCGGTTCGACTCGCCCTACAACACCTATCGCTACGCGGGATTGCCGCCGGGCCCGATCGCCGCGCCTGGCCGCGCCTCGCTCGAGGCCGTGGTGAGACCTGCCGCGGTCAACTATCTCTATTTCGTCAGCCGCAACGACGGCACACATGTCTTCTCGTCAACGCTGGCGGAGCACAACAAGAACGTGTTTACCTGGCAGGTGCAGTACTTCCGGGACAAGCGCCTCAAGAAGTAACAGGAGGGGAGGAGAGCAGGAGAAGACCAATTCTTCTTTAACGCCTGAACTCCTAATCTCCTATCTATCTCTCGTTCCACTTCAACTTCTGTCGTAACACCTCGAAGTAGCTGCGCGCCGACGCGCGGACCAGGCGCAGAGGCCGTGGTGCGCGCGAGATGGCGACCTCGTCGCCTTCCTGCATTTCGAATCCGGTCTGGCCATCGAACGTCACATAGACATTGCCGGCGTTGGTGCCGGTGGATTTCACGCGCACCTCGCGCTCCGCCGGGATGACGATCGGCCGGTTGGTGAGCGTGTGCGAGGCAATCGGCGTGAGTACCAGCGCGTCCATCGCCGGATGCACGATCGGGCCGCCGGCCGCCAGGTTGTAGGCCGTCGAACCGGTCGGACTGGCCACGATCAAGCCGTCGGCCTTGACCGACGTCACGAACTGATCGCCGACCGAGACATCGAGGTCAATCATGCGGGAGAGCGCCGTGCGCGTGAAGACGATGTCGTTCAGCGCCAGGTGCGTGGTTACCGCCTCACGCCGGGTGGCCACCGCGCGCAGCATCATGCGCTCGTCGTGAGTGGCGCGGCCTTCAATGACCGCCTCCAGTGAGGCGAAGATCTCGGGCCGCGTGATCTCGGTGAGAAAGCCGAGCGAGCCGAAATTGACGGCCAACAATGGCACGTTCGAACCGGCTTCGGCGATGGCTTTCGCCAGCGCGAGCAGCGTCCCGTCGCCGCCGAGCACGAGCAACACGCCCAGGTCACCGGGCAAGGTGGCGCGGGTGACCACCGTGCGCGGGCCAGGCGGCAGCAAGTCGGCTGCCTCCTCGGTCCACACCGCCTCGACGGCATGGTCACGCAGCCATCGCTCGACGCCCACGAGCGTGTCGCGAGCCTCGACCAGGCCCGGCTTGACGGCGATACCTATGCGCATCGGAGGTGCATCAGGAATTCCTGGTTGCCATGGGCGCCGGTGATCGGCGACTCGATCAGCCCCGCGCGGGTCAATCCTACTTCAGCGGCGGCGGCGGTCACCTCGGCCACGACACGGTCGTGCACGGCTGGATCCTTCACCAATCCGCCACGTCCCACATCCTTCCGCCCGGCCTCGAACTGCGGCTTCACCAGCGCGACGATTTCGGCGCCTGGCGCGACCAACCCCGGCAGCACGGGGAAGATGTGGCGCAGCGAAATGAACGACACATCGATGCTGACGCGGGTAATCGGCGCGCCCACATCCGGCAGATCTCCGGACTTGAGGTGGCGCGCGTTGACATGCTCGATCACTGCGACGCGAGGATCGCTGCGAATCTTCCAGTGCAGTTGGCTATGGCCGACATCGAGGGCAATCACGCGGACCGCGCCGTGCGTCAGCCAGACGTCGGTGAAACCGCCGGTCGAGGCACCGATGTCGAACGCCACCTGGCCGGCGGCGTCGATGCCAAACGTGTCGAGCGCGTGGGCCAGCTTGATGCCGCCGCGGCTGACCCACGGATGGTCGGGGCCAATGACGCGCACGTCCGCGTCGACGGCGACCATGGTGCCGGCCTTGGCCGCGCCGTGGCCATCGACATCGACCTGCCCTGCCATGATCAACGCGCGGGCCTTCTCGCGCGATTCCACTAGCCCCCGTTGGACCAGCAGGGCATCGAGGCGGACTTTGGCGGGGGTACTCATAGCCGGGACGCGGGTGAATTGTACCGCACCGCCCAGACGCCTTGCTGCAGTTGACGGGCGCGGAGTTTCGGCGCGTGGAGGCCCGCGCGGCCAGGGACGACCTCTAGCTTCGGCGCTGGATGATCCACGTCGCGATGTCGTCCAGCCGCGAATCGAGCAATCCGGCGCGATCGAGCGCCTCGCGGGCACGGGTGTGGCAGCCGGCTGCGAGTGTGCGCGCCTGCTCGAGGCCGAAGAATGCCGGGTAGGTGGGCTTGCCGGCGGCTTCGTCCTTGCCGGCGGTCTTGCCCAGCGTGCCGGCCGCGCCTTCGACGTCGAGAATGTCGTCGACAATCTGGAAGGCGAGTCCGATCTCCTGTCCGTACTGATCGACCGCGGCGATCAGGTGTTCGTCGCCGCCCGCCATGAGCGCGCCGGCCACGACCGAAGCGCGAATCAGCGCGCCGGTCTTGCGCATGTGCATGGCCTGCAGGCCGGCGGGATCCAGGGGGGTCGCCGATGATGCCTTTCCTTGTGAACCCGCCGCGGCGAGATCGATGGCCTGTCCGCCCACCATGCCGGCCGGGCCGGCGGCGTTAGCGATGAGAGCGATCACGCGCAGCTTCCTGGTCATCAGCGTCGGGTGATAGCCCTGCGGCTCGCGCGCCAGCAGGCCGAACGCTTCGGCCTGCAAGCCGTCGCCGGCCAGAATCGCCTGGCCCTCGCCGTAGACCATGTGTGATGTCGGTCGTCCGCGCCGCAGCTCATCGTCGTCCATCGCCGGCAGGTCGTCGTGGATGAGCGAATAGGTGTGGATCATCTCGAGCGCGCACGCGGCGGGCATGGCGGCGTCGCGTGCGGCGGCCTCGGAACTGCCCACGGCTTGCGCGACGCCTTCAGCGCCGGCGAGGACCAGCACCGGCCGCAACCGCTTGCCGCCGGCCATCAGGCTGTAGCGCATGGCCTCGGCAACCACGGCCGGTACCGCGGGTGCCGCCGGGAGATGCCGCGTCAGCGCCGCCTCGATCTCGGCCCGCCGTGCGTCCAGATACTGCGCGAACGTCACGGCTCGTCGTCGCCATCGGGCAGGCGCAGCGACGCCGGCGCCGGCTTGAGTTCGCCCCGCTCGTTGACGATCTCGATTCGCTTCTCGGCTTCTTCCAGGCGCGAATGACAGAAGCGCGACAGCTGCACGCCACGCTCGTAGAGCTCGAGCGACTTCTCGAGCGCCAGATCGCCCTCTTCGAGCTTCTTGACGATGGTTTCCAGTTCCGCGATGGCGGCTTCGAAGTCTTTGATCGTTGGATCCATTGATGTCCTGGTTACAGGAGGTCAGGAGTGCTAATTCACTCGTCGTTGGTGACCTGTGTCACGGTGGCGGCGAATCCGCCGCGTTGCAGCGTCACGCTGACTGCGTCCCCGGCTCGCAACGTGGCCGCATCGCGAATGATACGCGTCCGCGCGGCGTCCCAGGTGACCGCGTAGCCGCGACCAAGTACCGCCAACGGGCTGAGGCCGTCGAGACGGGCGGCCAGGCTGCCGAGCCGGCTCTGCGACTGGGTGACACGTCGCCGGGCCGCGGCCGCCAGTCGTCCGTCGCGCGCGACCAGCCGGGTGCGGATGGCGCCCAGCCGATGCCGCGGGTCGAACTGGTCCAGGGCCCGGCGCAACAGCTCGTGCTTGCGGGCGCGCCGCCCGATCACCTGTCCGGCGCCCTGGCGCAAGGCCGCCGCCAGCTCCGACACGTGGCGTCCGCGGAAGGCGAGCCGCCCCGGGAACCCGGAGTAGCCGGGGCGCGCTTCGAGCAGGTGCAGCCGCGACTCCATCCGCCGCAGGCGATTGCCCATAGCAGCGTCCAGCCGTTCGCCGATGCGATCGATGTGCGCGAAGAACTGGTCCTTGCGGCCGACCACCATCTCCGCCGCCGCCGACGGCGTCGCCGCGCGCAGGTCGGCGACAAAGTCGGCAATCGTGACATCGGTCTCGTGACCGACGCCGGAAATCACCGGCACCGGCGCGGCGGCGATGGCACGCGCCACCACTTCCTCGTTGAAGGCCCACAAGTCTTCGAGCGAACCACCGCCGCGGGCAACGATGATCACGTCGACGTGGGGGACACGCGCCACGAGCTTCAGGGCCCGCGCCACCTCCGCGGCGGCGCCCTCGCCTTGCACCCGTGTTGGCGAGATTACCAGGTGTGCGTTGGGATAGCGCCGTCGCAACACCCGCACCATGTCGCGCAACGCCGCGCCGTCGATCGAGGTGACCAGGCCAATGCGGCGCGGCAGGGCCGGCAGCGGCCGTTTGCGCGCGGTTTCAAACAAGCCCTCGGCGGCCAGTTTCTTCTTGAGTTGCTCGAAGGCGACCTGGAGCGGGCCATAGCCCTGCGGTTCCAGGTGTTCGCAGACGAGTTGGTACTCGCCCTTGACGTCATAGACGCTGACCTTGCCACGCGCCACCACGCGCAGGCCGTCTTCAGGCTTGAACTTGAGATAGCGCAACGAACCGCGAAAGATCACGCACTTGATCTGTGACGCACTGTCCTTGAGCGTGAAGTAGAGGTGCCCGGTATTCCAGAGCCGGGCGTTGGAAATTTCACCTTCCACCCAGACTTGCTGGAACCGGGTCTCGAGTGCGTCGCGGATGGTCGCCGACAGTTCGCTGACCGTGAGCACTTGTCGCACAGGCCCGCCTTCGCCCGCGGATGCCGCTGGCGCGGCCTTCGGCGAGGTCTCGCCGAAGCGGCCCTTGGCCGCGGAGGCGGACACCTGAGGCACCGTACGCACCGTCGGCACCGCTGTTGCTGCTGGTGCCGTCGGTGCCGCAGGTGCCGGCGGGTCGTCGTCGAACGGCAGCTTGCTCATCGGGCCGCCACTGCCGCCGACGCGGCGTCGGTCAGCGCCTGGAGCTCGGTGTCGGTCAGCGCAACGCGTTCGATCGCGGTGGCGCGGCCGGAAGCCGGATCGGTGGTGACGGTAACGCCGTGCAGCCGGAAGTCGCCACTGGCTGGCTCGAAGCGCGCCGGCAGGCCGGTGAGGAAGCGCGCGAGCACGGCGGTCTTGTCCATGCCGATCACGCCGTCGTGGGGACCGGTCATGCCGACATCCGTGAGGCAGGCGGTGCCGCCGGGCAGAATGCGCTCGTCGGCGGTTTGCACATGCGTGTGGGTGCCGACCACCGCCGCCACCTGGCCGTCGAGATACCAGCCGAGGGCGACCTTTTCTGACGTGGTCTCGGCATGCATGTCGACGAAGACCACTTGTGCACCGGCCGCCTTGACGCGGGCGATTTCCCGATCGGCGGCGCGGAATGGATCGTCGATGGCATGCAGGAAGACGCGGCCCATCACATTGACGACGCCGACGCGCACGCCGGAGCGGCTGAGCGCGACGTGCGAGCCCAGTCCCGGCGTGCCGGGCGGGTAGTTGGCAGGGCGGACCAGGCGCGGTTCGGTCGCAATGAACTCCAGCGCTTCGCGCTTGTCCCAGACATGGTTGCCGGTCGTGATCACGTCGACGCCGGCGCCGAGGATCTCCACCGCGTTGTCGCGCGTGATACCGGCGCCGCCCGCCGCGTTTTCGCCATTGGCGATCACCAGGTCGACCGCGTAGGTGGCGGTCAGGGCCTTCAAGTGCTTGCGGAGCAGGTCACGGCCCGGCCGGCCGACGATGTCGCCGATGAACAGGAGCTTCATTCGGCGGCCGCTGGCGCGGCGGTTTCGATGGCGATAAGGAGGCCCTGGCCGCGGCGGTCCTCGCGGCGGGGCAGCACGATGCGCAGCTCGCCCTGGGCCAGGCTCGCGTGCGCCTGGCTGGCTTCCACGGCGCCGCCGACGCGAACCGCGCGAGCGAAGCGGCCGAAGTCGCGCTCCACCAGGTGGAAGCTGGCGGGCGGATCCTGCGGCAGCCCGGTGCGTTCCTTCTCACCCACGATCAACACGATGCCGGCCTTGACGAGAATGCGCACGGCGTCGGCAGACACGCCCGGCAGGTCCAGCACGATTTCCACCGCCTTGTCGGTCTCGAAGACGTCGACGACCGGCATGCATTCGCCGGCGACGACGTGGCGGCGATCGGGCCGGCGGCGCGCCAAATCGTCGAACAGGCGATGGACGTCGGGGGCCAGGTCGGCCGGGTCGAGGTCCATCGACGAAGAGGAAAAGGCCGCCACGCCTCGATTCTAGCGCGGTCCGGAAACCTTTCGTGGTCCCGTGGCGTCTGAGATAAGTGAGTGTATAAGACTAAGATTAAGTTATTGACAGACACTCATGTAAACGGCATACTGGTTTGGTCCGAGGGAGGACTCAAGAAATGGCAAGCAAAGGCAGAGTGATTGGCATCGACCTGGGCACCACCAATTCAGTGGTGTCGGTCATGGAGAACGGCCAGCCCACCGTCATCGTCAACCAGGAGGGCGCGCGCACGACCCCATCAGTGGTCGGCTTTGGCAAGGACGGCGAGCGGCTCGTGGGCCAGGTTGCCAAGCGCCAGGCCGTGACCAACCCCGAGAACACCGTGTTCTCGGTCAAGCGATTCATGGGCCGGAAGTTCAGCGAAGTGACGGCTGAGACCAAGCGTGTGCCCTACGCGGTGACGCAGACACCGGCCGCCGACGCCCGCATCACGGTGCGCGGCAAGCAGTACTCACCGCCGGAAATCTCGGCGATGATCCTGCAAAAGTTGAAGCAGGCCGCGGAAGACTATCTCGGTGACAAGGTCACCGATGCCGTGATCACCGTACCGGCTTACTTTAACGACTCGCAGCGCCAGGCCACCAAGGACGCCGGTCAAATCGCCGGCCTGAACGTGCTGCGCATCGTCAACGAGCCGACCGCGGCTGCGCTGGCGTATGGCCTCGACCAGAAGAAGGACGAGACCATTGCCGTGTTCGACCTGGGCGGCGGCACCTTTGACATCTCCGTGCTCGAAGTGGGCGAGGGCGTGGTGGAGGTGAAGTCCACCAACGGCGACACCCACCTCGGTGGCGACGACTTCGACCAGCTCGTGGTCGAGTGGATGGCGGCCGAGTTCAAGAAGTCGGACGGCATCGACCTGAGCAAGGACCGCATGGCCCTGCAGCGCCTGAAAGAGGCCGCGGAAAAGGCCAAGATCGAGTTGTCATCGGTGATGGAAACCGAGATCAATCTGCCGTTCATTACCGCCGACGCCTCGGGTCCCAAGCACATGGCGATGAAGCTGTCGCGGGCCAAGCTCGAGTCGCTGGTCGAAGGCCTAGTGCAGCGGACGATAGGGCCGCTCAAGCAGGCGCTGGCCGACGCCGGCCTCAAGCCGGCCGACGTGGACGAGGTTGTGCTGGTGGGCGGCTCCACCCGCATGCCGCGGGTGCAGCAGGTGGTGAAGGAGTACTTCGGCAAGGAACCTCACAAGGGCGTGAACCCTGACGAAGTGGTCGCCATTGGCGCGGCGGTGCAGGGCGGTGTCCTGGCCGGCGACGTCAAGGACCTGCTGCTGCTCGACGTGACGCCGCTGTCGCTCGGGATCGAGACGCTCGGTGGCGTGATGACCGTGCTGATTCCGCGCAACACCACCATCCCGTCGAAGAAGAGCGAAATCTTCTCGACGGCGGCCGACAACCAGACCAGCGTGGAGGTGCACGTGGTGCAGGGCGAGCGTTCGCTGGCCGGAGACAACCGGACCCTGGGGCGTTTCCACCTGACCGGATTGCCGCCGGCGCGCCGCGGGCTTCCGCAGGTTGAAGTCACGTTCGACATCGACGCCAACGGCATTGTCAACGTGGCGGCGAAGGACAAGGCGACCGGCAAGGAGCAGACCATCACCATCAGTGGTGCCAGCGGCCTCAACCAGGACGAAGTCAATCGCATGGTGAAGGACGCCGAGGCGCACGCGGCCGACGATGCGCGCAAGCGCGAGGAAGTCGAGGCCCGCAACAAGGCCGAGGCCGAGGCGCACCAGGCAGCCGAGGCGGCCAGGCAGGCCGAGCAGGCGCCGGCACAGGAGAACCCGGCCGACGCCGTCAAGGACGGCGAGGTCGTTGACGCAGAGTTCGCCGAAACGCGGTAACAAGAATTACCAGAAGGGCACGACTAGTAGTCCTGCCCCCGTTTAAGGAGCACATGACCATGTCCATTGTTCGATTCGATCCGTTCGCTGACCTCCTGACCAACGGCCGTTGGGTGCCTGCGGTCGACATCTTCGAGAACGGCCAGCAGGAGCTGGTACTCAAGGCGGAGTTGCCGGACATGAAGCGCGAAGATATCGCGGTGGTGTTCGAGAACAACACGCTCACGCTGAAGGGCGAACGCAAGTTCGCCACCGAGGTGAAGCAGGAGCAGTTCCACCGTGTTGAGCGTGCGTATGGCACGTTCAGCCGGTCGTTCTCGCTGCCGTCGAGCGTCGATGCCAGCCGCATCGCCGCCGAGTACAAGAACGGCGTGCTCACGGTGAAGCTGCCGTTCCGCGAAGAAACCCGGCCGCGGACGATCAACGTGGAGGTCGCGGCCTAGCGGCCGTTGACCGAACCTGCCGGGAGGACGCTCCCGGTCGGGAGGGAACCACTGGTCGGGAGGGCACTACTGGTCGGGATTTCCTGTTTTCCCGACCAGCAGCCCCCCCGACAAGAGGCGCGCGCCTTCCCGACCAGAGTGGCCCTCCCGACCAG
>JAKFYH010000038.1 GCA_021730945.1 Acidobacteriota bacterium | reverse complement strand
GTAGGGCGCGCCCTACGATTCCAGTTTCTCGATCAGCGCCCGCCAGCGCCGCCGCGCCACCGGCATCGTCGTGCCGCTGGCGAGTGTGATCTCTCCCGTGCCATCGGCGAAGGGCTTGGCTTCGCGCACCGCGTCGAGACGGATGATGGCCGTGCGCGAGACCTGGAAGAAGGTGACACTGTCGAGCCGGCGGGCCAGCGCCGCCAGGGTCGGCTGCATCGTGAGCTGTTCGGTGAGCGTGATGAGGTGAGTGACGCCATCGATGAACGTGAAGGCGACCACGTCGTGGACCGGGACCACGCGAAAGCGCGCACCGCGACGGGCGAGGAAGCGGGTCGGCGAGAGGCCGGTGGCGTGCGACAACTCGTCCAGGGCGCGGTCGTGGCCGCGCGGCGCGCCGGCCGCGCGTACGCGATCGAGCGCCGCCGCCAGCCGCGCGCGGTTGACCGGCTTCAGCAGGTAGTCGACCGCCGAGAGTTCGAACGCATCGACGGCGTACTGATCGTAGGCCGTGCAGAAGATCACCGCCGGCCGCGGCCGTCCCAGCGAGGCGGCGACATCGAGTCCGCTGGCGCCGGGCATCTGGATGTCGAGCAGGACCAGATCGGGCGCCAGTTCAGCGATCTTTTCGGCGGCCTCAATCCCGTCGTCGGCTTCGCCGACCACGGTCACGTCGGGGTGGGCGCTGAGTAATTGCCGCAGCCGCTCGCGGGCCGGCTGCTCGTCGTCCACCAGCAGCGCGCGGATCATCCGAGGGCCCTCACGACCAACGCAGTGACGTCGTCTTGATCCTGGCGATTGCCGCGATACTGGCGCACGGCGTCGAGAATACAGGAACAGAGCCCGGCGGCCGGCAGTCGGTCGTTGGCCGCCAGCAACGATGCCAGCCGCTCCTCGCCAAACTCGGCATTGTCCTCGTTGCAGGCCTCGTTGACGCCGTCGGTATAGGCCACCAGCAGTGCGCCGGGGGCCAGTGTCACCGCATGGGACGAGAAGTGCCCCGCCTCGATCAGGCCCAGTGCCGGACCGGACGCGTCGAGGCGGGTGACCGAGGTGCCGTTGACCACCATGACCGCGGGGTGTCCGGCGTTGACCAGCGACAGGTGGCGTGTCTCGGCGTCGAGTACTGCATAGATCGCGGTGGCGTAGCGGGCGCCATCGGTGGTGGCATAGACATCGCGATCGACGGCGGCCATCAGGTCGGCAGGCGCCAGCTTCGCCAGCCGGGCCGCGGTGTGGACGCGGGCCTGCACCGCCGACGCGACGAGGCCCGCCGCGACGCCCTTGCCCGAGGCATCTCCCAGCAGCAATGCCCACGAGGGCCCGCCCAGCGCGAAGGCATCGTAGAAATCGCCACCGACGCCGCGGGCCGGCAGTGACGCCGCGGCGCAGTCGAAGCCGGGGATCGACGGCAAGGCGCCAGGCCACATTTGCAACTGCACGCGCGAACCGGCCTCGACATCGCGTTCAAGATCCGATTGCCTGGCCAGCCGTGCCCGTACCCGATCGAGCGTGGCCGCCAGCTTGACGCGCGAGACCGGCTTCAGCAGGTAGTCGGTGGCGTCGACGGCGATGGCGTCGAGGGCGTAGCTTTCGAAGGCGGTGGCAAAGACGATGTAGGGACGGGGTTCGGGCAGGGAGGCGGCGAGCGTGGTGCCGCGCACCTCCGGCATTTCGACGTCGAGGAACAGCAGGTCGGGCCGGGTCGCGCGGATCACCTCGCGGGCCTCGACGGCGCTGCCGGCTTCGCCGACCACCGTGACGCCACCGGCGGCGTCGAGCAACTGCCGCATGCGGACGCGCGCCGGCGGCTCGTCGTCGACCAGCACCACGCGGATCATGCCGCCACCCGCGCGTCCGGCATGGTGATGCGGGCAATGGTGATGCCGGCCGCCTCGTCTCGGATCAAGGTGAATGTGGCGTTGTCGCCGAAGTGTCCCTTCAGCCGTTCGCGCACGCTGTGCAGGCCGAAGCCCTCGCCCTCGCGCGGGGGCCGGCCCCCGCCCTGGGCGCCGGGCCCGGTGTTGCGGACCTCGATGGCGATCCGGCCGCCGCTGGTGCGCACGACCACGTCGATGCGCCCGGGGTCGCGCGTCTGCGAGACGCCGTGCTTGACGGCGTTTTCGAGCAGCGTCTGCAGCAGCATCGACGGCACCTGCGGCGGCGGGGCGGTGTGGTCGGAGTCGATGGAGCAGGTCAGGCGCTGGCCGAAGCGCGCCTGCTCCACGTCCAGGTAGGCGCGCGCGAAGGTCAGCTCCTGGTCGAGCGGCGCCCACTCCGAGTCGGATCGGCGCAGCGTGTAGCGAAACACCTCGGCGAGTTGCTCGACGGCTTCGTCGGCGCGGGCCGGGTCGGTGTGGATCAGTGATGCGATGGCATTGAGCGCGTTGAACAGGAAGTGGGGGTTGATCTGGGCCCGCAGCGCCTTGAGCTCAGACTTGCTGGACTGCAAGCGCAGGTCCTGCGCGATCAGGTCCTGCTCCTGCCGCTTGCGCTGCAGCCGCAGGTTCTCGAGCATGAAGCCGAGCACACCGGCCAGCGAGCGCAGCAGCGCCAGGTCCTCGCTGAGGATGCGGCGCATCCCGGGCATGCGCAGGACCGCGATTCGCACCGGCTGCGCCGCCAGCGGACTGGGCATGGCGACCTCCGACTCGATGCTCAAGCCGGGCGGGGGCGGCTGGTCGCCGATCAGCACGGCGATGCGGGCGCCGAAGATCTCGCTGAGCTTGGCTTCGGCGGTGGAGAGCAGCATGTGTTCGTCGGTGGCCGGTTGCATGGCCGCCAGCACGTGTTTGACCGCTTCGACCGGCGTGAACTCCCGGCCCAGCCAGATCCGGTCGAGCCAGCGTTCCATCCGCGCGTGCAGCCACGGCATGATCATGGCCACCGGCGTGAGCGCGACCGCAAACAGCCACGGGCGCGCGGCGCCGGCCGGCAGTTGTTCGAGCCAGGGCAGCGCGAGGGCGAACACCGCGCCGAGGGCGCCGATGCTCATCAGCAACAGCAATGCGCGCTTGACGACGAGGTCGTAGAAGGCGAAGCGGTTCTCGAAGTACACCGACGCCACCAGGAAGTACAGCGGCGACGAGCGCGCGACGCGGTCGAGAATGGCGCCCGCCACCCGCTGGTCCTGCAGCCACATCATGGCGGCGAACACGAGGGCGAGCGAGCCGTAGAGCACCAGCATCACGGTGCGCAGTTGATGCTGCGCCGCTGTTGGCGCGGCCGGCCGTACCCGCAGCGTCAGCATGGTGGAGTAAAGGCTGGCCAGGATGAACAGCGCGCCGATCGAGAGGCCGATGAACGGCCCGATATCCACCGGCACCGGAATCACGTCGAAGATGGCGGCGATCGTGGTCACCCCGACCAGCGGCGACAGCACGTACATGCCGCGCAGCAGGTGGCGATAGATCGGCGGCGCCGCCACCCCGTCGCACGTGGACTCGCGAAAGACCGTGTGCATGATCACCGGTGGAAACAAGAAGACCATGAACGTGCCCAGGTCGAGCCAGCCGCGGCCGCTCCCCCCGGTGAGGTTGCGGAACTCGATCAGGGTATGCAGGACAAACCACACCGTGCTGATGACGATGATGGCCATCGGCGCGCTGTCCATTTGCACGCGGAGCGAACGGTCGCGCCGGCCCCACACCGGCGCCGCCTCGCGGAGGCTGAGCACCGTGGCAGCACCGTAGGCATAGGCGCCGAACAGGTAGACGAAGAGCGAGATCAGACTGACCAGGACCATGGCGCTAATGGGTTATACGCCAATCCCGGCGCCGGCGGTCGCCGCGGCGGCCCCGAGCGGCGTGAATGCGCGGTCGAGTGGCGGCAGGGTATCCTCCAGTGGTCTCGTGATTACACGGTTCGCTCCGGCCCCCACCGGCTTCCTGCACCTCGGCCACGTCGTCAATGCCCTCCACGTGTGGCAGGCGGCCCACGACCGCGACGGGCGGGTCCTGCTCCGGATCGAGGACCACGACCGCCAGCGGTCACGCCCTGAGTACGAGGCGGCGATCCTGGAGGACCTGGCGTGGCTGGGCTTTCAGCCCGACGGCCCGGCCGTCCGGCAGAGCGAGCGGGACGCGGTCTACCGAAAAGCGCTGCAGCCCCTGATCGATCGGGAGCTCGTGTACGGGTGCTCGTGCACACGAGCCGAACTGGCGGCGGGCGTCGGGACCCCTGACCCGGGAGCCGGCGTCCGGCATCCGGGATCCGAGTTGCGCTATCCCAACACCTGCCGCGATCGCGACCTGCCGCTTGGCGACGGCGTTGGATGGCGGCTGCGGATCGAGCTGGGGACGGAGTCGTTCTTCGACGAGATCCTCGGGCCGCAGGTGCAGGATCCGTCGGCCCAGTGTGGTGACCTGTTGCTGCGCGACCGGCTGGGCAACTGGACCTACCAGTTCGCGGTGACCGTCGATGACCACCTGCAGGCGATCACCGATGTCATTCGCGGCGTGGACCTGCTGGCGTCGACTGGCCGGCAAATCCGGCTGGCGCGGCTGCTCGGGCGCACCGCCATGCCGCGTTTTGCACATCATGGGCTGGTGATGAAGTCGGCTACCGACAAGCTCAGCAAGGCCGACGGCGACACGGGTGTTCGCGACTTGCGTGCCGCGGGGTGGTCGGCCGAGGCGGTACTCGATCTGGCCCGGAGATCTGTTACTCTACCGCTATGAAGCGCATCCTTCTGGCCGCTCTCGTCGTGACGCTGCTGATGCCGGGCCTGGCCCTGGCACATCCGGGACACGACCACAAACTGATGGGCACCGTCACCGCGATTGACGGCAACAAGGTGTCGATGAAGACCACCGAAGGCAAGGACGCGACCTTCGCCGTCGTCCCGACCACGGCCTTCAAGCGCGGCAAGGCCAAGGGCGCCCAATCGGACCTCAAGGTCGGCCTGCGGGTAGTGGTAAATGTCGGCGATGGCTCCGAGCCGCTCAAGGCCAAGGAAGTCCAGTACACGCCCGCCCCGACGACCGCCAAGCAGTAATCAGTAATGTCTTGCATGCTTGTCTTTTAGACAAGCATGCGTTACTATCGGTGCAGGAGTTGCCGATGGTACCCATCTTTTTCCACCTTCGACGAAGGCTCACCGCCGCCAAGGCTGACGTGTCGCGCGCGGTCGCACGCGGCGAGGCCGCGGTCGAGGAAACCCATACCCTCTTCGGGCTCAGACTGCTGGTGGCCGGCCTGTTCTGGATTTCGGTCTACTTGCTATCGCGCGGCATTCTCGCGCTGGGCATCGTGGACCAGACAGCGCGCGTCCTGATCGCGCTCCTGCCGATCCCCTTCTTCATCTACTACCTCTGGGTGTGGATGAAGGGCGTGCGGTCGATGGACGAACTCCAGCGGCGGATCGAGTTCGAGGCGTTGGCCCTGGCCTTTCCGCTGGCGATTGTGGCCTACATGACGATGGGGCTGCTCGACGTGGCCATGCCGCGCGGCCTGGATGATTTCGGCTACCGGCACGGGTGGCTGATGATGCCCTTGCTGTACTACTTCGGCCTGTGGCGGGCGAGGCGGCGCTATCAATGAGAAACCGCCTGAAGGTGCTGCGCGCTGAACGGGACTGGTCGCAGGCCGAACTGGCGACCCGACTCGCGGTGTCGCGCCAGACCATCAACGCGATCGAAACCGGCAAGTACGACCCCAGCTTGCCACTGGCCCTGAAGGCGGCCCGGCTCTTCGCCCAGCCGGTGGAGGCCCTCTTCTTCCTCGACGACGAACCCTAGTGATCGAACCTTTGTGATGGAACCTTCGTGATCGAACCTTCGTGATCGAACCTTCGTGATGGAACCTTCGCGATGGAACCTTCGTGAGACAACCACGCTGCGGCTGTGACTCTGCGGCCCTACTTGGCCGGGATCGGCGCGATGGCGTCGCTCAGCGGCCCCGCGCGCTCGTCGTAGACGCGGTGCAGGAACCAGTCCACCAGTTGGGTGGTGAACGCGTTATTGGCGCCGGGTGCATCGCCCGTGATCTGCACCATCAGGTCGCGCAGTCCCGGCATGATTGCGGTGCGGGCGGTGTCCGGATCCAGGCCGCGGGCGCGCGCGGCGGCCCCTTGCTAGAGCAGCGCGCGGAAGACGCCGAGCGTGGCGTATCCCACCGGCTGGGTGCGCACGCTCGAGTTCATCGACGGGCTCGAGGCACGGACGATCGTGCCGGGGCACGTCCGGGTCGGCGCCGGTCGCTCGGGCGCTTGCGCCGGGAGAAAAGCACCCCCGGCAAGAATCACAATCCCGACCAGGAGTGCCCTCCCGACCAGCAGTGCCCTCCCGACAAGTAGCGCCCTCCCGGCCTGTTTCACTTCGCGAAGTTAATCATCCAATCTGAGCGCCCGCTCAGGAAGAAACGCGCCGACGCGCCGGCTATTTTGTCGGTCCCGGTACCGGGGGACGAACCGACGACCTGCGGGTACCACTTGCCGCCGTTCAACAGCTTCTGCGGCGGCGACCACAACCCCGGGTCGTCGAGGCGCGGCGCGAACGAGACGTAGATGCCCTCCTGGGTATAGTTCTCGTCCCTGGCACGGTTGAGCAGCATCACGTACTGCTCGATTGCCGTGTTCCAGTGCACCGCCGGCCCCCAGAACGCATCGACCTTGTCGTTGCCATCGTGCCAGGCCTGCGTCGTGACCTGGAGCGGCGTCGCCGCCGGATAGGTCCACTCGAGCCGCCGGCGCAAGGCGCCAGGCAGCAGGTCCGACAACTCGCGGCGGCCGGCGTTGGGTTCCCAGATGCCGCCGCGCCAGATGGCCAGGCGCCCGGCCGGGCGATCGCGATCGGCCCACGCCATGCGCGCCACTGCCACGCCCTGCGAGGTCACGTCTTTCTGGTACTGGCTGTAGAAGACATAGAGATACTGCTTGTTGGCGTCGAGCATGACGCTGAGATCGCCGACCCCGCCGATCACGTAACGGTTGGTCGACTCACAGCCGACGGTATTCTGGGTCGCTTGCAGGATGACACCCAGGTCCTGCCAGCTGCGGCCACGGTCGGTGGACTTGGCGGCGCCGATCCGCGGCACGAAGCGATCCGGGCGTCCGCACGCGGTCGCCGGCCATTCGTTGTGGTAGAAACCGTACCACGTCGCCACGTCGTCACGGACCATCGCCTCCATCCACACGCCGTAGCCGGGATGCGGCAACAGGGAGATGTCGCCCAGCTTGGCAAGCCGGTCGACCGCGCCTCCGGCGCCGATCGACGGCACACCGCTGTGGGAAGTCATGACGAACAGCCGCGACTGGCCATCTTCGAGGTCCCACACCAAGGGGCTGTTCGAGTCGACATTGCCAGGCAATAGCAGCGGCGTTGCGGCGGTGAGCGTCGCCCGTGGCACGGGGGCGGCGGCATAGGGCACCGCCGTGGTGAGGGCGGTTGACGAAACTATCGCTGCGGCCAGGATGGTGGTCGCAGCCAATCGGGCGGTCATGATTCCTTCGCGTTCTTGGGCCGGTCAGGCTATCGGCCCTTCAGGTGTTACGGGGACCGGGCCTCCGGCGTTTCATCCCCGGGATGGCAAAACGATGAAATTCGCTCCACTTGTTGTCTGCGATCGTATTCTTGGCCGATGGCACCGGCCGCCCCTGCGACGGTTCTCGACGACACGTGGGATATTGCCGCCTGGCAGCGGGCCTGGCAGGGAGCCGAGGCCGCGCCGGTCCCGCCTGTCGTCCAGCTCAACCGGGCGCACCTGACAATCTCCCGGAACTCCAACGGCGACTTCCAGGACCGACAGGTCTATTTGTTCGTGGATGAGGTGCCGTGGGGGAAGGTGCGGTACGGCCGCCCGGTGACCGGCGAGATCGAGCCCGGACACCATCGCATCCGGGCCTTCAACACGCTCTTTTCTCACACCATCGAGGTCGACGCCGTGCCGGGCGAGCATGTGCGCCTGCAGTGCCGCAATTGCATGCCCGCGGCCGGGTGGCTGATGATGATCTTCCTGCACGTCACCGCGCTCAGCGTCCGCCTCGAGCGCGAGTAGGTCACTGTCCCGGCTTCAGGCCGGGCCGCTCGACCAGTTCGATGCGCGCGCCGGCCGGGCCGGCGACATAGGCAAAGTTGATCGACGGCCCATTGGGCAGCGCCAGCGGCCGCGGCTGGCTGGTGGCGACCGCGCCCTTGGCCGTCAGTGCGTTCATGGTGTCGGCGAGGGCGCCGGTCGAGCGCCAGCCGATGTGATCGATGGCGCGGCCCTGGCTCGGTTCGGCCTCGCCCTTGGTGATCAGGATCCACATGCTGCTGAAGCCCTCGGCGTCGTAGCGCACCGCGTCGATGCGGCCCTTCAACTGCTGCCGCTTGCCGCCGAACTTGTCGAGCAGCCAGGCGAACGCTTCGTCCGGATTCGGTGCGCGCATGTGGATGTGGTGCAGGCCCAGCAGCTCGGGGTCCTGCACGACTTCAATGCGCGTGCCCCAGGGGTCTTCAATGAAGGCGAGCTTGAACAGCCCGGCCACGTCGCGCGCGGGGGTCGTAATCTTGACGCCCGCCGCCTCGAACTCCTTCATCTTGGCGTCGAGGTCGACGACCGAAAAGCCGAGGTGGTCGATGGCGCCGCCGGCGCTCGGCTTGGCCTCCTTGGCGATCAGGAACATGAGGCGGGTGCTGCCGAACATGATGCGGTTGGGCGCTTCGGTGATGCGCCGGCCGCCGAAGTGGGTTTCGTACCACGCCGAGGCGGCCGCCGCGTCGGGCACGTTGAGGTGGACGTGGTCGTAGGGGAGCGTAGGCGTTTGTGCCCGGACTCCCGCCGATAGCAGAATGAGGAAGGCCGTACTCAGGATCGTGACGCGAAGGTGGCTGGGCATAGGCCGGTAACGATACCAGTTTCGACCCGAAACCGCGTATGCTGAGCGGGTTCCGACGGAGGGTTGGTTGAAACGATTCGGCGTCCTCATTTTGCTGCTCAGTACGGCCGGTCTGGTTACTCTGGCCGCGCAATCCAAGCGGATCTTCACCAATCCCCGGCCCGAGCCGCACTTCAAGACCCTGTTTCCCAATGCCGGCGGTTTCTCGGCGTTTGGCGGCACGCCGCTGCACTACAAGGTCTACGGCGAGGATCCCAAGGCCAATCCGGCGGCGCCGCCGATCGGCTACATCTTCTGGACCACGGACGTCGTGCCCAACGAGCGCGCCTACCACGGCCCCATCCACTTCCTGGTCGGCATGGACATCCGCGGCATCATCCAGGGCGTCGTCGTGGACTACAACTCCGAACCCTACGGCTACTTCTCGATCGACCCGCCGCCGTTCGTGCAGCAGTTCAAGCAGAAGAGCATTCGCGACCCGTTCCGTGTCGGCGGCGACATCGCCGCGGTGTCGCGGGCGTCGATCACCATGAACGGCGCGGCGCGGGCGCTGCGTGACGCCTCGCGCATCATGGCCAAGACCTTCCTCACGCCGGACTCGATCAAGCAGTGATGCTTGGACAGCCGGCCGACGACCCGTGGGGGTTCGAGGAAATCGCGGCCGAAACCTGGGCCGACATCCTCGGACCGCAGTACCTCGACATCGCCCTGCTGGCTGCGTTCCTGGCGTTTGCCTGGGTCAGCTTCTCCCGCAAGAGCGTACCGCTCAAGCTGGTGACGTTCGCGCTCGCCATCGGCTACATGGGGTTTGCGAAGAGCTACCTGATTTCGATCACCAACATCTTCGGCATCCTCGACTGGAACTGGCCGGTGCCGAAGTACAACATCGCCTGGTACCTGTTCTTCGGCTTCACCGTCGTCTCCACCATCTTGTGGGGCCGGCTCTATTGCGGGCGGATCTGCGCCTACGGCGCCTTGACCCAGGCGCTCGACGTGGTGCTGCCCGACCGCTGGCGATTCGACGTCCCGCGCGGCATGGAAAAGCGGGCCAGCCTGATCAAGTTCGGCCTGCTTGCCGCGGTCCTGGGCTACTACCTGCTGACCCACGACCTGCTGATCTATCGCTTCGTCGAGCCGTTCTGGCTGTTCGGCCTGTTCGGCACCACCGCGATGTGGCTGGGCGTGGCGGCGCTGCTGCTGGTGACGGTCTTTGTCCGCAACGTGTATTGCCGTTTCCTGTGCCCGGTCGGCGCCACGCTCGGACTGCTGTCGTATCTCACCGTGTTCCGGATCAAGCGCTGGTCGGAGTGCAACACCTGCACGATGTGCCAGAAGACCTGCCAGTGGGGCGCGATCGAGGGGCCGAAGATCCTGGTCACCGAGTGCGTCCGCTGCGACGACTGTGAGCGGCTGTATGCCGACACCGCCAAGTGTCCGCACTGGCGGATCATCGAATACAACTCGAGAAAGATCGCCTACCTGCCACTCCAGCCCGTTCGATAAACAGGAGTTGAGGAGGCGAGGAGCCAAAGTAAATGCTCCTGATCTCCTGGTCTCTTGTAGAATTCCCTGCGATGTCGACATCCGCCGCCGCTTCGAAGCCCCGCATTTCCCCCACCGCCCAGATCATGATCGGCCTGGTGGTGGGCCTGATCGTCGGTTACATCATCAGCGTCACCGACAAGAGCGTGGCCGACTATATCCGGCCGTTCAGCCAGATCTTCATCCGCATGATCCAGATGATCATCGCGCCGTTGCTGTTCGGCACGCTGGTGGCGGGCATCGCCGGCGCCGGGCACTTCAAGGACGTCGGCCGCATGGGCCTGCGCGCGATCATCTATTTCGAGGTCGTCACGACGCTGGCGCTGGTGCTCGGCCTGCTCGCGGTCAATATCATGAAGCCCGGCGTCGGCATGGTCTTGCCGGCGCCCACCGGGGCGCCGGTGATCTCGACGGCGGCCCAGACCTGGGACCAGATCCTCCTGCACGTCGTGCCGCGGTCGGTCATCGAGGCGATGGCCACCGGCGACGTGCTGCAGATCGTTGTCTTCAGCATCATCTTCGCGATTGGCCTGGGCATGGTGGGCGAGAAGGCCAAGCCGATGATCGAGTGGTGTGAGTCGCTGACCGAGGCGATGTTCAAGGTCACGCACATTGTCATGCTCTACGCCCCGATCGGCGTCGGCGCGGCGATTGCCTATACCATCGGCACCAGCGGCCTGCAGGTGCTGCAGAACCTCGCGTACCTGATCTTCACTCTCTACGTGGCGCTCGCGGTGTTCTTTGCCATCGTGCTGATCCCGGTCATGCTGATTTTCCGCATTCCGATCGTCGGCTTCTTCAAGGCCATCAAGGAGCCGGCGCTGATTGCCTTCTCCACCACCTCAAGCGAAGCGGCGCTGCCGCGGGCGATGGAATGCGTCGAAGCCTTCGGCGTGCCGCGCCGCATCGTCTCGTTCATCCTGCCGCTCGGCTACAGCTTCAACCTCGACGGCACCACGCTCTACCTGTCGCTGGCCTCGGTCTTCGTGGCCCAGGCGGCCGGCGTCGACCTGACGATTGGCCAGCAGGTGACGATGATGTTTACCCTGATGCTGACCAGCAAGGGCGTGGCCGGCGTGCCGCGGGCGGCGCTGGTGATCCTGGCCGCCACGCTGGCCAGCTTCAACCTGCCGATCGAAGGCGTGGCCTTGATTCTGGGCGTCGATGCGCTGATGGACATGGGGCGCACCATGACCAACGTCGTCGGCAACTGCCTGGCATCAGTGGTCGTCGCCAAGTGGGAAGGCGAGTTCCGCGAGCCGGCCGCCGAGGCTGCGGCCAGCTAGCCCCACGCTAGGGCGTGTCGGTGGGTGAAGCCAGCAGGGTGAGCCGGCCGGTGAGGCCGCTCGAAACCAACACCTGGTTGGTGGCCGACACGATCACGCCTTCGACCCGGGGCAGCCGTTCGATCAAAGCCATGCCGGCGGCCGGGCCGAGAATGAAGGCCCCGGTCGAGAGCACGTCGGCGAGCATCGCGCTATCGGTGACGATCGTGACGCTGCGGGTGCCGCGGGCCGGCTCGCCGGTGTCAGGATCGATCAGGTGGTGATAACGCACGCCGTCCTTGATGAAGAAGCGCTCGTAGTCGCCCGACGTGCTGAGCGTGCCGTCGCTGATCTCGACCGTGGCGAAACTCTGGTTGGCGGCGCCGCGCGGGTCGTTGATCCCCAGCTTCCACGGCATCGCGCCGTTCTGGCCGGCGACATACAAGTCCCCGCCGCTTTGAATCAGGAAGTCGCCTAATCCGCGTGCGCGCAGCAGCGCCGCCGCGCGATCCACCGCATAGCCCTTGCCGATGCCGCCGAGGTGAATCCGGGCGCCGGCTTTGCCGATCGCGGCGGTGCGCGCGGCCCGGTCGACCTGCACCAGGCGGGCGTCCACCAGCGTGCGCCGCGCGTCGATCGCGCGCTGATCGGGAATGGTGTTGTCCTGATCGTGGTCGAACTTCCAGATGTCGGTGTAGACGCCGAAGGTGATGTCGAACTTGCCGCCGGTCCACTCACTGGCCTGGGCCGCGGCTTCGAGGACGGTCACCGTGTCCGGGCTGATCGCAATCGGCGCGCCACCGGCCGCCTGGTTGAGGCGCACGACATCGCTGCCTGGTTTCCAGATACTGAGGAGCGACTCGAGCCGGTCAAACTCGCGAAACACCTGGTCGAAGGCCGCCACGGTCGACGCCTCGTCGGTGGTCCATGCCAGCAGCCGCAGTTGCGATCCCATCGCCAGGCGCGACCGCTCGACGGGGTGCGGCGTCACCGGTTCCGGCCCGGCGCACGAGGCGCAGAGCAGCGCCCCGATCAGGAGGAGTCTCGGCATTGGCGGTATGCTGAAAACTGTACCATGTCGACGCCGGCCGCTGCCCAATTGGAAATCACCCGTGACCACCCCCAGGACATCCAGGATCGCCCGGTCTTCCTCTGGGTCGATGGCGAGAAGTGGGAGGGCGTGTTGCGCTACGGCAAGACGTTCGCGCGGGAGTTGCCGCCGGGCCGCCACACCGTGAAGGTGCACAACACGCTGTTCGGGTACACCACGGAGTTTGACAGTGTCGCCGGCGAGACGGTGCGGTTCCGCTGCGAGAACGGCCTGACCGGCGGCGGCATGTTGATGGTGCTGATGATGGGCGTGGCCTACCTGCGCGTGCGGCTGGTTCGCGTGCCATGAAGCTGGTGCTGGCGGCCACCGCGTCGGCGGCCCTGGTGCTGGCGGCGCCGTTCGTGGGCCAACTCAGTGCCTGGCTGCGTCGCACCGCTCCCGGCCTCTTCCTGCCGGTGGTCGTCACCGTCGTCGTGGCCCTGGTGGGCGTGGGCGTGGTGGCGGCCGTGCGGCGGATTCGCGAGCAACGCGGGCTTCGCTATGGCGCGATCGGCGCCGCGCTCGCGGCCGGCATCAGCTACAGCCTGATCACCGCCACCGGCGCTGCTGAGGTCGACTGGGCCGAGCGCGTGCATTTTGTCGAGTACGGGCTGATTGCGTTTGTCTTCTATCGCGTCTGGCGATCGACCGGCGACGCGTCATGCGTGGTGTTGCCGTTGCTGGCTGGGCTGATCGTGGGCCTGGCGGAAGAGTGGCTGCAGTGGTTCATCCCGGTGCGGGTCGGCGAGCTGCACGATGTGCTGCTGGATCTGGTGGCAGTGGCCTGTGGGCTGGTCTTCAGCGTGGCGGCCGATCCGCCGGCCGCCTTCTCGTGGCAGATCGGCGCCCGCTCGCGCCGCCGGCTGGCCGTGGTCGGCAGCCTGGCGGCCGTGGGTTTGGCGTTCTTCATCGATCAAGTCCACCTCGGCCACGCGATTGTTCGCGATGGCCTCGAGTTCCGGTCGCACTATTGCGAAGCGGTGCTGGCCCAATTGGCGCGGGAACGCGCGGAGCAGTGGCAGGCGAATCCGCCGCTCGTCCTGCATCGGCTCTCGCGTGAAGACCAGTACATGGACGAGGGACTCTGGCACGTCCGCCGCCGTAACAACGGCGAGGCCGCGACCGCCTGGTCGGAGAACCGAATCCTGGAGGCCTTCTATGCGCCGGTGCTTGATACACCGTCGTATGTGTCGGCGACCGGCCACCGCTGGGCGCCGGCGCAGCGGGCCGAAGCCGAGGCTGCCGCGGCCGGCGACCGCGCGCCGTTTGAGAGCCAGGCGGAGCCGTATCCGATCTACACATTTCCGCGTTGGTGGCTCTGGAGCGCCGCCGGAATCCTGGTGTTCGGGGCCGGAATCCGGGTGTACGGGGCCTGGCCCCAACCCACCATTTGGTGAAAATGGGGGTCAGGCCCATTGGCAATTTCTGCTATATTTCCCGGCGATTGGCCGTCGGCGGCCACCTCGGCTGTTTCGGTGACCTCACAAGGAGCGCCTGAATGAGCGGTATGTTGAAGCCTCTCGGAATCGTCGCGGCTGTGGCCGCCCTCGGCATGATGGTTCCGGCGTCCGCCAGCGCCCAGACCGCCACCAGCCCGACCTTTACCAAGGACATCGCCCCGATCTTCCAGAACAAGTGCGAAGCGTGTCACCGGCCCGACTCGATCGCGCCGATGTCGCTGGTCACCTTTGAGGAATCGCGGCCGTGGGCACGGTCGATCAAGAACCGCGTGCAGACGCGACAGATGCCGCCCTGGCATATCGACAAGACCATCGGCATCCAGGAATTCCAGAACGACCGGTCACTCTCGGATCGGGAAATCGACCTCATCGCGAAGTGGGTCGACGCCGGTGCGCCGAAGGGCGACGTCAAGGACATGCCGCCGGCCAAGCAGTGGCCCAACGAACAGGGCTGGAACTACACCAAGAAGTTCGGCCAGGCTGAACCCGACCTGGTGGTGAAGTCGCTGCCCTGGACGCAGAAGGCCGGCCAGAACGACGCCTGGTGGAAGCCGGTCGTCGAGACGCACCTCACCGAACCGCGCTGGGTGCGCGCCATCGAAATCCGCCCCAGCACCGTGAAGGGCCGCAAGATCACCCATCACGCGATCGCCCGCCTGCAGCAGCAGGAAACCGACGCACTCGCCATGAACCCGGTCGACGGCAACGGCAATCCGCTGCCCGGCACCTTCATGGAGTGGGCGGTCGGCAAGGAAGGCGAGATCATGCGCCCCAACAGCGGCAAGCTGATGCTGCCCGGCGCCAAGATCGTGTGGGACATCCACTACTCAAACGGCGGTGAGGACATCACCGACCAGGTCGAGCTCGGCATCTACTTTTACCCGAAGGGCCAGGAGCCGAAGTTCCGCCAGGTCCTGCACCTGATGGGCGGCACCAACGGCAGCGGCAGCGGCGGCAGCGCGCTCGGGTCGGGCGTCGACATTCCGCCCAACACCGTCAAGGCCACGGTGGGCTACTTCCTGCTGCGCGAGAACGGCCGGGTCGAAAGCTACCAGCCCCACATGCACTTGCGCGGCAAGGCGATGGCGATGGAAGCCATCCTGCCCAACGGCCAGATCCAGGTGCTCAGCCACGTCGCCGACTTCAACTTCAACTGGCACAACACCTACGTCTACCAGGAGACCGCGGCGCCGCTGCTGCCCAAGGGCACGCTGATCAAGGTCACCGCGTGGCACGACAACACGACGGCCAACAAGGCCAACCCCGATCCGAACGTGTGGGTGGGGTACGGCGATCGCACGGTGGACGAGATGGCGCACGCGTGGGTCAACGTGACCTACATGAACGACACCGACTACCGGGCCGCCATCGAGGAGCGCCGCAAGACGCTGCCCTCGACCACCACCTCGCAGCAGCAGTAGCCGCACCGATGCGCCTTAATCATTTCGCCGCCGCGACCGTCATGGTCGCGGCGGGCTTCGTGCTCACCACCCACGCCCAACAACGCCCGAACATTCCGTCAGGCGTACTTCTTGAGCCCCTCGGCACCACTGGGGAAGCCATCTACCCGGCCTTCGAAGGGTTTGGGCCGCTCAAGGACGGCACCAACACCCTGCTGATCGGGTACTTCAACCGCAACAAGGAAGCCGTCGACGTGCCCATCGGTCCCGACAACCGGATCGAGCCGGGTGGTCCCGACTTCGGCCAGCCCACGCACTTTCTGTCCGGCCGCCAGTGGGGCATGTTCGCGATTTCGGTGCCCAAGGATTTCGGCAACAAGAAGCTGACCTGGACGCTGACCGCGAATGGCCACACCTCGACGGTCTCGTTCTGGACCAATCCTCCCTACTGGATCGATTTCTACAAGAACACCGCCAACGGCAACGAACCGCCGCGCATCAAGTTCAGTCCCACGGGGCCCGAGCTTATTGGTCCGCCGCGCGAGCGCTTCGTGCAGACGCTGAACGCTACAGTGGGAACACCGCTTGAACTGCTCGCCTGGGCCGCCGATCAGCCGCCGACGACCGTGTTCGAGGCGGAGGGTGGTGCCGCCGCCGGCGCCGCCGCTGCCCGCAGGGCGCCGGCGAAGCCCCCGGCCAACGAACCGCTGCCCGCCATCATCGGCGGCCGGGTGATCGCCGGTACGCCGGCCGCGCCCGGTGGCGGTGCCGCGGCAGCCGCGGCCGCCCGCCGCGGCGACATTCAGATTCTGTGGCGGAAATACCGCGGGCCGGGCGAGGTCAAGATTGCCCAGGAGACGATCAATCTCGAGAACGGCCACGACGCCAAGAAGTTCGTCGAGGCCAGGACCACGGCCACCTTCAGCGCGCCGGGCACCTACTGGCTGCGCGCGCAGGTCAACGACAGTTCCGGCAACGGCGGCGGCGGCGATCAATGCTGCTGGACGACGGCGCACGTCGTGGTCAACGTCAAGTAAGTTGAAAGTTGAAAGTTGAAAGTTGGCAGTTTCAGTTTGGAGTTTCAGTTTGAAGTGTCAGTTTGAAGTGTCAGTTTCCAGTTCCTGAAACTGGACAACTTCTAACTGACACTCCAAACTGACACTTCTAACTGAAACTCCAAACTGAAACTCCAAACTGAAACTTTCAACTTTCAACTTTCAACTTTCAACTTATCGTCCGAAGATGATCTTCTCCCGCACAAACAGGCCCGCGGTGGCGCGCACTGCGACGATGGCGAGGGCGATGTTGACGACGGCCACCACCACGAACACGCCGGGGTGAATCACCTTGTTGCCGAGCACGTCGGTGAGCAGGGTCTGCTGGCCGAGCCACGGCACGAAGTACATCCAGGCCTTGGCCGGGAAGGCGTTCATCGAGGCCATCATTCCCGGGACCATTTGCGCCATCATCAGGAAGCTCAGGTAGCTTTGCGCCTCCTTGAAGGACTTGGCGAAAGTCGCCACGTACATCTGGATGGCCACGATCAGCGGACAAATCGGCAGCACGCAGACCATCGTGCCGAGCAGTTGTGCCGGCCCGAGTTGAAAGCGAATACCCAGGTCCTGCAGCGGGATGTACTGGAACAGCGCGAACAGCAGGGCACTGGTGATGACCACGCTCAGCATGGCCGTGGCGGTGCCGGCCAGCCACTTGCCGCCGGCGATGGCGCTACGCGGCGCGGGATTCACCAGCAGCGCCTCGATCGATCCGCGCTCCCGTTCGCCGGCCGTCGAATCGGTGGCGATACCCATGGCGCCGGTGAACGCCGCGAGCATCACAAACAGCGGAATGAAGCCAAGGATGGTGGCCGCCCGCTGCTGCGCGCTTGACACCTCGACATCCTCGACCTGAACCGGCACCGACACCACCGGGCTGATGCCCCGGGCGATCAGGCGCAGGCTGCCAATCTCGCTGCCGTAACGCTGGAACAGCGCGCGCACGCGCTGCACCTTGGGCCGCGTGTTCTGGCTTGAGCTGTCCGAGACCAGCCGGATTTGGGCCGGCTTCGAGGCGGCGAAATCCCTGGCGAAGTCGTCGGTGATGATCACCACCACATCCTCGCGGCGGGTACGCACCGCTTCCTCCGGGTCGGACGGGCCGTCGGTAATGGTGATGCCGGGCTGCTGCTGCAACCACTCAATCAGCGCCGGCGCGTGCGCGGCGCCGACCACCGGCACGGTGATGTCCTCCACCTGCCGTTGGCGGCTGGCCAGGCTCGAGAACATGAAGCCGATAATCGCCGGCGCCAGCAGCGAACTGATCAGCACCGTCATAATCGAGCGCCGGTCGCGCGACCAGTCGACCAGTTCCTTGCGGACGACCACCATGACCTGGGCCAGGCTGCGCGAGTTCATGACGCCGCTCCGGCTTCGCCTTGCGCCGAGTGGGGGTCGGTCGACCCGTCGGTGCCGAGGCCGCTCAGGCTGACGAACGCATCCTCGAGATTCTCATGGCCGGTCTGCCGCCGCAGGTCGTCGGGTGAGCCGGCGCCGACAATCTGGCCGCGGGCAATCACCACGATGGTGTCGCAAAGGGCCGAGACTTCCTGCATGACGTGACTGGAAAACAGCACCGCGTGCCCTTCACCCTTCAATCGCCGGATAATCTCGCGCACCGCCCGCGTGCTCATCACGTCGAGGCCGTTGGTGGGTTCGTCAAGCAGGACGTTCTTCGGGTTATGGACAATCGCGCGCGCCAGCGCGGTCTTCGTGCGCTCGCCGTGCGAGAAGCCGGCGACCCGGCGGTCGGCAATCGCGGCCATGTCGAGCATCTTCAGCAGGTACTCCGTGCGATGGGCGAGGTCGGCGCCGGTGATGCCCTGCAGCTCGCCGAAATAGTGAATGTGTTCGCGCGCCGTCAGGCGCGGGTAGAGGCCGGACTGATCGGGCAGCACGCCGAGATGGAAGCGGGCGCCCTCGGGATCGGTCACGGCATCCACCCCTTCGATCAGGATCCGGCCCTCGTCCGGGCGCATCAGCGTGTAGAGCATGCGCAGCGTCGTGGTCTTACCGGCGCCGTTCGGTCCGAGCAGGCCGGTGACGGCGCCATCGGCGGCGGTGAAGCTCACCCCGTCCACCGCGCGCACGTCGCCAAAGCGCTTGTGCAGGTTCTCGATGCGAATCATTCGCCCGCGCCCTTCTGTGGAGTCCCGGCGGGGCTGCTGCCGCCAGGGTCGGGCCCGGCCGGCGAGACAAAGAACGGCGGCCGCTTCACCCGGTCGAGGCAACTGGTGTCGAGTCCCACGGTGTCGCCCTTGTCGATGAAATTGCGGATGATCCGCAACCCGCAGCCGGTGCCGCCGGCGGTATGGCCGGCGCCTGGCATCACGATGTGGCGCGAGGCGGAAAGGTGCTTGCTGATCTCCTCACCCCAGATCGGTGGCGTGACCGGGTCGATCGCGCCGGACATCACCAGTGTCGGCACCGATGAGGTGACCGGTTGGTAGAACGACTCGGGCACCTCACCCCGCGGCCAGAACGCGCACGCATCGTGCTGCAGCCGCATCACGTACGGGCCAAACATGGAACCGGCCGACTCGGCGGCGACGTCCGCGGCCGTGATCTTGGGCGCGTCTTCGGCGCAGATCACCGACAGTTGCATGCCCAGGCTCATGTTGGAGGGGCCGCCGCTGTCGCCGAGCGCGGCCAGCGCCAGCAGGCCCTGGAAATCGCCCTGCTCGGCCCGCTCGATCAGCGCCGGTATCAGAGACGAGGCGACCGGCACGTAGAGCGCGGAGGCCAGGATGTTGGCAAGGTGGCGCGCCGTGAAGGTGAGATCGCCGCGCTCGCCGGTGCGCGGGTGGATCAGCGAGACCGTCGGCGGGGACTTCTCGAGACGGGCCATCAGCGCCGGCAAGCGCGTGTCGAGGCCGGGATACCTGGCATGGCACGCCGCGGTGGCGGCGCAGTCGGCGACCAGCAGGTCGAGCGCGCGCTGCACATCGCGGGCGAAGAACAACGGCAACCGCATGTTGGTTGGGGCCACGCCGTCGAGCACCGCCGAGCGGACCCGGTCACCGTGCTGCCGCAGGTACACCAGGCCGGCACGGGTGCCATACGACCCGCCGTAGATGTTGATCTTGTCGTATCCCAGGAGCGCCCGCACATCGTCCAGGTCGTCCATCGCAATCGACGTCGTGTATAGGCGCAGGTCGGCGTCGTAGCCGGCCAGGCACTTCTTGAGCATCGCCACCGCGTCGGCTTCGGTGAAGCCGAAGGCCTTCAACGAGTCGTCTTCCTGCTCGCAGTCAAGCGGATGCGACTTGCCGGTGCCCCGCTGATCGACGAGGACGATGTCGCGGTCGGTGAGGACCTGGCGGAACATTTCGCGCAGGACCTTGGCCATCTTGGCCGCGCCCTGGCCGGGTCCGCCGGCGAGAAAGAACAGCGGGTCGGGCCGGGTGTCGGCGCGCAGCGACGGCAGCACGACGATGTTGAGGTCGATCTGCCGGCCCTGTTGGGTGGCGCGGTTCTCAAACACCTTCAGCGAGCCGCAGTAGGCATCAACCGGCGTGTCGTCGCCGGTGCAAGGCTTCAACCGGTCGGTGACCGAGGTCGGAGCCACCTGGTTGCAGGCGGCGAGCGTCACGGTGGCGAGGAGTATGAGGAGACGTCGCACCTGCAGATTCTGCCACGGTGTCAGACACTGTTCCAAGAATTGCGATCCTACGGCTTCCAATCCGGCAGTCGGTCGTTGCCGGCGCCGGTCGTCAGCCGCTCGGCAGAGCCCGCGCCATCCACGCGCAGAACTGCCAGATCCCAATCTTCGCCCTCGTGATGCTCCGGGCTGACCGAGAGGGCCAGCCAGCGGCCATCGGGCGACCATTCCGGGTAGTAGTGCCACCTGGCCGGATCGCCGCGCACCGTTCGAGCGCCGTTGCCGTCGCCGCCGCGGATCTGGATGGTGGAGGGTTCGGTGGCCAACAGGACATTGGCGAGCGACTGCCCATCGGGCGACCACGCCGGCCAGCAGGCGCCGCCGTTGTTGTCGAGCGCGCGGGTCTGGCCGGTGGCCAGATCCAGCACGTGCACTTGGAATTCCCAGAATTGCAGGCGCGCCAGCGTCTGTGCCGCAAACGCGACCGAGCGCCCATCGGGCGAGACGTTGGGCATGATGGCCCGGCCGACGAAGTTGCGCGTGAGCCGTTCGACCCGGCGATCGGCGAGCCATACGCGGTACAGGTCACTGCGGCTGTCGCGCTCGGAGCTGAAGATCAGGCTCTTACCGTCGGGCATCCAGGCCGGGTCGTGGTCGTTGGCGGGGTGATCGGTGATGCGGACCGGGTTGGCGCCGGTGGCATCCATCACATAGAGGTCGTAACCGGCCCCGTCGCGGTTGGACTTGAACGCGATGCGGGTGCCGTCGGGCGACCAGCGCGGATTCTCATCGCGATGATCGCTGCCGCGCGTGAGCGCCACGACCTGGCCGCTGGCGAGCGCCATGGTGTAGATGCGGGTGCGGCCGTTGGGGTTGTCAGGGCTGGCCAGGTCGGACTGAAACACCAGCGTGCCGGTCAGCCCCGGCGGAAAGGGAGTGACCGCGCGCGGTAGCGCGACCGTCTGGGCGTGCTGCTCCGCGGGCTCAGCCGTGGGCGCTGCAACCGCGGGAACCTGCGCAGCCGGTGCCGGCGTTTCGATCAGCTTGGCTGGAACTGCCTCTGCTACCGGCTCAACGCGATCGGCGGCGCAACCCGCCCACGCCGAGGCAAGAGCCAGGCAGAGCGTCACCCACACTACGGCCCGCCCAGGCAAGAGGCCCATGTCCGAGCGTAGCCCAAAACCCAATCTCAACCGGAGGATCGTTCAACAGGAGATCAGGAGGTAGTCTTTTGAAAGGACTGCTTTCTCCTGATCTCCTGTTCCGGGGTTCAGGCATGAGCCGACGCCGGGCCGGGCCGGCGAAGCGCGAGGTTGACGATTCCGCCGAGGGTCCCGACCGCCAGGGCGGACCACACGATGGCCGGTGTCCAGAACTCCGTGAGGCCGAGCGCCGAGTCCAGCGAGAACGCGCCGAATCCGGTCAGGGCCAGTGCCACGCCGGCTACGCCGTACAGCAGCGGCACCTCAATGCCGTTGCTTTGGGCGAAGACACCGTTGGGCCAGTGCACTGAGACGGCTGCCACCAGCATCACCGACACAAACAGGGCCGGGCCGACCGGCCCCAGCAGGCCTGCCGCAACCAGCAGTCCGGCCACCAGCTCCGTGGTCGCCGCCGTGGCGGCAAAGAAGCGTCCGGGCCGGAATCCCAGGGCTTCGAAGAACCCGGCGGTTCCCGCCAGGCCGTAGCCGCCAAACCAGCCGAACAGCTTTTGCGAGCCGTGCGCCGCCATCAACAAACCCACGACCACCCGCGCGAAAAGAATGCCTGCGTCCATGACGTCCATATCTCCTTGAACCGGCGGCGGGTTGCCGCCGTATTTAATGTAGCGACTATACTTAATATAGTCGCTACCTGTCAAATAGTTACTGGGACGCGTGGTATTGTGGAGACCTACGCCATGAAAGACGCACCGCATACGCCGCAGCTGTGCACCAAGTTCCACCGCGCCAGCGAACTGATTGGCCGCCGCTGGACCGGCGCCATCCTGTTTCTGTTGCTCAAGCAGAAGTGCCGGTTTGCCACCCTGCGCGATGCCATCCCCGACATCACCGACCGCATGCTGACCGATCGCCTGCAGGAACTGGAGCGGGAGGGGCTGGTGGAACGCACCGTGGTGCCGGTGTCGCCGGTGCGGGTGGAGTATTCGCTGACCAGGAAGGGCCGGGCCCTCACCGACGCGATGGATGCGATCGCGACGTGGGCCGAGAAGTGGATGGAGCCGGCCGCGGTGGCGGCCAAGCCCGCCCGCGGCCGCCAGCGGGCCTGACCCCGATCGACTACGGCAGGCCGAAACGCGCCGCCCTGATCGCCTTGCTCAAGACGCGGTAGCGGGTTACGGCAGGAACGCCGCCGAGTAGAGCCAGCGTCCGTCGCGTTGCTCGAACACGTTGAACGAGTAGTAGTCGGACACCCGCGTCGAGCCATCCGGATTGCGGTAGACCAGATGGCCTCGTCCCGTGGCTACCGCGATGTTGCCCCAGCGGCGGGCGGCGATCAGGTCGTATTTCCCTTCGACGATGGCGGCGTCGGTCGGCAGGGCGTCGAGCAGGTTCTGCTTGCTGCGGATGGCGCCCTTCGCATCGATTGCGGTGTAGTCGTCCGCATACAGGCGATCGAGCGCGGCGCGATCCTTGTTCTGGTGTCCCGCGACAATGCCGTTCTTGACGGTCATCAGCGCCTGTTTGGTGGCTTGGTCGGCCGGTCCCACCGGCACCGCGCCGATGAGGGCGGTGGCCGCCGAACCGATCAGGATCCCGGTGAGGAGCGTGGTCAGCGTCTTCATGCGTGGGATATTATGTGATGTTCGGGTCGCGCGCCGGGAGTCCCCGGGCCGTCTCATCATTACTGATAGGAGCGTTTCGTGGCGAAGATCAAGGTCAAGAACCCCGTCGTCGAAATGGACGGCGACGAGATGACGCGCATCATCTGGCAGAAGATTCGCGAGCAGCTCATCCTGCCGTATCTCGACATCGACTTGAAGTACTTCGACCTGGGCGTCGAGGCCCGCGACAAGACCGGCGATCAGATCACGATCGATTCCGCCAACGCGACGCGGCAGTACGGCGTGGCCGTGAAGTGCGCCACCATCACGCCCGACGAAGCGCGCGTGAAGGAGTTCGGCCTCAAGCAGATGTGGAAGTCGCCCAACGGCACCATCCGCAATATCCTCGACGGCACCATCTTCCGCGAGCCGATCATCTGCAAGAACGTGCCGCGCCTGGTTGCGCACTGGGACAAGCCGGTGGTGGTCGCCCGCCACGGCTTCGGCGATCAGTACCGCGCGCAGGACTTCACCTTTCCCGGCGCCGGCACCTTGACCCTCAGCTGGACGCCCGAGGGCGGCGGCGAGCCGATCGCGCGCGAGATCATCAAGACCAAGGGCAGCGGCGTCGCCCTCGGCATGTTCAACCTCGATGCCTCGATCGAGGGCTTCGCCCGCGCCTGCTTCACCTACGCGCTCGGCCGCAGCTACCCGGTCTACCTGTCCACCAAGAACACCATCCTCAAGGTCTACGACGGCACCTTCAAGAACACCTTTGAGCGGGTCTACCTCGCCGAGTTCAAGCCGCAGTTCGAGGCCAAGGGCCTGACCTACGAGCATCGCCTGATCGACGACATGGTGGCGTCGAACCTGAAGTGGAACGGCGGCTACCTGTGGGCCTGCAAGAATTACGACGGCGACGTGCAGTCCGACACGGTGGCGCAGGGCTACGGCTCGCTCGGCCTGATGACCTCGGTGCTGATGTCGCCCGACGGCAAGGCCGTGGAGGCTGAAGCCGCGCACGGCACGGTGACCCGTCACTACCGTATGCACCAGCAGGGCAAGCCGACCTCGACCAATCCGATCGCGTCGATCTACGCGTGGACCCGCGGGTTGCAGTATCGCGGCCGGTTCGACGGCACGCCCGACGTGGTGGCGTTTGCCGACACGCTGGAAAAGGTGTGCGTCGATGTGGTCGAGTCGGGCCGCATGACCAAGGACCTGGCCATCCTGATCCGGCCGGACCACCCCTACCTCACGACCGAAGAGTTCCTGGCCGCGATCGACGCGGAACTGCGCGCCCGGATGTAACCTTCACGGCGGGGGCGGGTCTTGACGTAAATTGAGGTCATGATCCGCTTCCGCCTGTCTGTTCTGCCGCTCGTCGTCGTCGTATTGCTGTCGGGCGCCGCCTGGGCCCAACAAGACGACCGGGCCCGGGTGCTCAATCAGCAGATCGAGCGCATCTATCAAGCCAACGAGTTTGCCCTCCCGCGCTTCGGCCCGGCCCGCTGGCTGGGAGACGGCACCGCCTACACCACGGTGGAACGCGCGCCCGGCGCCGACGGCGGCTGGGACATCATTCGCTACGACGCTGCCAGTGGTGCCCGCAGCGTGCTGATCGCCGGCTCTCGACTGACCGCACCAGCCTTACCCGCCCAATCCGCCCGACCCGCCCTATCGATCGACGACTACGTCTGGTCTGGCGACGGCTCGCGGCTGCTGGTGTTCACCAACTCGAAGAAGGTGTGGCGCCAGAACACGCGCGGCGACTATTGGGTACTGCATCTCCAGAGCGGCGAGCTCAAGCAGTTGGGCGCCGGGGCGCCGGCGTCGTCGTTGATGTTCGCGAAGTTCTCGCCCGATGCCACCCGCGTCGCCTACGTGCGGGCCAACAACATCTACGTCGAGCGGATCGACGATGGCCGGGTCACCGCACTGACGAGCGACGGCTCCGCGACCATCATCAACGGCACCTCCGACTGGGTCTACGAGGAGGAGTTCGGCGTGCGCGACGGGTTCCGCTGGAGTCCCGACGGCCGCGCGATGGTCTACTGGCAGTTCGACAGTTCCGGCGTGGGATTGTTTTCGCTGATCAACAACACCGATACGCTCTACCCGGTGGTCACGACCATCCCGTATCCCAAGGCGGGCACCACCAATTCCGCGGCCCGCGTCGGCGTGGTCGCCGCCGAGGGCGGCGCCACCCAGTGGATCAAGACCGAGGGCGACCCGCGCAATACCTACCTGGCGCGCATCGACTGGATCGATGCGAAGACGGTGTCGATTCAGCAGCTCAATCGCCTGCAGAACCGCAACGATTTCCTCACCGCCGACGTCGCCACCGGCGCGGTCAAGCAGGTGTTCCGCGACGAGTCCAAGAGCTGGGTCGACATTGTCGAAGACGTGCCGTGGATTGATGGCGGCCGGACCTTCCTGTGGACCAGCGAACGCGATGGCTGGCAGCACGTCTACCGGGTGCCGCGCGAGGGCGGCAGCGGCCAGTTGATCACCAGGTTCGACGCCGACGTGACCGACATTGCCGGAATCGACCAGAAGGACGGGTGGCTCTACTTCCGGGCGTCGCCCGACAACGCCGGGCAACGCTACCTTTATCGCTCGAAGCTCGATGGCAGCGGCGTGCCGGAGCGGGTGACGCCGGCGAGCCAGGCCGGCACGCATCGCTACGACGTGGCGCCGGGCGGCAAGCTGGCGTTTCACACCTACTCGGCCTTCGATCGGCCGCCGGTGGTGGATGTCGTGGAACTGCCGTCGCACAAGTCGCTGCGCACGCTGACCGATCCGTCGGCGATGGTCGCCAAGGTGCAGCCGCTGCTGCAGCCGCCGGTGGAGTTCTTCAAGATCGCGATTGGCGGCGGGGTCGAACTCGATGGCTACATGCTGAAGCCGTCGACGTTCGACGCCAGCAAGAAGTATCCGGTCATTTCCCACGTCTACGGCGAGCCGGCGGGGCAGACCGTCAATGATTCGTGGGGCGGCGGGCAGATGCTCTTTCATCGCGCGCTGGCCGAGGCCGGCTACATCGTGCTGAGCGTCGACAACCGCGGCACGCCAGCGCCGCGCGGCACCGACTGGCGCAAGGTCGTCTACGGCTCGGTCGGCGATCTGTCGTCGAAGGACCAGGCCGCGGCCATTTGGGCGCTGACCGAGAAGTATTCGTTCCTGGATGCCGCACGCATCGGCGTGTGGGGGTGGAGCGGCGGCGGCACCAACACGCTGAACGCGATGTTCCGCTTTCCGGGGATCTACCAGGTCGGCGTGGCGGTGGCGCCGGTGCCCGACCAGCGGCTCTACGACACCATCTACCAGGAACGCTACATGGGCCTGCCGCAGGAGAATGTGGAGGGCTACAAGATCGGCTCGGCGATCAACTTTGCCGAAGGGTTGCAGGGCAAGCTCCTGGTGGTGCACGGGTCGGGTGACGACAACGTGCACGCGCAGGGCACCGAGCGCCTGATCAATCGCCTGATCGAGCTGGGCAAGCCGTTCGACTCGATGATCTACCCGAACCGCAGCCACAGTATTTCGGAAGGCACCGGGACGACCGTGCATATCTACAAGTTGATCGCGCGCTATTTCCTGCAGCACCTGCCGGCTGGCGCCAGATAGCCAGGACCGTCGCCGTCTTGGAGGTCCCATGATTCGTCGCTGGTTGACTGGAAGCCTGATTGCCGCCCTGCCGATGGTGGCGCACCCGCTCGTGACCGCCACGACGGTGGCCGATTGTGGCAGCCTGCTGACGCTCACGATGCCCGATGTCACGATCAACGGCGCTGCCATCGTGGCGGCCGGCGGCTTTTCGCCGCCCGGCTCATCAGCGTCGCTCCCGGTGCCGGAGTTTTGCCGCGTCGAGGCGACGGCGCGGCCGACCCGCGATTCTGAAATCAAGTTCGAGGTATGGATCCCGGCCACCGAGGCCTGGAACGGCAAGTTCCAGGGTGTAGGTAACGGCGGCTACCAGGGGTCGATTTCCTACGGCGCCATGGCCAACGCGCTGCGCCGCGGCTATGCCACCGCCAGCACCGACACCGGTCACGTCGGCGACGACGTGATCTTCGGCCAGGATCATCCGGAGAAGGTCATCGACTACGGCTATCGCGCCATTCACGTCATGACCGATGCGGCCAAGCTCGTGATTCGCAACGCGACCGGCCGGTTTGCGGAGCGCTCCTATTTCGTCGGCTGTTCCGCCGGCGGTCACCAGGCGCTGTCGGAAGCCCAGCGCTATCCGGGCGACTACGACGGCATTGTCGCCGGCGCCCCGGCCAACGACCGCATCCGCCAGACGTTCGGGTTTCTCGCCTCGTGGGTGGCCACGCACGACGGCGCCGGCGCGCCGCTGCTGACCCCGGCCAAGCTGGCGCTCTTGACCCGTTCGGTGACCGCCGCGTGCGACGCCAACGATGGCTTGAAGGATGGACTGGTCGACGACCCGCGGCGCTGCCGGTTCGATCCGGCCACGCTCGCCTGCAAGGCGGGGAGTGATGAAGCCGCGTGCCTGACGCCGCCGCAGGTGGCGGCCGCGCAGCGGATGTACGAAGGAACCCGGAGCCCGCGCACCGGCGCGCTGATCTACACCGGGTGGCCGCGGGGCAGTGAAGCGTTCGGCGAGCCGGCCAACCAGGGCTGGCGGCAGTACATTCTCGACCCGAAGGAACCGAGCCGCCTCGGCGTGTTCAAGTACTTCCTGTTTCACAACCCGAACTGGGACTTCCGGACCGTCGATCTGGATCGCGACCTGGCCTACGCCGAACAGCAGATCCCGCATATCGCTGCCGTCGACACCAATCTGGCCCCGTTCAAGAGGCGTGGCGGCAAGCTGCTGGTCTACAGTGGCTGGGTCGACCCGGTGGTGCCGCCGCAAACGGCGGTGGCCTACTACGAGGGCGTGGTCAAGACCATGGGCGGCCAGGCGCAGACGCAGGACTTCTTCCGCCTCTTCATGGCGCCCGGCATGGGCCACTGCGCCGGTGGGCCGGGGCCCAGCCAGTTCAATGCGCTGGAGGCGCTCGAACAATGGGTGGAAGCGGGCAAGGCGCCCGAGCAACTGGTGGCGACGCACAGCACCGCCGGCAAGGTCGATCGATCGCGGCCGCTGTGCGTGTATCCGAAGGTGGCGCGCTACACCGGCAAGGGCAGCACGGACGAGGCGGCCAACTTCACCTGCGTAGCCGCGCCTGCGCGGCCCTGACCTCGGACTCGGTGAACGCGGCGTCGAGGAAGTCGAGCGACTCCAGCATGGCGGCGACCTCCTTCAGCGTGAAGCCGCGCGCCTGCAGCCGCGCGGTGTCGATGAACAACTGGCTGTTGGCGGCGTCGGCATAGTACTGGACCAGCTTGCCCTCGGGATCGAACCGCTGGTTGATGAGCGCGATGATCTCGTCGGTATAGTGCCGGCGCCACGGCTGCGGCCCGCCCGGCGTGCCGTGATCGGCGGTCACCACGGTGAGGCTCTGTCCGCGGCCCGCCTTCTTGTCGATCAGGGTCAGGTAGGCGGCCATCTGCCGATCGAGTTCGGCCAGCGTCTCGCGCAGTTCAGGCGAGTCGGGCCCGTGCAGATGGCCGGCATAGTCGGGGCCCTTCATGTTGACAAAGATCAAGTCGGTGATGTCGTCGGCACCGGCGGCCGAGGCATCGATCACCGCCATCAGCGCCTCGGCCTCGAAGCGCTGGAACAGGCTTGAGGCGCGGAACTTCGACGCACTGGCAATGTCGTGTCCCATGTGGGTGCCACCGGCGGCCTCCCACACCTTGCGTCCCACCAGTGGCTTGAGCGCGTCGGGCATGGTGTAGCAGTGGGCATTGGTTTCCCAACCGCCGTCAGGCCCGCCGTAGCTGGCCGCGATCACCTTCTTGGCGCCCACCAGGCACGAGCCACGGCCGACCAGGCCGGCGGTGGCGCGAATGGCGCCGCCCTGGCCGATGATCACGGCCGCGCCGTTGGTGGTCAGGTTCCAGTTGTCGCCCAGCGTGAGCGCCATCAGCTCCTGCGGATCGAGGCCGTCGTAGGCCGGCTGCGCCTTGCCGGTGGCGCGGTTGAACAGGTTGTTGACGGTGATGCCGTGAAAGCGCGGGTCGCTGCCGGTGCCAATGGTGGCGTGGCCGACACCGGTCACGGTGGGCAGCACGTTGGCGCGCGCCTCGCTGAACCACGCGCCCTCGCGCCGCATGCGCGACAGCGTGGGCAGGACGTCGGCATAGCGGTCGAAATACTCCGCGCGCATCGCATCGAGCACGATCAGCGACACGATGCGCGGACGGCCCATGGTGGTGGCGAGCGCGTTGGCCAGGGGATGGCCGGTGTAGGTGGGCAGGGCCGGCGCGCCGATCAGGGCGCCCACGGTGGGCACGATGTCCTGCTGGGACGCGGCTTCGGGCCACTGCCCGGCCTTCACAAATGGCGCGCCGTAGAACAGCAGCGGGATGCGGGTGTCGTAGTCCCAGGGCGAGCCGTGCATGAAGACGTAGAGCGGATCGCGTTCGGTGACGAAGTCGCCTTCGCGCGGCACCACGAAGAGCTGGCCACTGCGGCCGGGAAAGTAGCCGCGCGCGAACATGTCGAGCCAGTGCTGGCGCAGGGGTGACGACGCCACGGCCGCTGCCGCCGGCGCGGGCTGGGTGCGCGCTGGCGGCGTGCCGCTGCCGCTGGCGCAACCGGCAGCCAAGACCAGCGGGACGGCGAGCCACGACATCAGTTTCATGGCCCTCATGATCGCATGGCGGCGTGACGGTGCGGTGAAGGCAATCGCCGGCCCGGGGGCCCCGGCACCCTTGGCACCTTTGGCACCTTGGGCACCCTGGTCTTTCGGTGTAGGCTAGGCCGCATGAAGAATCGCGTGTTCGCCTGCCTTCTCGCCCTGCCGCTCGTCCTGGCGCTCTCGCTATCGGCGCAACGGCCCGACAACGCTCCCGCCACCATGTCGGCGGGCAAACCGCCCGACACGGTGTTCATCGAGGAATTGACCTGGGCCGAGGTCCGCGACCTGGTCGCCGGTGGCTCGACGTCGGTGATCGTCGGCACCGCGGGCACCGAGCAGAAGGGTCCGCACATGGTCGACGGCGAGCACAAGTTCGTCATGCACTATGCCGCCGACAAGATCGCGCGCGGCCTGGGCAAGACGCTGGTGGCCCCGGTCATCACCTACGTGCCCGAAGGCAGCTGGGAGACCGTCGGCGGCCACATGGGCAAGCCCGGCACCATTACGCTGCCCGAGGATCGCTTCATCGAACTGCTGGTGATGACCGGCCGCAGCCTGAAGGCGGGCGGCTTCAAGAAGATCCTGTTCCTCGGCGAGTCGGGCGGCAACCGCACCGGCATGCGCACGGCGGCCGAGAAGTTAAACGCCCTGTGGCAGGGCGCGGCCACTGCGTACTGGGCGGACGACTACTACACCAAGTCGCACAGCGACCAGAACAAGTGGATCACCGCGAACTTGAAGATTCCCGAGGACCAGATCGGCGGCCACGCCAACCTGCTCGACACCTCCGAGCTGCTGTTCATCGCCCCCAGGCATGTGCGGCGCGATCGCATGACCGGCAACGACTACCCCAATAACGGCGTGAGCGGCGACCCCTCGAAGTCGACGCCGGAAATTGGCAAGGTGTTCATGCAGATCAAGATCGACAACGCGCTGGCGCAACTCAAGCGCCAGATGGCCGGCAGCGAGCCGCCGGTGGCGGCGGCGCAGGCGCCGCAGGGCGGCGGCGGCCGCGGCGGCGGTGCCGGTCGTCCGGCCGCGCCGGCCGGGCCGCCCCAGCCCACCATGATCACGGCGCCGGCGAGCAAGACGCCGACCAAGGCGCCCGACACCGTGTTCATCGACGAACTGACGTGGGAAGAGAATCGCGATGCGATGAAGGCCGGCAAGACCGTGTTCATCATCCCGACCGGCGGCACCGAGAAGAACGGTTATCACATGGTGATGGGCAAGCATAACTACACCGTCACCCATGCTGCCAACGTGATGGCGCGCAAGCTGAAGAACGCGCTGGTGGCGCCGGTGATCCAGTACGTGCCCGAAGGCGATCCCGATCGCCAGAACCCCGGCGGCATCTCGCTGCCGTCACCGGCCTACGACCTGCTGCTCGACGCCGCTGCCCGCAGCCTCAAGGCGCACGGCGCCACCGACATCCTGTTCATCGGCGACAGCGGCGGTAACCAGGCCGGCATGGTGGCCGTGGCCAACAAGCTCAACGAAGAATGGAAGGGCGGCACCACCAGGGCCTACGCACTCACGGCCTATTACGAAGATGGCCGCGTGCACTACCGCGCCTGGATGCAGGCCGCCTTCGGCTACACCGATGACGTGATTGGCTCGCACGCGGGCATCAGCGACACCGCGCAGATGCTGCACGTCAACCCCGCCGGCATTCGCAAGAACATGCTGATGCCCTGGGGCGGACCCAAGGACTCGGGCGTGTCGGGCGATCCGATGAAGGCCACAGCCGAGATCGGCCGCATGGGCATTGAGTTCAAGGTGAACGCCGCGATTGGCCAGTACATGCTGCTGAAGAACCCGCCGCAGCGCGGCGGCCGCGGCGGCAACCCGGGACGATAGGAGATCGGGGATCAGGGATCGGGGATCAGGGCGGGCCCTGACCCCGGCCGATCCGCTAGAGCGAGCGCAGCAAGGCCAGCAGCTTGAGGAGGCCATCCGGCGTCACGACGGCCAGGGCCGCCTAGCCGTCGCTGCGAAGCGCCAGCGTCGGGTCGACCCGCGAGGCCCGCCGCGCCGGGACCAGGGCCGCCACCATGGCGACCAGACCCATGCCGATGGCACCGGCAACAAACGCCCACGGATCACGCGCCGACACTTCGAACAGCAGGCTGCCGGTCACCCGGGTGAGGACGAAGGCGCCCGCCAACCCGGCGCCCAGGCCAAGGATCACCATGGTCAGGGTATTGCGTGCGACCAATGACAGGACGTCGTGGGCGCGGGCGCCGAGCGCCATGCGAATGCCAATCTCGCGGCGTTGTTGTGCCACCGCGTGCGATAGGACGCCGTAGAGCCCGATGCCCGCCAGTAGTACCGACACCAGGGCGAAGATCCCGATCAGCCACACCGGCTCGCGCAAGCCGGACAGGCTGCGGCCCCAGATCTCCTCCATGGTGTGAATGTCGGCCAGCGCCAGCCGCGGGTCGAGTTGGCGTACCGCTTCGCGAATGGCGGGCACCACCGCCAGGGCATCGCCCCGCGTGCGCACTGCCAGCTTCACCTGCATGCGCGGCGCCTGCGCGAGCGGCACGTAGGCGATCTCGCTGGCCGGGCGTCGCAGATCACCGTCCACGCGTTCGTTGCCGATCACGCCGACGATCGTCATCTCGGCGCGGCGGTCGCGGCCAAAGCCCAGCGCCGGCAGATCGACGGTGGCGCCGATCGGGTTGGTCACGCCGAAACGGTCGCGCAACCGCCTGGCCAGGCCTTCGTTAACCACCACCACATAGGGCGTGCCGATACGATCTTCGGGAGTGAATCCGCGTCCGGCGATCACGGGAATGCCGAGCGTCGAAAAATACGCCGCATCGGCCCGTTTGAAGCGCACCAACAGGCGCTCGTCGCGTCCAGGCATCCGCAAGTTCTCGCCGCCGGTGCCTTCGAGCGGCACGTCGCCGGCGATCGCGGCCGACTCGACGCCGGGCACGGCTTGCAGCCGTTCGATCAGCATGGGGTAGAAGGCCGCGAGATGATGGCCCGAGGGATAACGCTCGTATGGCAGGTCCACCGACATCGTAACAACGCGGTCGATGCGGGCGCCGATGTCCACCTGCTGCAGACGGCCCAGGCTCTTGAACAGCAGGAACGCGCCGCAGATCAGGATGACCGACACCGCCACTTCGGCCGCCACGATCAACCGCCGTGCGCGGTCGTTCACGCCAGACGATCCGCGTCCGGCCTGGTTGAGCGCGACCACCGCCGAGCCGGTGGAGACCCGGATCGCCGGCAGCACGCCGACCAGCACCGACACGGCCAATACCATTGCCACGGCAAAGGCGAGCACGCGCCAGTTGAGGGCGACCTCGGCCGTGAACGGCATGGCCGGCACCAGCGGCACCGCCAGTTGGATCAGGAACACCGCCAGGCCCACACCAGCCGCGCCGCCGAGCGCGCCCAAGACCAGCGTTTCGGTGAGCAGTTGCGCGGCAAGGCGGCCGCGACCGGCGCCGAGCGCGACGCGCACCGCCATTTCCTTGCGGCGGGCCGCGCTCCGGCCCAGCAGCAGGCTGGTGATGTTTGCGCACGCGATCAGCAGCACCAGCACCACGGCGCCGAGCGCCAGGTAGATGGATTGCCGCAACCGATCGCCGACCAGCAGTTCGTCAAACGGTTCGACCTTCATGCTCCAGTCCTGCTTCCACGCGGGAATCTGGCCGGCAATCTGGCTGCGGACCGCCAGCACGTCGGCCTGCGCCTGTGCCAGCGAGACGCCGGGTTTCAGGCGCCCGATCGGATTAAGCCAGTGCGAACTGGCGGCGCGTTCCTCGGGTGTGAAGGCATTCAGGCGCCAGAAGCTGGCCGGATCCACGAGGGGACGCGAACTGTGCCGATCGAACGCACCCGGCGGCAGCACCCCGATCACCTTGTACGGCTCATCGTCCAGGAGCAGGTCGCGATCGAGAATGCCGCGGTCGCCGCCAAAGTGCTGTTGCCAGGCGGCATGGCTCAGGATGACGACGCGCGCGGCGCCGGCCCGGTCCTCCTCCGGCCGAAAGTTGCGGCCGATGAGCGGCTGGACGCCGAAGACCGCGAAGTGATCGGCCGAGACGTAGCGTCCGGTGAGGCGCGTGGGCTCGCCGTTAATCGGTACCGTCGCCGTCGACTCCGACTCCGCCGACAGCGCCGCGAACGATCGGCTGCGCCGTTGCAGTTCTTCGAAGGTGCTCGTGGTCGTGGAGTTGCTGGTGTCTGGCGTGGGCGACTCCCAGATGCGGACGATGCGGTCGGGGTTGGGGAAGGGGAGGGGCTGGAACAGGATGCCGTCGACGAGACTGAACATGGCGGTGTTGGCGCCAATGCCGAGCGCCAGCACGCTGACCGCAACCAGCGTGAACACCGGCTCGCGCCGGAGTGAGGCGACACCGTAGCGGACGTCGCGGGCGAGGTTCTCGAGCCAGCGCGCGCTGCGGCCGTCGCGGTGCACTTCCTTCATCTGCGCGATGCCGCCAAACGCCCGCCGGGCCTCTGCCCGCGCCTCGTCGGGCGACAGGCCGCGCGCGAGGGCGTCTCGTTCGGCGAGTTCCAGGTGGGCCTGCACCTCGTCGTCCAGTTCGCGATCGAGGCGACCCTGGCGCCCGAGCGCCAGCAGGCGATGGAGGAGGCGTCGCGGCGTCATGCCTTGGCTCCGAGGACCCGCGCCACCAGGGCCGTGGCCTGTTCCCAGTTGGCCACTTCGATCTGCAGCCGCTTCGTACCTGCCCTGGTGAGCGAGTAGATCTTCACCTTGCGGTTGGTTTCGGAGATGCCCCACTTGGTGGCGATCCAGCCGTTCTGCTCGAGGCGGATCAAGGCTGGATAGATCGAGCCCTGGCTGAGCCGCATCACGCTGGCCGACATCTGCTCCAGGCGGCGGGCAATGGCGTAGCCATGCAGGGCGCCCATGGTGTCCAGGGTCTTCAGAATCAGCAGGTCGAGCGTGCCGCTCAGCAGTTCTTTCTTGTCGGTTTTATCCGTCGACATGTCGTCTATCGACATATGTATACCATACGAACCCGGCGGGTTCGATGTTCCTCGTCCCATCGATCAGCCCTTGCCGGCCAGGCGCCAGAACTGGCAATGCTATCCTCGGCGGACAACCGTGAGCCCGCAGGCTGTTCTCGATTTGCGCGGATTGTTGAGCTCTGCCGTGGTGGCGGGCCTGGTGGCGGCCGTCTGCGCGGTGGCGTGGCTGCACGCCCAGGGCGCCGGCGCGACCATGCCGCGGCGTGGCGGCAATCCGGTGGCGGCGCAGGTGGAGAACCCGGTGCCATCGACGGAGACCTCGATGGAAGCCGGCCGCGCACTCTATGTCGAGCACTGCGCCCACTGCCATGGTGGGTCGGGCCGCGGTGATGGCGGCGGCGCCAGCGGCGGCGGCCAGCCGGCTGACTTCACCGACGATCAGTGGGAGTTTGGCAGCAGCGACGGTGAGATCTTCTCGGTGATCGCTGAAGGGACCTCCACCGACATGCAGGCCTATGCCGGGCGGATCCCGGTTACAGGGATGTGGAATCTGGTGAATTTCCTGCGGACGCTGAAGCACTGACGGACGCTGCCGGGAGGGCACTGCTTGTCGGGAGGGTGCTGCTTGTCGGGAGGGAACTACTGGTCGGGAGGTGCTCGTTGCTCGACAGGCGGGGCCGATGCTATAGTTACGGTTTGCTCGTCGTCGCGCACGGCTCTTAGGGCGTGTGCTTCGGCGGCACAAGCCAATCGCGCACCGGTTCGTGCCTGTGCGTATCCACTCCCCGAGTGGGCCCGTAGCTCAATTGGCAGAGCAGCAGACTCTTAATCTGTTGGTTCTCGGTTCGACTCCGAGCGGGCTCACCATTCGACTCATGGCAAGCCATCGGACAGGTCGAATGCCCTGAGTGCGCGGCCGAGGCGCGAAGCGGCGCGACCGCCTGAGCCGTTTGTCGTCTTGAGCCGCCCGGCCTGGGCCCACGCGACGTCCATCCAGAATGTCTCCCGGAACCCACGACCGATCCCCGTAGTGCCAACTCGTGGACTCAGTTACCATCGGCGTCTACTGATGCGGCCCATGCTGGTCGGCGCGGCGACGGTGTTCGCGGTTCTAGTTGGGTACTGGTCCACGCGCCCGGTGCCACTGGCGCCCGCGGACCCTGACTTGGCTACCGCACTTCTGGAGGCCGGCCAGGTCGGCAACCGAATCGCCTCAAGCCGAGGTCTTGCCGACGGGGGCACCGAGGGCGGTGTCCCCTGGAGCCCGGAAAGGCCTTGGGCGCCGGACACGATCTTCGCGAACCTGCCGGTTCCACCGTACACGACTGTCGTCTACGTGCACGGCTTCAACACCTCGCTCACGCAAGCAGTGCGTTCCGGCAACTTCCTGGCTCGCGCCCTTCGCTCGACCATTCCCGCCGGCGCTGGCGGACTCGCGTTCTACACGTTCACCTGGCGCGGAGACTTCGGCCCGGCGAGATTTTCCGAGTCTGAGAAATCAGCCTACCGATCGGGTGCGGCGCTGGCCGACTTTCTCCAGACCGTGCTCAACAGCCGTTCGACACCGGCGCCAAGAATCGTGGTGTTGACCCACAGCCTGGGCGCCCGGCTGGCACTCGTCGCAGTTGACCAATTGTGGCGACGGGCCCCAAGGCTGTGGTTCGATGACCTCGTGATGGTGCAGCCAGCCATCCCTGTCGGCGACCTGTATGTTGGTGAAGTTGTCATGACCGTGGGTGAACAGGGCGTCTATTCCGTCAGCCACTCCTCGCACAGGGGAACCTATGTCGAGGCACTCGGCGCTGCTAACCGCGTACTGGTCACGACGTCTGCACGCGACGAAGTTCTCAATACGGTGTATTTCCTTCGCTTTAACCCCCCAACGCCCGGCTACGGCTCGAATCCGCTGCTGAGCGCTGCCTTAGGCACAGTGGGTCTGGGTAGGTCGCAGACGCCGTCCCACTATCAAGAGATGCCACTGGACCGAGGTGACCTGCCGGCCGCTTCGTTGGGGCATTCAGGGTTACTTGCCAGCCCGGACCTCATGCGCCTGCTCTGGGCAAGAGTCGCACTGCCTTCACCGCGCTCGTGATCGAGGCCAGCAGGGTGAGTGAGGTTCAGGATACACTCACGGCACCGCCCCGCTGATGGATTGCGGCCGTTAGCGTGGCGGCAACGGCCGGCCGGCGCCAAGCTCGCGCACCATGCGGTCGTCACCTGTCACTTCCCAGTAAATCAACGACGGCGGAATCATCCCGGAGCGATTGATCTCGTCCATCACCCGCTGCAGCGTGAAGGCGTCGCCCAACTGGCGGCCGCGTTCGGCAATCACCTCTTCCATCAGCCGGCCACCGGTGATGTAGCTGGCGCCGTAACCCGGCTGCCGCAGGTAGAGATGTTGTTCGAACCCGAGCAGCGGGTCGCGCCGCATCCACCCGCGTGGCGTCCAGTTGACGTGAATGTCGGCCGCCTCAGCCATGGTCAGGTCGTTGGCATGGGCATAGAGATTGCCCAGGCCGCGCGCCGCCCGGGTGATGAGCATGATCCAGACGATCTCGCGCGACCGCGGCGAGTCGTCATAGAGTCCGGCGTGCATCATCCACTCTTCCATCGCGGTGGCCATGCCTTCGGCGCGGCTCATCCAGACGTTGTAGAGCAAGGCCTGCCGCCGAATCGGGTTGGCGTGCGGCGCCACCCGGATGCGCATGTTGTCCCACCAGTGATAGAGGTGCGTCCACAGTGGAATCGGGTCGCGCTGGGTGGCCTGCATGAAGAAGTTGCGCGAGGCCTCGGGCGCAAACGGCGCGGTCCGCTCACGCAGCGCCCGCTCCATCCACGGCTCCATGGTCAGAATGCGGTTGTCGGCCATCCACTTGAGATAACGGGGAATCGCCCGCTCCTGCAGGGCGGCGTATTCCTCCGGTGTGCTGGCCACCGGCAGCGGCGGCAGTTGCCGGTTGCGGTTCTCCTCGAGCCGCAGCGACGCGTGTCCGCGCGCCAGCTCGCGGCGCAGGATGGTGACCTCCTCTTCCCACGACAGCGGGATCAGCAGCACGTTGCGGAGATACCAGGTGTACTGCTCCTTGCCGATGCCAGAAGGCCCGGTCTTCTTCGGTGCTTCGACGCGCAGCCAGTCGGTGAAGTTGTCGGTGGCGGCCCGGGCCGCCTCGGTCGCGCTCGCCAGCGCCCCGTCACTGGCGGGGACCCGCATTGCGAGAGTGCGGAGCGCCTCGCTCTGTTCCTCCAGGGCGCGCACGCCGCCCACCCACAGGTCTTTGGCATTGCCCGCCGCCAGGTTCTGGCGAGCCGCGGCCAGCAGCGGGGCAATGGTCCGCAGCTTGGTTGCCAGCTCGGCGGACTGCGCGGCGGAGAGCGGCTGAACGGTGTCGAGTCCGGTGCGCGGCCAGATCGGGTAGTCGTACAACTTGATCGCGCCGTGGATGACCGGCCCTTCCTTGGCCGGGGTGTCGCTCTCACCGGTGATGACCGAGGCGTAATAGGCGGGATCGCGCGCGAACGGCTGCAGGACGCGCAGGTGGTACTCCAGCCCGTTCATCTCGGCCCTGACCAGGTGGTGATCGACCTGCTGGACGATCGACCAGCCGGTCTGATCGATGGCCCGTAGCCGCGCCTGCAGCTGGACCAGCTCTTCGAGCCGGCGGGCGCTGGTCGCCGGTGAGTAATCGGGCACGCCGCCGCTCAGGCGCGGCGGCTCTTCGAAGGCCCGCCAGTCGGCGAAGAGGCCGAGCAATTGCTGGTAGGACGCCGGCGGGGCCTGGGCAGCGATGGCGCCCGACGCCAGCACGATGATGGCGGCCACAAGGGCGAGAGGCGATCGAAACCGGCTCGAGCGCGTAGGGTTCATCGCAGCATCATACGTCGACGATCGCGTCAGCCTCGATCTCCACCAGGTACTCGTCGCCGACCAGTTCGGCGCCCACCAGCGTGTTGGCCGGCTGAATGCGACCGAAGCGCTCGCCGTGCGCGCGCGCCACCGCTTCCCAGTCGCGGACGTGCCGCACATAGACACGGGTGCGGACCACGTCGCCGAGGCTGGCGCCAAGCGACTGCAACGCGCCGGCCACCTTGTCGATGGCAAAGTGGGTCTGTGCCGCGGCGTCCTGTCCGCCGATCACGCGGTCGCCCAGCGTCGCCGTGGTTCCCGACACGGCAATGTGCCGGCCGTGGCGGACCGCCCTGGCGAAACCCGCGACGGTCTCCCAAATCGTGCCGGTCAGGCAGCGCATGCGGCCATCGGCGGCCGAGACCGTCTCAAACGGCGCGGGCATCGACTGCAGGTGATGGCTTAAGTCCCCTGATGCGGTCAGGAACGGCGCGGTACGGTACTCGTCGCCACAATCGCCCGGGATCGGCTGCAGCGTGCGGAGCGCTTCGCCCAGTTCGGCGCGGTCGGCGTCCGACAGCGAGAACGAGAACAGCCGCAGCGTGTCGTCCACGTGGGCGCGCTCGCCCAGCCGCGCGCCGACAATCACGCCGGCCACGCCGGGCTGATCGAGGATGTAGCGGGTGGCGATGTTGGCAATCGACACGCCATGCCGATCACCCACCTGCCTGGCGGCGCCGAGCAGGCGCTGCAGTGCCTGCCAACCGCCGGCCACTCGCAGGAATCGTCCGTACTTCATCATCGACCACGTGCCGGTTTGTTCCCAGTCGGGCTCCGGTTGGCCCAGCCACCGTTCGGTCAACCAGCCGCCGGCCACCGTTCCGTAGGCGAGCAGCCCAATCCCCGCCGCCGCGCAGTACGGCGCCAGCCCGGCGGCCGCGCGCTGGTCGAGCAGCGAGAACGACACCTGGTTCGACACCACCTCGATGCCGCTGGCCTTGACCATCCGCAGGTGGGCGGTGTCGACGTTGGTCAGGCCGAGGTGCCGAATCAGCCCCTCACGCTTCAGGTCCTGCAGGTGATACAGCGTCTCGAGCCAACTGGGGTCGGCGTAGTTCCACGCGTGGTACTGCAACAGGTCGATCGATTCGGCGCGCAGCCGGCCGAGCGCCCGCTCGACCGCCGCCCGCGCGTCGGCTTCGGGCACGCGCCCAGGCTTGGGCACCCACTTCGTGAGGCACTGGACCGCGCCGCTGTGCCGCGACCGGAAGATCCCCGCCACCAGTTCCGCCGACCCGTAGTGATCGGCCATATCGAATGTCGTCAAACCGGCCTCGACGTAGGGCTGCATGGCGCTGGCCGCGCGTTCGAGATCGATCCCGCGCCCGTCGCGTTCCATGTCGGCAAGCTGCCACAGGCCGGTGAGCACGCGCGAGATCGACAGGCCGGGCGCCAGGTCGATGCGGGGGATTGGGGACGCCGTGGTCATGCGGATTACTCCGGCGGCAGGGCCGCGAAACGCGCCGGCAGGTCGACGCCCGCGGCCGTGAGCTTGGCGACTTCGCGCCAGTAGAGAAGGGTGCCGGCCGCCATCACGACGGCCCACAACCAGGTGGAGCGGAAGTACCACGCGGCCGCCGGCGTGGTCAGGTCCTTGATGGTGTGCACCGCCAGGAATCCGCCGATCACCAGCACCGCCAGCACTGCCAGCGGCACGCGGTGGACGGGGTTGGGCAGCACCGTGATCTCACGCGCGAGCGCCGGGTTCCGCCCGGGGAGCGTCAAAACCGATACCGCCATCAGCAGGAAGTTCACCAGCATTGCAGTGACGAGAATGTCGACGCCAAGGAAGAAATCGCCGGCCAGGTGGCTGCCGAACACGCCGAGCGTGGCCATGACGCCGCTGGCGACGACGGCGACGTGTGGCGTGCGATGCCGGGGATGCACGGCCGCCACCGCTCGCGGAAAAATGCCGTCTTCGGCCCACGCGAACATCAGGCGCGAGGTGGCCAGCAGCATGGCCGGCAGGTCCTTGGCCAGCGCCACCGCCGCCGCCGACACGATCACCACGGTCCAGAACGGCGGCAGCAGGTAGCCGAGCAGCCCCGGCGCGGTCACGTCGCGCTGCAGCGATTCGGCGGCCACGTACGGCCACGGCACCGCGTGATAGACCGCGGCGGTGAACAGCAGGTAGAAGATTGCCACCAGGCCCACCGCCAGGCCAATCGCCAGCGGCAGGTTGCGGCCAGGGTTTCTGGCCTCGCCACCGGCCTGGGCAATGGCATCAAAGCCGATGAACGAGGCGAACAACACGGCCGAGGCCGACAGGAACGGCCACAGTTCAAACTGGCTCGCCAGCGTGGGAATGGCCCGGCTCTCTCGGGCCATCAAGGCGGCCGAGAAGTCGCCGGCATCAAACCAGAAGCCCGCCACGATCACGACGCCGCCGAGCGCGAAGGTCAGGAACATCAGCGGCACCACCAGCCGCTGGTAGAAGGCGATGCCGCGCAGGTTGGCGGCCACCGCCGCCCACAACACGCCGAGCGAGATGGTCAGGCGCACCGGGCCGGTCTCGAGCGCGCCAGCCACGCCTCGCCACTCGACGGCCATCGCGATATCGCGGACAAACGGCACCAGCACGTACGAGACCACCCCGATGGCAATGCACAGCGCGAACCACTGCGAGAACGACGCCACGAAACCCAGGTAGGGACTGAGCCCGCGACTGGCGTAGACGTAGCTGCCGCCGGCACGCGGCATGGCTGACGCCAGGATCGCATAGGCGAGTCCCGCCAGCACCGCCGGCAGGGCCGCAAACAGGAACGCCGGCAAGACGTACGGACCAATGCCCGGCACGTTGCGCTGAATCATGAACGGGATGATGTTGATGCCGGCGCCGACCATGGCGCAGACGCCGGTGGCCGTCAATCCCAGCACGCCCATTTCCCGGGCGAGTGTGACGCGGCCGGCCGGTTCCATCATGGCTGCGCCAGTATAGCCGTTGTACTATTCGCTCATGTTGATGGCACCGCGGCGTGTGGGTCTCGCGATGATGATGCTCGGTCTGGCAGCGGTCGCCGCGACCCCGCAGACGATGGCGCCGCTGACCATCGAGCAAGTTGCGACGCGGCCGAGCATCATCGGCACGCCGCCCGCGTCGCCGGCGTGGTCGCCCGACAGCCGGCGTTTTGCCTTCGCCTGGAACGATCGAGGGCTGCCGTTTCGCGATCTCTGGATCGTCGAGGCCGATGGCAGCGGCCTGCGGCGGCTCACCGACCTCAACCGCACGCATCCCTCGACGCCGCCTCCGGCCGGCCGCTCCACTGCGGCCCTGGCGGCACAAGCCGGCGCGCGCGGACGCGGCGGCGTTGGCGAATATCTCTGGTTGCGCGACAGCCGGACCGTGTTGTTCACTTCGTCCGGTACGACCTATCGCGCCGATGCCGACACCGGCACCGTGACCAGTCTCGACCTGGGCGGCCCGGCCGCGAGCCTGGCCCTGTCGCCCGACGAGTCGATGCTCGCGTTCTTGCGTGACGGAGACGTGTGGCAGTGGCGCCTCGACGGCCGCGCGGCACCGTCGCGGCTGACACAGGTGGCAGTGCCCGGCATCGCCCGTGTCTCGCTTGGCACCTACAACCGAGCCGACGTCGAGGTGGGCACCGGCATTTGGGGCGCCAGCTGGCGTCCGTTTGCGTGGGCGCCCGATGGCCGGACCATCGCCCTGCACCAGGCGGATCGCCGTCACATTCGCCGGGTGCCCTTTCCGTCGTACCTCGGCGACGAGACGATCGTCAGCGAGTTGCGGCGCGGCTATCCCGGCGACGAAAACGAACGACGCACCCTGCATCTGCTCGACGTGGCCACCGGCCAACTGCGTCCCATCCCACTCGACGAACCCGGCTACCGCTCAATCAGCGACTTCCAGTGGGCGCCCGATGGCCGGCTGCTGATCGACCAGGTCTCCGACACCGGCACCGACCGCTGGCTCTCGGTCCTCGATCCAGGCAGGCCGAGGCCGCGACTGGTGTGGCACGACCACCGGGCCACGCGCATCTATCCGTCCTACGCCGCCCGTTGGCACCCAGACGGCCGCCGCATCGTCGTGCTGGCCGACCTCGTGGAGCGCGACCATCTCTACGCGCTCGACGCCACCGGGCCCATGGCCATGCCGATCGCGCTGACCTCGGGTGCCTGGGACGTCACCGCGCTTGTGGACATTGCCCGTGATGGTTCCCTCACCTTCACGAGCACGCAGAAGAATCCCTACGAGCGGCAGGTCTATCGCACCGGTCCGGCCGGCGGAACACCCGTGGCCCTGACCACGCGGGCCGGCACGCATGCGCCGATTGTGTCTCCCGACGGCCGCTCCCTGGCCACGATCTGGACCGACGATGTGACGCCGCCCGAGCTGCTCACACTCGAAACGACTTCAGCCGGGGAAGGCCGCCGCGTGACCACTTCGCCGCTGCCCGCCTTCTCACGCCACACCTGGGCGAGGCCGAGCTACGCCACCTTCACCAACGCGGTCGACGGTTTCGTGGTGCACGCCCGCATCCTGGAACCACCGGCCCTCGATCGTTCGCGGCGCCATCCGGTGATCTTTGGCCCCGTCTACTCAAACACCGTGCGCAATCGCTGGAACGGAATGTCCAGCACGCTTCAGCAGTACCTCGTTCAGCGGGGCTACATCGTGGTGCTCGTGGACGTTCGGGGCAGCGTCGGCTACGGCCGCGCGTTTCGCGAAGCCTTTCTGATGGACTACGGCGGCAAGGACCTCGACGACCTGCAGGCGGTGGTCGACGGCCTGAAGGCCATGCCGCACGTGGACGGGGATCGCATCGGCATCTGGGGCAGCAGCTACGGCGGGTTGCTGTCGGTGTACGCCCTCTTGAAGCGGCCGGGTGTCTTCGCGGCCGGGGTGGCGGGTGCCCCGGCCGTCGACCCGCACGCGTTTGGCCCCGACGATGTGGCCATCACGCGAACGCCGGCCACCCATCCCGACGCGTTCGTGCGGGGGTCGGCATTGACCCTTGGCGATGAACTGCGCGACCCGCTCCTCATCATCCATGGCCTGATGGACGACGTCGTGCCGTTCCGGACGACCATGGCGCTGGCGGAGCGATTGATGCTGCTTGGCAAGGACTTCGACGTGGCGACGGCGCCGGCGGCGACGCACGCGTGGACCGCGCGCGAGCACTACGCGCTGTACTTCTATCGCAAGCTGGTGCAGTTTTTCGATCGGCACCTGGCCGCCGGGGTGCGGTAAGGTCCGCCGCCAATCGCGACTGCCGCGGCTGGGGGCGGATGTGATACATACGAGCCTCACGCCGCATGGAACATCACGGTCCGATCTCGCTGATTCCCGTCGTGCTCACCATCGGCCTGGCGCTGCTCACGCGGCAGGTGGTGACCGCGCTCTTCATCGGCGCCTTCTCCGGTGTGCTCCTGCTCGCCGGCGGCAACCCGGTGTCGGCGGCCGCGACCATGGTGTCGGGTTACCTCGTGCCGCAACTCACCGACAGCTACAACGCCGGCGTCCTGGTGCTGCTGGCGTTCATTGGCGGCTTTGTCGCGTTGATGGAGCAGTCGGGCGGCGCCTCGGCGCTGGCCGCGCTCGCGGTGCGTCTGGTCAACTCGCGCGCCCGCGCGCAACTGGCGGCCTGGGCCGGCGGCTGCGCCATCTTTTTCTCCGACCTCGGCACCCCGCTCATCGTCGGCCCCATCGTCGAGCCGCTGGTGGACCGCCTGCGCGTCTCGCGCGAGAAGCTGGCCTGGATCCTCGATTGCACCTCGTCGCCAGTGGCCGTGCTGGTGCCCATCACCGGGTGGGGCGTCTACATCATGAGCCTGCTGGCAAAGGAATACAGTGACGCCGCGGCCACCGGCAGCGACTGGACCATGCTGATCCGATCGCTGCCGTTTGCGTTCTACCCGATCGTGACCGTGGTCATGGTGCCGATCGTGGCGGCGTGGGGGTGGGAGTTCTCACGCATGGCCGACGCCGAACAGCGAACCGCCGGCGGCACGGTCTACTGGCCAACCTCGCGCCCCCTGCGTCCGCCCGCACCGGCGGCCATCGGTAACGCGCGACCGGTACTGGTGTGGCTGCCGCTGGTCGTGTTGTTCGCCACCATCCAACTGTTGCTTAATCCGCTGGGGTTTCCGCTGCAGCCGGTGCCCGGTGGCACGTTTCGCGCCGCGCTGAGCGCCGGCTACCTGTTCGCCGCGGTGACGCTGATTGCCCTGATGGTGTGGCTGCGCACCCGCGGCATTCGCGACGCCCTCAGCGTCTACACCGACGGCTTGCAGCGCATGACGCTGGTGGCCGTCATCCTGCTGCTCGCGTGGACGATTGGCGTCGTCAATCGCAATCTCGGAACCGCCACCTACCTGGTCGAGATCTCGGAAGGGGTGGTCGCGCCGTGGTTGTTGCCGGCGGTCGTTTTCGCCGTCGGCGCCGTGGTGTCGTTCGCCACCGGAACCTCGTGGGGCACCTACGCCATCATGCTGCCACTCGTGGTGCCGGCGGCGCAGGCGATTGGCGCTCCCGAGGCCGTCACGGTGGGCGCAGTGATTGCCGGCGGCATCTTCGGCGACCACGTGTCGCCGATCTCTGATTCCACCGTGCTCTGTTCGACCGGCGCCGGTTGCGACCTGATGGATCACGTGACGACGCAACTGCCGTACGCGTTGCTCAATGCCGCCGTGAGCCTGGCCGCGTTCGTGGTGGCCGGCCTCACCGAGAGTTACCTGGTCACGGCTGGCGCCCTGGTCACGAGCGCGGCGCTATATATGACGGTGTCGCGAACCTGGGGCGTGCGGGTGGCGCCGGTCAACCACCGGCCGGCGACGGGGGAGTAGCGTGCGGGGGTCTCGCGGGTTCCAGGCCCGTGATGGGCCCGGAACCTCGCGAGCGATCTTCGAACGGCTATGGCAGCGCGAACGCCTGCAGGCCGTTCGACAACTGCACCACGATGTACTGCTTGCCCTGGTGCATGTAGGTCATCATCCCGTAGCGGCTGAGGCCGGTCGTGGCGATTGAGCCGAGCCGCTGGCCGGTCTTCTTGTCGATGGCGAAGAGCTTGGTCGCTCCGTCCGCGGTCTGGCCGGGCGCGAGCAGCATGGTTTTGGTCACGACCAGCCCGCCCTGGCCGGCGCGGCCCAGGTTCGGATTCACGTTGCTCACGCCTTTCAGCAGCGGGTGATTGCGAATCGCGTCCTGTTGCTGTTGCGCGGCATCGCCGTACGGCATCATCCACAGGTGCTCGCCGGTGTTGAGGTCGATGGCGGTGATGCGGCCCACGGGGCCCTTGAACATCGTCGGGAACCCAGCCAACGGATCGGTGCCTGCCGCCGCAGCCGCCGGGCCGCCTCGTCCACCGCCGCCCCCGCCACCACCGCCCGGTGCGCCGTCGCCACCACCG
>JAKFYH010000050.1 GCA_021730945.1 Acidobacteriota bacterium | reverse complement strand
GCCGAACGGCGCCGGCTCGAAACTCGTCACTGAACTGCCGCCGGACTCGTCGGCCGGCCTTGCTTGATCCCATACGTGCCATCGTATCCACCTTTCGGAAGGTGTCCACGAAATCGGGTCAAGCTCACAGCCGAGCATGTCATCGCCACGCTCGCGACCGTCGCTTCTGAGGCGAAGGAGGCGGCGTGAAGATCAGGCGTGATATCGCGTCGCTCCCCGCGCGTACGTCAAAGGAAACGTGGGACGCCATCCTCAAGCTCATCACCGGCGCTGACTCCGTCGAAACTGTACAGCTCCAGGCCGCTACCAGTGTTCTGTGCTCAGCGATCGCTGACGAACACTCCGCGTCAGTCCCAATCGTCGTGAAGGGCGGCGCTTCGCGCCTAGTGATCTACACCGTGCACGGCTCCGACGCGATGGAGATGGAGCTCGAGGTCGACAAGCTGAGCTGGAACCCGACCGCAAGCGAGGCCTGGGCGATCACGGTACCGTGCTCCTACGAAGACGTCGGCTGGATGTCAAAGGCGCTCAAGGAGCGCGCGCCACGTATCACGGTGCACGACGTCAACGGGACACCGGACGCCGATGTCGAACCAACTCGAAAGGTCGCCGAGGTCCAGATTGATTGGACCGCGATGGAGAAGGCATGACCACCAGGACTCTCGCTTACGCCCGCACGCACACCGCCGCCTATGTGTCGGACAAGATCGCCGGTCTGATGAAGCGACTTGTTAACGCGTTCGGCTTCGACCCGCGCGGCGTTGCCGATGCGTGGACCGAATGGATCGATCTCGCCGCTCGCACGTGGATGGAAAGCGGCCACCTAATTGCGTTCAAGATCCAATTTCACATGCCTGGGGAAACGCTCGTCCGCGGCGGATTCGAGTTTCCAATCCGCTACGACGGCAACGGCGAGGCCGATCTTTACGTTGACGAGGACCATTTTCGCGAGTCCATCGCGAAGGCTGAGAGGCCGCCTGCGGGAGCGCTCTACCGAATCGTTCTGGCGACGAGCCCTGGCGCTCCTCCGGTCAAGGGAGTCGGCGACGCGCCGGCCTTCTCGATGGGAACACTCACTGCGCGCGAGGCGGGCAGCGTCATCGTCACTCCCGATCTCATGGCATCCGCGAGGTACTACAGAAAATGAAAACGACTACTGAAGCCTTCGAGAGCTTCCGTCAGCGCCTCGAGCTCAGCCAGACAGAGGCTGAGGACGCGCAGCGCAGACACAAGAGCGTTCGCGACGAGATCAGAGCCGTCTTCGACGTCGAGGGCGACTTCCTGACCGGCTCCTACGCGCGATACACGAAAACAAAGCCGCTCAAGGACGTTGACATCTTCTTCCCGCTCGTCGGCGACTCGAAGAAGAAGTGGCGCGAAAAGGCACCCAGTGCAGTCCTCGAGGCGTTTGAGGACTGCCTCGTCAAGGCTTATGGCAGCGACGCCGTCGAGCGCGGGCGCCGTTGCGTCACTGTCACCTTCGACAAGAAGAACCCTACCGTGACAGAGGACGGGAAGGTGTTGTCGATCGACGCTGTCCCCGCCATCGCATTGAGCGACTGCTACGAGATCGCCGACGGCCACCTGGGCAGATGGATCAAGAGCAATCCCGACGTGCACGCGACGGAGTCGACCGCCAAGAACAAGTCCCTCGACTGCAAGTGGGTTCCCCTCGTCAAGATGTTGAAGGCGTGGAACCGCCAGGCAGGAAAGCCCATCGAACCATCCTTCCTTGTCGAGGTGATGGCGCAAGAACTCGTCGACGGGCCGTTCACGAGCTACCCGAGCGAGGTGCGCCGCTTTTTCGCCGCCGCGCTAAACGGCATCAGCCAAGAGTGGCCGGATCCGGCGGGCTACGGGCCGCCCGTATCCGATCAGATGACAAGCGAAAAGCGTACGACCGCCGCCGTTGCACTTCGAAAGGCCGAGGTCGATGCGACTAGAGCCGTGCGTTTCGAGAAGGAAGGCCGACAAGGCGAAGCGCTCGCGCTGTGGCGCGACATCCTCGGGCGGTACTTTCCATCGGCGTGAGGCCAACATGACCGCAACACTCACATCGGCCAGCGGCGCGCGCATCCAGGGCGACGACTATCAGCACCTCTACGCGTGGTGGCAGGCCTTGAGGTTACTCACGCCGCGGACGGACGTCACGCGGATCGAGGTCGAAGCCCTCAGCGCCGGAAACGTCGACGACGTCGTGGTGCGACGGACGAGCGGTCCCGACGAATATACGCAGGTGAAGTACTCCGTCGATGCAAGTAAGCCAGTGTCATCGGAGTGGTTCACAACCCGAGGGCCTGGGGCTGGCTCAAAGAGTCCCCTCGAGCGATTCATGGCCAGCTGGCATCTGCTGAAGTCAAAGGGGATGGCGCCCGATCTCCTCCTCTTCACGAATCGCGTCCTTGACCCAACTGATCCAGTCCTAAAGCTCCGGTGTGGTACGACGGGCACGCTGGGCCAACGTCTCGCAACTGAAAGACCTCGTTCGGCGGCGAGGAAGGCGATCGCAGAGTGGGTGAGTCACGCAGGCGTCCCCGAGGAGGAGCTTCTGGAACTGCTTTGCCGGCTGGGACTCAAGACCGACCAAGGTCCGTGGAGTGACCTCGTGAATGTGGCCTCGGATCGCATGGGCTACGCCGGGCTTCGCACTTCAGACACTGACGTAGAGATCGGCGTTGCGGTCATTCGGGCGATGGTGAAGGGCGGAAAGCGCACGTTGAATCGCGATGAGCTGTGCGCTGAGATTGAAAGGCGCGGCCTCTCCGGCGACAACAGCTACTCCACCCTCGTCGTTGAAGCGATCGATCGAGCGCCGTGGGCAGACGCCGGCCAAGTGCGGCTCGACTGGGTCGACCTCTTTAGCGGAGATGAACCGCGGGCACGCCGCCAGCTTCGAGATCCGAAGAACTGGAATGGACGCCTTCGCCCTGACCTCATCGCCGCTGCGAAAACGCTCAAGGCGACCGGGAACGAGCGCGTCATGGTTCGCGGATACATGCGACTCGCCGTTTGGTTCATGTGCGGTGTGGAGCTTCCCGATATCCGGCAGCACCGGGTCGCATGCAAACAGAAGGGCCAACTCTGGGCGAGCGAGATTCCGCCAACAGCATTCAATCTCGCTGCCGCAGTCGTTGACCTTTCGCAGGGGCCAGATCTCGCAGTCGGGCTTAGCGTAACCAACGGTATCACCGCGGACGTGGTCTCGTATTGCAAGCAGGTGAGCCTGCCGGTGGCACGGTACGTCGACTTATCTCCACAAGGCGGTGTTGGACCGCTGTCGCTACCTGACGCGGGTGCGGCTGTCGGGTGGGCCCACGCCACGCGTGACAGTATTCGTGCTGCTGTTCGTGATTTAGGCGCGCGACGGGTTCACCTATTCATGTCTGCACCGGCCGGCGCTGCACTCCTACTCGGTCATATATGGAACCGGGTTGGAACGACCATCGTCTACGAGGACCTCAGCCCCGGCTACGTCGCCACGTTCGAGTTTCCCGGATGACAGGATCGCGCCGGCGCTTCAGGTTCCGGCATAGGCGCTCACGTCTCTTCGCTGAGAACTCACATGTTCGTTCTTCTCCGCGAATAAAGTCGCTGATCTTGAGATTTCCCGCTCACATCTTTGGTCGGCTCCGTCCACATCCCTCGCGTCCCGCAGCCGGCACAATGGTTCACATCATGTCGGTCCGCGAATGTCGTCGGGCCACGGCGTGAGAAGGGAGTTTCAAGTGAATAGTCCTGATTCTGTAGAAAATGGCAGCGACACTGGCGCCAAGCCGCACGGCGGGCCGCACACGACCACCTACCACGTGCACATCGACGGCGACAACATCGATGTCCACGAACAGCACCCGAGCGGCGAGGCGCTGCTGGGGCTCGTCGGCAAGAAGTCTTGCGCCTTCGAACTGATCGCCGAGTTCAAGCACCACGAGAACGACGTCATCGAGCCGCAGGAGACCGTGGACCTGGCTGACCAACACCTCAAGCGCTTCATCACCGCGCACAAGGAAATCGTCACCATCTACATCGAGGGCGACCCGTACGCCATCGAACGCGGTCAGCGCACCGTGGCCGAGATTCTTGGAAAGGTCGGGAAAACGCCAGACGCCTACGCGCTGCTCGAGGAGAAGGACGGCCCGCCGCTGCCGCTGCCGGCCAATCAGCCGGTCGACATCCAAGGCTGCGAGGTCTTCCATTACCAGGTGCAGTCGGGCGGCTCATCGTAGAGGAACTGCTCGTCATGGAATATCCCCGCGCACAGACCGACGAGCTCAAACCTTACTGCTCGAAGCTGAGCACGTTCACGGAAGGCGGGATGCCCTTCTTCAGTCTCGAGGGACTCCGCCTTCCGGCCGGCTGCGAGCCGCAGATCTGTGACGCGCTGCTCTGCCCGGTCAGTCGCGACAACTACCCGTCGCGCCTGTACCTCTCGGCCAAGGTGAAGTCGCCCTTCGACCGGAACTGGAACTGCGAGAACGCGCGTATCGGCGAGAAGAACTGGTTTGCCTTCTCGTGGAAGGTCGACGGCGCGAATTTGACCCTCGCGCAAATGCTGTTGGCACACCTCTTGGGGTTCACGAAGGAAAAATGACCGTCGCCATCAAGCTGACCGGCAGGCTGTACGGTGAGATTCGGCGCGATCTGGAGCGGCCGCATGCTTTCGCCCATGAGCGCGTGGGCTTCGTCTTCGGCCGCGTCGGCACCGGCGACGCCAGCGGCAAGCTCGTGCTCCTCACTCGGTACCACGCGATTCCCGACAAGCAGTACATCAACGACCCGACTGTCGGCGCGCGAATCGGCTCCGACGCGATGACTTGGGCGATGCAGGCGGTCTATCACGGCCGAGTCGCGCGTGAGGGCCTATTCCACATTCACCTCCATGGCTATAAGGGCGAAACCGGTATGAGCAGGACCGACCGGGAAGAAATTCCGCTGATGATGCCGGGCCTTCAATCCGTGGGGCGTGATGCGCCACACGGGATCATCATCCTCAGCCTCGACCACGGCTCAGCCTGGGTCTGCCTTCCGGGCGATGCGACGCTGGTGCCGTGCGGCAACATCGCCGTCGTCGGAGCGCCAGTGCAGGTGTTTGATCGGAGCAGAAGCTTATGACCGCCGAGAGGTTTGCGCGCCAGTCGTTCCTGGGCGCGGATGCGGAGGCGCTGATCGCCCGCGTGACCATCGGCGTGCCGGGCCTAGGCGGCGGCGGCTCGCACATCGTCCAGCAGCTGGCCCACATCGGCTTTCAGCGCTACGTGCTCTACGACGATGACGTCGTCGAGGAGTCGAACCTCAACCGCCTCGTCGGCGCCGAGGCGCGAGACGCCGTCGCTGCGACCCCCAAGCTGCACATCGCCAAGATGAGGATTCTGAGCCTGCAGCCCAACGCCATTATCAGGGGCTACGCCTGCAAGTGGCAGGAGAAGCCAGAGCCACTGCGTGCGAGCCAGATCGTGATCGGGGCCGTCGACAGCTATCGGGGGCGGCGCGAACTCGAAATCGCCTGCCGGCGCTACCTGATGCACTACATCGACATCGGCATGGACGTACATGGCGATGAGCGGCCAGTGATCGGCGGCCAAGTGATCCTCTCGTCGCCGGGCGGCCCGTGCATGACGTGCATGGGATTTTTGGCCGAGGAGAAGCTGGCGGCGGAGGCCGCGCTGTACGGCAACGCCGGTGGACGTCCGCAGGTCGTCTGGCCCAACGGCGTGCTCGCCTCCACCGCCGTTGGCATCGCCGTCGATCTCGTGGCCGGCTGGACGCGCAAACGCCGCACGCACGCCTATTTGTCGTATGACGGCAACGAGGGCACCCTCACCCCCAGCAAGACGCTAATCAACATCGAGAAGCGGGCCTGCACGCATTTCACCGACGCCGACCTTGGCGACCCGGTGCTCGTCCAGCTATAGGCTTCGCGGCACCGAACGTCGGGGCCGAGCGGCAACAGCGCCGCACCGGCCACGGCCGGACGAGAGACCTCGCCTCTCACACTGGCACGCTGCTCTTGTGTACACTGAGCCAAGCTGACACGTTTGATGGTGTTTAAGTTTGTCGCCCACAGTGCGACTGTCGGGCAAATCGCCATCCGTGAGGGGTGGCTGCCGGCTGCCCGGTACACCAACCTTCGCGACGTTCGGCGGTTCAATCAACTCGGGTTTCTCGATATCGATTGGAAGAACTATCAGTTTCGGCGGCACCTTAGTGCGGTGCGGGCGACAAGGCCAGCCATGACAGTGGCGCGTGACCTAGTCAGAATGTCGGACTTGAATCGGGTGCTCGATGAGGCGGAAGAATTGCGACAGTACGCAGGCCTGGTGATCGTGGTCCCTAAAGCAAGGCGACTAGCCGACCGGATTGACATGATTCCGGGCAAGTTCGTTCTGGGCTACAGTGTGCCGACCAATTACGGCTCGACGCGTCTGCCCCTGTCGGCATTTGGGAATCGCGCTGTTCATCTATTGGGCGGACGCCCCGACGTGCAACGCCAGCTTGGCGACAGCCTGCATGTGTTGAGCATGGACTGTAACCGGTTCACACTTGATGCGGCGTTTGGCGATTATTTTGACGGCGAAACATTTCGGCCGCATCCGCGCGGTGGCTATCGTCGTTGTCTCCGGGAATCGGTACGAAACATCAATGCCCTGTGGGACGGCTACAAACTAAAGTCAGGGGCGAAACGCAAATGGGCGGAACTGAACCGTCTCGTAACGGCGGAGTCTTAACCGAGGGGCCGCTGGCGAAAGACCATCGCCATGAGTTGCTGCTCAAGATGTACGACCAGATGTTCAACGACATCAATCGTCACATCCTGACGGTCTGGCAGACGATTGGCACCATCGCGGGCGCAGTGGCGCTGCTTGGGCTAGTCGAAAAGAAGGTCGTCTCGATGGACATGGCCGTGGCCCTGATCATCGTCGTCTGTGCGTGGTCGATGTCGCACGCGTACGATTCGGCTTATTGGTATAACCGGAACCTGATCATCATTGCGAACATCGAGCGGCAATTCCTGAAATCTTCGGACCTTCAGGACATTCACTACTACTTCGGCGCGCACCGCGACAAGAACAAGATGCTGACGCATTTGAGCATCCAGTGGTACTTTGCAGCGGCGGTTGGCAGTATTGCCCTTCTGTATCACTTCCTAGAACAAGTCGCTCCAGGGTTCGGCGAAACACTGTCTCAATTCCAGCCGCCACGGGTGCTGCCCTACATTGCCGCAGGTGGCGCGATCTACGGCCTGCGTCGGCTGCGCGATTACCGAATCCGTTCGTACGCAGAGATGCTCAGAGAGGCACCGGGTATTAACATCGACAATAGCAAGGTCACTTACGGGGTTGGGCACCCTGCCGTGGCGCCACCGACACCGAAGGCATGACAATAGCTGCCGTCACTTGGCGGCTCAGAAATGTCTCCACGACGCGGGCTCCGTTTGAGCAACGACGTAAAATGGAGCGATGGATCGACGAGCGGAAGTCCGGAAGCTCTGGTATCAGCAGTACACGGAAGATCTACAGCGCACAGGCAACAACGTTCTGAAGTTCTACATGTGGCTGCAGGAGCACCGCCCGGACTTAGTGCCGAAAACGAAAGGCGGCGCAGACCCTTATCAGGCGCTCAAATCTGAGCTGCACGGTCACTGGTCCGATCCACAGTGATGTTACGGGCTCGGTTGAATCAGTAGCAGCTCCGAGCCCCGAGGAGCCGGCCCCGTCTCCAAAATGTCTCCATGACGCCGGGAGATTCGCGAGCACACGGGTAGACGGCAGTGAACGAAGCGAAGCGACGTAACCGCCTGTGATTGAAGTGCTTAAGCCAGAAGTTGCGCGCCATCACCAACTTAGAAAAAGTCACTGCTTCGGGTTCGAGTCCCGTCCACCCCGCCACTCATTCGGTTTTCAACCTCATTCGCGCTGGGTGCCCGGCCTCGGGCTCAATCAGCCCGGAGCTTCGCTCCGCGCCAGACAGTGCGAGTCCCGTCCACCCCGCCATCCTCACTTCGCTTCGCTCGTCGCCCGACAGCGCGAGTCCTCCTACCGTCCCCACATCTTCAGCGCCAGCATCGTCAGGCCCGAGGCCAGTCCCAGCATCGTGTGATGCTCGCGGTTGCCGATCGCGCGCGCCCAGCTGAACGGGCGGTCCATCGGCGCCGCGCGCCTCTCCGCATAGGCGTCGTACTCATCGCCGAACTTCTCGCGCAGGTGCGCTTCCTCGCTGCCGATCGCCGCCGTCAGCGTCAACGCCATGTAGCTCACCACCATGACCGCCACGATCCAGTTGTGCGAGGCCACGGCGATGCCCAGACCAATGGTCGCCGAGCCGAGATACAACGGATGCCGGGTGTAGCGGTACGGCCCCGACCGCGTCACTTCGCGGCTCTTCTCAAGATGCCCGGCCGCCCATAGCCGCAAGCCCTCGCCGAGCACGGCGATCGCAGCGCCCAGCAGCAGCGAGTCGCGAGTCGGCTCCGCGAGCCAGACCACCAGCACCGCGAACACGAAGCCCAGGGTCACGCGCCAGCGTGTCAGCAGGCGCCTCATGATGCGCGCCTCCCGACCGCCAGCCGCCGCTCACACGCAGCCAGCACGTCGGCCACCTCGATCTCATTGATGCACGGCGCCCCTCGCAAGCATTGGCGCTTGTGGTGACACACGCATCCATCGGCACGCGAAATCACCCGGTCGGCCGGATCCCACGGCCCGTTGCGCTCGGGCCAGGTCGGACCATACAGACCGACGAGCGGCGCGCCCATGGCGGCGGCAATGTGCAACGGCCCGGTGTCGCCCGACACCACCAACGCCGCCTCGCGCATGATCACCGACAGGTCGGCAATCGCGGTGGCCGGCGCGAGCCGCGCGGCATCACCCGACGCCGCCGCCACCTGCTCGGCCAACGATCGCTCGTTCGGTCCCCAGGTCACCATCGTCGCCAAGCCGGTCTTCTCCTTGATCTGCGCCGCCAGCGACCCGAACCGGTCGGCCGGCCATCGCTTGTTGGGCCAGGCCGCGCCGGGATTGAGCACCACATACCGCCCGGCTCCGCCGATCTCGGCGATCGCGCTCATGACGCCGGCACTCGCCGTGGGGTGGAGCGGCAACGCGACCTCGGCCCCGGGGATGCCGAGCGCGTTCAGAATCGACAGGTTCTTCTGGATCACGTGCGGCGCATCGATCGGCACCACGGATTCGCTGTAGAAGTGCGCGGCCAGCGGCTCGCGCAAGTGCGCGCGATCAAACCCGATTACCCGCGCGGCCCCCGACAGCCGCGCCCACACCGCCGACTTGAGCAGGCCTTGCAGGTCGAGCGCCACGTCGTAGCGTTGTGCGCGCAGGTATCGCACGGCGTGGACAAATCCCGTCCCACCGCCAAACGAGACCGTGCCGTGCCGGGACCCGGCGATGTTCTTGGCCGGCCCGGCGTTGGCGGACGCCCGCACGATCACGCGACCATGCAGGCCTTCGGCCAGCGAGAGAATCGGCGCGTACGCTTCATCGACAATCCAATCCACCTGCGCCGCTGGCCATGCGCGGGTGAGCGCCGCCAGCACCGGCAGTGCGTGGACAATGTCGCCAAGGGCGCTCATGCGGACGATTAGGATGCGATGCATGTGCTCAAGTGCTCAGGTGCTTAGGTGCTTAGGTGCTTAGGTGCTTAGGTGCGCGACGGTCGCAGCCGGGTCAGCAAGTCGGTCGTGGAGTGATTCTTCGGGTCGCCGACAATCGCGATGCGGCCGCCGTAGGCGCGGACGGTGTCCTTCTCGGGCACGGTGTCGACCGTGTAGTCGGTGCCCTTGCAGTGCACGTCGGGCTTGAGCAGTTCCAATAGCGGCGTCACCGTCGGTTCGGAGAAGATCACGACGTAGTCCACCGCCCTCAGTGCCGCCACCAGTTCAGCGCGATCGGCCTCGGGCAACACCGGCCGGTTCGGCCCCTTCAGGCCTTGAATCGATCGGTCGTCGTTGACCGCCACGATCAGCCGGTCGGCTTCGCGGCGGGCGGCCTCGAGATAGCGCACATGGCCGACGTGCAGCAGGTCAAACCCGCCGTTGGCGAACGCCAGGGTCAGGCCGGCCCGGCGATCGGCGGCCACCCGTTCCAAGAGCGCCGCGCGGCTGAGCAGCTCACCCATGAGTGACGGCGCGGCGCAGTTCGGCGGCAGACACCGTGGCCGTACCGCGCTTCATCACGACCAGGCCGCCGGCGAAATTGGCGAGCCGGGCCGCCTCTTCAAACGAGGCGCCCGCGGCCAGCGCCAGGGTCATGGTCGCCATCACGGTATCGCCGGCGCCGGTGACATCGGCAATCTGGTCGGACCCAAAGATTGGAATATGGACCGTCGGCCGGCCCGCCTCGAACAGCGCCATCCCGCGGCTGCCGCGCGTGATCAGCACGGCTTTCATACGGGTGCGCTTCAGCAACTCGCGCCCCGCCCGTTCAAGGACCTGGGCCTGGTCGTCGATGGTCACGCCCAGCACCTGCTCCACTTCCGATTCATTGGGCGTGCAGGCGGTCAGCCCACGGTACTTGGTGAGCGCGTAGCGGGAGTCGATCAGGATCGGAGTCTGCTTCCTGACCAGGCCGGCCAGCTCGTGAACAAACTTCGGCGTCACCAACCCGGAGCCGTAATCGGAAACCAGAACGGCGTCGGCGAACTTCACCGCCTTGCGCGCCAATTTTTCTGTCGCCAGTCGATGGGCTTCCGCCATCGGCTCGCCGGTAAAGCGGTCGATGCGGACCACCTGTTGCTTGGCGGAGTGAATGCCGCCGGCCAGGATGCGGGTCTTGACCGGCGTGCGGTAATGGCCCGGACGGGCCAGGCCGGCGCGCTCGATGCCGCGCGGCAAGGTCTTGAACAGCCGGCGGCCCGGCTCGTCGCGGCCGACCACCGACACCAGCGCGACGGTGGCACCGAGGCTGGCGGCGTTGCTGGCGGCATTGCCGGCGCCGCCGGGAACGATCTCGGTGGCGTCGTATTCGAGAATCAGCACCGGCGCTTCGCGCGAGACGCGGGTCACGCGGCCGTACACGTATTCGTCGGCGATCAGGTCGCCAAAGACCACGAGCCGCTTGCCGCGGAACGAGGCGATGAGGGTGGACAGGCGATCGGTGGGCATCAACGTTCCGCCAGGATCACAGACACGGCGTGGATGAGATTGTCGCACACCGCCTCGACCTGCTGTCCGGCCGGCCGCTTCTGCTCCTGTTCCTCGCCCCAGCCCGTGCGCACGAGAATGGAACGCGCACCGACGGCGTGGCCCAGTTGCACGTCCAGCCACTTGTCGCCAATCACCCACGAGGCCGCCGGATCGATGCCATGGTCGCGCACCGCATCCTCGATCATTCCCGGCGACGGCTTGCGGCAGCGGCAATCGATGTCGAGACCCGGCACCGACCCGCCCGGGTGATGCGGGCAGTAGTACAACCCATCAAGGTCGGTCCCGCCCGCCTGCAGGCGCCTGCGCATCTCGTCGTGGCAGATCTCGACAAAGCCCGGCGCAATCAGGCCGCGCGCCATGCCCGACTGGTTGGTCACGATGATGAGCTCGTAGCCGGCGCGCTTGAGCAGCCGCAGCGCGTCCACCGTCCAGGGGAACAGCTCCAGATCCTTGAGTTGATGCAGGTAACCGACATCGACGTTCACCGTGCCGTCGCGGTCGAGGAAAATGGCTTTCTTCATGGCAGCGATTGAAACGCCCTCTCCGCGGTGATGCCGCGCATGCAACGGTGATCGATCGGGCACTCGCGCAGCATGCACGGGCGGCAGAACACCGGGTGAGTCAGGATGGCCGCCGCCGGCGCCTCGGGCCCGGCCAGCAGCGGCGAGGTCCGCAATTCGTTGGTGGCGCCAAACGGCGCGATCACGCGGGTGCCGACCGCGCCGGCCAGGTGCATGGCGCCGGAATCGTTGGCGACCACCGCGCTCGCAACCGCGAGAATGCCGGCCAGCGTCGCCAAATCGGTCTTGCCGCTGAAATCGATCAGACGATTCAGCCGGTTGCTCCCGGTGGCACGGGCCTGTCCACCGTAGCCCCGGCGAAGGTGGAAGGCGACCTCCTGACAGGCCGCGCGATCGGCGGGGGCCCCTACCATCACGACGCTCCAGCCGCGCTGCTCGATCAGCAGGTGCGCCAGTTCAGCGAACCGCTCGGGCAGCCACTGCTTGGCGCGGCCGTAGGCGGCGCCAGGCGCGAACACGGCAATCGGCTCATCGACATCGAGACCAATCTCGCGCAGCACGTCTCGCGCCCGATCGCGATTGGGCCACACCCGCGCATGCAAGGGGCCGGGGGACACGCCAAGCGCCGCAGTCAAGGCCTGATAGTAGGCGCCTTGATGCAGTGCCGCCCTGGGCCTGGGCACCGGGCGCGTCAGCAGCCGGCCACGCCAGTCGGTGGCGTAGCCCCAGCGCTCGGCAATCCCGGCCCGCGCTGCCGTGAGCGCCGTGGCAAATGAATTAGGCAGCAGCAGTGCCGCATCGAACCGGCCGGCCGCCAGAGTCGCGGCGTCCCGGCGCCAGCTCGTGACCCCTCGGATGCCGCCGCGACCCGGCAGCGTTACCACTTCATCCACGCCCGCGACCATGGTGAACAGCGGTGCGACTGAACCACGCGCCGCCACGGCGAGGTGCGATGCCGGGTAGTGCCGGCGCAGGTCGGCCAGCGCCGGCAACGCCATGATCGCGTCTCCGAGCCAGTTGGGCGACACGACCACCAGTCGCTCAGTCGCCATCGGCCCGGCCGCTTTCGATCTTCGTTATTCGTCCTTCGTGCTTCGCCTTCGGAAACATCCCAGGCGTCTCCGGAATCGGCGCGTCGCGCCACCGGCGATGCATCCACAACCACAGCTCCGGATGCTTGCGCACGTGCATCTCCAGCACGTCGGTGCACCGCTGGGTAAACTCGCGGATGGCGTCGGGATGGTCAGCCGGGGGCGGTTCGACCGGCGACTCGTAGATGAAGCGATAGCGCCCGCCCGGCAGCGGCAGGGCAAACACGGGAATCACGGCCGCGCCGGTCCTGAGCGCGAGTGCCGCCAGCGTCGAGGTGGTGGCCGCGGGACGGCGGAAGAAATTCACCCAGATCGCATCGGGGCTGTGCATGTGCTGATCGATCAGCATCGCCACGCCTTCGCCGGCCGCCAGCAGCCGCATCACCCGGCGCACCGCGCCCTGGCGATAGATCACCGTGTTGCCGGTGCCCGTCCGCATGCGTTCGAGCAGGTCGTTCAGCGGCGCGTTGTCGAGCGCCCGCGCCAGCACGCCGATCGGCCGCAGCTGGGCGCCGTGCGCCATCGCCTGCAGTTCCCAGAAACCGAAATGCCCGGTGAAGAACAGCACGCCCTTGCCGTTGGCATAGGCCAGGCGCACGCGTTCGTCGCCTTCGTACTCCGCCGCGGCGAGCATCTGCTCCGGCGTGAGCGCGCTGAACGTGAGCAGCTTCAGCAGTACTTGCCCAAAGTGCGCGAACGTCGCCCTGGCAATGGTCCGTCGATCGCGAGCGGTCCGGTTCGGAAAACACTGCTCGAGATTGGCCAGCGCCACTCGCCGATGCGGCGCGTCGAAGGCATAGAACAGCAGGCCGAGCGCACTGCCCCACGCGCGTACCATTCTGTCGGGCAACCGGCGCGCCAGCCCTCTCACCGAGACGACGGCCCAGTACTCCAGGGTTTCGCGCATCAGAGAATGGCCCGCACGGATGCGAACAAAGTGTCGGCCGGGTCGAACGTCACCACCAGCGGCAACCGATACAACGGGAACGGCAGCGCGCCGAGGGCCTCGAACCGCACCGCATCCTTGTCGGTGGTGAACACCGCGTCGGCGCCGCTCTGCTGGAACTTGCTCCCGATCCGCTCGACGTCGCTTGACGTGTAGCGATGGTGGTCGGCAAACGTCAGGGTGTCGGCCACCCGCCAGTCAGCCTCGCGCAGCGCGCCGGTGAACCGTGCCGGATTGGCGATGCCGGCGACGGCCAGGATTGGGGAGTCGAGAGTCGGGAGTCGGGAGTCGGGAGTCGAGGCTACGGGGACGGGGTCGCCCAACCTCCGGATCGCACCACAGGACTGCGAGATCCCCAGCGCCCAGGCCTCCGCCGACGCGGCGCCGGCGGTGGCGTCGGTCACGACCAGCACTTGAGCGTGGGCGGCGGCGTCCATTGGTTCGCGCAGGCGCCCCATCGGGATCACCCGCCCCTGCCCGATCTCACCCATCGTCGTCACCAGCACGTCGAGGTCGCGCGCCAATTGCAGGTGCTGAAAGCCATCGTCGAGGATGTGAACCGTGCAGCCGAGCCGGCGTTCGGCCAGCGTGCCGGCGAGATGCCGATCGGGCGAGACGCAGACGACGGCGCCGGGCACCTGCCGCGCCAGCATCAAGGGCTCGTCACCGGATCGATCGAGACCGGCGAGGATGCGGGTGCCGTCGGCGACCACGACCACGCCATCGGCGGCATCTGCCCGGCCGTAGCCGCGGCTCAGGATCGCCGGCCGATGGCCCTGCGCGACGAGCCACTGGGCGATCGCCGCCACCACCGGTGACTTGCCGGTGCCGCCCATCGACAGGTTGCCGACGCTGATCACCGGGCGCGCAAGGCGCTGGCGGCGGCCGGGGTGTTGGCCCACCCATCGCCGCCGCACGCGCATCACCTGCCCGTAGAGGGAATCAAGCAAGGGGTCTAAAGGGCCGGACGTTGGCCGGATAGGCGCGCACTTCCGGTGGAAGCAGCGCCGCCAGTACGGCCACGCTCTTCTCCTTGGCGCCACGATTGGCTTCCACCAGCGCCCGCGCCGCCGCGCCGAGCCGGGCGCGGCGCACCGGATCGCCCATCAGCGAGACCAATGCCTCCTCGAGTTCGCGCTCGTCGCGCACCTGGACGCCGGCGCCGTTGCTCATGAAGGCGTCGGCGATCTCGAAGAAGTTCTCCATGTGCGGGCCGAACACGATCGGCTTGCCGAAGACCGCGGGTTCGAGCACGTTGTGACCGCCGGTGGCCACCAGGCTGCCGCCGACGAACACCACGGTGGCGATCTGGTAGACGGTGGCCAGTTCGCCGATGGTGTCAAGAATGACCACGTCGCCCCGCGGTTCGGCATCGATGGCCAGGTCGCTGCGGCGCGTCACCTTCCAGCCTTCGCCGCGCGCCAGTTGCTCAACTTCGCCGAAACGTTCCGGGTGGCGCGGCGCCATCACGAGCAGGGCGTTGGGAGCACTGGCGCGCACCTTGCGAAACGCGCGCAACACCAGCGCTTCTTCGCCCTTCATGGTGCTGCCCGACACGATCACGGGCCGCGCGGCCGGCATCCGGAAGTAGCGCAGCACGCGGTCGCGGGCGCGCGCCTGCGGCGCGCTCGCCGGATGGTCGAGCGAATCGAACTTCAGGCTGCCGGTCACGACCACCCGGGCCGGGTCGGCGCCGAGGTCGATGAAGCGCCGCGCCGACTCTTCGCTCTGCACGCAGAAGCGATCGATGTGGTCGAGCACGCGCCGCATCATCGGGCGCACCAGCTGGTAGCGCGGGAACGATCGGGGCGAGAGCCGGCCGTTCACCACCGCCGTCTTCACGCCGCGGGCCCGGCATTCGCGCAGCAGGTTGGGCCAGATCTCGGTCTCCATCATGATGAAGAGCCTGGGCCGCACCAGGTCCAGCGTGCGCCTCACGAAGAGGCCCAGGTCGAACGGGAAATAGAACACCGCGTCGACGTCCTGCACGCTGCGGCGCGCCAGTTGCTGGCCGGCCAGCGTGGTGGTGGAAAGGAACATGCGCAGGCCGGGATGCCGGCGCTTGAGGTCACTGATCAGCGGCCTCGCCGTCAGCACTTCACCAACCGACACGGCGTGAATCCAGATCGACGGGTCGCCGTCCAGGTTGAACGTCATGGGCAGGTAGCCCATGCGTTGTCCCAGGCTGCCGACATATTTCTTGTAGCGCAGCGCCTGGTAAACGAACCACGGGGAGGCGACCACGACAATCGCCAGCACGAGGACGCTGTAAAGGCTATACATTAAAGGACTTAAGAAGGATTGTAGCGACAAACCTTGGGGTTTGTCGAACAGGGTTGTACAATTTGCCGTTTTGGACGCGCCGCAGGAAAGCGTACTGTGAGCGCACTGCGGAGGATGTGATTCATGGCCATCAGGGTAGGCATCAACGGTTTCGGGCGCATCGGCCGCAATATCATGCGGGCGGCTCAGGCCCACACCGACGTCGACATCGTCGCCGTCAACGACATTACCGACGCGGCCACGCTGGCGCACCTGCTCAAGTACGACTCGGTGCTCGGCAACCTGAGCGTGCCGGTCAGCGCGAGCGGCGACGTCATCCAGGTGGGCAGCGACTCGTTCAAGGTGTTGGCGCAAAAGGATCCCGCGGCCCTGCCGTGGAAGGCCCTGGGCGTCGACATCGTGCTCGAGTGCACCGGCCGGTTCACCAAGCGCGACGATGCGGCGAAGCACCTGGCGGCGGGCGCGCGCAAGGTGATGATTACGGCGCCGGCCACCAACCCTGATGTCACCGTGGTCCTGGGCGTGAACGACGGCGACTACGATGCCGGCAAGCATCACATCATCTCGAACGCCTCGTGCACCACCAACTGCGTGGCGCCGCTGGCGAAGGTGCTGCACGACAGCTTCGGCCTGCGCAAGGGCTGGATGACGACCGTGCACGCCTACACCAACGATCAGAACCTGCTGGATCTGCCGCACAAGGACATGCGCCGGGCGCGCGCGGCGGCCCTGTCGATCATCCCGACCACGACCGGCGCCGCCAAGGCGGTGGGCGAAGTGTTGCCGGCCCTCAAGGGCAAGCTCGACGGCATCTCGATGCGGGTGCCGACACCCAACGTGTCGGTGGTCGACCTGGCGGCCATTCTCGACAAGCCGGCCACCCCCGACGAGATTAACGCCGCGCTCAAGGCCGCGGCCGATGGCCCGCTCAAGGGCATCATGCAGTTTTGCACCGACCCGCTGGTGTCGATCGACTTTCGCGGCAACCCGCACTCGAGCATCATCGACGCCGCCTACACCAAGGTGCTCGACGGCGACTTCATCAAGGTGATGGCCTGGTACGACAACGAGTGGGGCTACTCGAACCGCTGCGTCGATTTGTTGAAAAAGCTCTAGTGGCAAGTCAGGCGGCGTAGGGCTGGTGGGGCGGGTTACGAGCCAGCCCGACCAGCCCGACCAGCCCGACCAGCCCGACCAGCCCTATATGGCCAAATACTCGCTCAGAGATTTCTCTGTCTCCGGCCGGCGCGTCTTCATTCGCGTCGACTTCAACGTGCCGTTGAAGGACGGCGTCATCACCGACGACACCCGCATCACCTCGTCGCTGCCGACCATTCAGTACGTGCTCGATCACGGCGGCACCGTGGTGCTCGCCTCGCACCTTGGGCGGCCCAAGGGCAAGTTGTCGCCGGCGTTCAGCCTGAAGCCGGCCGCCGCGCGGCTGGCCGATCTCTTGAAGCGGCCGGTCACGTTCGCCGATGACTGCATCGGCCCGGCGGCGACCGAGGCCGTGGCCGCCGCGCATGCGCCGGGCGGATCGAAACTGGTGTTACTCGAGAACCTGCGATTTCACGCCGAGGAAGAGAAGAACGAGCCGGCCTTCGCCGCGGCACTGGCCTCGCTGGCCGATGTCTATGTGGACGATGCGTTTGGCGCCGCGCACCGGGCGCATGCGTCAGTCTCGGGCATGGTCAGTCACTTCACCGACGCCGGCGCCGGGCTCCTCATGGAGAAGGAGCTCACCTACCTCGGCATGGCACTCGGCGATCCGGATCGGCCGTTTGTGGCCGTGATTGGCGGCGCCAAGGTCTCGGACAAGATCGACGTGATCGACAGCATGCTGAGCCGCGTCGACCGCCTGCTGATTGGCGGCGCCATGGCCTACACCTTCTTCAAGGCGTTGGGCATGCCGGTGGGCACGTCGCTGGTGGAAGACAACAAGCTGGATGAAGCGCGCGCCATCATCGCGCACGCCCAGGCGCGCGGCGTGGTGTTGCAGTTGCCGGTTGATCACGTGGTGGCGGCGAAGATTGCCGCCGACACCCCGGTCGAAGTCCTGAAGGTCGGCGACGCGGCGATTGGCGATCGCATGGGCCTCGACATCGGCCCCGAGAGCGCGCGGCTCTATGCGGGCCTGCTGGCCGATGCGAAGACCGTGGTGTGGAACGGCCCAATGGGCGTGTTCGAAGTGGCACCGTTCGCCAAGGGCACGCTCGCGGTGGCCAATGCGGTCGCGGCGGTGCGGGGCACGACCATCATCGGCGGCGGCGACTCGGTGGCCGCGATCAACGCCGCGCAGGTGGCGGACAAGATGACGCACATCTCCACCGGCGGCGGCGCCTCGCTGGAGTTTCTCGGCGGCGCGGTGTTACCAGGCGTCGCGGCCCTGCCAGACAAGAGGTAGCGCTGCCCGCCGGTAATACAGGAGTTCAAGAGAAGAAGAGTTAAGCTGATTTGAGCGCCATGCGGACACCACTGATCGCCGGCAACTTCAAGATGTTCAAGACCGCGGCCGAGACCACGGCGTATGTCGTGGAGCTGCGCGGGTTGCTGGCGGACGCGCGCGGGGTCGACGTGCTGATTGCGCCGCCCTTCACGTCGCTAGCGGCGGCAGCCGCGGCGGCCAGCGGCAGCGCGATCGGCGTCGGCGCCCAGAACATCCACTGGGAGCGCGAGGGCGCGTTCACCGGCGAAGTGAGCGCCGGCATGGTGCGCGAGGCCGGCGCGCGTTTCGTCATCGTCGGCCACTCGGAACGCCGGACGCTGTTTGGCGAGACCAATGCCACGGTCAACAAGAAGATGAACGCGGTTGTCGCCGCGGGCATGACACCGATCGTGTGCATCGGCGAAACCCTCGAGCAGCGCGATCGCAACGAGACGCTGGCGGTGCTCGATCGGCAGATCAAGGAAGGCCTGGACGGCGCGACCGGCGAGCAGCTGGCCGCCATGGTGCTGGCCTACGAACCGGTGTGGGCGATTGGCACGGGGCGAAACGCCACGCCGGCGCAGGCTGGCGAGGCCCACTTTCACATCCGACAGCGGCTCAAGCAGTGGTTTGGGCTCGATTCGGCCGGGCGCTGCCGCATTTTGTATGGCGGAAGTGTGAAGCCGGACAATATTGCCAGGCTCATCGCGCAACCGGATGTGGATGGCGCCCTGGTGGGCGGCGCCAGTCTCGACCCCAAGAGCTTCCTTGCCATCGTCAAAGGCGCGGCGATATAATCGGAAGTTCTTACCATGGTGTATTACGTCATTGTCACGGTTTACGTCATTGTCTGTGCGCTGCTGATCATCACGATTCTGCTGCAGCAGGGCAAAGGCGGCGATATTGCGAGCGCCTTTGGCGGCGGCAGCAGCCAGGCGGTGTTCGGCGCGCGTTCGGGCGCCACCTTGCTGACGCGGGCCACCTCGGTGCTGGCGGCGCTGTTTGTGGTGCTCGCCATCACCCTTACGGTTTTTGGCCAGCGCGGACCCAGCTCGGTCGTCGGCGGCATCGACGCGCCGGCTCCGGCGCCCGCAGCGGCGGTGCCCGCGGCAACTGAAGCTCCGGCCGCACCGGCGGCCACGCCGGCACCGGGTAACACCACGCCCTAGTTTGTTCTATACTTTCTATCTGCCTGCGGGAGTGGCGGAATTGGCAGACGCACTAGCTTGAGGTGCTAGCGGGAGCAATCCCGTGGAGGTTCGAGTCCTCTCTTCCGCACCATTCGACACACCTACGGTCCGCCTTCGGCGAACCGTAGGTTCGCTCATGGCAAGCCACCTTGCCCTTTCGTCACAGCTCGTGCGCGGTGATGCGGTAGTGGAATCGCTCCGGATCCAGGCTGTCGCGCCGCTCGCCGGCGGTCTCTGCCTGCGGATACATCAGGAACGGCAGCGGCTTACCGCGCGATCCCGGCAACACCAGGTCGTGCGCATCGTTGAAGGCGAACCAGTTCATTTCCCACGAGCCAAACAGCGCCGCGCGCGCCCTCGCCACGTCCGGATCGGCCAAGGTCGCCTCCGCGCGCTCTTCCAGGATCACCTTGCGCACGTCGGCGGGGTCGACCGGAACCCAGCCATAGCCGTCGACGAACACCTCCGCTCGGCAATGCTGTGCCGTCGTGATGTCGCCGCCAGCGCGGCCGAGGCTGGCAAACTGCCGCGACGGCGCGACCCGGATGCCATAGAGATCGCGCGCCGGCAGTCCCGAGGCCCGGGACAGACCGACAAACAGTGCGTTCAGGTCCGCGCACTTGCCCGCCAGGTTCCCGGACTCAAGCATCCACCGGATATCGCCCAGACCGCAGCCCTTCACTTCGGGATCACGAACCGTACGCTCGACAATCCAGTCGTAGATGGCGCGGGCGCGCGACAAGTCCGTGCCGTGTCCTCGGGTGATGGTTTGGGCCGTCTCGCGCACGATGCCATCGATCGGAATGAGCGCAGTGGGCTTGAGATAGCGCGCAAGATCGGCCGGGCGAGGCGCCGCCGTGGGACGATCAAGGCGAACCACGTGTCCGGCGGTCGCCACCTTGATCGTCACGGCCAGCTTTGGCGTCGCCTGGCCGATCCATTCGGCCGAAACGAACTGCGCGCCCGAGGCGGCATCGCGGACCACCTGGGAACGGGTGGCGTTGCCGCTGATGGTGTGGCCGAGGTGGCGCTGATAGGCGGCCGGCCGCGCGAGCGAAAGGGGCACCCACACGCGGGACGGGCCGGTGGCGACACCCAGATCAATCGTGGTGACGATCTCGAATGTACGCCAGACGCTGGCAGTGGCGGTCTGCCGCAAAGCGTCCGGCATGACGGGAAGAGTGGCGAGAAATTCTCGGCGATTCATAATGGCGACCTGGCTGCGTTGGCGGCTTCGCCGCGCCGCGACGCCGCGTGACCGGGGTCGTCGTCTCCGGTCGCGAGCGCGCGGTCCATTTGCGTCCCATCCTAGCGCAGGCCGTGAGAAAATCGCGGACATGACCTGGGTCGGGCGAATCGCGGCGGCTTTCGCGCTGGCCGCGCTGGTTGGTTGCGGCAACCCGCCCGATGCGCCCGCGGACGCAGCGGCGCCCGCCGTCGTGGAGCCACCGGCACCCGCGCGAACCATCATTCCCGAGGCCGACTCCGAACCACCGCCGCCGGCCGGCGCCTTGGCGACACTCCGGATGCCCGCGGCCGGCGACCTCGCCGCGATGATCGAACGCGGACGCATTCGCATTCTCGTCACCCGCAGCCGCACCTACTACTCGCCCCGCAGCAATCGCCAGCGCGGCGCCACCTACGACACCGGCATCGCCTTCGCGCGGTTCGTCAACGCCAGGCGCGGACCAACCAGCGCCCCGATTTCGGTGGTGTTCATTCCCACTCCGGAGGACGCGCTGGTCAAGGACCTGCTGGCGGGCCGCGGCGACATTGCCGCCAACCTCAGGCAGACCTTCGAGCGCGACGACCAAGTCGCATTCGCGGCACCGACGCGCTCCGGCATCCGCGAGCTGATCGTGACCGGCTCAGGGGAGCGGCCGGTGGTCAGCCTGGAAGACATCGGCGGCCGCGCCATTCACGTGCGCAAGAGCAGCGACCACTACGCCAGCCTGCTGCGCCTGAACGAACAACTGAAGAAGATCGACCGCCCGCCGGCTCGGGTGGTACTGGCCGACGAAACCCTCACGGACGAAGACCTGCTGGACCGCGTGAACGAGGGCACATTTCCCGCCACGCTCGCCGACGACTACATCTTCGACCTGCGCCAGCGCGAATTGACCAGCGTCGCCGCCAACAAGGACGTGGCCGTCAGCCAGGACGGCGTGATCGCCTGGGTCACGCGCAAGGACGCGCCGGAACTGCTGGCGATGATGAATGCATTCTTCGCCGCCCATCGGCCGAAGCCCTGACGCCATGCGCATCCTCGTCGCCGAAGACGATACGGTGATCGCCGATTTCGTGGCGCAGGGGCTGCGTGAGGCCGGCTTCGCCGTCGATGTCGCAGCCACCGGTCCGGATGGCCTGAAGCAGGCCGCCAGCGGCAGCTACGATGCCGCGGTGATCGACGTCATGTTGCCCGGCCTCGATGGCCTGGCCCTGATCGAGTCGCTGCGAGCCAGGAAAATCCAGACGCCGGTCCTGATCCTGAGCGCCCGCCACAGCGTGGACGACCGCGTCAAGGGCCTGCAGGCCGGCGGCGACGATTACCTGACCAAGCCATTCGCGTTCGCCGAACTGCTCGCCCGCGTCCAGGCCCTCGTGCGCCGCGCCAGCGGCTCGGCCGAGCCGACCCGGCTGGTGGCCGGCGAGTTGTCCCTCGACCTGCTGTCGCGCAAGGTCGAGCGGGCGGGCACCGCCATTGACCTTCGCCCACGGGAGTTCGCGCTGCTGGAGTACCTGATGCGCCATCCCGGCCGCGTCCTGTCGAAGACCATGATCCTGTCGCATGTGTGGGGTTACTCGTTCGACCCCGGCACCAATGTGGTGGACGTGCTGGTGTCGCGCCTGCGCGACAAGGTTGACGAAGGTTTCGCATCGAAGATGATCCACACGGTGCGAGGTGCCGGCTATGTCCTCAAGCTGGATTGAACGCGTCAGCCAGGCGCTCGGCTTGCGGCTGGCCGCCTGGTACCTCGGCACCTTTCTCGCCAGCACGTTCGTGATCGTCGGCCTCACCTACGGCCTGCTGGCCTCGTCGCTCGAGACACGCGACCACGACATTATCCAATCAACACTGCGCGAATACGCCACGCGCTATCAAGCCGGCGGCCTGCCGGCGCTGGCGCGGGCGATCGAGATCGAGCAGCGCTCGGGCCTGCGCGAGCCCCTGTTCGTCCGCCTGGTCGGACCCTTCCAGGACGTGCTGCTCTACTCACTCCCGGAAACCTGGGGCGCGTTCGACCTGGCGGAACTGCCGGGCGGGCCCAACGACATCTGGGGCCAGGTGCGCGCGCGCGATCGCAATGCGGTGCTCGAAGTGGCAACGCTGCCGCTCGGGGGCGGCACGGTCCTGCAGGTCGGCAAGACCAGCGAGTCGCGCGATCAACTGTTGTCGAACTTCCGCCGCGTCCTGCTGATGGGAGCCGGCGCCGCGGTCGCCATCGGCATCATCGGCGGCATCTTCCTCACCCGCTCCACGCTCAAGCCGCTGCGCGACCTGCGCGATGCCGTCCAGCGCATCCTGCGCACCGGCCAGACCGACGACCGCGTCCCGGTCTACGGTACCGACGATGCGGCGGATGAGTTGAGCGGGTTGTTCAACGCCATGCTGGCGCGGATTACGACGCTCATCCACGGCATGCGCAACGCCCTCGATCATGTCGCCCACGACCTGCGGACGCCCATGACCCGTTTGCGCGTCACCGCTGAATCGGCGCTCGCCACCAACGACCCGGCGCGGCACCGCGAGGCGCTCTCGGACTGCCTCGAGGAATCTGACCGCGTGCTGTCGATGCTGACGACGCTGATGGACATCTCGGAGGCCGAGGCCGGCACGATGAAGCTGCACGTCTCCGCGGTGGACCTCGCCGAACTGGTGTCGGAAGTGACCGCGATTTACGAGGACACGGCCGAGGATGCCGGCGTCGGCCTCGCGGCCCGGGTCTCACAAGGCCTGGTGGTCAATGCCGACCGCGACCGGCTGCGCCAGGCGCTCGCCAACCTGGTCGATAACGCCATCAAGTACACCCCGCGCGGCGGCCGCGTCGAGGTCGATGCGGGCCACGCCGGCGGCCGCGTCCGCATCCACGTCCGCGACACCGGCGCCGGTATCGCCGAACACGAAATCCCGCGCATCTGGGATCGCCTCTACCGTGGCGACCAAAGCCGCACCACCCGCGGCCTGGGCCTGGGCCTGAGTCTGGTCCGCGCCTCGGTCGAAGCCCAGGGCGGAACGGTGTCGGTCAGCAGCGAACCCGGCAAAGGCTCGACGTTCACGATCGACCTCCCCTGATCCCGGACCCCGGATCCCGGGCATTACACACTTGTAATGCCCACGCAAGACTTCTGCAAGGCTCTCCGACGTCTTACTAAGTGTTTAGGTCCTAAGACTTGGGGCTTGGGGCCTGAGGCTTGGGGTTGGGCCGCAATGCCCATTATCAGGAGAACTTGAGATGACCCGTTCACACTTGAGAATTGGAGCCGTGGTGTTGGCGCTTAGCGCCGCCAGCCTGGGGGCCTGGATCGGCCTGCCGTCCAGCCCGGTTGCCCAGGCCGCAAATTCCGCGACCGACGCGGTCCTGACCCAGACGTCGCCGAGCCGCGTCGTCACTCAGGGTTTCGCCGACATCGTGTCGAAGGTCACCCCGGCCGTGGTGACCATTCGCACCGAGCGCAACGCCTCGCCGCAACTGACGCAGATGCCGCAGTTGCCAGACGGCCTCTTCGGCGAGCTGTTCGGCCAGCGCGGGCAGCGCGGCCGCCCCATGCCATCGCCGCTGCAGCGCGGGCTGGGCTCCGGCGTCATCCTGAGCAGCGACGGCTACATCCTCACCAACAATCACGTCGTCGAGCAGTCGTCGCGGATCCAGGTGGAGCTGTCGGATCGCCGGGTGCTCGACGCCAGGCTGATTGGCGCCGACGAACCGAGTGACCTGGCCGTGATCAAGGTCGATGCGGCGGCGCTGCCGGTGTTGGCGGTGGGCGACTCGACCGCGATGCGAGTGGGCGACCTGGTGCTGGCGGTGGGCAACCCGCTTGGAGTGGGACAGACCGTGACCATGGGGATCGTCAGCGCCAAGGGCCGGGCCACGGGCCTGGGCGATGGCAGCTACGAGGACTTCCTGCAGACCGACGCGCCGATCAACCAGGGCAACTCGGGGGGCGCCCTGGTGAATACCGTCGGTGAACTGGTCGGCATCAACTCGCAGATTCTCTCGCCCTCGGGTGGCAGCATCGGCATTGGCTTCGCGGTGCCGTCGAACATGGCGAAGAACGTGATGGACCAGTTGATCAGCAACGGCCGCGTGCAGCGCGGGCGCCTGGGCGTGACGGTGCAGGGCGTCACCGGAGATCTGGCGGCTGGCCTTGGGCTGGCCAAGGCTGAAGGCGCGCTGGTCGGCGACGTCACACCCGGCGGCGCGGCATCGCGGGCGGGTCTCAAGCGCGGCGACGTGATCCTGAGCTACCAGGGCCGTCCGGTGGTCGACACCAACGCGTTCCGCAACGAGATTGCCGCCACCAAGCCGGGCAGCACCATCACGCTGCAGGTCCTGCGCGAGGGCAAGTCGAACGAGGTGAAGGCTACGCTCGAGGAGATGGTGCCGGCTAAAGAAGCGGCCAATCGCGCTGGCAGTGCGGCACCGAGAGGAGCCGGCAAGTTCGGCATCACCATCGAGCCGCTGACGCCGCAGATCGCCAACCAGCTTGAGCTTGGGCGAGACGTCGAGGGCGTGGTGATATCCGACATCGACCCATCCGGCGTGGCAGCCTCCGCCGGCTTGCGCGAAGGCGATGTCATTCAGCAGGTCAACGGAAAGACCGTGCGCTCGACCGACCAGGTGCGGGAAGGGTTGGAGGCGGCATCGGACAAGCCGGTGGTCCTGCTGGTCACCCGCGGCAGCGGGTCGTTCTTCGTGCCGCTGCGCGCCCCGCGCGGGTAACATGAAGGGATGCGCCTCGATAAGCGCCTTAAAGAGGCGCATCCCGACTTGTCCTGGCGTCAGATCCGCGAGGCGATTGCCAAGGGGCAGGTCACCGTCAACGGCGTGATCCAGCGCGACGAAGCGTTCGAGGCATCAGCCGGAGACGAGGTCGAAGCCAACCGGAATCGTCCCGCCCAGTCCCGCGCCCGCGCCAATTTCGAGATCCTCCACGAAGACGAGCACCTGATCGTGCTCAACAAGCCCGCCGGCCTGCTCTCGATTCCGTCAAGTCCTGACGCGGGCAGCTCCGAGGACACCGTGCTCAAGCGCGTGCGCGAGTACATCGCCTTCAAGCTGGGCCACAAGAGTTACGTCGGCATGCTGCATCGGCTCGACCGCGACACCTCGGGCGCGCTCGCGGTGGCGCTGTCGAAAGACGCGCACGCCGCCGGGCGCGAAATGTTCAAGCGCCATGCTTTCGAGCGCCACTACCTCGCCATCGTCCAGGGCATTCCCAACCCGCCGCAGGGCACGATCGAAGCGAAGATCTCCACCGGCTACCGCAGCGGGCGCCGCAAGCTGGTCGACGATGACGAAGAGGGGCTTGAGTCGGCGACCGACTACCGGGTGAAGGAGCGGCTGAAGAATGCCGCGCTGCTTGAACTGCGGCTGCATACCGGCCGGCAGCACCAGATTCGCCTGCACCTTGAGCAACTTGGCCACCCGCTGCTTGGCGAGCGGGTCTACGCCGAGGGCGATGCGCGGCAGTCGCGGGTCGGCCGGGCCAAGGTGGATGCCAGGCGCAACATGCTGCACGCCTGGACGCTGGCGTTCCCCCATCCGTTGACGGGGGAACCCATTGCCGTGGAGGCGCCCTTGCCGGAGGATTTCGCGGCGGTGCTGGCGCGCCTGCGTCCCAACCGCGCCTAAGCGGGGCCTTCCGTCAGTTCGTCGAAGCGCAGGCCGTCGAAGCGGTAGTAGACGAACGAATCGCCGACCGAGTACTGCCAGAACGGCAGGAACGGCGACGACGATTGGCCGCACGGCTTCCAGACCGGCACCGGGTGTTCGCCGACCGTCCCTTCACGAATCCGGTAGTGCAGTGGCGGCGACAGACCTTCAACCGCTGCCACCAGCCGGCGGCGGCCGGAATCCGCGGTCGGATACGGCGCGAGCGACTGGCCGGTCTCCTGCACCGCCTGCACTTCGGTCACGCGGCCGTCGTCGGCCTCAACGATCACGCGGGCGGTTTCGCGATCGCCGGCCTCGAACGTCACGATGTAGTAGTAGCGATCGTGGCCGTCGAGTCGCTGCACCAGGAGCGCCTTGGTGGCCCTGGCCGCATCGAAGCCGGGACGCAGGCGCGCGGCGCCGGCGAGCCCGGTGACCCCTTGTTGAGCATGCTCAATGGCGAGCGCCGGCGACACGATCATCTTTACCTCGCGGGTGGAGAACCGCAGCGGATCGTCAAGTGGGTCGATGATTCGCAGGCCCGTGGGCGCTCGTGGAGCCGGCCGGGCCGGAGGGGCCGGCGATCCGAGACGAACCCCGCCGATGGCGACCATCGTGCCGGCATAGGCGCCACAGGGCACAATCTTCAGGTAGGAGACCTTCCACGTACTCCAATCGACATAGTGGGTCGCCGCGGATGTCCATGGGTCTCGGATGTAGACGCCGTTCAAGTTGCGGCCGGCGACGGCGGTGGCGCCTGGTTCGCTGTGCAAATAACCGTCAATCGCCACCCAGTGTTGCCACCCTCGGATCAGAACGACGCCTGGCAGGTTGGCATCGATGGTGTCCATGAGCACGCCAGTGGCCGTGGACTCGCCGACGTGGGTGGAGATGGAATATCGCGCGACGCTCTGGTGAGCATTAGCGAGGTCCTCCAGTACGTCGGGAGTCGTCGACCAGCACTTCCACCCGACGGTGGAGCCGCATGATTCGCACTTTTGAGTGGGAAAGTAGGGGGCAGTAGGGGTACTCGGCGCGCCGGGCGGACGAACCGCTCCGGTGTTGGCCTCAACCTCTGCCCACAGCGCTTCCTGCCACGACGGCGGCGTGGCCGGAGAGGCCACGCCGAGCGACGTCAGCAACATCTGCAGGGTCGCAGGTCCGCAATAGAACAGCGTCTCCTGCTTGACGAATGGTACCGCGACGAAGACGTCCGGCATGGCGCGGCCTAGAAGTCACAGTAACCGCCACCGCCGGGTCCCCCGGGGCAGCGGGGGTCAGCCTGCACCGCGTCGGCCGCTGCGGCGGCTGCCCACATCAACACGATCTTGCCGGTGGCCAGCGCCGCCGCCACCTTGCCCATCTTGCGAGCAGTCGGCAGCACGTTCTTCTTGTCGGCCTCCCAGTTGCCGCCGGCGGAGAGTTGCGTCGCGATGCTGACGCGGCACTTGTCAATCCAGAACTTGCGCGCGTCAGCCGACGGGCGCTTGGCGCCGAGGCCTTTCTTCACTTCCTTGATGCACTCCTTGAGGATGGACTCGACGGTGGGCGGCGACTTCTTCCGTGCGGATTTCTTTGCCACAACAGCCTCCTACTCAGCGGGGGTACGAATCGGAGAAGCCACACTCTATTGCTATCAGAGAGTGACGCGCAAGCGTTCCAGTTGGTTCCATATCTCCCTCGCGGAAGCGGGCCGGCGGGCCGGTTGCGCGTGCAACCAGGCCGTCAGGAATCCGTCCAGCGCCGGTGAACAGCGGTCGTTCAGCCGGCTCGGCGGCTCCAACAGGCCGCCGCTGACGCTCGCCTTGATCTCGTCGCGCGAGGCGCCGCCAAACGGCCGTCGCCCGGTGAGGCATTCAAAGCACACCACTCCGAGCGCCCACAAGTCGAGCGCCGGCCTGGGTGCCACCACGCCATCAAGCGCTTCCGGCGACATGTACGCCGGCGTACCACCATGGACGGCCGTGTCGCCAAATTTCACCGGCGCGTCGCTTCGGGTCTCACTGCCGGTGTGCGTCTCGGGATCGACCAGCTTGGGCAGCCGGGCGAGTCCGAAGTCGAGCAGTTTGGGCACGTCGTGGTCGGTAAATCCGATGTTCGACGGCTTCACGTCACAGTGCACGATACCCGCCGCATGCAGGTGCTCCAACGCCAGCGCGATGGTTGCCACGAGCTGCAGGGCGTCGTTCACCCCCATAGGCTGCCCGCGCAGGCGTTCGGCCAGGGTGCCGCCGGCCAGGAACTCCTGCACCAGGAACGGCGTGCCCTGCCACGTTTCGATGCCGTGAATCACGGCCAGGTTGTGATGCTGAACGGCGGCCATCGCGCGCGCCTCCGTGCGCAGGCGTGCCGAGTGCTCGGCCGAGACCGTCGGCAATGTCTTGATGGCGACGGGGCGATCAAGGTTCAGGTCGCGGGCCAGGTAGACCACTCCCATGCCACCGGCGCCGATCTTCCGATCGAACCGGTAGATCCCGCGCAGGGAGTGAGGCGCCGCACAGGGGGTCACGGGACCGCCGCACACGCACTTCTCGGCATCGGGGCCATTCAACTTCGAACACGACTGACACTCCCGGGCAGCCCGATCGGAGGAGTCACCAGCGGCAGACCGCAGGCGCAGGTTATCGAGGGTGAGCGCCGCCGAGGTCGCGACGGCGCCGAGGAGCTGCCGGTCGTCGGTCGAATACGGCAACCCGCTTCGCTTCGCGGCCAGTCCGAGCAGCCCCAGGAGGCGGCCGTCGGCCAGCAGCAACGGCACGATCAGGACGAAGCCTCCATCGAGCAGCCAACGTTGCTCGTCGGGGGGGAGCCGCCGAAATGGCGAACGCCGGTCGCTGGGGTCGACATCCATGGCGACGCTGTCGCCCTGTGCCAGGGTGATCAGCACACCAGACGCTGGGATCGGCCAGGTCCGGTCCGGCCGGGCCAGCATCCCTGAAGTGTGGTCGTGGACCAGCAACCACGCGTCCGCGTACATCGCGCGCGCGATCGACCCGCGCAGGCGCTCCTGCAGGTCGGCCGCCGAGACGGCTCGCACGGCGTCGCTCATGATCTGGTCGAGCAGCTTGCGGGTGTCGTAAGGCTCGCGGAAATATCGCCGGTTGAGCATCCCGATCAGCCGATGCCGCAGGCGGAGCGCCAGCAAGCCAAACACGACCGTCCCGCCGAGCATCAGGGGGCGGGTGCCGCTGACGAAGGCCACCAGCGGCTGTGTGCGCTCGCGGTAGAGCAGCACCAGCAGCGCCGCAAACGGCAGCGCCGCCACGATCAGGATGGTATAGCGCGCCAGGGCGTACTGCAGTGCCGCCCGCAACACGACCTTGATGTCCACGACGTGATCAAACAAGACCGAGTACGCCGTCACGAAGGGAATCAACACCAGCGCCCCGAACACGACCAGACCCACCGCTTGTTCAATGCCTGGTCGATGCACGAAGGTGTAGTAGGCAGGAATCGTTTCGAGCAGGACCTGCAACAACAGCGGCGCCGCGCCCGCGGTCAGGCCAACGGCGAACAGCAGCAAGCGCCGTTGCTCGTCGGCACGGCCTCGCGAGGCCCGCCAGATCAGCGCGGCGAATGCGCCGGCGGTCAGTCCGTAAAGTAACGGGTAGTACAAGCTGACGGCGGCGGCACCTGGCGGGCGCAGCCACATTCTCGGATCGGTGACCGCCGCCGGCCACGCGGCGAGAGAGAGGTTCACGGCCGCGATCAGGAAACCGACCGCGGTCGCCGTGTGCGCGACGACATGGAACACACGCGAGGGCCGGCCGACCAGGGGCGACGGGAATTCCGCCGCGAACCGCCAGAGAAACGCGGGAAGAAGGGCGTCCGGACGCACGAACCACAACCAGCCAAACTCCCTTGGCGGCAGGTCGGTGAAGAACGGCGAGGTCAACGGCGCGGCCACCAGAACGAAGGTGCCACCGAGCCACGCGCAGCGAATGTCATGCCGGTTGACGACGGTCAATGCCGCTCCGAGTACGCCGAAGCAGGCGGCCAACGCCGCGTAGATCAGCCAGGGCAGCGGCGGAGGCTCACCGTGCGCATGACTCCCTGAGAGGTACAGCACCAGCGCGGCCGCCACGCGAAGGCCCGCCGCCACTACAATTGTCCGCGCCCAGATTGGCACGGCGGATTATAGGCGCCGGTCGCCGGGTTACACTGCACGGATGTTCCCGCCTCGGCCGGTCATTTTCGGATGTTTCCTCCTGGTCTCATCCCCATCGGCCTTTGCCCAGGCAACGATTTCCTCTCCCGACGGCCGCAAGCAGGTCGTCGCGGTCTCGGCGGCCAGCCCGGTCGTCGTCGACGGCGCGCTCGATGACGGCGTCTGGCAACTGGCGGCGCCCGCCAGCGGCTTCATCCAGGCCGACCCGCTCGAAGGACAGCCGGCCAGCGAAGACACCGAGGTCCGTCTCGCCTACGACGCCGACTACCTCTACATCGGCGTGCACTGCCGCGACACCACCCCGTCCGCCATTGTCGTCAACGAGATCCGCAAGGACTTCGCCGGGCGCGACCAGGACACGTTCGAAGTCCTGCTCGACACCTTCAGCGATCGCCGCAACGGGTTTGTGTTCTCCACCAACGCCCGGGGTGCCAAGGCCGATACCCAGATTGCCAACGAAGGTCGCGACGTCAATCCCAACTGGGATGCGGTGTGGTGGGTCCAGGCGCGGACCACGGCCGACGGCTGGACGGCCGAGTTCCGGATCCCCTTCAAGACGCTGCGCTTCGAGGCGGGCGACGGCCGCACCTGGGGCGTGAATTTTGCGCGCCGCATCCGCCGCAAGAACGAAGTGAGCTACTGGTCGCCGGTCTCGCGCGCCTACAGCATCTATCGCGCGTCGGCGGCCGGCTCGTTGCTCGGGTTGCCGTCGCTGCGGCCGGGCCGCAACATCCGTCTCAAGCCGTTCATGGTCGGCGGCGCGGTGCGGGCGGTCGGCGAACCGAAGTTTCGCGGCGACCTCAGCGGTGGCGTCGATTTCAAGGCCGGCATCACGCCCTCGCTGACCGTCGACGCCACCATCAATCCCGACTTCGCCCAGGCCGAAGCCGACGAACAGCAAGTCAACCTCACCCAGTTCAGTTTGTTCTTTCCGGAGAAGCGCGAGTTCTTCCTCGAGAATGCCGGCATCTTCTACTTCGGCGACATTCCGCGCAACCAGCGGCAAACCAGCCGCTTCCGTCCGCCCGAGGAGGACCTGCTGCTTTTCTTCAGCCGCCGGATCGGCCTCGGCAGCAGCGGTGAGCAGGAACCGCTGTACGGCGGCGTGCGGGTCACCGGCCGCGCCGGCGCGTTTGGTGTGGGCCTGATGACCATGCAAAGCGAGGCGGACGGCGGCCGCCCCGGCAACAACTACACCGTGGCGCGGGTGCGCCGGGACATCTTCAAGAGCTCCGACATCGGCGCCATCGTGCTGTCGCGCCAGCCCTCCGGCGACAGTCGCGATTTCAACCGCGTAGCCGGCATCGATGCGAACTTCCGTTTCTTCCGCAGCCTCAGCCTCAACGGCTTCGCGTCACGATCCGATTCGCCTGGCGTCACCGGCAACCAGAATGCCGCCAAGGCCTCGGTCGGATGGGAAGACAGCCAGAAACGGCTGCAGGCCTCGATCATGACGATCGGCGACGGCTTCAAGGACGACCTGGGATTCGTGCGGCGATCGGGCGTGACCCGGCAGTTCTACGACGGCGCGCTGTTCTGGCAGTCCGCGGCCCTGCGCGGGCGTGGCATCCGCCAGCTCCAGCCGCACGCGCGAACCTGGATCTACCACGACCCGGACGGGGCGCTGGTCTCGCGGACCGTGCACATTGCCAATCAGACCACCTGGAACAACGGTTCGTATTTCGAGTACGCCTTCGAACCACGCACCGAAACCATCAGCAAGCCCTTCCTCATTTCACCGGGCGTCGCCATTCCGGTCGGACGCTACGACTGGATTCAGCACCTGCTGCTCTACGAGGGCGATCACAGCCGCCCCTTCTCTGGATCGATCCGCGCGACACTGGGCGACTTCTGGAGTGGCCGGCAGAACACCTACCAGCTCAGCCTGCTCTACCGCCCGACCTACAAGGTGGTCTTCGACCTCGGCGTCCAGGTCAGCAAGATCGCCTTGCAGGCGCCGGTGGCATCGTTCACGACGACGCTGGTCAATTTCCGGAGCGGCTACTCGTTCAGCTCGAGCATGTTCCTGGATGCGCTGGTGCAGTACCGCAGCGACGTGCGGCAATTCTCGGCCAACCTCCGCTTCAACCTCATCCATCGGCCGCTCAGCGACTTCTTCATCGTCTACAACGAGTCGCAGTTCACCGAGACGATGCAAACGGCAGGACGGGGCGTGGTGGTGAAGTACACCCAGATGTTTTCGTTCTGACGGTTGCGGGCGCCAGGCGCCCGACCCCACGAGGCGGCGAAGCAGCCGAGCCCCACGAGCGCCGAAGGCGCGAGCCGGACCGAACCGCTTGCGGTGCGAAGGAGGTTCGGCCCATGATGCCGGTCATGAGACCGTTTGCCATTGCCGTCCTGCTCACCACAGCTTTTGTTGCCGCCTGCGCGCCCGCGGCGCCGCCGCCGGCAGCGCCCTTCTCCGTCGTCGAAGCGACCATCCCCGACATGCAACAGGCGATGCAGGACGGGCGCACCACGTCCCGCCAGATCGTCGAGCAGTACCTGGTCCGCATCGCGCTCTACAACGACAAGCTCAACACCGTGGTGACCGTGAATCCGAACGCGCTCGCGGAAGCCGACCGGCTCGACCAGGAGCGCAAGGCGGGCAAGGTCCGTGGTCCGCTGCACGGCATTCCGATTGCCCTCAAGGACAACATCCACACCACCGACATCCGCACCACGGGCGGCGCGATCGCGTTCGAGAACCTGATGCCGCCCTACGACGCCACCCTGACCAGCAACCTGCGCGAGGCCGGCGCCGTGATCATCGCCAAGACCACCCTCAGCGAGCTGGCCAACTTCGTGACCAACGGCATGCCCGGCAACTACAACGCCGTCGTCGGCTACGCCCTCAACCCGTACGACCCGCGGCGCGACCCGCGGCCGGCCACCGGTGACGGCCGCGGCGTGCTCAACACGGGCGGCTCAAGCTCCGGCGGCGGGACAGCCGCCAATTTGTGGGCCGCCAATGTCGGGACCGAGACCTCGGGATCGATCCTGAGCCCGTCCAACCAGAACATGCTGGCCGGCATCAAGCCCACGGTGGGCCGCATTAGCCGCTACGGTGTCATTCCGATCACCGCCGATCAGGACACGGCGGGACCGATGGCCAAGTCGGTGACCGACGCCGCGATCCTGATGGGCGCACTGGAAAGTGCCGCGCCGGATGCCAACGATGCCGCGACCACGGTGTGCCAGGCGCCGCCCAACCGCGACTACACGGCGTTCCTCAAGCGCGAGGGCCTGAAGGGGGCGCGGATCGGCATTCCGCGCGCGAACTACTACGACCGCATTACGCCGCCGGGCGAGAAAAACCCGCGCGGCGGGCTGAACGAGGCGCAGGCCAAGTCGATGGCCGATGCGATCGAGGTCCTCAAGCAGGAAGGCGCGACCATCGTCGACGCCGACATTCCGAGCGTGGTCGATCCGGATCCGAAGAACAACTTCCTGCTGTGGGGCGGCGCCTGCGACCAGGGGCCGCGCGATCCGAATTGTTCGTCGGTGTTGTGGTACGGCATGAAGCGCGACTTCAACGCGTGGCTGGCCTCGCTCGGCCCGAGCGCGCCGGTGAAGACCCTGGCCGAACTGCGCGCGTTCAACACCGCGCACGCCAATCGCAACGCGATCAAGTACGCGCAGGTGAACCTCGACAACTCGGACCTGCTTGACCTCGAGAAGGACCGCGCCAAGTGGCAGGCCGACCGCGAGAAAGACATCCGACTGGCCGCGACCCACGGCATCGACGAAGTCATGAAGGCGCACAAGCTCGATGCGCTGCTCTTCCCGGGCGCCAGCGGCGCCGGCATCGCCGCCAAGCCGGGCTACCCCACCGTGATCGTGCCCTTCGGCCTGTTTGTGCCGCAGCCGCCGCCGGCCGGCACACCGGCGCGGCCCACGATCGGCGCCGGTCCCACGCCATCGCCATATCCGGACGGCTTCAAACTCGCGCCGGCGCCGTACGGCGTGAGCTTTACCGGCATGGCCTGCAGCGAGCCGCGCTTGATCGAACTGGCATACGCGTTTGAGCAGGCGTCGAAGCGCCGCGTACCGCCGGCGATCGCGAAGTAACCAGGGTCCGCCACTGAGGTCACGACGATGGAAACACAGGACCGATCGATCGTCCCGATGGCCGCCGGCGGCGTCGTGATCGTGGCATTGCTCGGCGGCGGCGCCTGGTGGATGTGGCGCACACCGCCGGCCACCAACAGCTCGCCGGTGGCGGTCACCGCGACCGAAGCGCCGATCACGCCGCCAGCGGCGCCGGCGGTGCCGCTGCCGCCGCTCGACGAGATGGACGCGTTCCTGCGGCCGCTGCTGCAAGCGCTGTCGAACCGGCCGGAGCTGGCGCGATGGCTGGCGACCGACGATCTGATCCGCCAGTTGGCGGCCGCCATCGATCGCGCATCGCAGGGCGACAACCCGGCCAACGGCTTTCGCGAACTGGCACCGCGTTCAGGCATGGCGGTGGTCCGCCGCGGCGCGCGCCGCAGCATCGATCCGGCCAGCTATCGCCGCTTCGACGGATTAGTGACCACCGTGACCTCGATCGATGCCTCGGCGGTGGCCCGCATCTACAAGACGATCCGGCCGCGGCTGAACCAGGCCTACCAGAACATGGGCCACCCTGGCGGCGACATCGACGCCGCCGTACAACAGGCGCTGGCCCTGCTGCTCGAGACGCCGGTGGTTCCGGCGCCGGTAATGCTGGTTGAAGGGTCGGGAGCGCGATGGGCCTACGAGGATCCGAAATTGGAGGGGCTGACCCCGACGCAGAAGCAACTGGTGCGCATGGGCCCCGCGCACACCGAAGCCATGCTGGTGTGGCTGCGCGCGCTGAAGGCCGGCCTGGAATAGGCAAGGCCCCAGGAGTCAGGAGTCAGGACTCAGGAGTCAGGAGTCAGGACTCAGGAGTCAGGAGTCAGGACTCAGGACCCTAGTGCGACATCGCGTAGACGAGCACATTGATGCCAAAGGCGTAGCCCTTGCTCGACATCTCGTAGAAGTACTGCGGGTTCGACGCTTCCTCTTCCCACGAATCGCCGACGTCGGTGTTGTGCGTCATCAGCACGAGGATGCGCCCGTGCGCGTCGGTGATGGCGCGGGCGTGCGGCACGGCGCTGTCGGCGCCACGCTCCGAGGTGCCGCCGCCGCTGTTGAACCAGTGGCCGATCGAGGCAATCTGCGGCACGCCGGTCATGATGAACTGGGCGCGAAACAGCGGGTGATCCGGCGGCAGGTCGGTGATGGGAAACTGCGCCGGCGGCAGGGCCTTGGCCAGTTGCTCGACCCACACCTGCCAGGCGTATTCGCCCCAGAAATCGTCGGCCCACAGGAAGCCGCCCTTGTCGACATATGTGCGCAGCGCCGCGGCCTCGGCTTCGTCGAGGTAGGCGGCGCCGACCTCGGTCATCATCACGAACGGGCACTGGAACAGGGCTTCGTCGGTCAGGCGGACCACGGCGTGCCGCGGGTTCTGCGGACTTTCAAACGAGACATGCGTTTTGGTGAGCTCCGACAGCCGAATCGACATGTTGATGTCGGCGCGCGGGAAGTCCACGGCCCAGTTGCCGCCGTCGCCGGCGCGGTTCTGGCGGAACGCCGCGCGGCAGAACTGGAAGCGGCCGTCGAAATCGGCTTCGGTGGCAAACACGAGGTTGAATCCGCGGCCGCCGCCGCCCCGGCGCTGCGCCTCGCCGCTCAGGCCAAGCGCCAGGATCATGAGCAGGACGAAGGCAGCGCGTCGCACCCGGCTATTCTCGCTCAAGACAAGGTAAGCTTTCCGTGGTTTCCGTGCGCCGGGCACGGTCCGTTCAGAGGGTTGAAACATGCCACGCATCATCATGGGTCTGGGCGCCGTCGTCGTGTTGACGGCTTCACTGCACGCGCAACAACCCGCGGCCACGGCCGCGCCCACCGCTGCCGATCCCATCCGCGCCCTGGTGGGCCGGCTCGATCTCGAGAAGTACAAGGCCACGGTCAAGGGCCTCACGCAGTTTGGCGACCGCCGACAGGGCACCGAGCGCAACCGCAAGGCGGTGGACTGGATTGAGGCGCAGCTCAAGAGCTACGGCTGCACCAACACCGAACGCCTCAAGTACACCTACACGACGCCGCCCCGCAACCCGAACGCCGGACAGGGGCAGCGGCCGGCGCCGGATCCCAATGCCATTCCCACGGCCTCGGGCGGCGGGCGGCCGCGCGGCCTGCGCGCGCCGACCGGCGTCAACAACGACCCGCTGAAGCAGCCGGACGAGAAACTGCGCGCGCTCAACTCCGAGCCGGCCACCGACGGCCCGCGTGAAGAGGTCTACTGCACCAAGATCGGCGCCACCCGCCCCGGCGAGATGTACATCATCGGCGCGCACATGGACGGCCACGGCTGGGGCGAGGCGGCCAATGACAACGGCTCGGGCACGGCGCTGGTGATGGAACTGGCGCGCATCTTCAGCGCGCCCGACGTGGTCACCGACCGCTCGATCCGCTTCGCGCTGTGGAACAACGAAGAGACCGGCCTCAACGGCGCCTACGCCTACGCCGAGCAGCGCGCGGCGCTGCAGGGCAAGGAGGAACCGCCGGGCTCGGGCCGCTACCCGGAACCGAAGTGGCTGGGCATGATCCAGCACGACATGATGATGTTCGACCACGGCATGCCGCGCGCCGACGGCACGCTCAGCCCCGAGCAGCGTCCGGAGGCCGACGTCAACATCGAGTTCCAGGTCAGTTCCAAGTTCATGACCGGCGCGAGGGAACTGGCGTTCGCGCTGCACGCCGCGAATGAAAAATACGCCACCGACTACCCTTCCAACGTCGGCGAGCACATGACCAACACCGACTCCACTGCGTTCATGGACCTGGTGCCATCGATCAGCCTGCGCGAGAACGAACGTGGCATCCACACCGGCAGCGGCTGGAACCCGCATTGGCACCAGCCGACCGACGTGTTCGCGACCTACTCCGACAAAGACTTTCGACTGGGACTGAATGCGGCGCAGACCACCCTGGCGGGCGTGGCGCAGTTAACCGGCGCGAAGCTGAAGTAGCAAAACGAAAGGCCGGGGGTTAGCCCCGGCCTTCGTCGGTGTCGGAAGTGTCTGAGTCCTCGGTTGGCTCGTCGTCCAGGTCATCGAGCCACGGATTGGGCTGCGGTCCGGGCACGATGCCCGCGATGTCCGGATCCACTCCCGGTTCGTTCGGGCCAACCTGGCTGCGCCGCTGCTTGGTTTCCTCGCGGCGAACCACTTTTTGCTTCTGCTTTTCAACGCGGGCGCGTTCGCGCTCGCGTTTACCTCTGCCGAGGGGTCCTCGCGTAGCCATTTAGCGTGGGCCTACCAGCGCGGCTCGCGCCGTCCGCCGCCACCACCACCGCCACCACGGTTGCCGCCGCCGCCACCGAAGCCACCGCCGCCACGGCCGCCGCCGCCGCCACCGAAGCCACCGCCGCCGCGGGCTTCCTTGGGACGCGCTTCGTTCACAGTCAGTGTCCGGCCACCCAGCTGCGATTCATGCAGCTCGGTGATGGCCTTCTGGGCGCCTTCATCGGTGCCCATCTCGACGAACCCAAACCCGCGGGCACGTCCAGTGGCCATGTCGCGCATCACCGTGACCGATTCCACGGGGCCGACTTTTTCGAACAACTCCTGAAGATCCTGCTCCGCCGCGGTGTAGGGAAGATTCCCCACGTACAACTTCCGACCCATCGTCTTCTCCTCGTCTCGCTACGCGAGAACGCTTGCCACAGTCCTCGCGGACTGCCGGCCGCTGGCAGTGACCCGCGGTCCAAAACTGACCCGTCGGGGCGGCACGTTACTGAAGGCTGTCGTCAAACCATGACAAGTGAGGCACAAAGCCCGTTGGCCCTGAAAACACGGAAGGCCGCCCTGGGCGGCCCTCCCCTACAGCACCATTCAGTCTACCAGAAATCGCCAGGCCGACCGCCCGGCCGGCGGCCGGCCCGGGATCAGTTGGGCTGGGACGAATGGCATCGTTGATAATGAAACCTTCAGTGTTCTGGCCCACAACGCTTCAGGCAGCATCCCTGTTCACGGCGACCGGCCTGTCGATTTGGGCGTTCGTCATCGCGCGAACGCGCCGCGACGTGCCCGGCAGTGCGCCGTTCGGCTGGCTGATGCTGGCGGTGGCGGTCTGGACCTTTACCAGCGCCCTGCACACGCTGGCCGCCGACACCGGCGTCCGCATCGTGATTGCCAAGATCCAGTACCTCGGCGTCGCGCCGATCGGGACACTCTGGCTGCTGTTCACCAGTTACTACAGCCGCGCCGCCTGGCCCTCGGATCGCGGCCTGCGCCTGGCGGTCTGGATCATCCCGGTCATCACGCTGGCGCTGGTGGCCACCAACGAGTACCACGACCTGCATTGGCGCGCGATCACCGGCGTCGACACGGCGGTGGGCAGCCGCCTGGTCTATTCGGGTGGCCCGTGGTACTGGGCGCACGTCACCTACAGCTACGTGGCGATGGCGCTCGGCACCTTGATCCTGGTGCGCGGCCTGCGGCGGTTCCCGCCGCCGTACCGACGGCAGACGGTGATGATGATCACGGGCGCGCTGGTGCCGTGGCTGGGCAACGTCCTCTACCTCTCGGGCGCCCTGCCGGCCGGTGGCCCGGATCTGACGCCACTGGCCTTCACGGTGTCCGGCGTGTGCTTCACGTGGGCCCTGTACCGCTACCAGTTGTTCGGCCTGGTGCCGGTCGCGCGCGACATGGTGATCGACAGCATGGACGACGGCGTGCTGGTCCTCGATGCCGAGCGCCGCATCCTCGACCTCAACCCTGCGGCCGAGCGCTTCACCGGCTGCACCGCCGCCAGCCTCGGACGGCCCGTGGACGAAGTGGTGGCGTGGTGGACCGCGGCGGTGGCGACCGATCGGCCGCTAGGCGAAGGCCAGCCTGTGGTCGTCCGGACGGAACCGGGACCACGCTACTTCGAGGTGAAGGTGACGGCGGCCCGCGACACCCGGCGACGCTTCGCCGGCTGGCTGGTGACCGTGCATGACATCTCAACCCGCCGCCGCAACGAGGCGGAGCGCTACGCCTTCGATCGCCGCGTGCAGGAGCAACAGAAGGCGGAGAGCCTGATGGTGCTGGCCGGCGGCGTCGCCCACGACTTCAACAATTTGCTCACCGGCATGCTCGGCAACGCGGAACTGCTGGCGATGCAGGCGCCGGCCGATTCTCTCCAGCGGCGCGCCGCCGAGGCCATCGTGATTGGCGGGCAGCGCGCGGCCGACCTGGTCTCGAAGATGCTGGCCTACGCCGGCGGCGGGCGCGTGGTCGCCGAACGTGTCGACCTCGACGAACTGGTGCGCGGCATGGTCGAGCTGCTCGAGGCCTCGGTCGCGCGCCATTGCACCGTGACCTACAAGAGCCCGGGGCGGTTACCGCTGGTCGAAACCGACCCGACCCAGATTCGCCAGGTCGTGCTCAACCTGATCGTCAACGCCACCGAGGCGGTGGATGATGGCGGCGTCGTCACGGTCGAGACCGGCGAGGAAATACTCGACCGCGACCTGCTCAAGCGGGTGACGTTCGGCAGCACCGTGGAGCCTGGACGCTATGTGTTCATCGACGTGGTCGATAACGGCGTCGGCATGAACGACGAGACGCTGGCGCGAATGTTCGAGCCGTTCTTTTCGACCAAGGACCAGGGGCGGGGCCTGGGCATGGCAGCGGTCCGCGGCATCGTCCACAGCCATCGGGCGGCGCTGCGGGTGACGACCGCCGAGGGTCAAGGCACCCGCTTCAGGGTCTGGTTTCCATTGGTGCTGTCGACCCACTCGACCAGGGCGCCGAACGACTTCACGCGCGGGCAATCGACGCGGTCGTAGAGCCCGGCCAGGTCGAACAGCACCGCATCGCGCAACCCCGCGCGGCGCGCCCCGATAACGTCGACATGATAGAGATCGCCCACGTGCACGGTGTGCGCGGGATCGGCTTGCGCCTGTTCGAGCGCCAGGTGGAACAACCGGGGGTCCGGTTTCTCGACGCCCCACTCGTGGGAGTCGAGCAGGTGGTCGAACCAGCGCGTGAGATGCAGCCGGTCGAACAGGTGCCGCAGCCGGCCGTTGGCGTTTGACACCACTACCAGCCGCAACCCGCGCGCGCGCAGCGCCGCCAGTGCCGGCTCGACGTCGGGTTCGACCTGTTCCCAGAGGTTCTCGCCCTTGTGATACTCGCGCAACTCGGCGAGCGCGGCGTCGGTGGCGGCATTCTGCGCCACGCCCGCATGGTGCAGCACGAGGTTGAAGTAGAGCCAGCCCCGTGACCGGTCGTCGGTCGCGTCGATCACCGAGGCCTGGTCGAGCTCGTGGGTGGCGCGCTGCTCCGCCGCCGCGAGGGCCGCCGCCGTGGCCGGCGCACCATGGCGCACCAGTGCGTCGGCAACGCGCGTCCACGAGGGATGACAGAGTACACCGCCCGCGTCGAGGAAGAGCGTGTCGATAATCATCGCGTGCGATCTTAGCGGATATAATTGGCGAGCATGCACACCGGCGCAGCTCGACACTACACCGCACCTTCACAAGCCCTCGGCCCGATCGAGTCGCCGGTGCTCGACGCGCTGTGGTCCCGCCCATCGATAGTATGACCGTGGGCGGCGTCTCGTTGTGGTACGTGCGACTTTCGTGTCTGCTGTTCCTGGCACTGCTGGCGCTGCCGTCTTCAGCGTTCGCCCTCAAGGGCCGCGTGGTCGATCAGCAAGGCCGCCCGATTGCCAACGCCACCATCTCGGTACTCGGCAAGCCGGGCGAAGCGATCACCGACGCCGACGGCCGGTTCGAGTGGCAACCCGATCCGACGCCACCGTTTGAGATTCTGGTGATCGATCGGTCGGGAACGTATTCGCGACCCATTCTGATCGAGCGGCTCGAGGCCGGCCAGGAGTTGACGGTGACCATCACGCCGCTCTTGAGCGAATCGGTGACGGTCACCGGATCGGCGCCGAGCATCGAGGCCACACCCGGGGCCGGCGCCACCAGCATCAGCGGTCGCGACGTCGCCGTCCGCCAGCCGGCCAACCTGATGCAAGCCATCGAAAACGTGGCCGGCGTCAACCAGGTCTCGGAAGGCCAGGCGGCGGTGCCGGCCATTCGCGGACTGGCCCGTGGCCGCACCTTGATTCTGATCGACGGCGCGCGCGTCAGCTCGGAGCGCCGCGCCGGCGCGAGCGCGACCTTCCTGGATCCGTCCCTCGTGGAAGCGGTCGATGTCGCCCGGGGGCCGGGTTCGGTGGCCTACGGATCGGATGCGTTTGGCGGCGTGATCTCGGTGCGGACGCGGCGCGTCGCGCCCGGCTCGCCGTGGGCAGCGCAACTGTCGGGCACGTTGGGCGCGGGCATCCCGGATCGCCGCGGCTCGATCGAAGTATCCAAAGGACTGGCGGAGGGCGGGTTCCTGATTGCCGCCCATGCCCGCCAGGCTGATGACTGGGACAGCCCGGCCGGTGAGGTGTTCAATTCCGGGTACTCGGACCGCGGAGTCCTGGTGCGCGCCGAGCATAAGGCGGGGGGCGGCACGATCAGCGCCGGCTGGCAGAGCGATTTTGGCCGCGACATCGAACGGCCGCGCAACAACTCGCATACGGTCCGGTTCTACTATCCGACTGAAGACTCTCACCGCCTGACCGCCGGCTACGAAGCGCGGGCGGTGGCCGGGTTCCAGCGGGTCGGCGTCACCGGGTTTGCCGGCAGCTACAGCCAGGTGACCGATCAGGATCGGTTCGCGACCACCACCACCAGCCGCACGGTCGAGCGCGCCGAGGTGTCGGCCAGGGACTTCCACGTGCGCGGTTTCGGCGAGCGCCTGCTCGGCCGGTCGCGGCTCGAGGTCGGCCTCGACGTCAATGGCCGGTTCGGCTTGCACGCGATCGACGATTTGATCACCTACGACGCGGCCGGCCGCGTCATCAGCTCTCGGCCCACCGAATCGGTGGATTCGGCCAGCCGCACTGATTCGGGCGTCTACATCTCCATCGATTCAGCGGTGGCGCCGCGCCTGGTCCTGGGCGGCGGCGTCCGCGCGGACTACGTGATCACCCGGAACGCCGGCGGCTACTTCGGCCAGCGTGCCACCAGTAATGGCGCCTTCTCCGGTTTCGCGTCGGCCACCGTCGGCAGCTTCAAGGGCATCAGCCTCACCGGCCAGGTTTCTCGCGGCTTCCGCGATCCGGTGCTGTCGGATCGCTACTACCGGGGTCCGACCGGCCGTGGGTTCATCACCGGCAACCCGGATCTCGATCCGGAAACCAGCCTCCAGGCCGACGTCGCGCTGCGCTACGTCGCGCCGCGGTTCCGGCTGGCCGCCTTTTATTACGAGTACCGCATTCACGACCTGATCGAGCGCTACTCGACGGCCACCGATTTCTTTTTCTTCCGCAACCGCGGCACCGCCCGCATTCGCGGCTTCGAAGTCGAGGGCCAGGCCGACCTGGGCGGCGGCGTTTCACTGGAACTGGCCACCCAGGTCGCGCAAGGACGCGCGCTCGATGACCAGGCCTACCTCGACGACATGTCGCCGGCGACGGTATCGGCGGTCGTGCGGAAGCAGTTTGGCGAGCCGGGCTTCGGCCAGATTCGGGTCGCCTACTTCTCGGATGACGACCACTTCGGACCGACCGAACGCGCGGTTCCCGGCTACACACTGCTCGATTCGGCGGTGGGGGTGAAGCTCAGCCGGCGGCTGGAACTGCGGATCCAGGGGCGCAACCTCCTGGATCAGGAACACTTCGCCAGCCAGGACGTGCGCACTGTGCTGGCGCCCGGGCGATCGGCGTCGCTGGTCGCCACCGTGAAGTTCTGATCGACCCAGAGTGCGGCGGCCCGTCGCCGCCGCGGCTAGGGTTCGCTTCGCGAGAAGTGGATCAGGTAGTCGGACCGGCCGCCCATGAAGAACCTGGCGGTGGCGCCGGCCAGCTTGTCGGTGCCGGTCGACTCCAGCCCGACCACCTGCGGATACCACGAGCCGCCCTCGAGCAGCTTGACGGGTGGGCTCCACGCGCGCGGGTCGTCGAGGCTGCGGCTGTACGAGACGTAGATGCCCTCCTGCGTCCACATCGCACTCTTGGCGCGATTGAGCAGCATCACGTACATCCCGAGCTCGGTGTTCCAGTGAATGGCCGGTCCCCAAAACACGTCGACCGCTGGCGTGCCGCCGTCCCATGAGTCAAGCGCCTTGGCCATGGGCGTCGCGGCACGGTAGACAAACTGGTTGAGGGTCCTGCCGTCGGGCTGCAACACCCGCTGGGTCGAGCCCGGCAGCCATGCGCCACTGTTCCAGACCGACGCCTTGTTGACCGGCGAGTTGCGGTTGGCCCAGGTCATGCGGGCCACCGTCACGCCGACTTCGGAATTCTTCTCGAAATACTGCGTGTAGTAGAAGTAGAGATACTGCTGATCCTTGTCCAGCATCACGCTGAAGTCACCCACTCCGCCGACAAAGTAGTGATTGACGGTGTCGCACTTTTCGCTGCCGGGCGGGGCTTCGATCACCGTGCCCAGATCGCGCCAGGTCAGGCCGCGGTCGCTCGACCGCGCGGCGCCAATGCGCGGAATGACCTTGCCGGTCCCCGGGCACACCACATCTTCCCGTTCGTTGTGGTAGTAGCCGTACCAGTTGCTCCCGGCCGGATCGGGCACGATCGCCTCGATCCAGGATCCGCCGAACGGAGCGGCCGGCGACCACCGGATCTTCGAAAGCGCCGTCAGCTTGTCGAGCGACAGACCGCGGCTCTGGGTTGCCTGTCCGGCCACGGAATTAAACACGTAAAGGTACTGGCGCCCGCTCACCAGACTCCACACCGACGGGCTATTGGAATCGGTGTTGGACGCGAAGGCGATCTGCGGGGCCGGCGACAGCGACGCCTCGGGCGCCCAGTCCTGCGCCACCAGTGGGGCCTGTCGCATGAGCACGACCGTAGCCGCCAGCAGGCTGGCCGCGCCCACCACCAGTCGCGAGATCGTGGTCATACGCACGGTTCAGCTTAGCTCAACTGCAGGCGGACCACCCTCTTCGAACCCCTCGGCGCTGCGCGGGGGCCCGGCCCGTGTTCACGAAATGAACATGACGGGCCACTAGACCGTCACTGACTTCTCGACGATGAAGGTGTTGTTCTCGGTCTCCTGGATGGTGACTTCCACGGTGTAACGAACGCCCTTGCCGGGATGCTGCCGCCGGATCAAATCCACCACGCCGTCGAACACGTAGTGCGCCACGTTTTCAACGCTCGGCCCCTTGCCTTTCAGCATCACCACTCCCTCGGGCTCGAACCGGTTGGCGTCCAGGAAGGTCGCGTCCTGCTCGGTGACCAGCATCTTGTGATCCAGGAAGCGCATCACGTTCTTGATGTCGCCGAAGTCGATCGACATGTCGAGGTCGTCGCGCGGAAACTCCTCCGCCGCCACCGCAACCTTGCCCTGCCAGGTGTGACCGTGGACAAACTTGCACTTGCCCGGGTATCCCAGCTGGCGATGGCCGGTGTGAAACTTCGCGGTGACGATGATTTTCTCCATGACGGTTTCGATTATAGACTTCCGGCATGCAGCGGGCCTGGATTGGCGTGCTGGTCGTCGCCGCGGCGACCGCGATGACGGCCCGCCAGGAGCCGGAACCGGCGCTCGACCAGGTGCTGGCCCGCGCCGCCGCCTACGTCACCAGCTACCAGACCCGCCTGGCCGGCATCGTCGCCGAGGAGCACTACCGCCAGAATGTGCTCGGCAACCAGCGCCGCGGCGGACCGCAACTGCGGGAGTTTCGCGAACTGCGCTCGGATTTGTTGTTGGTCAAGACCGGCAACGGCGACGCGTGGCTGCAGTTCCGCGACGTCTTTGAAGTGGACCGCAAGCCGATCCGCGACCGCGACCAGCGCCTTTACAAGCTGTTTGTCGGCGCCTCAAGCAACGCCGCCGAGCAGGCCGCGGCCATCCAGATGGAAAGCTCGCGCTACAACATCGGCCCGATCATGCGGACCATCAACATGCCGATGCTGGCGTTGATCCTGTTCGACCGGGTCAACCAGCCACGCTTCGAGTACACGCGGGGCAAGGCCGGTAACGTCAAGCGGTTTGCCGGGTTGGCCGCCGAGGGCGATGTCTGGCTGATTTCGTACCGCGAGACACAAGGGAGCACGGTGGTGCGCGGGGCCGGGGACAAGGACATTCCGTCGCACGGCCGCGTCTGGCTCGACAGCCGCACCGGCCGCTTCTTGCGCACCGAGTTGATCAGTGAGGACACCGACGTCAGGGCGTTGATCGACGTCTCGTACAAGGCCGAGGCCGGACTCGAGCTGCTGGTGCCGGCCGAAATGCGCGAGACCTACGAACTGAGGCGGACGCAGGCGCGCATCGACGGCCGCGCCACCTACGGCCGCTTCCGCCAGTTCACGGTGACGACGACGGAGAAGCCCAAGGGCTAATCACGGGGGTTCAAGCACGGGGGTTCGAGCACGGGGGGTCG
>JAKFYH010000026.1 GCA_021730945.1 Acidobacteriota bacterium | reverse complement strand
GGGCTCAGGGGCTCAGGGCATCCCAGCCCCCGAGCGCCCAAGCTCCCCAGCTTTCCTTATTTGTGCTTCAGGTGGTCACCCAGCGTCGCGCCGCCCTGGCCCTGCGCCTCCGAGAACGACTCGTAGTCGGCCCGGTAGTTGGCGTTGGTCAAGGCGCGAATGCTGAGGCCGATTTTCCGCTCCGCCGGGCTGAGCTTGATGATCTTCATCTGGTACGACTTCTCGACTTCCAGATCGATCTTCTCGCCGCCCTGCGAATCGTCGAACTCGCTGACGTGGATCAGGCCCTCGATGCCTTCGTCGAGCTCGACGAACGCGCCGAAGTTGGTCATGCGGACCACCTTGCCTTCAATGGTCGAGCCGACCTGGTAGCGGGAGAAGAAGTCCTCCCAGATATCGGTGGCCAGCTGCTTGAGGCCGAGCGACAGGCGCTGGTTCTCGGCGTCGATGCTGAGCACCATGGCCTCGACCACATCACCCTTCTTGAGCACTTCGCTCGGGTGCTTGACGCGCTTGCTCCACGACATGTCCGAGATATGGATCAGGCCGTCGATGTCTTCCTCGACTTCGACGAACGCGCCAAACTCGGTCAGGTTGCGGACCTTGCCCTTGATCTTCGTGCCGACCGGGTATTTCTCGGCCAGCTCGTGCCAGGGGTTGCTCTCGACCTGCTTCAGGCCGAGCGAGATGCGGCGGGCTGCCGGATCGACGCCGAGCACCATCGCGTCAACCGAATCGCCGACGTTGAGGATCTTCGACGGGTGCTTGACGCGCTTGCTCCACGACATCTCGCTGACGTGGATCAGTCCTTCGACGCCCGGCTCGAGCTCGATGAACGCACCGTAGTCGGTCAGGCTCACCACCTTGCCGGCCATGCGCGCGCCGGCCGGGAAGCGATCCATCACCGTCGTCCACGGGTCGGCCATCAACTGCTTGTGGCCGAGCGACACACGCTCGGTGGCCTGGTCGTACTTGAGCACCACCACGTCGATCTCGTCGTTGACCTTGAACAGCTCCGACGGATGCCCGACGCGGCCCCACGACATGTCCGTGATGTGCAGCAGGCCGTCGATGCCGCCCAGGTCGATGAACGCACCGTAGTCGGTGATGTTCTTGACCACGCCGCGCAGCACTTTGCCTTCGGCGAGCGTCTCGAGCGTCGACTTCTTCTTCTCGGCGTTCTCCTCCTCGAGGAGCACCTTGCGCGACAGCACGATGTTGCCGCGCTTCTTGTTGACCTTGATCACCCGCATGCGCAGTTCCTGGCCCTTGAGGGCGTCCAGGTTGCGCACGGGGCGGACGTCGATCTGGCTGCCGGGCAGGAACGCGCGGACGCCGATGTCCACCGCGAGACCGCCCTTGATGCGCTCGACGACGCGGCCGATCACCACCTTCCGTTCCTGGAAGGCGCGCTCGACTTCGTCCCAAATCTTCATCTTCTCGGCCTTCTCGCGCGAGAGGACGATGTGGCCTTCCCGATCTTCAGTGCGCTCGAGCAGCACGTCGACGACGTCGCCCTCGCGAACAATGATCTGGCCGGTTTCGTCGAGGAACTCGTCGACGGCGATCACGCCTTCTGACTTGTAGCCGACGTCGATGACGACTTCATTTGCGGTGACCTTGAGAACGGTACCCTTGACGACTTCACCTTCCGCGAGGTTGCGGAAGCTGTTATCGTAGAGGTCCAGCAGACGGGCATACTCCTGCGGGTCGGTGTCATCGTCGTGACCCCAGGGTGACGTGGTCTTGAGCGCCTGCTTCCCCGGGACCCTGGCCGCCGGAGTCGCCGCGCCAGTGGGTTCAGTTGCGGGGGTTTGTTCGTCCTGCGAAATTGCCATTATCGGTGCGTGTCCTTTACTCTCAGATTTGCTACTGTCAGGGTGCCAGCGTCGTGATCACAGCGGTGCTTGTGAGGTGAACTGGAAACTGGCGCCCCGCGTAACCCACAGAGGTTACGTTACTTAGCTCAAACTGTCAAGATTCGCCGGAGGATTTGCCATGGCCCGCAAGAAGCCCGCACGGCCTGCTGCCAAGAAGGCCAAGAAGAAGGTCGCGCCCAAAGCTGCGGCCAGGAAAACCGCCAAAAAGGCAGGAAAAGCAGTTAAGAAGGCGGTCAAGAAGGCCACCAAGGCCGCCAAGGCCGTGGCCCGAAAGGTCCGCAAGCCAATCAAGAAGGCCCGATCCCTGGTGAAGAAGGCCAAGCGCTCGGCTTCAAGCATGAAGGCCGCCGCCACCAAATCGAAGGCCGGCAAACGAGCCGTCAAGGCGGTCAAGCGCGCCGTCGTCTCTGCCAAGGCCGTCAAGGCCGGTGTCCAGGCGGCCTTCACGCCCCCCAAGAAGGCCAATCTCGACCGCCCTCGTAAGACCGTGGCCGACATTCACGGTATCCCCTCGAGCCTGGCCCTTGGTGGCATTGCTTCGGCCTCCCATTCAGGCGCCGAAGAGATGCGCGACGACCTCCGCAAGAACACCAGCTCCAGCCCCCGCCTGACGGCGGGTGACGTGGACGCCAACTGGCAGGGCGCCGAATCGCAGGGCGACGAGTCCCCCGGCGGCGACAACCCCACGCCCGATCAAGATGTGGTGGACGAAATCGGCCGCGCTCTCGGCGTCGAGTATGCCGACGATGAGGAATTGCAGGGCGGCGCCGAAATCTCCGAACGCGACACCCACCGCTGGGAGCTGGATCCGAGCTCGAAAGACGACTTCGACGACGAGGACTGACGGTGTCAGACACCACGGCGGAATCTGCGTACTCGGGCACCTTCACGCCCGAGTACGCAAATTCCGCCGTGGTGTCTGACACCGTTACGGCAGCGCGATCGACACGTACTTCACGTCGAGGTACTCCTCGAGCCCCCAGCGGCCGCCTTCGCGGCCGACGCCCGACGCCTTCACGCCGCCAAATGGCGCGTGGGGCGTCGCCGGCAATCCGTCATTGACCCCGACAATCCCGTAGTCCAACGCCTCTGCCACCCGAAACGCGCGGCCCAGGTCGCGTGTCCAGAGATAGGCCGCCAGGCCGTACGGCGTATCGTTGGCCGCGGCAACCGCCTCGGCCTCGACGGTAAAGGTCACCACCGGCGCGACCGGCCCGAACGTCTCTTCGTCGAGAATGCGCATGCCCGCGGCGACGTCCACCAAGAGCGTGGGCGCGAAAAAGAGCCCCGGCCCGGACTGCCCCCCGACCGCCACCCGCGCGCCCTTGGCCACGGCATCGGCCACGTGGCCCGCCACCTTCTCGAGCCCGGCCCGATCGACCAGGGGCCCGACCTGGGTTGCCTCGTTCAAGGGATCGCCAACCCGCAGCGCCTGCACCGCGGTTGCCATCTGCGCCACAAACGCATCGCGGATCGAGGCGTGAACGTAGATGCGATTCGCGCACACACACGTCTGCCCGGCGTTGCGAAACTTGGTGGCCATTACCTGGGCCACCGCCGAGGCGATGTCTGCGTCTTCGAAGACCAGAAACGGCGCGTGTCCCCCCAGTTCGAGTGATACCCGCTTCACGGTGCGAGCCGCCTGCGCGTAAAGCACCTTTCCCACTTCGGTGCTGCCGGTGAAGGTCAGCTTGCGGACGCGCGCGTCGGCGAAGAACGGTTCCGAGACGGCGGCCGGATCGCCGGTCGTGATCACCTGAAACACGTCGGCGTCGCCGCCGGCCTCGACCCACAACTCGGCCAGGCGGATCGCCGTCAACGGCGACTGCTCCGCCGGCTTCAGGACGACCGTACAGCCCGCGGCCAGGGCTGGCGCGACCTTGCGCGTGACCATGGCGGCGGGAAAATTCCACGGCGTCACGGCATAGACCGGGCCCACGGGCTGGCGCGTGGCCAGCAGCCGTTTGGTGGCGACGTGACTCTGGATGATGTCGCCGTAGGCGCGCTTGCCTTCTTCAGCGTACCAATCGACGAAGCCTGCGGCGTACTTCACCTCACCGCGTGACTCGGTGATGGGCTTCCCCATCTCGCTGGTCATCAGGCGGGCGATGGCGTCCTCGTGTTTCAGGATGAGATCGCGCCACCGGCGCAGAAGCTCACCGCGCTCGAAGGCGGTCTTCGCCTTCCAGCGGGGAAACGCGGCGATCGACCGTTCAATGGCCGCGCGCGCATCATCGGCGTTGGCGTCCGGGGCTGCGCCAATGTTCGTGCCGGTGGCGGGGTTGGTGACGTTGAATGTTCTCATGATGTCCTTCCCGCCGGGGCTAAAGCCCCGGCATCTCCGCCCTGACGGGACGCCGCTTGTTGCATCAACGCCCACAACTGCTCAACGTGAATCCGCTCGGTCTGTTCGGCGCCAATCGAAACGCGGACCATCCATCGGCCGTCCAGGATTGCCGGCGTCAGGTAAGCCGCCCCGGACTGATTCACGCGCCCGACCCAGGCTTGGGTATGCGCATCGAGGGCTTCGTCGCTCAACCAGCCCGGTTCGTGGCGCACGCACAGCGTTTGCAGCGGCACCGGCGCGAGCACCTTCCACCCGGGCGTCGCCTTGATCTGCCCTTCGAGCCATTCCGCGTTGGCGATGTCGCGGCGCAGCCGCGCCTGCAGGGCGTCAACACCCTGTTCGCGAATCAGGAACCAGAGTTTCAGCGCGCGGAAGCGGCGGCCGAGCGGTAATCCCCAATCGCGGTAGTTCTTGACGCGGCCGTCGGCGGCGGTCTGCAGGTAGCTTGGATTGGTGGACATGACGCGCACCAGGTGTTCCGGATCGCGGACAAAGTAAAGCGTGCAGTCGAACACGGCGCCCAGCCACTTGTGCGCGTTGACGATCAGCGAGTCGGCTTGTTCGACGCCGTCCCACATGAACCGGCACTCCGGCAGAATCATGGCCGAGCCGGCCATGGCGGCATCGACGTGCAACCAGACGCCGTGTTGCGAAGTGACCTTCGCAATCGCGGCCACCGGATCGAGCGCCGTGGACGTGGTGGTGCCGGTGGTGGCCACCACCGCACACGGCAGGTTGCCGGCGGCAAGGTCGGCCCTGATCAACGCGTCGAGTGCGTACGGGCGCATGGCAAACGCCGTATCGTGCGGCACCATGCGCACGTGTTGGCGGCCGAAGCCCGCCAGCAACGCCGCCTTCTCCACTGAACTGTGGCTTTGGGCCGAGGTATAGACAATCAGGGGCCTGGCTTCCGCCTGCAGACCGCCGCGGCCCAGGCAGTAGGCCGTCGCGCGCTCGCGCGCGCACAGTAGCGCCACCAGCGTGCTGGTTGACGCGGTGTCGTTCAGGACGCCGCTCCACGCGGCCGACAGGCCGAGCATCTGGCGCATCCAATCGATGGTGACCTCTTCGACTTCAGTCAGCGCCGGGCTCGATTGCCACGCCAGGCCGATCACGCCCAGGCCGGAACTCAGCAGATCGCCAAGCACGCTGGCAAAGGTGCCGTTCGAGGGGAAGTAGCCGAAAAAACGCGGATGCTGCCAGTGCGTGATCCCGGGCATCACGACGCGATCGATATCGGCGGCAATCGCCTCGAACGGCTCGCCCTGCTTGGGCGGCACCGGCGGCAGCATGGCCTTGATCTCACCAGGCGCGGACTGCGCGATGACCTTGCGCGCCTCCACGGTGGCGCGATAATCGGCAATCCAGTCAATCAGCGCGTGTCCGGCCCTACGAAACTCTTCTGGTGTCATTCGACTCCCGGCTTCCGCTTTCGCGGCCGACGGCCGCTACCGCGAGACCTCGCCACAGCTCGCTTCGCGAGCGTAGGCGGGCCCGCCTCCCGACTCCCGGTTCCCCGCAGATTCAATCCAGCAGTTTATCGGTCAGCAACATCAGCACGTGATGGACGACGACCTCGATCGGCATGTCGGTCGTGTCGATGTACACCGCGTCGGTCGCAAGCGTCAGCGGCGCCACCGCGCGGGTGGAGTCGGTCTGGTCGCGCGCCACCAGTTCGCTCTGCACAAGGGCCAGCGAGTTCTGGACGCCAGTGTGCGCCGTGTCGGAGGCGCGGCGACGCGCCCGCTCCTCGGCCGACGCATCGAGGTAGATCTTCATGTCAGCATCGGGAAACACCACGGTGCCGATGTCGCGGCCCTCCATCACCACGGCGCCGTTGGCGCCGAGTGCGCGCTGACGGGCGACCAGCACCTCGCGCACGCGCGGCAGGCGGGCCACCGCCGCGGCGGCCTGGTCGGCCGCCGGCGTCCGGATGGCCCGGGTGACGTCAATGCCGTCAATGGTTATGACGCCGCCCGACTGCTCGAGCACGGCACGGGCGGCCATGGCCACGATGGCATCTTCGTCATCGAGCGGCAGGCCATCGTGCGCGGCCTTCCAGGCCACTGATCGATACATGGCCCCGGTATCGACGTGCAGGTAGCCAAGGCGCGCGGCGAGGGTGCGAGCCAACGTTCCCTTTCCGGCGCCCGAGGGTCCGTCGATGGCGATGATGAGTTTCTTCACGAGGGTCCAATCACGAGCGTGCAATCACGTTGGTTCGATCACGAGGGTTCGATCACGAGGGTGCAATCACGTTGGTTCGATCACGATGGTGCAATCACCTTCGGATACCCAGTGTACCATTCGAACCCTGCCCACTGGAGCCGCCACTTGCCCCAGAAGTCATCTGGAAATGAAGAAGACCACTATGCCGTGACCGATCCAGCGCCAGGCGCTATACTTGCACGCTCGTCAGGCCCAAATGCCCAAGTCCCGGAACGCCGGCTTCACGCTGGTCGAACTGCTGATTGTGGTCGCGATAGTCGGCCTCATCGCCGCCATTGCCGTTCCGGGATTGATGCGCGCGCGCGCGTCGGGCAACGAAGCGTCCGCCATCGCCAGCCTGCGCGTGGTCAACAGCTCGCAGCACGCCTACATGTCGTCGTGTGGCAACGGCTTCTACGCGTCCTCTCTGACAATTCTCGCCGAACCGGCACCGGCCGGCGCTGGGTTCATCAGCCCCGACCTCGGCGCCGCCGACATCATCGAAAAGAGCGGCTATCGACTGACGATGGCTGAAGGTAGTGAGGCGACGGCGGCTCTCCAGGACGGTTGCAACCCGAGTGGGACCGCCGCCAACCTCTTCACGTCGTACTACGCCGCCAATGGACCGCAGACGGCCGGCGTCACCGGGTCGCGCTGGTTCTTCACCAACGTGCTCGGTACCGTGTTCGCCTCCGACGCTGACGATTTCAACACCATCGACATCGGCAACGCGAGGCCGTCGGTCGGATCGCCCCTTCAGTAGCCTCACCGGCACGACGCGCATGCCTGAGGTCGATCTCTACCTCCCGATCAAACGGTTCCTCGAGCGCCAGGGCTTCACGGTGAAGGGCGAGATCGGGCCCTGCGACGTGGTAGCCGTGCGGGCGGGAGAAGGTCCGGTGGTGGTCGAGTTGAAGGAGCGCCTGAGTCTCGCGCTCGTCCTCCAGGCGGTCGACCGCCTATCAATGTCCGACGCGGTCTACATCGCGTTTCGCATCGGCAAAGGCCACGGCGCATCGTGGCGGTCGCGACGCACCCCGGTCACGAACCTGCTTCGACGCCTCGGCCTGGGCCTGCTCACGGTCTCGGCCAAGGGCCAGGTCGTGGCCGTGCTCGACCCGGCGCCGTACCGTCCAAAACCGAAGGCCGTGCGGAGGCTGCGGCTGCTCAAGGAGTTTGCCGACCGGGTCGGCGATCCCGAAGCAGGGGGATCGGCGTCGCGCCAACGGCTCACCGCGTATCGGCAGGACGCCGTGCGCTGCGCGCAGGAGTTGGCGGTGGAAGGCGTGCTGAAGCTGCGCGCCCTGCGCGATCGCGCCGGTGTGCCGCGCGCAGGATCGATCCTGCGCGACAACCATTACGGCTGGTTCGACCGGGTGAAGATCGGACACTACGGCCTCACGCCCAAGGGCCGGCAGGAGCTGACACTGTGGTCCGGCCGGCTTTCGGCCGGCAGCGAAAGCCCCATCAAGGAGCATTCATGACGAGTTCGCGACGACTTTCCGCAATGGCCGCCGCCTGCTGCCTGGCCGTGGCCCTCGTGCATGGGGCCGGGGCACAGCCCGAATCCTTCGACGTAGTGCTCGCCGGCGGCCGCGTGATGGATCCGGCTTCAGGCCTCGACGGCGTGCGGCACATCGGCATTCGCGGTTCCCGGATCGCGGCGATCAGCGCTGCGCCGCTGGCGGGAGCGGTAACGATGAACGTGTCCGGCCTGGTCGTCGCGCCCGGCTTCATCGACCCGCATGCGCACGCCCAGACCCTCGAAGGCAACCGGTTCCAGGCCCGCGACGGGGTGACCACGGCGCTCGAACTCGAAAGCGGCGCGATGCCGATTGACGACTGGTACCGGTCGCGCGAAGGCACGGCGCTGCTCAACTACGGTGCCACCGTTGGGCACATCTACTCGCGCATCTCGGTGATGCACGAGAAGAGCCGGTGGGCCGAAATCAGCGCGATGCGCCGAGACACCAGCAATCCCCGCCCGGACTGGGCTTACCGCCCGGCGTCGGCGGCCGAAGTTGAGGCCATGCTGGCGCGGCTCGATCGCGGGCTGGCCGACGGCGCCCTCGGAATCGGCATGGGCCCGGCTTACACGCCGGCGGTCGGACGCGAGGAACTGCTGCGGGTCTTCGAACTGGCGGCGCGACACAAGGCCCTGGCGTTTATCCACATGCGATCGGCCGGGGAAATCGAGCCTGGCGGCAGCATCGACGCGCTGCAGGAGGTGCTGGCCAATGTCGCCGCGACCGGCGCGTCGGTCCACATCGTCCACATTGGCAGCAACGGCCTGCGACAGACGCCGCGCCTGCTGTCGATGATCGACGGCGCCCGCGCGCGAGGACTGGATGTGACCACCGAGGTCTACCCCTACACGGCGGCGTCCACCTACATCCAGTCGGCGCTCTTCGAGCCCGGGTGGCAGGAGCGGTTTGCGATCGGGTTTGGCGACGTCCAGTGGGCGACCGGCGAACGCCTGACCGCGGAGAACTTCGGCCGCTATCGACAGCAGGGCGGGCTGGTGGTGATCCACATGATCCCGGAGGCGTCGGTGCGGGCCGCGCTGGCCCACCCAGGGGTGATGATCGGCAGCGACGGCGTTCCGCTGACCGACGGCGGCGGCCATCCGCGCGGCGTCGGCACCTATGCCCGCGTGCTCGGCCGCTACGTCCGGGAAGAACGCGTTCTGGATCTGATGACCGCGCTCCGCAAGGTCAGCCTGATGGTGGCCGAACGGCTCGCGCCCTTCGTCCCGGAGATGCGCAACAAGGGCCGCATTGCCGTTGGCGCCGATGCCGACATCACCGTCTTCGATCCGGCGCGGGTCATCGACCGCGCGACCTATGAGAATCCGGCGCAGTACTCCGAGGGGATCCGCCACGTCATCGTCGGTGGAACGTTCGTCGTCCGCGACGAGCAACTGGTGCCGGGCGTGATGCCCGGGCGGGCGATCCGCAACCCGCGGCGCTGATCGCCACACGAGGGGTTCGGAGCACCGCCGGCCTCGGTCGCTTACGTGGCGATGAATTTCGGGTCGACCGCGCGGTAGCCCAGCGCTTCGGCGAGCCGGCCCAGCGTGGCCGCGAGGACGCGCTGCAGCCAGACCGGCACCGTGGCGTCGAAGCCTTCATGCTTGACGAGCGTACGAATCGTAGCCGCGAACTGGAGCGGGTTCCGGGGCAGCCCGTCGCCACGCACCTTGCCCTCACGAGCCAGCCCGTTGATGGTCGCAAAGGTGCCCAGCACATCGTCGACGGCGTCGAGGTCGCGCCGGTCGAAGCGGTTGGTCTGGCGGTACTGCATCATGCCGTCGCCAGCGTTCCAGGGGTGCACGTGGGTATGGCCAGGGGGCACTACTATCGACTCGCCCTTCTCAATGGCGCCCTCGCGGCCATCCAGCACGAAACGCGCCGAGCCGTGGAGAATCTCGAACGTCTCGGTCCAACTGGTGTGGAGGTGAGCCTTGATGCTCGACGCTACACCGGCCGGACACTCGACCTCGAGTACCCACCCCATGCCGTCCTGCTCATCGTTGCCTTCGACCAGGCGCATCCGCGTGCCGGTTCGGGGATCGACGGTGGAAAACCCGGGCTTGAGCGACGGTCTCGTCATCACGGCCGAGATTCTGTCACAGGAGCGGGCGGCGGTGGCGAAGCGCGTCCTTGCGATTCCCTCCCTTTGGCTCGCGCAGCGCCAACCGGCGAGAGGGCTACGGCGTCGTGGCGACCACCGTCCAGTGGCCGGAGTCCCCCGTCGCCTCGATCTGGAATCGACCGGTATCGCCGGTATTGACCAGGGTGGCCACCATTCCCTGAAGCCGTCCGCATGGGGCACCGGCCTCTGTCGTCAGGCGGACGCCCTCGGCCGTCTGCAGCCACGATCCGGCGGTAGACGGGAACCAGCCACCCACGGGTGACGTCCAGCGGCCGCCGGTGAACAGGGACACCGCCTCGGTGTGCGCCTGGGCGACGGCACTCAGTGAAACCGAAACATTCGTGTTCATGTGCGGACCACTAGCCTCCAGAGCGAAGCGTAACCTCTGAGAAGGTGATCCGCACCTCGGTCAGCCCACTCAGGTTCATGTCGATGTTGTCCGATTCGGGAATCTCAATCGACCACAGCGTGTACGGGCTGCGATGTGAAAAGATCGACCCCTTCTCGGACGCGAATGCCACCGGCTCCCCATCCTGGCGGGTCGGGTAATAACGAAAGCCGACTCGCGACGGCACGTGCGAGAAGGTGTGCACGACATCGTTGCGGTCGACCAGCTCGACCTGGCCCGAGTGGCGAAGGGTACCGGCAATCTCCGGCTCGTCCGAGCCCTCCACCGCGCCCTTCAGCATCACTTTGAACTTGTTCACGAGCAGTCCGCGCGTGGCGGCGAATGCCTTCGTGGTGACAAAGTCCGCGTTCTTGACGATGTCGGCCGCGCGGGTTGACAGACGCACCAGGAAGCTCAGCCGATACACCCCGCCGTCGTTTCGTTTCAGCGCGGCGATGAGATGCGGGTGCTTCGCCGCCGAGATCACGATCGACAGATCGCCGTAAGGTGAATCGTCACTCCCAAGATTCTCAGTAAAAGCGGTCAGCTGGGCTTCAAGCGATCCGTACGCGGCGCGGATGGCACTGAGCTCGAAATCCTCCACGCGCACGGGCTGAATCGCAGTGTCCTGCAGCGACCAGTACGACAGGGCGCGATGAAGGCTATAGAGGTTGCGCACCGCGTACATCGTCGCCTCGTGGCGCGCCTTGATCAGGAAGTCCTTGAGGGCGGACGGGTACTCGAGCTGCTGGGCCCTGGCGATCTTGTTGGACAGCTGGTCGATTTCGCCTTGCCGGTCGCGCTTGGTCGCCTCCAAATCGGCGAGTTGCGCGAGCGCGCTGACATAGGACAACCACGCCTCGTTCTTGGCCTGGCTGAGGTCGATCAGCCTCTGCGCGGTGGCGCGCAACTGGCTGGCTTCGGCCAGCTGGAGATAGGGCGCCGTCGCGGCGTCGATGTCCGCCTTGGACGCCAGAAGAATGTTCTGTTGCTCCTTCGTGCTGTCGCCATGGAGCTTCTGGAGCGTGTGGTAGCCGTCGACAATCCCGTCGATATTGCCCTCGACCTGGCGAATCCGTTTCAGCGCGTCCTGCAGCTTGTCGAGCGTGTCGATGCCGGACTTGACCGAGTCCAACAGGGCCGCGCCTCCGGCGATAGCCTGCGTGTAGTTGCCGTACATCGCATTGACGATGGCGTAGGTGGCCTCGGCAATCTTCATCACGGCATCGAAGCTGCAGTCATTACGAAGGCGTCCGACGGCGGCGACGAACGCATCGTTCGCCAGGCGGAGCTGGGCCTTCTCGGACTCGATCTCGCTGATGAGGTCGCGGACCCTGGCCTGCGACCGTGCCGCCAGGTCGTTGGCCTGGGCCTGGTCGAGACCGGCAGCGGCCAGCTGGGCGGCCACCTTTTCGCGAGCGGCCTGGGAGAGTTCGACGAGCCGCCTCACCTCGACGTCACGCTTCTCCACCTCCTGCGCCTGCGCCTCGAAGAATTCCAGCTGGGACAGCAGCCAATCGCGCCGCCCAGCGTAAAACTCGACGCGGTTGAGCGGCACGTAGCTGTAGGCCTTGCCGAAGAAGTCGAGCCCGCCGGTCAGTTGCAGGCGGTAGGCCCTGGCCCGCGCACCGACTCCATCCAGCAGTTCGGATTGATCGGTCCCGAACGCCTGCACCAGTCGGTAGGGGCGGCTGCCAGCGGGCGCGGCCGGCTTGGAGGCCGCGCCCAACTCGTCCAGCCAGGCGAGCAACGCCGCCGCCTTCGACAGTTCCTGGTTCAGATAGTCGATCTGCGCCTTCCTCAGGACGAGGTTGGCGTAGCTGGCCGGGGCCACGGTTTCGAAATCGCCCACCAACGCCGTAGCGGAGACGTCCGCCGCCCCAGGCCCCCCCTTGGCACCGCGCGCGGATTGCTCCCGAGGAAGCTGGCCGGCGAACCCGCGCGGGCCGTCAGGCCCCCGCGAGGTGCTCTGTCGGCATTCGAAGGTCTCCCACGTCTCGCCTTCGGGGCCGCCTCCATGGTGCATCTGCGTGTAGCAATAGACACCCAGGCCACCCGCACCGCCGTCGCCGCCCTGACCCGGATCGCCATGGCTGCCGGACGGGCCGGGTTCACCACCCTCGTTGGCCACGACCACGTCGGCGCGCGGCGATCCCTCCCGCGTCAGGACCCACACCATCCCGCCCGCACCGCCGTCGCCCGATCGGCCGGCCTCGCCGGCGTCGCCGCCCATGAACCCCCGATCACCCTCCGGCCCTTCGTTCTCCCCGTCCTGGTTTTGCTTCTCGTCCTTGTTCCGAGGTCCCACCGCCGAGGGCGTACCGCCCTTGATGCCATCGCCCCCGTTCTGCCCCAGCCCCCCTTGACCACCGCGGGCGTTGATCGCGAGCCTTCCCGCCATCTCCCCGGCCAGCAGGATCACGCGGCCGGCGTCCCCGCCGCGGTTGCCGGGCTGGCCGTCGTGGCCCCGCGCACCGGGGAACGCACCATCCGCGGCCGTGCGCGGGTAGACCGGCGTGGCGGCCGCGCCGGACACGTCGATCGTCGCGCCAGGCGCGGCCGTGATCTTTCTGGCGAAGACCGACAGGTTCCTGCCTTGCAGTGTCACCGTGCCGGCGATGGTGAGCTCGTCGACAAACAGAACAATCTCCTGCGCCGCGCCGAGCGGTAACGCCGGGCCGAGCGTCAGGTTTAACGCAACACACTCGACACGCGCCACGCCGGCGCGTACCTGTTGCGACCAGATGGGACTGAGCGTTTTCATGGGGGACTCTGCGGCTGGAAGGGTGGGAGGCAGTGAATCGCTGGAGGACAATATCCCGGCGCCTTCCGGAATGCAATCACGACGGTCCAACGTTGATTGCGATCGCGCCAGTTCGATCACGGGTTCGATCACAAACGACCGCTGTCCGATGTACCATTCCGCCGTGCATCTCTCACGCCGCGCCAAGGCGGCGATCGTCATCGCGCTGCTGGCCGCCGGCGGCTGGCTGGCGCTTCCCTATCTCGACGCCCTCGGCTTCATCATCCGCGCCGCCGATCTGCCGGGCGCGCCGGCCACGGTCGCCGGATGGCGCGCATCCGCCGTCACACGCGAGAACGTCTTCCAGGTCCCGACCCGAAGCGGCGACGTGCCCGCCCGCTTCTATCGCCCGGCCGGGCGTGTGCGCCGCACGGTGTTGCTCATGCCCGGCGTCCATCGCGACGGCATCAACGAGGCGCGCCTGGTGGGCCTGGCGGACGATCTCGCCGCCACCGGCTTCGGCGTGCTCACGATTGCGGCACCGGACCTCCAGAAATTCAAGATCACACCGCAGGTCACTGACGTCATTGAAGACGCGGTGATCTGGGCCAGCGCCCAGCCGCAGTACGCGCCCGACGGCAAGGTGGGACTGCTCGGCATCAGCTTCTCCGGCGGCCTGTCGGTGGTGGCCGCGGGACGCGAGTCGATTCGTGATCACGTGGCGTTCGTGCTGTCGTTCGGCGGCCACGGCGATCTCGCTCGCGTCATGCATTACCTGTGCTCCGGCCAGGTGCTGGGCGACCTCGAACGCGCCAAGAACAGTTCGGCCGTCGTCGGTGCCGGCCACGTCGGCGTACATCCGCCGCACGACTACGGCGTGGCGGTGGTGCTGCTCAGCCTGGCCGACCGCCTGGTGCCGGCCGATCAAGTGGCGGCGCTCAGCCGCGGCATTGACGGCTTCCTGCTCGCCTCGTCGCTGGCCATGACCGACCAGGCCGCCGCGCTCAAGGTGTTCGACGAGATGAAGGCGTACGCCGGGACGCTGCCCGAACCGTCGCGGACGCTCTTGACCTTCGTCAACGACCGCGCCGTCGACAAGCTCGGGCCGATCCTGCTGCCCATCGCCGACGGCCTGAAAGACTCGCCGGTCATGCCGGCCTTGTCTGCCGAACGCTCGGCGCCGCCGCTGGCGCCGGTCCTGCTGCTGCACGGCGTCGACGACAACGTGATTCCCTCCATGGAGACGGTGCTGCTCGCGGAGCACCTCCGGGGCAAGGCCCAGGTCACGGGCCTGCTGAGCGGGTTGATTACCCACGCCGAGGTCAACCGGACGCCGAGCCTGACCGAAGTTTGGCGCCTGATGGGTTTCTGGCGCGGCATAATGAACCAGTGAGTAAAGACACGGGTCCCGGCGTTCGGCTCCAGAAGATCCTTTCCACGGCGGGGGTCGCCTCACGCCGCGCGTCGGAGCAGATGATCCTGGAAGGCCGCGTCACCGTGAACGGCGAGACCGTGCGCGCCCTCGGCACCAAGGCCGACCCCTCGAAAGACGCCATCAAGGTCGATGGGCGCCGCATCAAGCTCGACGTGCGCGATCGCTACATCGTGCTCTACAAGCCGAAGGGCTATGTGACCACGCGCCGCGACCCCGAGGGCCGGCCCACGATCATGGACCTGATTGGCGAGGGCGCCTACATCTACCCGGTCGGGCGCCTGGATTACGACTCCGAAGGCCTGTTGCTGATGATGACCGATGGCGATCTCGCCGCCCGCCTGACCCACCCGCGGCACGAGGTCGACAAGGTCTACGAAGTCATCGTGCTCGGCATGCCCGACCCGACCGCCATGGAGAAGCTGCGCAAGGGCGTGTTTATCGATGGCCGCCGCACCTCGCCGGCCGACGTCCACGCCGGCACCACGGTCAGGGGTCACAAGCCCACGACGCTGCTCACCATCACGTTACGGGAGGGCCGCAACCGCCAAATCCGCAAGATGTGCCGCGCCGTTGGGCTGCCGGTGCGGGATTTGCGCCGGATCCAGATGGGGCCGATCGGCCTCGGGCGGCTCAAACCGGGCCAATGGCGCGACCTGACCCCGGCCGAAGTCGAGCGGCTGAAGGCCAGCGTTTAGCCCTCCTGGCCACCCCCGAAACGGATTATCATGGCGCGATCGGGCCGGGAAGGGTTCGGTCACGGTTCTTCATTTCCAGTATTGCAGGAGTAGAAAACGCATGAAGCGCATCGCAATTCGGGTCGTGCCCGCACTGGTGCTGCTCGTCGCGGCGTACGCGTGGGTCGCCCCACTCGTCTCCGGACAGGCCAGCCCGATGCCGAGCACCAAGAACGGCGAGTGGCCGATGTACACCGCGGACCTTCGCGGCAGCAAGTACTCGCCCCTCGACCAGATCAACGGCACGAACTTCGGCAAGTTGGAAGTGGCGTGGCGGGTCAAGACCGACAACTTCGGTCCGCGCCCGGAAACCAAGCTCGAAGGCACGCCCATCATGGTCAAGGGCATGCTCTACGCGACCGCCGGCACGCGCCGCGCGGTGATCGCGGTCGAACCGCGCACCGGCGAAATCAAGTGGACCTACAGCATGGACGAGGGCGAGCGCGCCACGCGCTGGGCCCCCCGCCAGTTGTCAGGCCGCGGCCTCTCCTACTGGACCGACGGCAAGGGTGACGACCGCGTCATCTACGTGACCACCGGCTACCAGTTGGTGTCGCTCAACGCCAAGACCGGCCAGCCGATCGCCAGCTTCGGCAAGGCCGGCGTCGTCGACCTGAAGGTCGGCATCATGATCAACGGCAAACAGGCCGACCTCGAGAAGTCGGAAATCGGCCTGCACTCGACGCCCACCGTGGTCAACGACGTGGTGCTGGTTGGCTCGTCGATGTTCGAGGGTCTCGGCTACGAGTACGCCACCAACGTGCAGGGCCAGGCCCGCGCGTTTGACGTGCGCACCGGCAAGCTGCTGTGGGCCTTCAAGGGCATCCCCGGCCGCGGCGAGTTCGGCTTCGACACCTGGAAGAACGAATCGGCCGGCTACACCGGCAACAACGGCGTGTGGACGCAGATCACCGCGGATCCCGAAGCCGGCATCGTCTACCTGCCGATCGAAACGCCGACCATCGACGAGTACGGCGGCAACCGGCCCGGCGACAACCTGTTCGCCGAATCGCTGGTGGCGGTCGACCTGAAGACGGGCGTCCGCAAGTGGCACTTCCAGTTCGTGCATCACCCCCTGTGGGACCACGACATGTCGTCGGCGCCGCTCCTGATCGACACGATGGTCGAGGGCAAGATGCGCAAGATCGTCGCCGTGCCGTCCAAGCAAGGGTGGCTCTACTGCTTCGACCGCATTACCGGCGTGCCGCTGTGGCCGATCGAGGAGCGGCCCGTGCCCCAGTCAACCATGGCGCACGAGCAGACCTCGCCGACGCAGCCATTCGTGACCAAGCCCCCCGCCTACGCGCGTATTTTTCTTGCCGAAAGCGACTTGATCGATTTCACGCCGGCGCTGCGCGCCCAGGCCCTGAAGAACCTGTCGCTGTTCCGCTGGGAGCCGACGCCCTACGTGCCGCCGACCGGCCCCGAGTCGAAGCTGCTCGGCGGCATCAACATCGGCAACACCAGCGGCGGCACCAACTGGCCCGGCGCCGGCTTTGACGTCGAGACCGGCATCTTCTACTCGCAGGCAGGCATGACCAACGTCACCGTCGGCCACTACGACGAAGAGGAATTCCACAAGGTCAGCCCCGAGAACAAGGCCAACCGCACGCCCCGCTGGGAAGCCGAGCCCAACTACGGCCTGCGCGTTGAGCGTCCCGCGGCCGCGCCGGGCGCGCCGGCGGCTCCCGCCGTCAACTTCCCGGGAGGCCAGGGCCGCCGCGCCCTCGCCGAGGGCCTCGAAGGCCTGCCGATCGTGAAGCCGCCGTACGGTGTGCTGGCTGCCATCGACTTCAAGAACCCCGACAAGCTCCTGTTCCAGGTGCCGCACGGCGACACCCCGGACGCCATCCGCAACCACCCTTTGCTCAAGGGCCTGAACATCCCCAAGACCGGCCAGGGCGGCAGCGTCGGCGTGCTGATCACCAAGACCCTGGTGGTCGTTGGCGATCCGCAGTACACGGCGCCTCCGGGCCGTGCCCGTGGCGCGATGCTCCGCGCCTACGACAAGCAGACCGGCGCGCAGCTCGGCGAAGTGCTGCTGCCGGCGCCGATCGTCGGCATGCCGATGACCTACTCGATCGGTGGCACCCAGTACATCGTGGTGGGTGTCAGCGGCGGCAACTACACGGGCGAGTACATCTCGCTCAAGCTGCCGCAGAGCGAGATTCGACCGGCCGGACGCTAACGTCCTTCCGGCGTACACAACGAACGGGCGGGGGCCACTGGCTCCCGCCCGTTTTCTTTTTCCGGCGGCCTCGCCGCGGCGCGCTAGTCGCCGGGCCGCCGGCTCAGGGTGCCGCTGTCAGCGGCCGGCTCCAGCAGTGCTTCAAGCTCGCCAAACGCATCGACCGGCACCGGCTTCGGCGGCCGTGCGGCCGCGGGCGGCCGGACGCCCGACTTGGACCGGGCCCTGCGCGCCTCCGTCTCGAGCAGCGCCCGTTCCTGCTCGGCCGCGCGGGCCTTGACCTGCCACACCGCGAGAGCCGCGCCGGTGGCCAGCCAGCCGACCCACGTCAGCGCCAACCACGGCGGGACGTCGCGAAGCATGCCGAACGCTTCAATGAACTCACTCATATCAGGGCACCCAGGTGAAAGAGGAGCCGGATCCCAGCGAATACCGGGTCAGCAGCGCCTCGAAGATCGGCGCACGCACGCTCTCTCCCGCCATCGCCGCCCGCAGCGCCTGATCGATATCGGCGCCCTCGTCTTGGTCCAGAACCAGGATGATCACGACGCGGCGTTGGTCGGAGGTGTCATCTCCTCCGGTAGGCGCATGGTGGCCGACGTTCAGCTTGCGGACCGGGATCGGCCGCTGCAGCACTTCGCGCACCCACACCGCAATTTTCTCAGCCCGCAGCGCCGCCCGGCGCTCCTCTCGCTGGCGTCCGTCCGCGAAGGTGGCGCCGGCCGGGATCTCCTCGGAACTGGCGCCGACACAGATGATTTCGCGGGCGCTGTTGAGCACCGCCTTCATCTCCTCGGTGAAGCGCGGACGGGCCGCGCCATGCTCGACCTCGTCGAAAGAGTTCATGCGCCAGCGAAACTCATCGCTGAAGAGCAGGATCCGGAACGACGTGCGACGGCCCTGCTCGTCGGCCGCGTCCCGGACGGTGAAGTCCTGCGCCACTTCCGGCGGCGTCGGCAACACCAACCACAGTGTGCGCAACTCGCCGGCGGTGGCTCCCACCATCCATCCACCCGCGATCACCCACGCCGCGATCGCGCCGAAGCGTGCAAACCTGCCGGCTGCCATGCTCATGTCGAGCCCTGCATTGCAGGTTCGCTGCCACTCTGATTGGCCCGCGTTACGGGCCACCTGAGCGACCCCGGCCGGGCACGGCTGCCAGTTTTGTCAGCGCCACGACAAGAATCGCCGGCTAAGCAAATGCCGGCGGCAGTGCTATGGTTCCCAGTCGATGCCCACTGCGAAGTCACCGGCCACCGCGCCAGAGCAACCTGGCGCCATCGGCCGCGCTGCGCTGGCCCTGACCTCCTGGACCGAGCGGTGGATTCCCGACGCGTTCATTTTCGCCCTGGCCGCCACCGTGATCGTGGTCGTGGCGGCGTTGCTGTGGACGCCGGCCACACCCGCGCAGGTGGTCGATGCGTGGGGCAATGGCTTCTGGAGCCTGATTCCGTTCACGATGCAAATGTCCCTGATCATCATCACCGGACATGTGCTGGCCACCTCGGCGCCGGTCCGGGCGGTGATTTGCACGATTGCCGCCTGGCCGCAGACGCCCCGGGGCGCGGTGGCCATGGTCGCGTTCTTTGCCATGACCAGCTCGTGGTTCAACTGGGGCTTCTCGCTGATCTTCAGCGCGGTGCTGGCCCGCGAAGTCGCCCGGCGGGTCAGCCGCGTCGACTATCGCGCGCTGGCGGCGGCCAGTTTCCTGGGACTGGGCAGCATCTGGGCGCAGGGCCTGAGCGGCTCGGCGGCGCTGCAAATGGCGACGCCCGGCGCCCTGCCGCCGCAGATTCGCGACATCGTCGACAGTGGCGTGGTGGCGGGTGGGTTGATCCCGTTCGCCCACACCATCTTCCTGTGGCAGAGCCTGGTGGCGGTGGTGATCGAGATCGCCATCGTGACACTGGTGATGTGGCTGGCCGCGCCGGTGGCCGCTCGCGCGCGCACTGCGGCCGACCTGGGCATCGATCTGACGGAGCGGCAGGTGCCGGAGCCCGCCGGCGGCCAGGTCCCGCCCGGCGCCTGGCTGGAGCATTCCATGCTGCTGCCGGTGTTTGTCGTGGCCCTGGGAGGCACCTACCTCGTGCGCTATTTCCTGAATGCGCCGCACGCGATCAATGCCATCACCCTCGACACCGTCAACTTGTCATTCCTGCTGCTCGGCATCCTGCTCCACCGCACGCCGGCGCGGCTGATGCACGCGGTACAGGCGGCCACGCCGGCGGTCTGGGGCATCCTGCTGCAGTTTCCGTTCTACGCCGGTATCGCCGCAGTCATCACCGGCACGCACCTCAGCCAGCAACTCGCGGCCCTCTTCGTCGGCGTCTCGAACGCCACCACCTTTCCGGCCGTCGTCGCCATCTACTCGGCCGTGCTGGGAGTGTTTGTCCCCTCTGGCGGCTCGAAGTGGATCATCGAAGCCCCCTACGTCATGGCCGCGGCCCACGAGCTGAAAGTGCACCTGGGGTGGGTGGTGGTGGCCTACGATCTTGGCGAGGCGCTGGCCAACCTGCTGCAGCCGTTCTGGATGCTCCCCATTCTCGGCATGCTCGGCCTGCGCGCGCGCGACGTGATGGGCTACACCTTCGTCGTTTTTCTTGCCCTGTTCCCGGTCGTGCTCATCCTGGTCACCGTGCTGGGCTTGACGCTGGCCTACCCCTTCTAGACAGTTGAAAGTTGAAAGTTGAAAGTTGACAGTTGAAAGTTGACTTACAGTTACCCATGACCGTCCCAACTTATCCAGCTGCCCGCGCGGTGGCGGCTGCCGTTCATGGGCACTTTACCCGTCACATCGCCGCCGCCGGCGGGCGCGACGAGGGCGGGGCCGCCGAGGTGCCGGGGGTCGATGCGATTGAGGCGTTGATCGACGCGGCGTTCTGGGCGAGCTTGCGGCGCGAAGAGGGCAAGACGCCGCGGGTGTCATTGGCGCTGCTGCCACCTTCGCGGGCGCGTCATCCATTGGTCTTCGAGGCCCGCCTGCCACTCGGCGCGGCGATGCTGGCCAAGGTGGCGCCGGCGGTGGAACGGCCCGGGATCCACCTGGGCGTCTGGCAGTCGGCCGAGGGGTTTCACGTATGGGGCACCACCCGCGAGGTGCCGGCTTTCTGCCTGGTGGTGGAAGTCGTCGCCTCTGGCCTGCTGGTGGTCAAGCATCGCAGCGAGCCGTTCGGCAAGTTCGCCAACGTCGCCGTGCTCGAAGGCGATCAAATCAAGATTGTCGACGAACGCGGTGGCCAGCTCGTCCCGGACTGCCCGGCCGTGCTCACGACCTTGATTGGCTCGGTCGACCGGCCGATCGCCGCCGGCGTCACCGCCGTGTTGGTGCAACTGGCGGCCTCGATGCGGCAGCACGGCCGCGGCGGCGCGCTACTGGTGGTGCCGTCCGAGTCGGAGGCCTGGCGGGAGTCGGTGGTCACCCCGATGCCGTATGCGCTGGATCCGCCGTTCGGCGAACTGGCGGCGCTGGTCCGTGAACCGGCTCCCGATCCGGACGACATGCGGCGCGCGGTGGATGCGATCGCCGGGCTCACGGCGGTCGACGGCGCGACGTTGATCACCGATCGCTACGCCGTCCTGGCGTTTGGCGCCAAGATCACCAGGCGCCATGGCTACCCGCAGGTTGAACACGTCAATGTCACCGAGCCGGTGGAAGGCAGCGTGCCGATCCGCACGACGCCATCCCAACTGGGCGGCACCCGCCACCTGTCGGCGGCGCAGTTTGTGCACGATCAGCGTGATGCCACCGCCCTGGTGGCCTCCCAGGACGGGCGCTTCACGATTTTCAAGTGGTCACCGCGCGAACAGTTCGTCCACGGTCACCGGGTCGACGCGCTGCTGTTATAGCGGCTGGCAGGCGCGCGGGAAATCCCGTACGGGGGCCGTCCATAGTCACATGGAGGCTAGATGATTCCCCGACTTGGCAACGATCTCTCGACGCTCCCGGTCCTGCTGGCGCTCATCGCCGCGCCCATCCTCACCGCGGCCCTTTCAGCGACCACCGGCCACGACCGCCGGCACGACCGCGACCGCACCGTTCGCGTGAACTGCCATCGCGGCCAAAGCCTCCAACGCGCCCTCGACCGCGTGCCCGACCGCGTGGATCCGCTGGTGATTGAAGTCAGCGGCTTCTGCGCCGGCCCCATTCAGGTCCGGCGGCCGGTGGTCATTCGCGGCATCAGTGCCGATACCGATGGCATCACCACTCCGGCCGATGGCGATCTCGAGGGCCAGGCCGCGCTGGTCGAGGTGTTCGACGTGCCGGGCCTGGCCGCGTCTGGCCCCAATGCCGTGCAGTTTGAGTCGATTGGGATTCAGTGGAGTCCGGGCATCGGCCTGCTGGTGACCGATTCGGCGGTGGCGATCGTCAACGTCGAGATTCGGAACGGGGCCCAGGACGGCGTGTTCCTTGCCGGTTCGGCCCTGCTGGCCGCGACCGACTCGGCCATTCTTGACAATGCCGGCAACGGGCTGACGGCGCGCGGCGGCCGCCTGCAATGCCTGAACTGCGACATCAGCGGCAATGGCGCCACCGGCGACCGCTGGGGCATCAACGCGATGATCGGCGCCTCGATTTTCCTGAACAACTCATCGGTCGTCGGTCGCAACGGCGTCAGGGCGCAGACAGCCGAGGTGGTGCAGCTCGGCGGCCAGGTGAATACGCTCGTCCGGGCCACTCAGGCCAACCGCGGCGGGCACCTGACGTTCCAGAACAACGTGCAGGTCACTGGCGACATCTGGTGCAGCGCGCAAAGCTCGATCACGTCGCAGGGGGCAGGCCCCGGTACCTTGGGACTGAACCAGATCTCGACCACACCCGGGAGCTTTAACTTCATGAACCTCGGCTGTGCGGTCACCAGCGGCTCGCCCGGCACGACCAACTTCGCCGGCATGACCCGCTTTGGACCCGACACCCACGTTTCCGCCAATAACGGCGCGATCGTGGCATTCCAGCAGCTGGACTGCTATGCGGGCGGCACCGCCACCTGGGTGGTGCCCGGAAGCATTACGGTGAACGGCGTGCCTGGGGTGGAGACCGACTGCCAGCCGTAGCGGCAACACGCCCAGGATCACCAGTGCGGAGGGCACCCCTCCGCACTACTCCGGCTGGTCGTCCGGGACGTCGCCCTCTTCGAGCGGCAGCATCTCTTCCGGGATGGCACGTTCCATCAGCACCGGCGGCGGATCGAATCCCAACTGCTGCGCCATGTCCTCGATCTTCGGCAGGTCGTTGAGGTCGTTCAAGCCGAAGCGAATCAGGAACTCCTTGGTCGTCCCGTAGAGGAACGGCCGTCCGATCACGTTCTTGCGGCCGACAATCTTGATCAAGTGGCGTTCGAGCAGCGTCGACAGCACGCCGGAGGTGTTGACGCTGCGAATCTCGCCAATCTCCGCGGCGGTCACCGGCTGCTTGTAGGCGATCACCGACAGCGTCTCGAGCGATGCCGCCGACAGCTTGTTCGACGACCGTTCGTGAAACAGGCGGCGCACCCAGTCGTGATACTCAGGGCGGGTCGTGATCTGGACGCCGCCCGCCACTTCGGCCATATGCAAGCCGCCGCGGTCGACATAGTCGGCCTGGAGCGCCTTGAGCGCCGCCAGCACGTCTTCCTTCGGCTCGTCGTTCAGCAGCCGGTAGAGCATGCGCGGCGTCAGCGGGTCGGGCGCCGCAAACACCAGGGCCTCGATCACGGCCTTCAGTTGCGACAGCTCCATCCGCGGCACGGCCTCCTCGGCCGGCGCGATTTCCTCGGCCGGGACCTGGTCGACCGGCGTTGCCTCAACCGGGAGGTCGTTCGGGGTATCGTCGCTCATTCCTTCTCATCCTCGGGTGCCGCATCCGGCACCGCCGCCGGCCTGGCGGGCGGGTGGTGCGCGTTGTACTCGTCTTCCGGATCGTGAATCGGGTGCGGCGCATCCGCCGGCCGCGCGCGCTTGTAGATACGGATCGCGCCGACGCCGCCTGACTGGAAGACCCGGATCAACTTGAGCCGGATCATCTCGAGCATGGCGAGAAAGGTCACGATCATGTCGCCACGAGTGGCCACATCGTCGAACAGGTCCTCGAAGCCGCAGGCTTCGGTCTCGGACAGCCGCTCCAGCAACTGGTCGATCCGCCGCTCGATCGGAATTTCCTCGCCCGGCAGCACCACCGGCGGCCGTTCGCGGGCGCGCTCGAGCACCTGCTTGAAGGCCGAGAGCAGCGTAAACAGATCGACCTCGAACTCGGGCTCGTAGTCGTCGCCGGCAATCGCTTCGATCCGCGAGTCGGGACGGCCCCACTGGGCGCTGCGGAGGGTTTCCTTGTCGTGCAGCAGTTCGGCCGCGGCCTTGAACTTCTGGTGCTCCAGCAGGCGGCGCACCAGCATGTCGCGCGGATCCTCTTCCTCGCCCGGGTCGCCGGCGGCGGTCTCCGGCCGCGGCAGCAGCATCTTGCTCTTGATGTGAATCAGCGTGGCCGCCATCACGAGAAAGTCGCTGGCGACGTCCAGGTTGAGTTCCTGCAGCAGGTTCAGGTACTCCAGGTATTGCTTGGTGATGACCGCAATCTGGATGTCGTAGACGTTCATCTGGTTCTTCTTGATCAGATGAACGAGCAGGTCGAGCGGGCCCTCGAACGATTGCAGCTTGATCTGGATGGAGTCGAGCTGCGACTCGAAGGCCTCGTCGGCGGGCGCCGGTTCGACCGGCGGCACGGGCGGAATTTCTGGCGTGTCGGCCATCAGTAGGTCAACTTCACCGCGTCGCGGACGCGTGCCATGGTCGCCTGCGCCACCACCCGGGCCTTCTGCGAACCCTCGATCAGCACGTCGCGCAAGTAGTTGGGCCGGGCCAGCGCCTGGGCGCGGCGCTCGCGGATGGGATCGAGCATGGCATTGATTGCCACCGCCAGCTTGGTCTTGACCTCGACGTCCCCCACCTTGCCGGTGCGATAGCGTTCCTTGAGGTCGTTGACCTCGGCCACGTTCGGGTTGAAGGCGTCGTGGTACATGAACACCGGATTGCCTTCGACGGTCCCCGGGATGTCGGCACGCACCCGCTTCGGGTCGGTGTACATCTGCCGCACCTTGTTCTGCACCGTCTTGGTATCGTCCGACAAATCGATGGTGTTGTTGTAGCTCTTGCTCATCTTGCGGTTGTCGAGCCCGGGCAGGCGCGGCGTCGGCGTGAGCAGGGCCTGCGGCTCGACCAACGCCGATGACCCAGCCGCGGATGAGTCAGATCGGAAATACAGGTTGTTGAAGCGCCGCACCACCTCGCGCGTCAGTTCGACGTGCGGCACCTGATCCTCGCCGACTGGCACCCAGTGGGCGTCGTAGATCACGATGTCGGCAGCCTGCAGGAGCGGATAGCCGAGAAAGCCGATGCTCGACAGGTCGCGATCGCTCAACTGCTCCATCTGCTCCTTGTAGGTCGGCACGCGCTCGAGCCACGAAATCGGCGTGACCATCTGGAACAGCAGGTAAAGCTCGGCGTGCTCGGGCACCAGCGACTGCACGAAGAAGGTGCTCTTTTCGGGATCCAGCCCCGACCCGATCCAGTCGGCCGCGTTGTCGAGACCGTTGGCGACAATCTCCGAGGTGTCGGCGTAATTAGTGGTCAGCGCGTGCCAGTCGACAATGCAGTGGTACGAGTCGTACTTGGCCTGCAGCTCAACCCAGTTCTGCAGGGCCCCCACCAGGTGGCCCAGGTGGAGCTTGCCCGTCGGACGCATCCCCGACAACACGCGTTGCTTCGTCACCGTACTCCTAACAGGGTCAGCAGGAAATATGCGACCGGGCCGAGCAGGGTGCCCAGGGCGCCGGTCAGCATCAAAGCATACAAAATCAGGAAGCCGTATGGCCGCATCAGTTCGACGAGCCGGGCGCCGGAGGCCGGCAGGATGCCCATGAGGACATTGCCGCCGTCCAGGGGCGGCACCGGCACCATATTGAAGAGCGCCAGCAGGACGTTGATGATCACGAAGTAGTCCAGGAACTGGAACAGCGGCGTCAAGACCGCGCGGCCCGCGATGTCGCCCGGCGCCACGCCGGGCAGGACCGCCAGGCCGATCGCCCCCAGCACCGCCATCGCCACGTTGCTGGCCGGGCCGGCGGCCGCGATGATGGCGAAATCGCGGGTGGGATGCTGCAGGAACCGCATGTCCACCGGCACCGGCTTGGCCCAGCCAATCAGCGGCAAGCCGGTGGTGATGGCGATGAGCGGAAACAACAAGGTGCCGATCGGGTCGACGTGCACGACCGGGTTGAGCGACAAGCGGCCCAGCCGCTCGGCCGTGCGATCCCCCAGGCGAAACGCCGCGAAGGCGTGCGCCGCCTCGTGGACCGACAGCGAGGCGATCAACACGGAAATTTGGATGAGGAGCTGGGTGAAATCGATGCCGGCCAGAACTCAAAAGGTTATCACACGGACGCCGGACACCTCAGGGGTTGCTCGAGAAATACCCGATGACGGCGTCAGCCGTTCTGGCGCCCACCACTCGGGCCAGCTCCTCGCGCGTCGCGCGCCGCACGCCGGCCAGGCTGCCAAAGCTGGTCAGGAGTGTCTTGCGCCGGCGCACGCCGATGCCGGGAATGCCGTCGAGTTCGGAGCGCAAGTCGCGCTTCGTGCGCGACTGCCGGTGAAAGGTAATGGCGAAGCGGTGCGCCTCGTCACGAATGCGCTGCAGCAGGCGCAACGCCGCGCCATGCCGGTCGAGCGCCAGCGGCTCCAGGCTGTCGCGGGTAAAGACCAGCTCTTCCTTCTTCGCCAGCCCAATCGCGACCAGGTTCGACAGGCCGATGCTCTCGAGCGCGGCGTAGGCCGCGTTCAACTGGCCCTTGCCGCCGTCGATCACGATCAGATCGGGAAACGGCCCGCCGTTCTCCAGCACCTTCGCGTACCGCCGCCTGACCACCTGCGCCATGGCGGCAAAATCGTCCAGGAAGCGATCCGGCCCCCGATCCCCGATCCCCGAACCCTGATCCCTGATCTTGAACTTTCGGTACTCCGACGGCTTCATGCGGCCTTCCTCGCACACCACCATCGATGCCACGGTCTCACTGCCCTGAATGGTCGAAATGTCGAAACAGTCGATGCGCCGCGGCAGCTTCGGCAGGCGCAGCGCCGACTGCAGCACCTCAAGGGCCTCGTAGTTCGCCGTGGCGTTGCCGTCGAACTTGGTCCGGTAGGCCAGCGCGGCGTTGCGCAGCGCCAATTCCAGCAGTCCCTTCTTGTCGCCACGCTGGGGCATGACCATCCGCACCTTGCGGCCGGCGCGCTGGGCCAACCACGCCTCGAGCAGGTCCTGCTCCGCCAGGGCCACCGGAATGTGAATCTCAGGCGGTGGCGGCTGGTCGCCGTAAAACTGCTGAATCGCGGCCTCGACGACGTCGCTGTCGGACTCGCCGCCCTCCCTGGCATCGGTGACAAACTCGATCCGCTCGATCACCCGGCCACCGCGGACCAGGAACACCTGCACCACCGCGCCCTTGGCGCCCAGCTTCACCCCGAACACGTCGCGGTCGCCCAGTTCAGCCGACGCCATCTTCTGCTGCCGCTCCTGCAACGTCTGCACCGTCCGCATGGCGTCGCGCAGGTGAGCGGCCTCTTCAAAGCGCTCGGCGGACGCCGCCTCCATCATCCGGATCCGCAGGTGTTCGGCCAGTTCGTCGTTACGGCCTTCGAGGAACAGCCGGGTGTCGTCGACCGCCACCGCGTACTGCTCGGGCGAGCAGATCGACGCCACGCACGGCGCCAGGCACCGCTTGATGTCGTACTCGAGACACGCCCGGTGCCGCTGGCCGGTAATCACTTCATTGCACGACCGGATGCCAAACACCTTGTGGGTGAGCGCCATGGTCCGCCGGGCGAACTTGGCCGGCAGAAACGGCCCGGCATAGACATTGCCGTCGCGTTCGACCGAACGGGCCACGAGCACCCGGGGAAAGGCCTCGGTGGTGGTCAACTGCAGGTAGGGGTAGTTCTTGTCGTCGCGCAGCAGGATGTTGAACTTGGGAAATCGCTGCTTGATCAGGTTGTTTTCAAGCGCCAGGGCTTCGACCACCGAGTCGGTGACGATCACCTCGATGCGGGTGACCTCGTCCAGCAGCGCGTTGGTCTTGGGGTTGCTGCCGTAGGCGCCCAGGTAGGACCGGGTCCGGTCGCGCAACGACCGGGCCTTGCCGACGTAGATCGTCTCGTCCTGGGCGTTGAAATAGAGATAGACGCCCGGCTGCTCGGGGAGACGCTGAATCTGTTCCTTGAGATCGTGGATAGGCATCGGGTACGCTTAGCCCACCTCCCATTATGACCTTCACAGGCGCGATCGGCGCCGTTTGCATGTTTCCCCTGCGGGCCATCATCAGCGTGTCGGTGGCCCTTGGCATCCATCCCAACGTCCTCACCCTGATTGGCGTGCTGATCAACGTGGTGGCGGCCTGGGCACTCGCCGTCGACCGGTTTGCCCTGGCGGGCGTCATCATGATCGTCGCCAACATCTTCGACTTCATCGACGGCAAGGTCGCCCACATTACCGGCAAGCAGTCGGAATTCGGCGCCTTCTGGGACTCAACCCTCGACCGCTTCTCCGACCTGGCCCTGTTCACCGGCCTCATCTGGCTCTATGCCGAACTGGGCCGCAACGGTTACGTGCTGATCGCCACCCTGGCGCTGATCTTTTCGATCATGACCAGCTACGCCCGCGCCCGGGCGGAGTCGCTGATCGATAAGTGCAAGGTGGGCTTCATGGAGCGGCCCGAGCGCATTGTGCTGTTCATGATCGGCGCCTTTACCGATCGCATGGCCGGCGTCCTCTGGGTGATCCTGGTGCTGTCAATCATTACCGTCAGCAACCGCATCCACTACACCTACCTGGCGCTGAACCGGAAGCCGATGCCGGAAGGGCTGTTCGCGCGGTTCTTTTTCTGGCGTGATGAACGGGCGACCTTGCCCTACGACATCTGGGTGGTGGCGATCCTGGCCTTCGTCTGGCTGGTGCCGCCCGACTGGATCAGCGACCCGACCGCCACCGGCCGGGGCCTACTCGGGCTGATTGGGCGCTAATCCACCCCGCCGCCGACCTCCGTCTCCGGCAACGTAAAAAGGCCGCCCTCAGGCGGCCTTTTTCTTCGACTTCTTCGCGGGCTTGTAGCTGCCCCACACGGCTTTACGAGCCATCAGTCCTCCTAGGATGCCTTGCGTTTCTTGGCGGTGCTCTTCGCCGCTGACTTGATGTTGGTGACCTTCTTGGCGGCGGCCGGATCGGCCTTGGCGGTCTTCTTCTTGCCGCCGCTGACCTGGTCGAGGCTCTTGCGCAGAGCCTCCATCAGGTCCACCACCTTGGGTGGCGCCGATTCTTCCGGGGCGACGAACTCTTCGCCGGCGACCTTGGCGTCGATGATCGCCCGCAGGCCTTCCTGGTATTCGTCCTTGTAGTCCGACAGGTTCAGGTCGCCCTCGATGCTCTCGATCACCTGCCGTGCCAGCTTCATTTCGGCCGGGTTGACGGTGCCGCGAACTTCGCGCAGCTCCTCGATCTGGTCGATGGTGCGGATCTCGGCGGCGTGGTGCAGCGTGTACATCACCATGCCCTGCTTGTGAGGCTTGACCGCCACCAGGTACTCACGGCCGTGGATGGCCACCTTGCCGATGCCCGCCTTGCCCTGCATGCCCTCGCGCATCACCGAATAGGCGTCGGCGGCCATCGGACCTTCCGGCGCCAGGTAGTACGCCTTGTCGACGTACATCGGGTCGATGGCATCGGCCTCGGTGAACTGCATCAGGTTGATGACCTTGCTCGACTCGGTGCGGACCTTGGCGATGTCGTCCTCATCCATCACCACCCAGCGGCCCTTCTCGAACTCGTAGCCCTTGACCACCTCGGCGGAGGTAATCTCGCGCTCGCACTTCGGGCACCACTTCTTCTGCTGAATCTTGGTCTGGCAGTCAGCATGGAGCTGGTTGAACGAAATGGTCGCACTCGACTCGGTGGCGGGATAGACCCGCACCGGAATGGTGACCAGGCTGACCTTGATGTAACCCTTCCAGGTTGGACGTGCGGCCATGGGTAGTCTCCCTCTTATCGGCCCGTTGAACTGGTGGAGTAGCCCGCCTCGCACGGACCACGACTTCACGAAGTTACGCAGATTCGCGCGTGTCGCGGGTGCCGAGGTGCAGTCCCGGCCCCTCGTCGAACTCGATGGTACGGCGGCCAATCTCCTCGCGTAGCAGGTGGCGCACCTCCCCCAGGTGGGGCCCGGGCACCCGCAGCCGCCGGCCGAGCGCCTTCTGCCGCGACGCCAGGACCAGGGTGTCGCCGCCCTTCCAGGTCAGCCCGCCAATGTCGCGGTACGGCATGTAGCCGCTGTCGGTCCAGATGCCGTCGCGATAGATCCCGGGCCGGATGCGCGTCGACAGCGGCAGCAGGTAACCGTAATAGGTGAACATCATCGCCACGCCGAACAGCGACGACAGCGACCGCGGCATGCGAATCGCGGTGATCAGCAGGATCAGTCCGAGCATCACGCCGATCGCCAGGTTAACCGCGAAGAACGGCGGCCTCGCCGGTGGCCACGCGAGCACGGCATGGCGGCGCAGGCGCCACCACTGCAGGAACTGCCCGCCGACGCGCAGGTTGACCAGGACGAACAGCACACCGAGCGCCACGAGGGCCTGCCGCAAGATGACGGCAAGCTCCTCGGCGCTCATTGCGCCTCGGCCTTGGTGGCGGCGGCTTTGTTTTCGTCCTCTCGCGACAGCGTCGGATCGAAGCAGTGACGGCAGCGCGCCTCGTAGATGTCCTGGGCGCCCAGCAGCACGCGGTCCTGGCTGTGGACCAGTCGCTGCGTGTGGTTGGCGGGATTGCCGCACACCATGCAGATGGCGCGCGTCTTGGTGATGTACTCGGCAATCGCCAACAGTTGCGGCATCGGCTCAAACGGCTTGCCCAGGTAGTCCTGGTCAAGTCCGGCCACCACCACCCGCACGCCTCGCGCGGCCAGCGCCGCCGCAGCGGCCGGCAGCTCGGCATCGAAGAACTGCCCCTCGTCGATCCCGACCACTTCAGTGTCGGCGCGGACTTTCGACAGCAGGTCTGCGGCTGAGTTGGCGCTCTCCGACGGAATCCTCAGTTCGCTATGCGAAACGATGTGATCGTCAGAGAACCGGGTGTCGACGGCAGGCTTGAAGATCTGTACGCGCTGGCGGGCGATCTGGGCGCGGCGCAGCCGGCGGATGAGCTCTTCGCTCTTGCCGCTGAACATACTGCCCACGACGACTTCTATCCACCCGGTGGCGGGAGTGCGAACGACGTCCATGGGCCGATTATAGCTACGCGCGCGTCTGGTACTCGCCCGTTTCGGTATTCACGCGAATCACGTCGCCCTCGCCAATAAAGGGCGGCACCTGGATCACGACACCCGTCTCGAGCGTCGCCGGCTTGGTCTGGTTGGTGGCCGTGGCGCCCTTGATGGCCGGCATGGTCTCGATCACCTTGAGATCCACTGTTTGCGGCAATTCAATTCCGATCGGGTTCTCGCCGTAAAACTCGACCTCGATGCTCATCTCCGGCTTCAGGAAGCCCACCGAATCGCCCAGCAGCTCGGCCGTCAACTGGACCTGGTCGTAGGTGACCGTGTCCATGAAGTGATACCCCTCGTTGTCGTTGTAGAGGTACTGCATGGCCTTCTGCTCCAGCGACACCCGTTCGACGATGTCCTCCGAGCGCAGCTTCTCTTCGGCCATCGAGCCCGTGCGAATGTTCCGCATCTTGACCCGGACAAAGCCGCGCAGGTTGCCGGGCGTCACGTGCTGCCGATCGAAAATCCGGAAGAGGTTGTTGTCGATCTTGACGATCATGCCCTTGCGGAGCTGGGTTGCCAGAAGGTTGTCTGCCATAAAGCCTTTGTTATCAGTTAGTAGAACCTTGCGATTTTACCATACCGGCTGCCCGCCCGGCCAGGTCCGGGAGCCGTGCTACGATGCCAGACATCGTGGCGTTTGCACGGTGGGACCCGTTCCGCGACCTCCTCACGATTCAGCACCGGCTCGAACGGTTGTCGACCGCCCAGCAGGGCTGGACCCCGGCCATGGACCTGTGCGAAACCAGCGCAGCCTATGTGGTGACGGCCGAGCTGCCAGGTGTGACACGTGATCAAGTGCGCATCGACATTCGTGACGGACGGCTGATGCTGCACGGACGGCGCGACGCCCGGGTGTCGTGCGAGAAGTATCACCAGGTCGAACGCGGGCACGGTGAGTTCAGCCGCAGCGTGGTCCTGCCACTCGCGGTGAATACCGCCGCCATCGTCGCCGAGATGCGCGACGGTGTCTTGACCATCACGGTGCCGAAGGCCCCCGCCGCCGGCCCGCGCCACGTCGAAGTGTCATGATCAAACGCGTTTCCTTGATGGCGCTCCTGCTGGCGACCGGACTGGTCGCGGGCCTCGTGCTCTCGGGCACGGCTGAAAACCGCGACGAGGTACTCGCGCGTCCGACCGCCGAACCGGCGGCGCCCGCCGACCAGGCGCCGGCCGCCCCACTGGCGGCACCGGCACCGGCGGCCACGACCATGGGCGGCCCGGATTTCACGCGCGTCGCCGCGCAAACGGTCAAGGCGGTCACCAACATCTCGTCGGTGCAGGTCGGCCGCCGCCGCCAGGCGTCGCCGTTTGCCAACGACCCCTTCTTTCAGTACTTCTTCGGCGACCAGGGCGAGATGTTCGGCCAGCCGCGCGCCGAGTCGAGCCTCGGCTCCGGCGTGGTCATCTCCGCGGACGGTTACGTCGTGACCAACAACCACGTCGTCGGTGAGGGGGATACCGAAGTCACGGTGACGGTCGGCGAATATCGTGACGTTCGCGCCAAGGTGGTGGGCGTGGACTCGTGGACCGACCTGGCCCTGCTCAAGATCGATGTCACCGGCCTGCCGGTGATTCCGTACGGCGATTCCTCGAAACTCAAGGTCGCCGAGTGGGTGATGGCGGTGGGCAGCCCGTTTTCGCTCAGCCAGACCGTGACGCTCGGCGTGGTCAGTGCGCTCGGCCGCGCCAACGTCGGCATTACCCAGTACGAGGACTTCATCCAGACCGACGCCGCCATCAATCCGGGCAACTCGGGCGGCGCGCTGATCAACAGCCGCGCGGAACTGGTCGGCATCAACACCGCGATCTTTTCGCAGAGCGGCGGCTACCAGGGCATCGGCTTTGCCGTCCCCAGCAACCTGGTCAGGCGCGTCGCCGCCGACCTGATGAAATTTGGCCAGGTCCGGCGCGGCTCGATTGGTTTTGTCGAAGTCATGCCGCTCACCTCCCGGCTGGCCGACGAGCTGCGCGCCCCCAAGACCGACGGCATCGTCGTCAACCAGATGGCGCGGGCATCGGCCGCCTACAAGGCGGGCCTGCTGCCGGGGGATGTCATCGTGTCGCTGAACGGCCAGGCGATTGCCGATCCGTCGCAGTTCGTGCGCATGGTGGCCGACAGCCCGATTGGATCGACCGTGCGCGTCGAAGTTCTTCGCGACGGCCAACGCTCGACGCTGCGGATTCCGATCGAGACGCAGCAGGACCGTCCGCGAAGGCGCCGGTAACGATGCCGGACGCCGCCGGCGCCACCGCCCTCCCCGCCAACACCCTCGAGATCGCGCTGGCGCTGGCGATGACCATCATCGTCGCGGTGGCCGTCACCCTGTTGGCGGGCGCGATCGTCCGCCGGGTGCTGCAGCACATCGAGGGCGAGGGCATTCACACCAGGGAATTCGCCACCACCACCGTCCGCGCGGTGCGACGGGTGACGTTTGCGCTGAGCTTCCTGCTGGTGCTGTTTCCGGCCCTCGACATCGCCGGCGTCGAACAGAACGTCGGCTGGCAGGCCGAAGACCTGAGTGCCTGGGCCGCCCACAACGGCCTGCGGATCGCACTGCTGCTGCTGCTGGCCTTTGCCGCCAACCAGTTTGCCGCTTCGGTGATTCGACGGGCGGAACGAGAGGTCGCCGGCGACGGCGACATCCGGGCGATGGAGCGCCAGAAGCGCGCCGAGACGCTGGGCGCCACCTTTCAGCGCTTTTTGTCGATCCTGATTTGGGCGGTGGCGAGCCTGATGGTGCTGCGCGAGCTGGGCGTGGACATCACCCCGGTGCTGACCGGCGCCGGCATCCTGGGGCTGGCCGTCGGCTTTGGCGCGCAGTCGCTGGTCAAGGACATCATCGCGGGCATGTTCCTGATTGCCGAGAACCAGATTCGCATTGGCGACGTGGCCGCCATCAATGGGGTGGGCGGCGCCGTCGAGGAAATCAACCTGCGCACCGTGGTGCTGCGCGATCTCGAAGGCGTTGTGCATACCTTCGCCAACGGCGAGATCCGCACGCTGGCGAACCGGACCAAGGATTTTTCCTATTACCTCCTCGACATCGGCGTCGACTACGAGGAAGACACCGACCGGGTGGTCGAGGCGGTGTGCGAGACCGCGGCGGCGATGATGGCCGACCCCGCCTATGCGGTGAACATCATGGAGCCGATCGAAGTCATGGGCGTCAACGACTTCAGCGCCTCGGAGGTGACGGTGCGCTTCCGCATCAAGACGCGGCCGCTCAAGCAGTGGGAGGTCGGGCGCGAACTGCGGCGCCGGATCAAGAAGACCTTCGATGCCAAGGGTATCCGCATCCCGTTCCCCCAGATGTCGGTGACCGTCCGCCAGAACATTTAACACCTGGCAAACGACTGCCACACTTTTGCCACCGGCCTGCCACCGGCGCGCCATGTCCTCGCCGTCTCAGCTAGTGAGGACACAAACATGAAGCGCCTACTCTGGGGTACCGCCCTTTCCGCCATCATCGTCACGGCTGCCGTGTACTGGATCCGCGTCGATGTCTCGGCCGCCCCGGCCGAGCTGACCCTGGCGGCGGTCTCGCGCGGCGATGTGGTCACCACCATCGACGCCACCGGTACGCTGCAACCTCTGGATACCGTCGAAGTCGGCACGCAGGTGTCGGGCATCATCTCGGGACTGGGCACCGACTTCAACCAGGTGGTCAAGCGCGGACAGGTGATCGCGACGCTGGACCAGGCGATCTTCCAGAGCCAGGTTGACCAGGCGCGGGCCACCACCATCCGCCTGACCGCGGAGGTCGAACAGACCCAGGTCCAGCTGGAGGACGCGCAGCTGAAGCTGAAACGCGCCGAACAACTGGCGGCGGAGCAACTGCTGGCGCAGCAGGATGTCGATACGGCGCGGTCGGCCGCGCGGGTGGCCGCGGCCAGCCTGGTGGGCGCGAAGGCCCAGTTGAGCCAGGCCGAGGCGGCGCTCACCCAGGCCAAGGTCAACCTGTCGCACACCGTGATCGCCTCGCCGACCGATGGCATCGTGCTGAGCCGCAACGTCGAGGTGGGACAGACGGTCTCGGCCGGGCTGCAGGCCCCGACGCTGTTTGTCATCGCCCGCGATCTCAAGCGCCTGGAACTCCAGGCGCGCGTCGATGAATCCGATGTCGGCGTAGTGGCTCCGGGGGCGCCGGTCGTCTTCACGGTGGACGCCTACCCTCGCCGCGAGTTCACCGGCACGGTGCGGCTGGTCCGCCTGCAGCCGCAGACAGTGCAGAACGTCGTCACCTACACCACGGTGATCGACGTGCCCAATCCCGGAGGCGAGCTTCGGCCGGGCATGACCTCGACCGTTTCGATCGAGGTGGCGCGCGCCGATGACACGCTACGGGTACCGACCGCCGCACTGCGCTTCCAGCCGAGCGACGAAGTGCGACTGCACTACCCTGCCGACGCCGCCACGGTTAAGGACGGCGGGCGTCGCGCAGCGGTGTGGCAGTTGGTCGATGGCCGCTTGAAGGAGAGCATCGTCCGAGCCGGTGTGTCGGACGGGGTCCAGGTCGCGATTGCCAGTGACGCCCTGGCCGACGGCGCCCAGGTGGTCACCGGAGTGGCCAGGACCGCAACGGCCGGGGCCGCGAGCCCGGCGGCCGGATCGCCGCTCGTGCCGACCATGCCACGGCGGCCACAAGGAACCGGAGGAGGGGCGCCGCAAGGCCGCCAGTAGCCATGAAAGTCACCAGCACGATCGGACTCGCGTTTGAAGCCATCACGCGCAACAAGTTGCGCTCGGCGCTGACGTCGCTTGGGATCATCATGGGCGTCGGCGCCGTGATTGTGATGATGGCCCTCGGCGACGGCGCCAAGGCGTCGATTGCGCAACGGGTCGCCAGCCTGGGCACCGACGTCATCACCGTTTCGGCCGGGTCGGCCAACGTCGGTGGTGTGCGGATGGGGCAAGGCGCGGTGACGACGCTCACGGCGGCTGATGCCGAAGCGATCGCCGCGCGGATCAGCGGGGTGCGTGCGGTCTCGCCTGGCGTCAGCACACGGGCTCAGATCGTGGCATCGGGCGGCAACTGGCAGACACAAGTACAGGGCGCCAGCGCGGCGTTCACCGGCATTCGCGCGTGGGACGTCGCGCAAGGCGGATTCTTTACCGATGAAGACGTCGAGAAGGCGGCGCGCGTCGTGGTGCTGGGGGCCGGTGTGCGCGACGAGGTGTTTGGCCCGGGATCCGATCCGGTCGGTGAACTGGTGCGCATCAACAATCAGCCGTTCCGGGTGATCGGCGTGCTCGACCGCAAGGGCCAGTCTGCGATGGGCCAGGATCAGGACGACACTGTCATTGCTCCCTATACGGCGGTCCAGAAGCGGCTGCTGGGCACGACCCACTTGACCTCAGTGCTCGTCGCCGCCCGGCCCGGCGTCGCGACCGCCGAACTCACCGCCGCGGTCTCGACGGTGCTGCGCGAGCGCCATCGCCTGGGCGCGCAGGACAGCGATGACTTCGCCGTGCGATCGCCGGAAGAGATGTCGCGGGTGCTCTCCTCGACAACCGATACGATGGCCTATCTGCTGGCGAGCGTGGCCGCCATTTCGTTGATCGTGGGCGGCATCGGCATCATGAACATCATGCTGGTGTCAGTCACCGAGCGCACCAAGGAGATCGGCTTGCGCCGGGCGCTGGGCGCCCGACGCACCGACGTGCTGCGCCAGTTTGTCGCCGAGGCGCTCTCGCTCAGCCTGGCCGGCGGTGCGCTGGGCGTCGCGCTGGGCGTGGCCTCGTCCTACACGCTGAGTGCGGTGCTGAACTGGTCGACCGCGGTCTCGACGGCAAGTGTCTTGATGTCGTTTGGCTTCGCGGCTGCGATCGGGGTGGTGTTCGGCGTGGTGCCCGCCCGCAAGGCTGCGGCACTGATGCCCACCGAAGCCCTGCGCTGGGAATGATCGGGGCCTGGCCCCAATCATCCCGTGAGTGATCGGGGCCTGGCCCCAATCATCCCGAAACCGACCGGTGGCCGGCCACGCTGGCCCGCCACCGGCGGTCGGTGCCGACGCGAATGCCGATGCGGCCATCCCAGGCCAGCTCGCCGATCTCCAGGCCCTCGTCGCGAATCAGGAGCGGCCCGCGGGTCAGGGGGCGCACGTTGTCGGCCAGCGAAATGCCAAGGGCGCGGCTCAGGTTGCCGGGGCCGCGGCAAAGGTGATGATCCGGCACGGCGGCCTTGCCGGCCCGCCACGGCGCCTGCGCCCGCCGCCGGCGCATGAGCGCGAGCCCATCGAGCGGCTCGAGCGCGCGGATCAGCACCGCCGATGGATGCCCCTCGCGCTCGGTCACCGCGTTGACAAGATGGTGGATGCCGTAATTCAGGTAGACATAGGCCCGCCCGGGTGGCCCGTAGAGCGGCGCGTTGCGCTCGGTGCGCCCCACCGCGGCATGACACGCCGGATCGTCCTCGCCGATGTACGCCTCGGCCTCGACAATCATGCCGGACGCCACGCCCTGCCGCGACCGGTACATCAGCACCTTGCCAAGCAGATCGCGCGCGACATCGAGGGTGGGCCGGTCGTAGAAGTCGACGGGAAGAATCACGGCGCCGGCGCGGACAGTTCGTCGAGATACCCGCGAGCCTGGACCGCTCGGGCCCGGTCGTTCACCGCCTGTTGGATGATGGCAATAGAGCCGTCCCTGAGCAGCCGCTCGCGGGCAAAGGCTACCGCCAGCGCGGTGGCATCGCGTCCCTCGGACCACGTGTCGACGGCGGCGAGTTTGATGATCTCGACCGTCGACGCGTCACCGATACGCGCCAGCGCCTCAAGCGCGCCGCCGGCCAGCACGCGCTTGCCGCTCTCACGATAAAAGTAGTACCGCTCGGTCAAGGCGGCCACGGCTTGCGGCTCGCGAATCAGGCCCAGGGCATCCATGGCCGCCAACTGTTCGGTTTCCGAGGGCCGATTGAGGAGAGCAAACAGGCCGGCACTGAGTCCGGCCGGGACGGGCGGGCGGAAACCTCCCGGCCCAAACGATGCGGCCAGGACGCGGCCCGAGACTCGCGCGCCGGCGATCCGGGCCCGGCGGTCATCGGCAGTCAACATCTGCACCAATGCCTGGCCGGCTGCCGACAGCTCGGCACTCGACGCGGCCCGGGCGGAGCGGCCGGCGAGGATGCCGAAGGCATACGCCGCCGAGATGCGATCGCCACCGGTCGCGGCCGACAACATGGCCAGCGGCGTGGCGAACGATCCGGGCGTGACCGCCACGGCCGGCGCCAGTCCGGCATCAAACGCCGCCTCGAAGCTCCGGCCGGGCAGCTCGACGCCGTGGCGCACCATCAGCTCAACCAGGATCGCCTGCGCCTGCGCCGCCACGGACAGGCCCACCAGCGCCACCAGCACGAGCACCGTGCGGGTTGGCCTCCTCATCTCGCCACCGTGACCAGCACCTTGCCAGACGACAGCACTTCCTTGAGGTAGCGCCCGGTGTGCGATTCCTTGACGTGGGCCACTTGCTCCGGCGTGGCCATGGCCAGCACGCGGCCACCGCTCTCGCCGCCCTCCGGTCCCAGATCGATGATCCAGTCGGCCACCTTGATCACATCGAGATTGTGCTCAATCACGACCAGCGTGTGCCCGGCCTCCAGCAGCTTGCGAAACGCCGCGAGCAGCTTGGCAATGTCGTCGAAGTGCAGACCGGTGGTCGGTTCGTCCAGGATGTAAAGCAGCCGCTCGCCGCTATGCGACGACAGGTGGGCGGCAATCTTGATGCGCTGGGCCTCGCCACCCGAGAGCGTGGTGGCCGGTTGCCCCAGCCGAAGGTAGCCAAGACCGATCTCGTCGAGGACCTGCATGCGCCGCAGGACCTTTGGCGTGCTGGCAAAAAACGTGAGCGCTTCGCGCACCGTGAGGTCCAACACGCCGATGATGTTCTTGCCGCGATACTTGACCTCAAGCACCTGGGTCTTGAAGCGGCGGCCGTCGCACTGCTCGCAGGGGACAAAGACGTCGGCGAGAAACTGCATCTCGACCCGTACCTCGCCCTCGCCCTGGCACGCCTCGCAGCGGCCACCCGGCACGTTGAACGAGAAGTGGCTGGGCGTGAGACCGCGCGACTTGGCATCCTTGGTCGAGGCAAACAGTTCGCGAATGGGGTCGAACGCCTTCAAGTAGGTCACCGGGTTCGACCGCGGCGTCCGGCCGATCGGCGTCTGGTCCACCAGCACCACGTCACTGACGTACTCATGCCCTTCGAGCCGGGTGTGCGCGCCGACCTTGCGGTCCCAATCGCCCTTGGCCCGCTTCATGGCGGCATACAGCACGTCGTGCACCAGCGTCGACTTGCCCGATCCGCTCACCCCGGTCACGCAGGTCAGCGTGTTGGTCGGAATCTCAATGTCGACGCCCTTGAGGTTGTGCTCGGCGGCGCCGAGCAACCGGATCCGCTGGGGCCCGCCCTTGCGACGGGTGGCAGGCACCGGGATGCCCAGTTCGCCCCGCAGGTACTTCGCCGTCAGCGAGCGGGGCTCCTTCACGAGCTGATCGAGCGTGCCGGTAAAGATCACGCGGCCGCCGTGCTCGCCTGCGCCGAGCCCCATGTCGACGACAAAGTCGGCGACCCCGATCATGTCGGCGTCGTGCTCGACCACGATCACGGTGTTGCCCTGGTCGCGCAACTGCCGCAGGATGTCGATCAGCCGCTGGTTGTCCCGGGTGTGCAGGCCGATCGACGGCTCATCCAGCACATACAGCGTGCCGACCAGCGCCGACCCGAGCGAGGTCGCCAGGTTGATCCGCTGCGCCTCGCCACCCGACAGCGTCGACGACAGGCGGTCGAGCGTGAGGTAGTCGAGGCCGACATCGCGCAGGAAGCCCAGGCGCTTCTGAATCTCCGTGAGCACCTTGGCGGCAATCGCCGCTTCTTTCTCGCTGAGCCGCAACTGCTTGAAGAACTTCTCGGCCTCGCGCACGGTGCGGCCCGACGCCTTGTCGATGGTCACACCGCCCACCTGGACATCGCGCGCTTCCCGCCGCAGGCGGGTGCCATTGCAGTCGGGACACGTGAGGTAGCCGCGGTAGCGGCTCAGGAACACGCGAACGTGCACCTTGTACTTCTTCTTCTCCAGCCAGCGGAAGAACCCGCGAATGCCTTCGTAGTCGGCCGCCCGCTTCGAGCCGGTCGACTCGCCATCGACCACGAACTTCACTTCGTCCGGCGTCAGGTCGGTCCACGCCACATCCAGCCGGACGCCCTTGGCCTTGGCCGCGCGCTTCAGTTCGGCCAGCTGCGAACGATAGTGCGGCTTGGTCCACGGCTCGATGGCGCCCTGATTGATCGACTTCGCCTGATCGGGCACCACCAGGTCCAGGTCGAGCTCGATGATGTTGCCGAAGCCGTGACACGTCGGGCAGGCGCCGAACGGGTTGTTGAACGAAAACAGCCGTGGTTGCGGATCTTCGTAGGCAATGCCGCAGGACCGGCATTCGAAGCGCTCTGAGAACACGTGGCGGACCGGCTCGCTGCCATCGACCAGCTGCAGGGCCCACGCCGCCCCACCGCCCTCGGCGTAGGCGATCTCGATGGAATCGGTAATGCGGGTTTGCGACTCGGGCGCGGTCTTGATGCGATCGACGACGACGCGGAGCACCGCGGCGCCCTTCAACGCCGATGGGGCGACCTCTTCGAAGGCCACGGCCTGGCCATCGATCAGTAACCGGCCAAACCCCTTGCGGCGAAGGCCATCCAACAGGGCCACAGACGACGCAGAAGTCTCCAGGGCCACAAATGACGCAGATAACGCAGATGCTTTTCCCTTTAGATCTGTGTCATCGGTGTCATCTGCGGCCCTGGGCTGATCATCTGTGTCGTCTGCGTCATCTGCGGCCCTGGGCTGGTCATCTAAGTCAACGACCGGCAGGTCAAAGCCGAGCAGCAAGCGACTGCCGTCCGGCAACTTCATCAGCGTCTGTGTCACGACTTCGGCCGTCTCGCGAATCACCTCCTGGCCGCACTGGCGGCAGACGGTGCGGCCCACGCGCGCGTAGAGCAGGCGCATGTAGTCGTGGATCTCGGTGACGGTGCCGACGGTTGAACGGGGGTTGCGGACGCTGTTCTTCTGGCGGATCGCAATCGACGGGCAAATCCCCTCGATCGCATCGACGTCGGGCTTCTCCATCCGCTCGAGAAACTGGCGCGCGTAGGCCGACAGCGATTCGACATAGCGACGCTGTCCCTCGGCGTAGATGGTGTCAAACGCCAGCGACGACTTGCCCGATCCGCTGACCCCGGTGAAGACAATCAGCTTGCCGGTCGGCAGCGTCAGGTCGACGTTCTTGAGGTTATGCGTGCGGGCGCCGCGAATGATGAGCGAGGCGCTGTCGGCGGCGGTCGGCATGGTTAATGGTGAGTGAAGGTTACAGGCGAGAATTTGATCTCGCCTGTAACCTTCAATTCTACCCCCTGCCGCCGGGGGGTTCAACTACCGGGCTTCGGTAGTGGGACTGCTGACCGGCTTACCCTTCCAGAAGCTGTTCAACGTCGCATACCGCTCGGCCGCGAGGTCCTTGTGCCCGGCGGCGGCATGGGCGCGGACGGCCCCCATCAGCGACCGCGCACGATTTGGCATGCGCAGCAAGCTGGCTTCGAAGGCTTCGGCCGCCTCGGCGGGCTTGCCCGCCTGCAGCAGGACCTCGCCCAGCAGTTCGTGCGACGGCTTCACGGGATCGGCGGCGCCATTGGGCGGACGCATGCTTTCTTCGATCTGAACCGCTTCCCGCAGCAACTGAATGGCCTGGTCCGCCTGGCCCTGGGCCAGCGCGATCTGGGCAGCCAGTTCCTTGTGCATGATGCGGACGCCCTTGCCGGCATCAGACCCGCCCGGCGCCGGCGCTGCCGCCGGCTTCGGCGCCGCGCCATGGTCGGCATGAGGGTTGCTCGTGTCAGCCGACCCCGGCGCCGCTTTCGCCTTGGCGGCGAGCAGCGCTTCCATCTTCGCCGCCGTCGCCATGTCGCCGGTCTTCACGGCGCTGAAGCCGTTGGCAAGAATCGTCTCGTTCGACGCGGTGTCGGCGACCGGCTGCACCTTCCACTCTTCGGTCTCGATGATGTAGCGCGCCCTGACCAGCGCCAGCGCCGAGCTGGCGCGCGGGTTCTTTGTGGTCTCGACCATCCACTCGAACGCCTGGATGCGCTCGCGCGCGCCGGCGTAGTCGCCCAACTGCAGGAAGCCGTACTGGCCCCAATCACCGGAGTGCGACATGTCGCCCGGTACATCGCCCGGCTGCCACAACTGCTTGCCGACGTTGAACGCGCGGATGTTCTGGTTGGCGACCTCATTCCACATTCCATGCTGGATGAAGATGTGGGTCGGCATGTGCACGGCGTGCGACACCGACGGAACGATCGCGGCGTAGACCTTCGCCGCCTCCAGCGCCAGCGGCGCGTGGATCGGGTCGTCGAACGCATGAATGATGTAGTGCGTCGCGCCGGGATGGTTCGGATTGCGCTTGAACACCTCCATTGCCAGGGCCCCAGCCTTGACGTTCATGCGCGCGGTGCGGTCGTCGACGGCGCTCGACGCGCTCAGGATCGACAACGCATAGAACGTCTTCACCTCATCGTCGGCCGGGAACTGCTTGTAGAGGCGCTCCATCGCGTCCATGTAGGCAATGCGACGCTTGGCAGAATCACCGTCACCCCAGAGTTCCTCGACGGCGTTCAGGAAGCCCTTCTCGCGATCGGTCGGCGCCTTGGCGGCGCGCGCCGTCCGACTGGCGCCAAGGCGCGCCAGCACCGCCCTTGGCTCCTTCGGATCCATTTGTGAATTGAGCGGATGGTTGTAGCAAAGCGTCTCGCCCCAGTACGCCAGCGCGAAGTCGGGCTGCGCTTTCTGGGCCAACTGGAATTCTTCGATCGCCTGTTTCCAGCCAAAGCTGTGGAGAATGGCGACCCCCCGCAGGAAGTGCTGCTGGGCCGCCGGCGAGGCGGACGTGGGGAACGTCAACTTGCCGACGTTGTCGAGTTGTGCCGAAGCCGGGGCGGCAAGCGCCAGGGTCACGAGCGCACACGTTAGCAGACGACGCATAGCAAACCTCCGGGGGGAGTTTACTCCGGTGACAGGACCCCGGCTACACTATCGCGCGATGACTCGATGCCTCCTGCTTGCTGTCCTGCTGAGCTGGTCCCTGCCCCACGTGGGATCGGCCCAGGCCGCGCTTCCCTATCGGGCCGACGGCCCACTTCCGGTGTCGGCGACGTCGTACCCATTCGGCGCGGCCGACCACACCCGCACGCCGTCAGACCTGCGGCACGTCGGCTACCTCGAGGAGGAGTTCCTGTTCAGCGGCACGGCCAACGTCTACGACTGGCCTGCGCCTGGACCGGCCGTCATCCGGACCGCCAACGCGCCGTACTCCACCCGCGTACTGGTGCGCCGGCCCGCCGACCGCGCCCGGTTCAGCGGCACTGTCGTCGTGGAGATGCTGAACCCGTCGAACCTGTTCGACTTGAACATCGGGTGGGCAGTGTCCAACGCGCAGTTCGTGCGCAACGGCGACGCGTGGGTCGGCATCACCGCCAAGCCAGTCGCCGTCCAGTCGTTGAAGGCATTCAACCCCGCGCGTTACGCCGCACTGTCGTGGGCCAATCCGCTCGAGGCCAACGACCCGGAGAACTGCGACACCGTGGCACGCGACAGCGACCGCGCGACCGAAAACGGCCTGGTGTGGGACATGCACCGACAGGTCGGTCAATGGCTGCGCGGCACGGGTGCCAATAACCCGTTCACCTATGGCCAGGCCGGTGGCACGCACCCGGTGGCACGCCTCTATGCCTGGGGCTACTCCCAAACCGGCGGCTACCTTTACACCTACGTGAACGCCATCCATCCGCTCGACCTGCAGCAGCGTGGCAAGCCACTATTTGACGCCTACCTGATTGCTGTGGCGAGTGGACCGTCGCCGATCAACCAGTGCGCGCCGCCCATTCCGGCGGGCGACCCGCGGCGCGCAATCAAGGACGCCGGTGTCCCGGTGGTCCGCGTGATGAGCCAGAGCGACTACCTGCCCTCGGTCGGCGCCCGCCTGGCCGACAGCGACGTCGCGCCGAACCTGACACGTAACTACGAGATTTCTGGCTCGGGCCACGCCACGCCGGATGAACTCGCCTACGCCGCCGCTCCCGACGACATCGTCCGCGCCGGCCGGGCGGTACCGCCCATGGCGTGCAACGAAGGGCCACGGAGCCGGTTTCCCAGCCGCATTGGGTTCAACGCGATTCTGCAGAACCTCGACCTCTGGGTGCGCACGGGCACGCCGCCGCCCAGGGCGGCACAGATCACGGTCGTGGACGGCAAGCCCGTGCTCGATCGGTTCGGCAACGTGACGGGAGGCGTGCGCTCGCCGTTCCTGGATGTGCCGACCAGTACGTGGAACGGCAACTCGACGGGCGAATCGTTCTGCCGCATCGCGGGCCACGAACTGCCGTTCGACGCCGCGCGACTGGCGGAGCTCTATCCGAAGCCCGGTGATTATGCGAAGGCGGTCGAGGCGAACGTGAAGGCGCTGGTCGCCGCGCGCTTCATCACCGCCGCCGACGGTGCCGAGCTTATTGCTGAAGCTCGGCGAGCGAAATAGCGCCATCGCCGGTGAGCAGCCGGCGCAGGTAGTCAATCTGCCCAAGGTGGTAGCTCAAGTGCCCTTCGAGGTGGATCAGCATCTGCTGCGTCGGCAGCGTCATGCCACTGTAGACCTGCGGATATGCCGCCGCCAACTGCTCCGCCGACAGGCTTGCGATCACCGGCGGAATCTCATCGCGCACGGCCGACAGCCGGGCGACGAGATCGCGCTTGACCATGCCCGAGTCGCTGAACTCGCGCGGCCGATCACGCGTGTAGTCGATCTTCCCCAGCAGCCGGCCGATGAACTCACGGAGGTTGCCTTCCAGGTGCAGGGCGAGGTTGCCGGCGGAGTTGGTGATGCCGGCCCGCGTCTGCCAGAGCGTGTCAGTGTCGGGAAAAGCGTCGAGTTCCTGCACCAGGCGGGTCAGGTCGCGCGTGTAGAGAGCGGCAAGTTGGGCGGACAGCATGGGCGGATTCTAACCGAAGGGGTGAAGGAGGAGGAAAGAGTGGGAGGCATTGACGATTTGCGATCGACAGATTGCCGACTGTTGGGCGATCCGGTGATTGTGGGAATTCGTGAATCCATTGGGTGATTGGGTGACCGTGCGACGGGCATCCCGCCAAACACCCAATCGGCCATCCCCAATCGAGTCACTCATTCCAGAATTCGTCAATCACCAAACAGTCACACACTCACTCGATTGACGATTGGCAATCAGGAAAACTGGAGCCGGCGATCCGGCTTGAACGGACGACCTGCTGATTACGAATCAGCTGCTCTACCAACTGAGCTACGCCGGCTTAAGGGCAGGTGATCAGCTTACCAGAAAGCCCAGCCGTGAGCCAATCCGGGCCAGCAGCCGGGCCGCCACTGATGAAGCGCAAAAAAGAAAGGGCCCCGAAGGGCCCTTCCTGGCGTTTTGATTGGCCACCCTCACGAGTGGCGGGCCGGTCCTAGAACACGTTGGTGTTGGTGCCGGCGTTCTTGCAGGCGTTGGCGATGCTGTTGAGCGCCGTCTCCACCAGCTTGCGCGAGGTGCCGATGTTCATGCGCATGTGGTTGGCGCCGCCCGTGCCGTAGCTGGCGCCCTGGTTCAGGTGCACCTTGGCATACTTCACGAAGAAGCGCTCGACCATCTGCTCGGGCGTCAGGTTCGGCATGTTCGCGGCCTTGCTCTTGTTGTAGTCGGCCGCCATCTGCTTGGAGTTGATCTTCTCGGCCACCGCGGTCACGTCGAGCCAGGTCAGGTAGGTGCCCTGCGCGCGGTGAACCTTGATCATCGGGATCTTGTCAGCAACAAAGTTGACCACCATGTCGTGCGTGCCGCTCACGTACTCGCTGGCCTGCCGCTGCCACTCCTCGCCTTCGGTGATCGCCGCCTGGTTGGCGACGATGCCGAGGGTATTGAGGTCGGCGCGGTGGTTGGGCCGGACCCGGGCCATCAACTCGGGGTTGGTCGAGTAGAACCAGGCCACCTTGTGCGCCGCGAGACCGAACGACTTGCTCGCCGCCTTGAAGGTCATGCTGTTGTCGACGATGGCCTTGTTGGGGAGGCTGGCAAACGGCGTGTACTTCTGGCCTTTGCTCACCCAGTCGCAGTGAATCTCGTCGGCCAGCACGATCACGCGGTGCTTGAGGCAGATCTCGCCGATGCGCGTCAGGTCGGCCGCCGACCAGCAGTTCCCGGTCGGGTTCTGCGGGTTGCACAGGATGAAAGTGTTGGTGTCGATGCTGATGCGGCGCTCGAACTCCTCGAAGTCCATCGCGAACTGGCCGTTCACGAACTTGAGCGGCACATCCTCGGCCTTGGTCTGCGAGGCGGTCAGGTCGCCGTAGAAGCCGTTGTACGTCGGCGTCTGCAACAGGACCTTGCTGCCCTTCGGTGAGAAGGTCACCAAGGCGGCAATGATCGCCGGATGCACACCGGCCGACAGCGTCATGCTGCTCGGGTTGATGTCGACGCCGTAATGCTTCTTGTTCCACGCGGCCACGGCCTCGGTCATCATCGGCGTGGCTTCGCCCATGTCAAGGTAGCCCCAGTTCTCGTGCTTGAGCCGGGCCGCCAACGCGTCGGTGATGCACGGCGCGGCCTTGAAGTCGATATCGGCGATGCCCATGCCGACTTCCACGCTGCCTTTGCCGTAGACGCGAATCTGCTGGTCGAACTTGGTCGAGTGGCTGCCGAAACGGTTGTAGACCGTGTCGAAATCAAACTTACCGTTGGCGGGTGCCTGGAAAGCCGAGCCTGCGGCGGCCATCAGGGGGTTGCTGGTGCCTGCCGCCGCTCCTGCTAGAGCGGTTAGTCCTGCGTTGCGCAGGAACGCGCGTCGGTTCAATCCATCCGTTAATGACATGCTTGGGCCCTCACGCCGCAGATACTACACCCTGAGACAGGGTGTGACGAGTCATTTATTGGCCGGTTCGCCCGCCCGGGCCGGTCACGGCTTGGGCCTGGCGGCGAAGGGGCCCACCTCTGGCTGTCCTTGGGTATTGGCCAGGGGCCCGAGCTCGGCCGCCACGCCCCGCGCAATGGCCGCGGTCTCGCTGCCGGCCTGGAAGCAGGTGAAGTCCGGGCGATCACGCCACGCGAAGGGACCACACAGCCGCACGCCGGCGTTCACCGCCGCGTCATGCACCATGTTGATGGCGCGCTCGTAGTCCGGCGAACCCTGGCGATAGCCGGTGAAATTGCCCAGGTCGCCGCTGGCCGCAAAGATGGCGCTGACGCCGGGCACCTTGGCGATCTCCGCCGCATTCTTCAGCCCCTCGAGCGTCTCGATCATCAGGACCAGCACGATGTTGTCGTTGGCGGTATTGCGATAGCCACCGGGTACACCGCCCCACATGGCCCCGTCAAAGGCCTGGCCGCCGCCATTGCTGCGGCGGCCGAGTGGCGGAAAGTAGGTCCAGTCGCGGGCCTGAACGGCCTCGGCCACCGTGTCCACGGTGGGCACCACAATCACCAGTGCGCCGGCATCGAGGGCATGCTGAATCTCGCGTTCGTCGGTATAGGCGACACGGGCACCAGGCACCGCCTTGGCGTGCGGACAGGTACGCCACATGCGCGCCACGGCTTGCCAGTCGGTCTGCCCGTGCTGCATCTCGGTCCAGATGAAGTCGTAGCCGGCATTGGCCATCGCGCAGTAGGTCGAGGGGTCGGTGGCGGCGAACAGCGTGCCGCCGGTCACCTTGCCACCCTGCATCAGCTTGAGCTTCGCCGGATTCCACACCCGCGATCCCGCCGGCGGCCCGAAAGCGGTGCCGTACTTCCAGGTGGCCGGGTCGAACGCGCCCTGGTTGATGGCGCCGGCCGGGGCCGTCGCCTTGGCCCCGCTATCCTGCCCGGCCGCCGCGGCCAGTGGAAACTGTGTGGCTCCCGGATTCGGATTGGTGGCGTAAGGATCGGCAGTGGGCGGCGCGGCGGCCGGGCAGGA
>JAKFYH010000057.1 GCA_021730945.1 Acidobacteriota bacterium | reverse complement strand
ACCCGCCCTATACTGGTCTCATGGGCCGCAAGCTCCTGTTCTTCACAGCCCTGTTGCTGACGGTTGCCTCGGCCGACGCAGGTCAGGTGCGCGTGGTCAATCTCGACGGCAAAGTCGTCGATCCGCTGGTGCTCCCGGCGGGAAGCATCGCCTCCGTCCTCGTCTTCACAACCCCCGATTGCCCCATCTCCAACCGATACGCGCCAGATATCCAGTCGCTGGCGGCGAAGTTCGCAAAACAAGGCATTGGGTTCACGCTCGTCTATCCGGTGGGCAGTGACACACCGGCCGCTATTCGCGAGCATCTGCACAAGTTCGGCTACGCCCTGCCCGCCGTGCGGGATACCGCCCAGGAACTGGTCAAGCACACTGGGGTGCGCGTGACGCCGGAAGTGGCCGTGATCGGCGCCGCCGGCCGCGTCCTCTATCGTGGCCGCATCGACGATCGCTACGTTGCTTTTGGTGTCGACCGCCCGCAGCCAACCGAGCGTACGCTCGAACGCGCGCTCGACGCGGTCGCGCACGGCCGGCCGATCGCCGTCAGCGAAACCCAGGCGATCGGATGCATCCTCGCGGACCTGGTGAAATGAAGAAGGTGCTGAGGTGCTGGGGTGCTGAAGTGCTGGCGTGCTTTGGTGCTGCGGTGCTCATGTGCACGCCGGCCGGTGCGCAGGAGGTGACGTTTGCCCGCGACATCGCGCCCATCGTCTTCACGTCGTGCGTGTCGTGTCACCGGAGCGGTGGGCCGGCGCCGTTCAGCCTGACGACCTACGATGAGGTTCGCCGCCGCGCCACCCAGATTGCCATCGTCACTCGCAGCCGCTTCATGCCGCCGTGGAAGGTCGAGCCCGGCGTCGGCCACTTCGTCGGCCAGGATCCGCTGAGTGACCGGCAGATTGCGCTGATCGACGAATGGGCCAGCAGCGGCACGCCGCAAGGCGACGCGGCCGCGCAGCCGCCGCTGCCGAACCTGCCCAGCGGGTGGCTGCTCGGCCGGCCGGACCTGGTTGTCAAACCGTCGCAGCCGTTCACGCTCCAGGCCCAACCGTCCGACGCCTTCCGCATCTTTGCCATCCGGCTGCCGGTGACGAAGCGAACCTATGTGCGCGGCATCGAGTTTCATCCCGGCAACGCGCGGGTCGTGCATCACGCCAACATCCGGATCGATCGCACGCCGGCCACCCGGCTGCTCGATGACGCCGATCCCCTGCCGGGCTACGACGGCCTGATGCCGCGATCGGCGGAGTATCCCGACGGCCATTTCCTGGGCTGGACACCGGGCCAGGTGGCCCCGCTGGTGCCGTCCGACCTGGCGTGGACGCTCGAGCCCGGCAGCGACCTGGTCGTGCAGTTGCACCTGCAGCCGAGCGGCGCCGTCGAACAAGTGCTCCCCGAGATTGGGCTGTTCTTCAGCGACCGCCCGCCGACCCGCACGCCGACCATCCTGCGCCTTGGCTCGCAGTCGATCGAGATCCCGCCCGGAGAGCCGCGCTACGTGATTCGCGACGACTACACCTTGCCGGTGGATGCTGACCTCCTGGCCGTGCAGCCCCATGCGCACTACCGCGCGCGCGAGATTCGCGGCAGCGCGGAGTTTCCCGACGGCTCGTCGCGCGTGGTGATGCAGATCACCGACTGGGACTTTCGCTGGCAGCACGTGTATCGCCAGGTCACGCCGATTCGCCTGCCGAAGGGGACGCGGTTGACCATGGAGTACACCTACGACAACTCCGCCGCGAACGTCCGCAACCCGCAGTTGCCGCCCGCGCGCGTCTATTGGGGACAGCGCTCACACGACGAAATGGGCGACCTGTGGTTCCAGCTGCTGGCGACCAACGACCGTGACCGGCAACTGATGAGCGATCAGATCGCCACCAAGATGTCAGTGGAAGACATTGCCGGCTACGAAACCATGTTGCGGGTCGATCCGACCGATGCCGAACTGCACGACGATGTCGCGCTGTTGTATATGGGGGTCGGGCAGTTGGCGCCGGCGGTGCGGCACTTCGAGGCCTCGGTGGCGCTCAGACCGGAATCGCCTGCCGCGCATTTCAACCTGGGCACCGCGCTGGCGCAGGCGGGCCGCCTCGACGAGGCCGTGGCCGCGTTTCGCGCCGCCCTGTCGCGCCGGCCTGCCTATGCGCTGGCGCTGAATAATCTGGGACAGGTGTTGCTCGCACAGGGGAAGACGGGCGAGGCGCTCAAGCAACTGCAGGAAGCGGTGCTCCTCGATGCCGCCAATCCGCAGGCGCTCTTCGGGCTGGCCGAGGTGTATGCCGCGGTTGGATCGTTCGACCTGGCCGTGGAGACGCTCGATCGCGCAATCAAGCTGCCAATGCCCGCCGCACTGGCTGAGCAGGTACTCGCCAGGCGCGAGGTGTACCTGAAACGCCGGCCGCGCTAGCGGTCGGCTCGTGTTACTGCTGGCTCGCCGTCGCGGGCGCGCCGACGATCTTCTGAATCAACGGTTCGAGCTGCTCGACGGTGAGCTGCCCCGGGTTGTAGCGGGAAACGTTTCCGGCGCGGTCGATCAGCACCAGCGTCGGCGTGGTCGAGACGCCGTACTGCTCGAAAATCCGGTCACTGATCGGCGCCGAATAGGCCTTCATCCACGGGTACACAGTGTCGCGAATGCTCGTGAGGTACACCAATTCCTCGTCAGGTCCGGCCGGTGCCCGCCGCGCCACGTAGCCGTAAAACTTGGTGGGTGCGACCAGCGTGAGGCCGGTGCTCTTGTACTTGTCGAGCATGGCTTCCAGCACGGGCCCCTGGATCTTGCAGTCGGGGCACCAGTGCGCCCACAGGTACACGATCACCGGCTTGCCCTTGAGGCTGGCCAGCGACGGCGGCGCGGCGCCAATCCACTTCGCGCTCTCGACCGGAAACGCCGCCGTGCCCTCGAGGCTCAGCAGGTTGACGTTCTTGTTCAGGCGCTCGACGATCGACGTGCCCTTGTAAGTGTCGAGTTCGCGTCGCAAGTAGAGGATGGCGTCGGAGCGGCCACCCTGGCCCGCCGTGGCCAACGCCGTGACTTCAATGGCGGCGCCCAGGGCGATCGGCAGCCGGGCTTCGGCATCGAGTTTCCGCGTCTTCAGTTGCTCCTCGACGATTTCATAGGCGCGCGCGGCGTAGGTCATGGCCGCGTCGTAATTCTTGGCGGCGACCGCGCCGCGGCCCAGCCACGAGAAGGCCTCCACCGCGATCGGTGTGGTGCCGTTGGCGGCCATGTCATCGAGCACGAGCTTCTCGGCTTTCGCGAAGTCGTTCTGGCCAATCGCTTCGCGCACCTTCTGCACGATGGTCGGCGGCGGCGGTGCCGCGGGCTTCGCCGTGTCCTGCGCCAGGCCTGGCGAGGCGACAATCAGAGACAACATCAGCGCCGAGGCAGTGCGAATCATCCGGCGAGGATATCGCCCCCACTACTTCGGGGCAAGCTTTAGCTGACCCGGCCCGAACTGCGATATAAACCAACAGATGAGCCGTTTGATTCGCATTCTTGCACTGCTGGCCGTTCTTGCTCCGATCGCGTTTCAGGTGCCCGCGACCGCACAATCACCAGGTCTGCGGGGATTTCCCGACGATGCGGTCGCCGCACAGCGGCAGCGCGAGGAGCAATTCCGCAAGGTTCCCGACTCGGCGCGGCTCAAGGAATACATGGAGGCCATGGCCGGCGATTCGCACGTCGCCGGTCAGCCGTCATCAAAACGGGTGGCGGACTGGGCCCTGGCCAAGTTCAAGTCGTTTGGTCTCGACGCCAGCATCGAAGAGTTCGAGGCGATGATGCCGTGGCCGCTCGAGACGAGCGTCGAGCTGGTGGCGCCGCAGAAATACACCCTGCTGCTCAAGGAGCCGGTGCTGCCGGAGGACCCCGACTCCGGCGATCAGACGCCGCTCTACAACGCCTATTCCGCCGACGGCGACGTCACCGGCGAGGTGGTGTACGTCAATTACGGCATGCCGGCGGACTTCGCGCGCCTCAAGGAGCTTGGCATCAGCGTGAAGGGCAAGATTGTGCTGGCGCGCTACGGCGCCGGCTGGCGCGGCATCAAGCCGAAGGTGGCTTACGAAAACGGCGCCATCGGCTGCCTGATCTACTCCGATCCCAGGGATGACGGCTACTTCGCCGGCGATGTGTATCCGGGGGGTCCGTATCGCCCGGAGTTTGGCGCCCAGCGCGGCAGCGTGATGGACATGCCGGTGCATCCGGGTGATCCCATTACGCCCGGGTGGGGCAGCGAGGCGGGCGGCCGGAAGAATCGCCGCGAAGACTCGCAGACCATCCTGAAGATCCCGGTGCTGCCGATCTCCTACGGCGACGCGTTGCCGATCCTGAAGCAGCTCAAGGGGCCGGTGGCACCGGTGGAATGGCGCGGCGCCTTGCCGGTGACCTATCACCTCGGCCCCGGGCCGGCGCAACTGCACATGAAGCTGTCGTTCGAGTGGAAGAACCGACCGCTCTACAACGTGATGGTCACCATCCCCGGCACGACCCGCGCCGACGAGTGGGTGATCTTCGGCAACCATCACGACGCCTGGGTGATGGGCGCCGACGATCCCATCAGCGGCGCCTCGTCGCTGCTGGAGACGGCGCGCGGCCTGGGAGAGCTGTTAAAGACCGGGTGGCGTCCGTCGCGCACCATCAAGCTGGCGCTGTGGGACGGCGAGGAGTGGGGCTTGCTCGGATCCACGGAGTGGGCGGAGAAACACGACGCCGAGCTTAAGCAGAAGGCCGCCGTCTATATCAATACCGACGGCACCGGTAAGGGCTGGCTCAATGCCGGCGGGTCGCATGGGCTGCAGCAGTTTCTTGGCGAGGTCGCCAAAGACGTGATGGACCCGCGCACCGGCAAGCCGGTGTTCGACGAGGCCCGCCGCCGCGCGGTCCTGGGCGAGGCGGAAGCCGATCGCAAGGCCGCCGAAACTGATCCGTCGCTGAGGATTTCGCCGCTCGGATCCGGTTCCGACTTCACGCCGTTCCTGCAACACCTTACGCTGTCGGCCCTCAATGTCGGCTTTGGCGGCGAGAGCCCGGGTGGCGTGTATCACTCGGCCTACGACACGGTGAAGTGGTACCAGACCTACTCCGACACCGACTACAGCTACGGCCGGACCTTGTCGCAATTGACCGGGACACTCGTGATGCGCCTCGCCGATGCGCCGGTCCTGCCGTTCCAGTTCACCGACACCGCCGACACCCTGATGCGATACGTCGTCGAACTCGAGAAGCTTTCGGACACCAAGAAGGACGCGAAGGTGGACATGAGGCCGGTGCGGGCGGCGGTGGAGAAGTTGCGTGATGCCGGCCGCGCCTTCGAGAAGGCGTACGGATCGCTTGGCCGGGCCAACACGGCGTCGCTGCTTGGCCGCAAGGAGTTGCAGGCGCTCAACCAGTTGTTGCTCACCTCGGAGCGCAAGCTGGGCAACACCGAAGGCTTGCCGCGGCGCGAGTGGTTCAAGCATCAGATCTACGCGCCTGGTTTCTACACGGGTTACGGCGTTAAGACGATGCCTCAGATCCGCGAAGGGTTGGAGGAAGGCCGCTTCACCGAGGCGCAGGGCGGCGTGCGCACCGTGTCGGCCGCAGTGAATGCACTGGCGGCGCAGGTGGAGCAGGCGACGCAGGCGTTGCAGCAGGTGGTCAAGTAGGCGGCGGCGCTATTTGATACAGTCCACCCGAGGAGGCCCGCACATGGGCAGAGCGGCGTTTCCGACGCTTCTCTTGGTTTGGTCGCTCGTCTTTGCTGGTTCCGCCTCGACGGCTCGTCCCGGGACGTCGTCGCCGCCGGCTGCACAGGCGGCGGCTGCGGCATCGTCTCGTAGCTTCATCGACACGCACTGTGCCGCCTGTCATAACGACCGCGCGCGTACGGCCGGGCTGTCGCTCGACGGGTTGGACCCGGCGGACATCGGCGATCGTGCCGAACTGTGGGAGACCGTGCTGCAGAAGCTGCGGACGGGACAGATGCCGCCGGCGGGACGTCCGCGGCCGGATCCCGCCGCGCTGACAGTCATGATGTCGACGCTCGCCACGGCGCTCGACCGCGCGGCGGCCGCCAACCCGAATCCTGGCCGCGTCGGCCTGCATCGCCTGAACCGCGCCGAATACGCCAACGCGGTCCGCGACCTGCTGCAACTCGATATCGACACGCCCTCGCTGTTGCTGCCGGACGAAGCTGACGAGGGGTTCGATAATGTCGCCGCCAGCCTCGCCCTCTCGCCGGCCCACCTGGAACGCTACCTGAACGCTGCCCGGCACATCAGCCAGCTTGCCGTCGGCGATTCGTCTTTCGGCGCGGCACCCGGTTCGTCGACCTACCGCGTGCCCAAACTGCTGGAGCAGGATGTTCGCGTCGGCGAGGCCATGCCGTTCGGATCGCGAGGCGGCGTCGCCGTTCGCCACTTCTTCCCGCTCGAAGGCGAGTACGTCTTTACCGTGCGCCTGCGCCGGCAGGTCTACGACTACATCATCGGGATGGGGCAGCCCCAGCACCTCGATGTCCGGATTGACGGCGCCCGCGTCCATCGATTCACCGTGGGCGGGGAGGCAAAGGGCACGCCGGGGCCGATGACGTGGAACGGTGAGATCGTCGGCGACACACCGTGGGAGCTCTACATGCACGCGGCTGATGCCGGCATCGAAGTGCGCGCGGCGGTAGCCGCCGGCGCCCGCATGGTCACCGCCGCGTTCGTGGACAGCCCGTGGGAGCCGGAAGGCGTGGCCCAGCCGCTGCAGGTGGACTTCGGACGCGGCGCCGACGAGCAATACGACGGCTACGCCGCGGTCGACGCACTCACCATTGCCGGGCCCTACCGGGCGGGTAGCGCCGGGGACACGGCCAGTCGTCGCGCCATCTTCTCGTGCCGGCCCGCTCGCGCCGCTGACGAGACGGCGTGCGCGAGGACCATTCTGTCGACCTTGGCGCGCCGGGCGTATCGCCGGCCGGCCACACAGGATGAACTGCGCACCCTGCTTGAGTTCTACGAGACTGGCCGGCGCGAGCGAGGATTCGAGGCCGGCATCCAATCCGCGATCGAGCGCCTGCTCGTCAGCTTCAACTTCCTGTTCCGAGTCGAACAGCAACCCACCGATGCGCGCCCGGGCTCCGTGCACCGGATCAGCGATCTCGAGCTGGCGTCGCGCCTGTCGTTCTTTCTCTGGAGCAGCCTTCCCGACGCGGAGCTGCTGGACCTCGCCGAAGCTGGACGACTGGCCGATGCCGGCGTGCTGGCGCGGCAGGTGCGGCGGATGCTGGCCGATCCCCGCGCGACGGCGCTGGTCGACAACTTCGGCAGCCAGTGGCTCGGCGTGCGCAAGGCCGTGAGCTGGCAACCCAACCCGGACATCTTCCCCGAGTTCGACGAGAATCTCCGCCAGGCGTTCCTGCGCGAGACGTCGCTCTTTCTCGAAGACCAGTTCCGCGAGGACCGCAGCGTCGTGGATCTCTTGAGCGCCGACTACTCGTTCCTGAACGAGCGGCTGGCCGAGCACTACGGCGTCGAGGGCGTGCACGGGGAACGCTTTCGCAAGGTGAGGTTCACGGATCCGGCGCGCGGCGGACTGCTGGGCCAGGGCGGCATTCTGATGGTGACGTCCTATCCCGATCGCACGGCACCGGTGCTGCGGGGCTTCTGGGTGCTCGACAACCTGCTCGGCATGCCGCCACCGCCACCGCCACCTAACATTCCGGAGCTGGAATCCACTGGCGCCGACGGCCGCGCGCTGTCGATGCGCGAGCAGATGGAGACGCACCGGCGCAACCCGGCCTGCGCGGTGTGCCACGTCCGGATGGATCCGCTCGGGTTTTCCCTCGAACACTTCGACGCCATCGGCCGGTGGCGGACCCGGGCCAGCGGGGTTGCCATCGACGCCGCGGCGGTGTTCGCGGACGGGACGCCGATCGACGGCGGGCAGGGCCTGCGCACGTTCCTGCTGACCCACCGCGAGAACTACGTCCATACCTTCATCAGCAAGCTGCTGACCTATGCCCTGGGCCGCCACGTCGGCTACCAGGATCAGCCCGCCATCCGTGCGATGATGCGGGAATCGTCGGCCGGTGACTATCGCTGGTCGGCCATCATCCTGTCGATCGTCCAGAGCGCGCCGTTTCAGATGAGGAAGACCCCGTCATGATGATCATGAAGAAGGCGTTGTCCCGGCGCACGGTGCTGAAGGGCCTGGGGGTGTCGCTGTCGCTGCCCCTGCTCGACGCGATGGTGCCGGCGCTCACGGCATTGGAGAAGACGGCCGCCACGCCGGCGCTGCGCTTCGGCGCCGTCTACGTCCCCAACGGCGTGATTCCCGGCCAGTGGTTTCCCACCGCCGAGGGCGCCGGGTTCGAGTTCTCGCCGACGTTGAAGCCCCTGGAGGCGTTTCGCGACCGCCTGCTCGTGGTGAGCGGTCTTGACAGCGTGCCGCCGCCGCCGCCGGGCGAGCGGCAGTACAACAACCACGCCGACGCCAGCACGCGGTTCCTGACCGACGTGACCCCCAGCCGCAATCTGCGGGCCGGCGTCTCGGTCGATCAGATCGCGGCCAGGGTGCTCGGTACCGGCACGGTGCTGCCGTCGCTCGAGCTGGCGCTCGAATCGGTGGATTCGGGCACCTCGTGCGACTTTGGCCGCAGTTGCGTCTACACCGGGACCATCGCCTGGGCCGGCCCCACCTCGCCGCTGCCCATGGAACACGATCCGAGCGCGGCGTTCACCCGTTTGTTCGGCGACGGCGCCAACAGCGACGCCGCCGCCCGGCGGGCGCGAATGCAGCACAAGGGCAGCATCCTCGACTCGCTCATGGGCGAAGTGGCCGGCTTGCGCAACCAGGTGGCCTCAGCCGATCGGCTGCGGCTCTCGGGATACCTGGAGAGCGTGCGCGATGTCGAACGGCGCATTCAACTGGCGGTCGCGCACAATGCCGAGCTGCCGGTCTTCGACCGTCCGGCCGGCGTGCCCGATACCTTCGAACAGCACGCCGCGCTGATGTTCGACATTCAACTGCTCGCCTACCAGGGCGACATGACCCGCGTCGTCACGTTCATGCTGGGCCGCGAGTTCAGTGGCCGCACCTATCCGGAAATCGGTGTGCCCGACGCGCATCACCCGATCTCCCACCACCAGCGCGATCCGGTCCGCATGGAAAAGTGCGCCCGGATCAACCACTACCACGTCTCGCTGTTCGCCAGGTTCCTGGAGAAAATGCGGGCCACTCCCGACGGTGACGGCTCGCTCCTCGATCACACGGCGATGATCTACGGCGCCGGCATGAGCGAGGGCAACGGCCACGTGCCGCGCAATCTCCCCATTCTGCTGGTCGGCGGCGCCAACGGCCGCCTGAACGGCGGCCGGCACATCAAATACGCCGCGGGCACGCCGCTGGCGAACTTCCACCTGGGATTGCTCGACAAGCTGGGCGTCCCGGTCGAGAGCCACGGCAACAGCACGGGACCGATCAGCCTGGATTGATGACACCCGTCGCCACCCATCTCGCGCGGCCGGCCGCCCGGGAGCACCAGTCGTGACCGCGTGGGCGCTCGCGCTGTTGTTGACCGCGGTGCCCCTCGTGGACGCGGTGAAACAGCAGGACGCCGACGCCGTTCGCGCGCTCCTGAAGCAAAAGGTCGACGTCAACGCGCCTGAAGGCGACGGCGCCACGGCGCTGCATTGGGCAGCCTACGGGGACCGCGCCGACCTGGTCGACCTGTTGCTCGCCGCCGGCGCTCGGGTCAACGTCGCCAACGACCTCTCGATCACCCCCCTGTACCTGGCCAGTGCGAACGGCAACGCAACCATCGTGTCTGCCTTGCTGGCCAGGGGCGCCACCGCGGACGCGGTGTCCGAGGCCGGGGTCACGCCGCTCATGGAAGCCGCTCGCGGCGGCCACGTCGCGGTCGTGCGCGCCTTGCTGAAACACAGCGCCAACGCGAACACCCGCGAGGGCGAACGCGATCAGACCGCGCTGATGTGGGCGGCCGCCCGCGGACACGCCGAGGTGGTGGCCGCACTCCTGGAGCATGGCGCGAAGATCGACGCGCGCTCGCGAGTGCGCCCTGTCACCGTGATGCTGGACCAGGGACCCCGGCGCGCCGTGAAGACATCCGCTGCCGATGCGAAGCAGATCGATGCGGGTGGCCTCACGGCGCTGCTGTTCGCTGCCCAGGAGGGCCATGCCGAAGTGATAGCGCGGCTCCTCGCCGCCGGCGCCGACAAGAACGACCAGGCCGCTGACGGCAAGAGCGCCCTGGTCGTGGCGGCCTTCGCCGGCCACCCTTCGGCGGCACGGGTGCTGATCGAGGCGGGCGCGAATCCTGACGCGGCCGGTGCCGGCTACTCGGCGCTGCATGGTGCGGTCTTGAGGGGCGACCTGGCAACGGTGCAGGCGCTGCTCCGGCGGGGCGCCAATCCTGACCTCGCGCTTACCAACGGCAGCCCGGTCCGCCGCTTCGGGGCGCAGTGGGCGTTGCCCCGCACCCTCATGGGCGCCACGCCGCTGACGGTGGCGGCGATCTACCTGGAACTCGACATCATGCGCGCGCTGGTGGCCGGCGGTGCGGACGTCTCACTCGGCCTGCCCAACGGAACCACGCCGCTGCTGGCCGCGGCTGGCGCTGCGGTCGAGAGGGAGGTCAGGCCATCCGACCTCGAACGCTGGAACGTCGTCAACGTCGACCAGCCGATTGTCCCGCGAGCCGAGGCCGACGTCTACGCCGCCACCGCGCTGTTGCTCGATGCCGGCGCCGCCGTCAACCACGTGAGCCTGACCGGCGACACGGCGCTGCACGCCGCCGCCGGTGCGGGACTGACGACGGTGATTCAATTGCTGGCGGAGCGGGGCGCGACGCTGGACCTGGTGAACCGCGACGGCCAGACGCCGCTCTCGCTGACGCTGCCGGGACCACCCCTGCCCGACGGACGGCCGTCACCCCGAACCGGCATCAAGGCGGCCGAAGATCTACTGCGCAAGCTCGGCGCCACGCGCTGACCCCTAGGGCTTCGCGCGATACACCTGCGGAATCAGGTCCGGCCCCGGCGCCAACAGCAGGTCGCCGCTCGCCATCACGTCCATGCCGTGGTTTCCCTGTGAGTTCACATACCCGAGCAGGCTGCCGGTCCGTCGATTCAGTTTGAGCAGCCACCCAGGCGCGCTGTTGGGTCCGCGTGGAATCGTCGACAGCCAGATCGCCTCGCCGTCGAGCGCGAGGCCGAACGTCTTGCCGTACTGCGACCACTCTCCGCGGAACGTACCGTCGCGGTCGAAGCGCTGGATGCGTCCGTTCTCGCGATCCGCCACATATACAAGACCGTCAGCGTCGACCTGGATCGAGTGCGGCAGCCGGAACTGTCCCGGCCCGGTCCCCGCGCTGCCCCACTCGCGCAGCTTCTTTCCGTCGGGAGAGTATTCCAGGATGCGCGCGTTACGATAGCCGTCGGCGATCCACACGTGGCCGTCGGGCGCGAACGCCACGTCAGTGGTGCTGCAGAACGCGCCACAGGGCGTCGGTTGCCCGCCCACCTCGATCTGCAACAGCGTCTTTCCCTCGGGCGAGAACTTGTAGACCATCGAGCTGGCGGCGTCGGTGGTCCAGACGTTCCCCTGCGGATCGATCCGAATCGCATGCGGTGTCGTGTAGAGACCCTTGCCCCACGAGCGGACCACGCGGCCGGTGCGATCGAGCACGATCACGGGATCGGCCTGCTCGCCCCGTTGCAGCAGGTAGACGAGGCCCGAGCGATCGGCCGCTACCCACGACACCATGCCCGTGGCCCAGCCGGCCTGCGCCGGCGCCACAATCGGCAGCGCGCCCTGAGCCAGCGGCAGCGCCGGTGCGTTCTTGACCATCTCGCGCAGGGCGGCGTTCTGCGCATCCATGCGCGCCTGCTCGGCAGGCGGGGTCTGGTTGGCGTTCTGCAGCCAGAGGGGCAGCAGCAAGGCGACGGCGAGGATGCGAATCGTCATGATGTAGTCAGGCTCCCTACGGGGTCAGGCCGGGTTCATACTCGCCGATGAACTCCATCACCGACGACGCCTCCACCATGTCCTTCGCGCGGAAGCGGATCGAGTGCGCGCTGGTGCGCTCGAACATCGGCAGGTAGGCCAACACCTCCACCGGGCGGTAGTGCTTGAAGCTCACATCGACCGTCACCGGTCCGGCGGGACGATAGGCCTTGAATTCCCCCCGGCGGGCTAACGCGGCCTTCACCCGGCGCCCGATCAGATCCACCGCCGCCTGCGGCGTCAGCGTGAGGGCCGAATGGAACCCGAGGCTCTTCTTGGTCTCGGCCCCTTCGATGTTGCCGATCACGCTCCTCACCTCGGCAATCGCCGCATCGTCGCCGGAGATCATCACGACCGGCACGTTGAAGTGCCCGGCGATGGCAGCGTTCCAGGAACCCTCGGTCATCTCGACGCCGTTGAGCGCCACCCGGGTGAGCGTGGCGCTCGAGAACGTGTGCGCGCGCACGCCGGTCGGATTGGTGGTGGAGGCGTGGTAGCCGATGAAGATGGCCGCATCGAACGTCTCGTCAACTCCCGCCATCATGGTGAGCTTGCGTGGCCACGAGCGGACAATGCGCACGTCTGGGGGAAACTGTTCGATCAGCAGGTTCTCACCGTTGCCATGAGCGTCGGCCACCACGATCTCGGTGGCGCCGGCCTCCTTCGCCGCGGTGACGGCGGCCATCGCCTCGCGCGTCATGAACTCGCGAAAGCGGCCGTACTCGAAGCCCGTCGGCCCGAGCTGATCGCCGGTGACCGCGCCGGCAACGCCTTCCATGTCGACCGAGATGTGGACCTTGAGCTTGGGCGCCTGTGCCTGGGGAAAGGCCGTCGCGGCGGCGACCAGGGCTGCGGCCATCAGCGCGGGAAGTGAGCGGTTCATCGGTCTCCTTTGGCACAAGTGCCGTCGACCTGACCCACGGCGAGGCAGGCACTCAAGTGGCCGCATTGTACCGCCGGAGTCAGAGCCAGAGTGGGAAGGCTGGCGGGGCTCGTCAGCGAGCTCCGCCGCCGGCCTGCTTAATCTTCCGCCACACCCGGTCCTGCAACCAGTGCGCGTCCCACCACTCGACGGGATTCACCGGCACGCCCTGCAGCAGGACGGTGAAGTGCAGGTGGTCGCCCCCGGCCAGGCCGGTGGCGCCGGTGCGACCCAGGTCCTGGCCCTTGGTCACCGCGTCACCAACCTTTACCTCGATCGACGACAGGTGCGCATAAAGCGACTGCACGCCCAGGCCGTGGTCAACGATCACGCAGTTGCCGTAGATGCCCAGGAAGTCGGCAAACACCACGACGCCGGCATTGGAGGCGCGAACCGGTGCCTGCTGCACCGACGCGAGGTCGAAGCCCAGGTGGACCTGGCGATCGATCTCCTGATCCTCAAAGTAGTAGGTGCGGCGATCGGCGAAGCGCGACTCCACCTGCGAGTTGCCCATCTGCGCGAACGCCTCGGTCCAGAGCATCTTCGGCCGGCTGCTCGCCGCCAGGGCAGTGATGGTGTCGCCGTTTCTCTTGCGCAGGTCGCCATTGATCGCAAGAAAGCCCTTGAGCAGGCCTTCCGGCGAGCCGGTGTCGATAGTGAGGCCTGGAGTGTTCGACGCGATCGCCGGCACCACGCGGTCCAGGAACCGCTGGTCGATCGGAATCTTCGACTGCAGGAACTTCTTGTTTATCGGTTGATGCTCGAGCGGCGTCGTTACGTCGTTACCCGCCAGGTCGGTGGCATAGGCGACCATGCGCACGTTCAGGTCCTGATCGTGCTTCAGGGCGAAGAAGGCGACGCGCAGTGCGGGGTCGGACAATCCGACCGCCGCGCCCGGATAGGCCGGGTATTCGACCTCGCCCACCCGGATGCCGGCCGCGGCATCCTCGGGTGTGGCTCGCAGCACCGCGAACTCGGCGCCACCCAGGTTGATGAAGTGGTGAAGGGAGACCACGGCAATACGAGGCGGGTCGAGCCGGACCTGCAATTCGCGTGTCACCGTGGACTCGGCGGTTCGCAGTCCGAAGAACACTTGACGGGAGGCCGTGACCACGAGCGTCGCCGGGCCGCTGACGAGCGCCGGTTGCGCGCCCTTGCCGAGCGCTCCCGAGAGAGTCACTTCGTGCGGGCTGCTGCCGTCATCAGCGTACGACGCCACCCTGGCCGTCTGGCCGTTCTGCTGAAGCGTGGCAACCGCGGTCACGACTGCCGAGGGGGCTTTGACTGAGGCGAGCAGTGAGCCGCTACGCCCGAGGAACTGATCGGGAGAGGTGATTGTGATCTCGGGTCCGGCCGCGCTGCCGGCTTGGTACCAGCCAACACCCAGGCCGGTGGCGCCGACAACCACGACGGCCAGGATGGTGAGTCGAAAAAATCGCATTCCTGATGATAACCATTAACAGGAGGTTGGAAGATCAGGAGGTCAGAAGAATCAGGTTCTCCTGAATGCTTGACTCTCGGTCTATCACCGCGGGCGACGTGTCGTCCGGTGCGTCGGCGTCGCGGTCCACGGATCCTCGGGCCAGGGGTGCCGGGGATAACGGCCACGCAGCTGCTTGCGAACCTCTTGATACGCCGTCGTCCAGAAGCTCTTGAGGTCTTGCGTGCTCTGCACCGGCCTGGCGTTGGGCGCCAGCAGGTGAAAGGTGACGGGTAGCTGCTTCGGACCGAGGCGAGGTGTCTCGGCCAGGCCGAAGAGTTCCTGCAGCTTGACTGAGACTGACACCGAGCCGTCGGCTGCGTAATCCAGGCGCATCGACCGGCCGCTGGGCACTGCAAGCATGTCGGGTGCCTCGCGATCGATCGCCTGCCTGGTGGCCCACGGCAGTTGCGCGATCAGGTCGAGATCCTTGAAGCTTCGCGCTCCTGTCGCCGCCGCGGTCGCGAGTGCGGTCACGTCCAACGAATGCCCGGCAAAGGCGGCGCGCAGCAACAGGCGCGCCGTCTCGGGGTCGGGTTCGCGGTCGAGCCAGGCCTGGGCCAGCAGCGCCGCGGCGATCTCCGAATCGACCGGCACACGCCGCTCACGCAGGACCAGCGCGTCGTACCAGTCGGTGGCATGCGCACTGACCGCGCCGGATTCGGCATCGAGACTGTGAACCACTTCGCTGCGAGTCGGCGTCAGCCACTCAGGCTCGATCCGGCAGGCCGAGCGCACCGTTGCCTCTGTGGCCATGGTCCGGCTAAAGCCGGACACTACATTTGAAGATGTGGCGTCCGCCTTTAGGCGGACCGTGCCGGACGCCACATCGAGCGCCACCAGCCATTCGCCATCGCGGACGCCGCTTTCTCGTCCCATCACTGCGCCATGACCGGTCGCGAGCGTCACGCGATGGCCATCTGGTGGAGGCAACCCCTTCACGGCGTTGCCGGTTCGGCGCTTGGCCACCCGATCCAGGTAGCCCGCGAACACGGCCCGCCGAAAGTCGGTTTCGTCGAGATGCTTGACCTGGCGCCCCTTGAGTAGCGCCGCCGCGCTTTGTTCCAGATTCTCGGCGACGCGCTTCAGGTGAAAAGGCATCCGCGGCCACTGGTCAATAATCGGCAGCAGGTCGCACGAAGTTGATAGGTCACTGGCTTCGGTGCGCCCTGGTTCCGACAGCCAGGCGCACGCGGCCGCGGCCTCGAACGACCCGAGGCCGTCGACCAGAATGCGCGCGAGACGGGGGTGCAGGGGCAGGCGCCGCAGCAGTTGCGCCTGCTCGGTCGCGCGGCCGTCACGCACCAGGCCGAGCCGTTCGAGCAGCGTGAGTGCGACGGCCAGGCGATCGTCCGACGGCCGCTCGAACCACTCGAACGTGGCCGGATCGCCGCCCCATCCGAGGATCGACAGTACGGGTTGCGCCAGGTCGATGCGCTGAACCTCGGGTTCCCGGTGCGGCCGCAGGCGGTCACGCTGGTCCCACAGCCGCCTCACGGTTCCCGGTCCCAGTCGGCCAGCCCGGCCGGCGCGCTGATCCGCCGAGTCCATCGTGATGCGTTCGAGCGTCAGGCTGTCCACACCGCGTTCGCCGTTGTAGCGCGCCACCTTGTGGAGGCCGGTATCGATCACGGTCGACACGCCGGGCACTGTCAGCGAAGTCTCGGCGATGTTGGTGGCCAGGATCACCCGCCTTCGCGCCAGGCGCTTCGGCGGGCCAGGCGCGCCGTCGTCAGACTGGAGTACCGCATCCTGCTCGGCCGGCTCCATCGAGCCGTGCAGCGACAGCAACTCGACGCCGTGCCGGGCTGCGACCGCTTCGCTTTCGCGCAACGCGCGGGCAATCTCGCCGGCGCCCGGCAGAAAGCACAACACGCTGCCGCGCGAAGTCGGGAGGAGGTCGCCGAGGGCCTCGGCCACCGACTGCCCGGGCGCGTAGTCGATGGTCAGCGGATGCATTGTGCCCGGCACATCGATCACCGGGCAGTCGCCCAGGAAGCGCGAGACCGGCCTGGTCTCGAGCGTCGCCGACATCACCAGGATGCGCAGGTCGGGCCGCGCCAGCCACGCCTGGCGGGCCAGGGCCAGCCCCAGGTCGGCGTGGATGCTGCGCTCGTGAAACTCGTCGACGATCAGGGTGGTGATGTTGCTGAGCAGGGGATCGTCCTGCAGGTAGGCCGTGAGGATGCCTTCGGTAACGACCAGCAATGGGGTGTCGGAGGTCGCCTTGCGGTCGAAGCGGATGTGCCATCCCACTTCCTGTCCCAGCGTCCAGCCCCGCTCCTCGGCAATCCGCCGGGCCATGGCCCGCGCGGCCACCCGGCGCGGCTGCAGCAGGAGCACCCGGCCCTGGTCCACCAACGCTGGCGGCACCCTCGTGGTCTTGCCCGCCCCCGGCGCCGCCGTCAGCACGGCCGCGCGATGGCGGTCGAGCGTCTGGCGAATGGGGTCGATGAACGCATCGACAGGGAGGGGGATCGGCGGCACCTCCCTTATGATGTCAGACCATGACCCCGCGCCTTAGCACCTTGAGAAGTTTGCTCTGCGTCATCTGTGTCATCTGTGGCCCTGGATCTGTGTTGGCGCAATCTGCGGCGCCGCGGCGCGAGCCGCCATCAACGTTGAGGGCGCCGACGCGCACCGACATTCTGCGTGGCGAGTACGGCCGCTATCGCGCCAACAACGACCTGCTGCACTACGACCTGGACATCAGGGTCGATCCCGAGAAGAAGTTCATCTCGGGCAAGAACACCATCCGCTTCAAGATGCTGAAGGACGACACCCGCATCCAGTTGGAGCTGTTCGCGAACTACACCATCGAGAAGATCGAGATGGAGGCAAAGGCGCTGAAGTACGAGCGCGATCACAACACCGTCTATGTCGACTTTCCAGCAACCCTGCGGGCAGGCCGAACCTATTCAATCGAGTTTCACTACTCCGGCTCGCCGCGGGAAGAAGGACGGTTTGGCGCCCTGGCCTTCCGGACCGATCCTACCGGCAAGCACTGGATCAACACCGCGAACGAAGGCGAGGGCTCGGCGTCGTGGTGGCCGAGTAAGGACCAGTGGCGCGACGAGCCCGAGGGTGCTGACATACGTGTTGCCGTTCCCAACGGCCTGACCAACGTCTCGAACGGCCGCTTCATGGGCAAAACCGACCTCGGCGACGGCTACACGCGCTGGGATTACCGGGTCCACTACCCGATCAACTCCTACAACGTCTCGCTCAACATCGCGGAGTACGCGCATTTCTCCGAAACCTTCGGCGATCTGACCATGGACTACTTCGTGTTGCCGGGGAACCTGGAGAAGGCCAAGGTCCAGTTCGCCCAGGCCAAGCCGATGATGGAGGCCTTCGAGAAGTACGTCGGCAAGTACCCGTTCCCGAAAGACGGCTTCAAGCTGATCGAGGTGCCGTACTCGGGCATGGAACACCAGAGCGCCGTCACCTACGGCAATCGCTATGCGAACGGCTACCTCGAACGCGACTGGACCGGCGTTGGCGTCAGCCTCAAGTTCGACTTCATCATCATCCACGAGAGCGGCCACGAGTGGTTCGGCAACGCGATCTCCGCCGCCGACGTCTCGGACATGTGGATCCAGGAGGGCTGGTGTAATTACCTCGAATTCATCTACGTCGAGGCGCTATTCGGGCGCGAGGATGCCATCAAGTATGCCGGGGGCTACAAATCCAAAGTCGGCAACAAGGAGCCGATCATCACCCAGCGCGGCATCCATCGCACGCCAAACCAGGACATGTACTTCAAGGGCGCGCTGTTCCTTGACACCCTGCGCAACGCCGTCAACGACGATGCCCGGTGGTGGAAGCTGATCCAGGGCACGTTCGAACGCTTCAAGTACCAGAACATCATGACCGAGGACATCGTCCGCTTCTTCAACGCCGAGTTGAAGCAGGACCTGACGCCGATTTTCGATCAGTACCTGCGTCGCGCGAACCTGCCGGCGCTCGAGCTGACGTTTGACGATGCCGCAAAGCGCGTGTCATACCGCTGGAACGCCGACGAGCGCGGGTTCGCGATGTCGATCAAGGCTGGCGATCCGGCGAAGTGGCAGATGATTCAGCCAACGACCGACTGGAAGTCGATGGCGTGGGGCGCGGGCAAGGACGCGTTCAAGGTCGCGACCGACCGGTTCTACGTCAACGTCGCCATCCTCGACGCCGATGGAAGGCCCGTCAAGTAATCAGGGCCGCAGATGACACAGATTACGCAGATTTTCAGGCCTCACTAATTGGCGATTTTTCTCTGCGCTTCCGCGATCCGCTCGCGGTCGAGGTCGCCGTCTTTCCAGTAGCCGACGAAGCGGCGATAGGCCTCGCGCGACTTGGCGGCATCGCCCTGTTGTTCGTAGATGCGGCCGAGGAAGTAGAAGCTGCGGACGAAGTCGATGGGCTGGCGAGCACGCTCGTAACCGCTGCCCGCCACCTTCTCGAACCACGGTCTGGCTTCGTCGGCCCTGCCTGACTCGAGCAGCGCCTGACCAAGCGCAGACCAGATCGGCAAGTGCCAGCTGCGTGCGTTCGGTCCGCCCGATCGCGGGGTCAGGGCGGCCGCGGCATCCTGCAGCGGCTGGACCGCCGCGGCGGCTTCGCCGCGGGCAAGCATGACGAGACCACGCGCAAAGTTGGCCTGCCTTCCATCCCGCACTGGAGCTAGCGGCTCGGCCTTCGATACCAGCGCGGCGATGGCGGCCTCGGCCTCCGCGGGCCGGCGAGCTGCAGAGAGCGCCCACGCCTGGTAGACGAGGGCGTTCCCCTCTTCGGGCGCCCCCTTGCCTTCGGCCACGGCCTTCGTCAGGGCAGCCACCGCGGCAGCGTTCTGCCCACGCGCCAACAGCGTCTGCCCCAGGATCTGATAGCCAACGGAGCTTCTCGATCCGTTGGCCTTGTCGGCCTGGGCCGCGCGCTCCGCCCAGCTCACCGCTTCGGCAGCTCGGCCGAGGAATCCATTCAAGGCGGCGTGCGCCAGCGCTCCATTATGACGGCCGACGTCCGTCGTAAACCTTGCCAGCGTGTCTCCGGCGGTCCTCGCTGCGCTCCAGTCCTCGCGCAAAAGGTGTGTAACCACAGTGGTGCTGACGAAACCTTGCTCGGTCGGGTCAAGCATCCGGGCCTTGTCCAGCACTCGAATCGCCTCGTCCAGCCGCCCGGCGCCAATCAACGCGGCGCCGAGTGGGCCCAGCGCGGCTGGGTTCTCGGGGTTACGTTTCACGTACCCCTCCATCACCGCCACTGCCTTTTCAGGTTGGCCCAGCGCCCGATAAGCTCCAGCAAGATTGGGGTAGGGGTTGATGAGGGCGACACCGGCTTGAACCATTGGTTCGAACTGCGCCACGGCTTCGGCGTACCGTTCGAGTCCGTTGTACTGCAGCGCCAGGTTGTTGCGACACCCGTCGTGAGTCGGATCGATACTGACGCACCGTTCATAGGCCGCAATCGTCTTTGCCGTAGCCCCCGGGACACCTTGGTAGTAGACGGCCTCGATGTAGGCGTGATCCCGCGGTGTCAGGCGGTCCGCCAGCTTCAAAGCCTCGGCACTGTACTTATTCCGTCGGGCCAGTTCACCCCGGTTTTGCTCGATGACGGCCATCTTCAAGTAGGCCATCGCGAACAACGGGTCGATGGCGACGGCTTTTTCGAACAGGGCCAGGGCCGGGACCCCCTGGCCGCGGTTATGAAAGACGATGCCCTCCGAGTAAAAGCGGAACGCTTCGATCGAGGACGAGGTCACCCCCTCCACGCCGCGCCACTCTGCCCCCCGTGCCGAGTTGGTCCCAGGCGCGGTCAGAAGTGACGCCTCCGCCCGCAGACCTTCGAACTTCGTTCGAATACGGCTCGACAGGTCATCGATCATGGAGAACAGCGCCGAAGTGCTCGTGCCATCGACGCGCTCCGACGAGATGACGCGGCCGGTCTTGGCGTCCTGCACGCGCACGTTGATCCGGATGGCATCACCCGATCGTACGTAGCTGCCCACCACGACGTTGGTCACACCCGTGCGTGCCGCGACCTCGCTGATGGCCTCTGGCGACAGCATGCGGTCGTCCTGGCGATTGAGCTCGGCGAGGATGCCGTAAAGGCGGTCGGTGCCGACCACTTCAAGGCCCTGCGACTGCGACAGGTCGGTCACCACCATCTCGGTAATGCCGGTGCGCATCCAGTCGAGTTCCTTGTCGCCGGTGGTGTTGTCGAAATAGAGGACGGCGACCGAAGGTTTGCCCGACCCACCCGTGGCCACCGATTCACTCGCCGTGCTGCCGGCTCGCGTGAACAGCACGATGCCGGCAATCGCCACCACGACGACAGCGGCGGCGAGCCAGCCCCACGTCGGTACTCGCATTGCCGCGGGTGCCGCCGGTGCGGCAGCGGCCTGCGGACCCGTGTCGAGTCGTCGTCTTGCGGCGCGGATGTCGACCACCGCATCCTTCATGCCCTGGTAACGATCGGCGGGATCCTTCGCGAGGCACTTGTCGACAATGCGCTGGATGTCGGCGCCGGCTTCGGCGATCACCGCGGGGCCAAGAGACGGCAGCCGCGGCGCCGTCGCATGGAGAATCGCGCTGGCGGTCTCAATCCCGGTCTTGCCGCGGAACGGCGGCTGTCCGGCCAGCATTTCGTGCAGCAGGATGCCGAAGGAAAAGATGTCGCTGCGGTGATCGACCGTCTCGGCCCGCGCTTGCTCGGGCGACATGTAGGTCATGGTGCCGAGCACCACGCCGACGCCGGTGTCGTGGCTGGTCTTGGTATGCGCGCCGGCCGTTGACGACACCTCGATCAGCTTCGCGATGCCGAAGTCGATGATCTTCGCGTGGCCCTCGTCTGTGACCATCACGTTGGCGGGCTTCAGGTCGCGATGGACGATGCCCTTCTCGTGAGCGCGCGACAGGCCGGCGGCAATTTCGGCGGCCAGTTCCAACGCTCGCGCGGCGGGCAACTTGCTTCGCGTCAGCAGGTCGCTGAGCTTTTCGCCGCGAATCAGCTCCATCGCAATGTAGGCGACGCCGTCGACTTCGTCGGCGCCGTGGATCACGGCAATGTGCGGATGCTCCAACGCCGATGCCGCTTGCGCTTCTGTCAGGAAGCGGCGGCGGACATCCTCATCACTGGTGACTTCCTGCGGAAGGACCTTGAGGGCGACATCGCGGTTGAGGCGCGTGTCGGTGGCCCGATAGACAACACCCATGCCGCCACGGCTGATTTCTTCCTCGACGCGGTAGTGCCCGAGCGAGCGGCCGGTCAGTTCCATGGGTGGGGGGCGAGGCACGGGCAGTCTAACTCAGATGCAGTGCTGCCGCCGGCCTGGATTTCAGAGCCACAGACTGGATTTCAGAGCCACAGATGACACAGATGACGCAGATAGTGCACGAGGGCCGGCGCCGCGCGCGTCGCGCGCGACTCGGACCGGCCTCCGGCCTCGTCTGCGGCGGCTTCGCCGCCGCCGGCCCGCTGGTCTGCGCCATCCGCGTAATCTGCGGCCCTGGGAAGGCCTGCCGCCATCTCAGCGTGATAAGTTGGACAGCTAGCCGCCAGGGGTATCCGCCCGCCTTCGCGCCTGATCCTGGGCGCTTCGGCGAGGCGAGATTGAGAAACACCCTGGAACCTGCCTGTCCGCCGAAGCGGTGTACAGGACCGCCGCGAAGGCGGAAACCGGTTCAGACCGGCGGAGGGAGAGCGGAATGAAAAAGTCCACGCCTGTACCAGTTGCCTCGACCTACGAAGAGGCCTATCCCAATTCCACCAAGGTTTACGACGACGTGGCGATGACCACGGCCGATGGCGCGGTCAATCTGCGTGTGCCGTTCCGGCAGGTCGCGCTTGGCGGCGGCGAGAAGCCGGTGCGCCTGTACGACACCAGTGGCCCGCAGGGCCACGATCCGCGTGCCGGCCTTCCGAAACTGCGCGAATCGTGGGTGGCGCCTCGGCGAGCAGCGGCCAGGGCCGGCCAGCCGGTAACCCAGCTCCACTACGCGCGCAAGGGCGAGATCACGCCGGAGATGGCCTACATCGCCTCGCGCGAAGGGCTGCCGGCCGAGTTCGTGCGTGATGAAGTGGCCCGCGGTCGCGCCATCATCCCCGCCAACATCAATCACCCAGAACTCGAGCCGATGATCATCGGCCGCAACTTCCTGGTGAAGATCAACGCCAACATCGGTAACTCCGCCGTCTCCTCATCGATCGACGAGGAGGTGGAGAAGTTGCGCTGGTCCACGCTGTGGGGCGCCGACACGGTGATGGATCTGTCCACCGGCAAGAACATCCACGAGACCCGCGAGTGGATCATGCGCAATTCGCCGGTGCCGATTGGCACCGTGCCGATTTACCAGGCGCTCGAGAAAGTCGGCGGCCGCCCGGAGGACCTGACCTGGGAGGTCTACCGCGACACGCTGATCGAGCAGGCCGAGCAGGGCGTTGACTACTTCACCGTCCACGCCGGCGTGCTGCTGCGCTACATCCCCATGACCGCCAAGCGCCTGACCGGCATCGTCTCGCGCGGCGGATCGATCCTGGCCAAGTGGTGCCTCGCGCATCACAAGGAGAACTTTACCTACACGCACTTCCGCGAGATCTGCGAAATCATGAAGGCCTACGACGTGTCGTTCTCGCTTGGCGACGGCCTGCGTCCGGGCTCGATTGCCGATGCCAACGACGAGCCGCAGTTCGCCGAGCTGAAGACGCAGGGCGAGCTGACGAAGATCGCCTGGGAATACGACGTGCAGGTGATGAACGAAGGCCCCGGCCACGTGCCCATGCATCTCATCAAGGAGAACATGGAGAAGCAGTTGGAATGGTGCGCCGAAGCGCCGTTCTACACGCTTGGCCCTCTGACCACCGACGTCGCGCCGGGTTACGACCACATCACATCGGCGATCGGTGCCGCCATGATCGGTTGGTACGGCACCGCCATGCTCTGCTACGTCACGCCGAAAGAGCACCTCGGCCTGCCGAATCGAGACGATGTGAAGGCTGGCGTGATTGCCTACAAGATTGCCGCCCACGCTGCTGACCTGGCCAAGGGCCATCCCCGCGCCCAGGCGTGGGACGATGCGCTGTCGAAGGCGCGGTTTGAGTTCCGCTGGGAAGATCAGTTCAACCTGTCGCTCGACCCGGTGACGGCGCGCGCGTACCACGACGAAACCCTGCCCGCCGACGGCGCCAAGGTCGCGCACTTCTGCTCGATGTGCGGACCGAAGTTCTGCAGCATGGAGTTGACGCAGCAGGTGCGCGCCGAGGCGGCGAAGGGGATGGAAGAGAAGTCGGAAGAGTTCCTGAAGAGCGGCGCCGAGATTTACGTGAAGGGTTAGGGCTGGTCGGGCGGGTAAGGCTGGTCAGCGAGGTGCCGGCACGATCTGAATCACGGTCGGGAAGCGTGCCGGCTCTGCCCCTGGCCTTGGATTAGGGAAGCCGGCTGCCCCTCCGTAGGTGTAGTCCTTGATCGTGACGCTCGGCGCAAACGCCATCGACTCGTCGCGGTAACGCGCGATCTCGAACTGGTGTGTGGGCGGCGCCTCGAACAGTTCATCGCCCTTGGTCTTCAGCACCGTCTTGTAGTACCCCACCAGATCGGCATACGGCACAGTGACCCCGAACAGGTAGAAGCGCTGGCCACGGCCGGCGTCGTACGAGGTCAGGTAGACCGCCGACGGATAGAGCGGTGCGCCCAACATGGCTTCGCTTGGGGCACCGCTCGCTTCGCTCGCCGCACCTGACGGTGCTGGTGCCAAGGGTGCCTGGGGTGCCGGGGTGGGTGCCGGTGCCTCGGGTGCCGGTGCCGGGGGTTTCTGGGTCGATGGCGTGTTAGGACGCGGAAATGGCTGCGGGACCTGCGCCTGCGCGGCGACGCTCATCAGCAGCACGAATGCACAAGCACCCCAGCACCTCAGCACTCCAGCACCCAAGCACCTTTGCATCACCGGCTTATTATAGAACCCATCGTGCCCACCACGTTCCTCGACTACTGCACAGCTCGCCGCGACTGGCTGCTCGACTTCATTGAGGCGCTCGTGGCCATCGAATCGCCCAGCGACGACCCGCAGGCCGTCAACCGGTGCGGTGCGGAGCTGGCGGCGCGGCTCGCCGCGCTCGGAGGCGAGGTGACGCGCCTGCCGCCCTCAATTCCTGGCGTGCCCGCCGTAGCCTTGGCGAAGGTGGGCGACCACCTTCGGGCGAGCTTTGGCTCGGGATCGCGGCAGATTCTGCTCCTCGGCCACTTCGACACGGTGTGGCCGATCGGGCAACTGGCGACCATGCCGCTCAAGCGCGAAGGCGGCCGGCTCTACGGCCCCGGCGTGTTCGACATGAAGGCGGGCATTGGCCTCGCTACGCTCGCGACGCGCGCGGTCATGGATGCCGGGCTATTGCAGGACTGCCGGGTGGTGATGCTGTGGACCACAGACGAGGAAGTGGGCAGCACCACGTCGCGCGCCCTGATCGAGGCGGAGGCCGGGCGGAGCGCAGCCGTCCTCGTGTTTGAGCCGTCATTGCCGGGCGGGGCGCTCAAGACCAGTCGCAAGGGTGTGGGTCAGTTCGAGATGGTGGTCCGTGGCGTGTCGGCACACGCCGGGCTCGACCCGGGCAAGGGCGTCAGCGCGGTCCGCGAACTGGCGCGCCAGATCATCGCCATCGACGAGCTGCAGGATCCCGCGCGCGGCGTTACCGTCACGGTCGGAGTCATTGCCGGCGGCACCCGCGCCAACGTGGTGCCGGCCGAGGCGCGTGCCATTATCGATGCCAGGGCCGTGACGCGCGCCGACGCCGAACGCGTCGGACGGGCCATGGCGGCGTTGTCACCGCACATCGCCGGCACTGAGGTTTCGGTGACCGGCGGCTTCGACCGGCCGCCGCTCGAGCGCACCGCCGCGGTGATGGCGCTCTTTGAACAAGCGCGGCTGGCCGCGAAGGACATCGGGGTGGCCCTGGAAGAGGGCAGCGCGGGAGGCGGCTCCGACGGCAACTTCACCGCCGCGCTCGGCGTGCCGACGCTCGATGGCTTCGGCGCCATCGGCGACGGCGCCCACGCACTGCATGAGCACGTCGAGATCGAGGCGCTCGTGCCGCGCGCGGCGGTGATTGCCGGCTTACTTCAGCGCCTTGCCGCAGACGCCACAGCCGCAGATTAGGCGCAGATTACAGACCGACAGGCTGTGGCCTTCGTTCGGCCAAGTAGCGAGCCCACATCAGCGACACGACCTCATCAACCTGCCTGGTGTAGTTGTTCGGCGGATACTTTCCTGCGTAGAGATGCTCGTAGCGATCGGCGAGGTGTGGATACTCCCGCGCCAGCAACGCCATGAAGTGATCGCGCGTGCCGCCCTGCAGGTGCATCACCATCGCGCCCACCGAGCGGGCGCCCGAGTCGGCAATGGCCTTGATCGTCCGCTCGATCTTGGCCGGGTGCGTCGAAAACCCAGGCACAATCGGCGCCATCAATACGCCGCAGTCGAGGCCGGCGTCCACCAACTGGCGCACGGCCTTCAAGCGCTGCAGCGGATGGGCCACGCCCGGCTCGAGCTGCTCCCACGCCTCCTCGTCCACCGTCGGCACACTGATGTGAATGCGGCACGACGTGCGCTTCGACAGGTCCTGAAGCACGTCGATGTCGCGCACGATCATCGGACCTTTGGTCACGATGCCCACCGGCGAAGCGGCGTCGCGCAGCGCTTCGAGCACGCCGCGCGACAGTTTGTAGGTGCCTTCGATGGGTTGATAGGGGTCGGTCGCGGTGCCGAATCCGACCAGCTCCTTCGTCCAAGACGGCTTGTCCAACTCCCGGCGCAAGACCTCCACGAAGTTGGTCTTCACGAAGATCACCGAGGCGAAGTGATCGCCGGCGTTGAGCTCGAGTTGGGACTGGTAGCGCCGCGCGAAGCAGTAGTGGCAGCCGTGCGTGCAGCCGCGATAGGGATTGAGCGTCCACTTGAAGAACGGCATCCCCTTCACGCGGTTGAGCGCCGAGCGGCAGCGGATTTCCTGGTAGGTGGCGGCATCACCCCGGCGGCGGGCATCGGGGAGCGCCTCAAGGCCGCCGTCTTTCACCAACCGGGCGACGTCGCGGGTGGTGGGCGAGCGCCCGAGGTCAAAGAGCAGGGGAAAAGTCGCCACGGCGACTATTATTTCGCTCTTTGTTCGCCCGTCAAGCCGCTAATTGGTGGCGCCAGTATTCCAGGAGGTCTTCCACCGTCTGGCCAAGGTCAATCTCCGGCTGCCACCCGGTATCGGTGCGCAGCCGGGTCACGTCGCCGAGCAGCAGCGGCGTGTCGTTGGGCCGGAACCTCGCGGGGTCCTGCTCCACGCGGATCGGGACCTTCGCGTGTTGGATGAACGCGTCCATCAGGTCCTTGACCCGCACTGCCTGGCCCGAGCACACGTTGTAGGGCACGCCTGGTGTGGCCGATTGCATCATCGCGCGGTAGGCCCGCACCGTGTCGCGCACGTCCATGATGTCGCGCCGGGGCTCGAGATTGCCGACCTTGAGGACCGGTTCAAACTTGCCGCTTTCGATCGCGGCGATCTGTTTCGCAATGCTCGGCGCCAAAAACGACGGCGCCTGCCGCGGCCCGACATGGTTGAAGGCCCGCGCAATCAACCCCGGGATCCCATCGTCTTCCCACGCCCTCATCGCCACCATTTCCTGCGCCAGCTTGCTGGTGCCGTAGGGGTTGTTGGGACACACCGGATCGCTTTCGCGCAAGGCGTGATCGGCCGGCGAGTAGACGGTGGCGGAGCTGGTCACCAGCACGCGCGGCGACAGCGCCGAGCGGCGCAGGCTCTCGAACAGGTGGTGGGTGCCCAGCACATTGCCGGCGAAGGTCTCGCGCGTGTGGCCCCACGAGTCGCCCACGTGCGGGACGCCGGCCAGGTGATAGATCGCCGAGGGCTGCGCGTCGGCGATTGCTGCGCGCACTTCATCGCGATTGTGCAGTTCGACGGTAACCCAGTGCACGCCGGTCCCCCTGAGCAGGGGCTCGGTGCCCGGCCGCAGCCAGGCGACGATCTCCGGCGGATCGGCGGCGAGCAGCTCCAGCAAGTGACTGCCGACAAACCCCGCCGCACCGGTGACGAGGACGGGCGCGGGCATCAGCGCTTGCCGTACTGCGCTTCGATGTAGGCCTTGTAGGCCGGATCGCCTTGCTTGATCGGCCGCCACCACCACTCGTTGGCCTGGTACCACGCCACGGTTTCGGCGAGACCCTGTTCGAACGGCACCTGCGGCTTCCACCCCATGCCCTCGAGCTTCGCGGTGCCGAGACTGTAGCGGCGGTCGTGGCCCTTGCGGTCGGCCACCGGCTTGATCAGGTCGGTGCCCTTGCCCATCAACTTCAGCACCGCGTGCGTCAGGTCGAGGTTCTTGACCTCGTTGCCGCCGCCGATGTTGTAGACCTCGCCGTTGGTGCCGGTGTGCAGCAGCAGGTCGAGCGCGCGGCAATGGTCAAGCACGTGCAGCCAGTCGCGGATGTTGCCGCCGTCGCCGTAGAGCGGCACCGGCATGTTGTCGGTCAGGTTGGTGACAAACAGCGGCAGGATCTTCTCGGGGAACTGGTACGGCCCGTAGTTGTTCGACGCGCGCGTCACGATCACCGGCACGTCGTGCGTGGCCCAGTAGCTGTAGGCCAGCCGGTCGGCGCCGGCCTTGCTGGCCGCATAGGGATTGCGCGGCCGCAGTTCATCGGTCTCGGTGCTTGAGCCCTCCGCCACGCTGCCGTAGACCTCGTCAGTGGAAATCTGGATGAAGCGCTTCAGGCCGGGGTTGCGCCGGGCCGCCTCGAGCAGCACGAACGAGCCTTCGACGTCGGTCTTGATGAAGTCGCCGGCCGCCATGATCGAGCGGTCGACGTGGGTCTCGGCGGCGAAGTGCACCACGTAGTCGGCGGCCTCGACCAGCGGACCGGCGACGGCGGCGTCCAGGATGTCGCCATGCACGAAGGTGTGACGGGGATTGTCCATCACGTCGTGCAGGTTCTCCTTGCGCCCCGCGTAGGTCAGCTTGTCCAGGTTGGTGACGTGCCAGTCGGCATGCGCCTGCAAGCCGTAGCGCACGAAGTTGCTGCCGATGAACCCGGCGCCGCCGGTCACCAGCACCTTGATTGCGGTCATCTGTCCCTTCATGTCAGCAGACGATCTTATTACGACCCGCCACCGAACGCCCCGAAGAAGTTGGAAAACGACCCGACCCCGGCCAGCGTAAACGACATGTTGAACCGCCGGTTCTGGGCGATCAGCAGGTTCGTGCCGGAGCCGTAGTTGTACGCCAGGTACTCAAAGGAGATCCCGCAGCACTGGGCGTTGTAGAAGGCAATGTAGCGGTGGTTAAGCAGGGTCGACCGCGCGATGTCGTAGTTGAGCGAGACCGTGCCGCCATAACGGCCGCCGCCGAAGCGCAACTGGGTGCTCTGCTGCAGGTAGTTGTTCGATCGGCCGGCCGACGAGGCGCCGTAGTTCTGCTTGCTCCAGCCGGCAGAGGTTTCCACCATGTTGGTCCGGAACACGCCGTTCAGGCCGTAGCCGATCACCTTGTAGGTAGCCTCCGTGCGCGGGTCGTACTCGAGCCGGAAGTCAACCGCCATCGGCCGGGTGGGAATGGCGCGAGCCGACAGCGAGATCGGCGAGAACGGACTGGCCGGCCGGCCCTGGCTGTAGCCGTAGGCAGGGTCGTACTGGCTGGCCCGCTCGTCCGAGTAATAGCTTTGGCGGACCGAGACGTTCAGCAGTTCCTGCGGCGCGCCGGCCTGGGCGCCCTCCGCCGCCCGCTTGCGCACCAGCAGGCGGTTGGCCAGTCCATAGGACAACTGGGTCGTGCCGCCGATCACCGTGTCGTAGCGGCCCTGCACGTTGGGCACCCGCTCCTGGTTCTCGATCGTGGTCCGCCGCTGGACCGAGAACGTGGGCTCGATCACGTGCTTCATGCGCTCGGCAAACGCGTTGTTCGGGGAGAAGACGCGCGAGAACACCGGACCCACCAGGTCCGCCCGCAGGTCGGCGTAGGAGCGCGTCACCGCCTCGTCCAGTTGCGTGCGCTGGTCGGCGGCCAGGCTCTCGCTGAAATAGGTGGTGCGGTAGGCCACCGTGGCGTTGACCGTGAGAAACGGCAGCGTGCTGAGCGGCACGCGCAGCGACGGCAGCACGTCCACCTGATTCAAGCTCTTGTCCACCGTGGTCTTGACGCCGCTGGTCTTGTCGACCGAGTGGCCGATGTACAGCATGTTGGCCGCGTCGACGTTAAGGGACAGGTAGGCCGGAACCGCCGGCAGCTTGCGGCCGCTATAGGAAACCGTGAACCCGGGCCCGCGTCCGGTCACCTGCGAGTCAGTCGCGTTGTAGAAATACTCCATGCGGTCGTAGGCGGCATTCAGGCTGAGCCCGCCCCACGCGCCGGAGACCGCGCCATTCAGCGTGCGCTGGCTGGTGGTCGCGGCCAGGAAGTCGTTGCTGTTCAACTGCTGAGTGGTGACGTCGGTGGAATAGTTGACGTTGGCTCGCGCGGTCAGGCCGGCCGGCAGGCCCTGGTTCAACCCGCCGGTGAAGATCTGGCTCTTGCGGGCCGGCCGCAGGCTGCCATTGATCAACGACTCGGTCTCGTTCAGCCAATAAGCCCGGAAATTTCCCTGCGAGGCCGGTCCAAACAGGTAGCGATACTCGCTGCCCACGCCGGTGCTGCCGGTGAAGAACCAGTCGTGAAACAACGTCAGGTCCTGGCTGCGGTTGACCGCCCAGAAGAAGCCGTTGCTGATCGACGAGCCGGCGTAGGTCGAAACGCCGTAAGTCGGCAACAGGAAGCCGGTGGCGCGGTCGTCCTCCTGGATGGGGTAGTAGAGAATCGGCAGGTAGAACACCGGCACGTTCTTGACCCGCACCACCGCGTTACGCATCACCACGTAGTCGTTCAGGTTGACCGTGGCGCGGCCGCTGACGATCTCCCAACGGGGCGTCGGCTGCACACAGGTCGTGAAGCCGCCCTTGTTGATCCGGTACTTGTCGGCGGCAATCTTCTCGATCTCCGCGCCGTAGAAATACACGTCGGGTTCGAGCGTCCCGAACATGCTCTGGTTCTGCTTCCCGCGCTCGCCTAGTTGCGCAATGCCCGTGGCGCTGGTGAAGGTGCCGAGCCTGGTCTTGGTGTTGAACACCACGGTCTCGGCGGCAATCCGCGCGGTCGGCGTCTGGAAGACCACATTGCCGCGGGCAGTGAGCTCGCCCGTCTTCAGATTCATTTCGAGATCGTCGGCGAAGAACTTCTGCCCCGCATTGGCGCTGCCGGTCTCGCCCTCGATCTCCACTTCGCGCATCAGGCGGACGCGGTCGGCATCAATGCGTTCGAGCGCGAACTGCTTGGTGTTCCAGCCGGGCACAATCTGGGCCGCGGCCGGCCGCGCGACGAGGCTCATGACTGCGCACGCCAGGACGATGGAAAGGCGATACCGCACGGATAGAGCGAGAATATCAGAACGGGGAGCTGAAAGTTGAAAGTTGAAAGTTGAAAGTTGGTAGTTTCAGTTGCAGTTTCAGTTGCAGTTTCAGTTGCAGTTGCAGTTGCAGTTACAGATTCATAATCGAGGCGCCGCTTGCGAGCAGGCGCGAGCGGAGCGGGCCGATCAGGTAGATCGATCCGGCGGCGACCGCCCGCTTTGAACCCGACAGCGCCAGCGCGACGGCTGTTTCCGGATCCGCTGCTGCCCGAACGTCGACCGCCGGTGTCAGCGCCCTCAATGCCTCGGCCAGGGTGTCGGCCGGCCGGGCGCGCGTGTGCGGCACGGTGGTCGCGACCCACGACGCGGCGACCGCGGCCAGGGGCGCCACCATGGCCGCCAGGTCCTTGTCCTCCATCACCGCCAGCACGATCGGGATCGGCGCCAGGCTGGTGTCCTGGAGATACGTGGAGAGCGCCGCGGCCCCGGCCGGGTTGTGCGCCGCATCAATCAGCAGCTCCCCGCCGTCCGGCAGGCGCAGCCACTCGAGGCGCCCCGGCCACCGGCATTCGGTCAAGCCGGTGATCACCGCGCTCGTCGGCACCAGCGACACGCGGGCCGACCACGCCTCGAGTATCGCGATCGCCACGGCGGCATTCTCCAGTTGATGGCGCCCTGGCAACGCCAGTTTCAGCGGCGGGTAGACCCGATCATTGGTCGTCGCGTGCGCGTCGATCACCGGCGCGCCGGCCGCGGCCGCCACCGTGACGATCCGGCGCGCCGCCTCTCCAGGCAGCCGGCCAATCACAAGCGGCGTGCCGGCCTTGGCGATGCCGGCCTTTTCGAAGGCAATCGCCGACAGCGTGCTGCCAAGATGGCGTTCGTGGTCGAGCGCGATCGACGTGATCGCGGTAATCTCCGGCGCCAGCACGTTGGTGGCGTCAAAGCGCCCGCCCAGGCCGACCTCGACCACCGCGACGTCCACCCGCGCCTGGCGGAAAATCTCGAAAGCTACCGCGGTGGACACCTCGAAGAAGGTCGGCACGACCGTCAGCGTGCCCGCCGTGGTGGCGCGATCCACTGCCTCGAACACCACGCCCGTGGCGGCGACGAAGGTCTCGCGGTCGACCGGCTCGCCGTTGATCGCCACCCGTTCTTCAATGCTGTCGAGGTGTGGCGAGGTGTAGCGGCCGGTCTTGAGCCCGGCCGCCCGCAGGCCCCGTTCGACCATCGCGGCGACCGATCCCTTGCCGTTGGTGCCGGCGATATGGACCGAGCGCCACGCCCGTTCCGGATGGTCGAGCGCCGCCATGATGGCGCCGATGTTGTCGAGCCCCAGCTTGATGCCGAACTGTTCGAGCGCGAACAGCCGTTCGAGCGCGCCCATCAGCCCTCGGGCTGGGTGACGGGGCTGCTGCTCATGAAGCGGATCGTCTTCTCCAGGATCGCCTTGAGTTCGCGCCGATCCACGACCAGGTCGAGCATGCCCCGTTCGAGCAGGAACTCGCTGCGCTGGAAACCGTCAGGCAGCTTCTGGCGAATGGTCTGTTCGATCACCCGCGGACCGGCAAAACCGATCAGGGCCTTGGGCTCGGCGATGTTGAGGTCGCCGAGCATGGCAAAGCTCGCCGTCACGCCGCCGGTAGTCGGATCGGTGAGCAGCGAGATGTAGGGCAGCTTGGCGCGATCCAGGCGGGCCAACGCCGCCGAGATCTTGGCCATCTGCATCAGCGACAACGCGCCTTCCATCATGCGAGCGCCGCCCGAACACGACACGATGACGACCGGCGCCCGGCGGGCCAGCGCCAACTCGATACCGCGGACGATCTTCTCGCCCACGACCACCCCCATCGACCCGCCGATGAAGCTGTACTCCATCGACGCCACCACCGCCTCGACACCATTGATGCGGCCGACGCCGACAATCACCGCGTCCTTCTGGCCGGTGGCCTTCTGCGTGTTCGCCAGCCGCGACTTGTACGGCTTGGTATCGGTGAACTTCAGCGGATCGTTCGAGGTGAGGTTGGGTGCCAGTTCCTCCCACCGTTCGCCGTCAAACAGGGTCTTGAGGCGCTCGGTGGCCGAGAGCCGGAAGTGGTGGGCGCACTTGCCGCACACGTGCAGGTTCTTGACGAGATCCTTGGTGTAGATGATGGTGTCGCACTCGGGACACTTGACCCACAGACCTTCCGGGACACGGCTGGACTTCTCGGGCGTGGCGATCGGCTTGCGCGCCTTCTTGAACCAAGCCATATCCGACCAGCTTACGACAAACCCTCCGGTTTGTCGTCACGGCGGTGCCGGCGGGCTACTTGCGCGCGATGTAGTAACGCGTGCCCTTGCCCATCCCCTTGATCTGCCGCACCAGCTCGTCCAGCGCCGCATCGTCCGATTCGGGGTCGAACTCCGAGGTTTCGACCACCAGGAGCGGTGTGGCCGAGTAGTGAAAAAAGAAATGCTGGTAGGCCTCGTTCAGTTCGCGCAGGTAGTCCTCGTCTGGCACCGGCCGCGCGTCGGCGTCGGGATCCACCGGCCGGTCACGGAGCCGTTTCAGCAGCAGCTCGGTGGGCGCCTGGAGGTAGACGACCAGATCGGGTGGCGGCACGTCCTTGGCCAACAGGTCGAACAGCCGCTGGTAGATGAACAGCTCGTTATCGTCCAGGTTCAGGTAGGCGAAAATCTTGTCCTTGTCGAAGACGTAGTCGCACACGCTGGACTGGAGGAAGAGATCGGCCTGGCGCTTGCTGGTGAGCTGGCGGTGGCGGTTCAGCAGGTAGAACAGTTGCGTCTGCAGCGCCGAGCCGGGCCGATCGGCGTAGAAGTCGGTGAGAAACGGGTTCTCGGCGTCTTCGAGAATCGTCGTTGCCTCGAGGCGGGTCGCCAGGCGTTCAGCCAGGCGCGTCTTGCCAACCCCGATCGGGCCTTCGATGGCGAGATAGTGAAAGGCCACTGCGCTGGCGAGTATAGTTTGTAGCTGTGAGAATCGAAAAGATCGAGTTGTTCCTCTGCCGGCTGCCGCTGGTCCACTTCTTCGAGACCAGCTTCGGGCGAAGCTACGACCGCACGTTTGTGCTGGTGCGGGTCGAAGGCGACGGACACGAAGGCTGGGGCGAGTCGGTCGCCGAGGCCAATCCGTACTACAGCAGCGAAACTACCGAGACGGTATGGCACATCACCGAGGGGTTCATCGCGCCGCTGGTGATTGGGCAGGACTTCAGCCACCCGCGCGACGTGTTCCCCGCGCTCGCCCGCATCCGCGGCCACAACATGGCCAAGGCCGGCGTCGAGATGGCCGCCTGGGATCTCTACGCGCGCATCACCGGCCAGCCGCTGGCCGCGGTGCTGGGCGGCACCCGCGACCGCATCGCCTCGGGCGTCTCGATCGGCATCCAGGATTCGTTCGACCAGTTACTGGAGAAGGTCGAACGCGAACTGGCGGCCGGCTACCAGCGCATCAAGATCAAGATCAAGCCGGGCTGGGACATTGAAGCGGTCGAGCGCATCCGGGCCAGGTTCGGCGACATTCCGCTGCAGGTCGACGCCAACGCCGCCTACACGCTCGCCGATGCCGCCCTGCTCGCCCGCCTCGACCCCTTCGGCCTGCTGCTGATTGAGCAGCCACTCGATTACGACGATGTGATGGACCATGCGGTGTTGCAGCAGCGGATTACGACTCCGGTGTGCCTGGATGAGTCGATTCATACGGTTCGCATCGCCCGCGATGCGATTGAGGCCAGGGCCTGCAAGATCATCAACATCAAGCCCGGCCGGGTCGGCGGACATCGTGCCTCGATCGAACTGCACGACCTGTGCGCGGCGCACGGCATTGCTGTCTGGCATGGCGGCATGCTCGAAAGCGGTATTGGCCGCGCCCACAACATCCACCTGGCCAGCCTGCCGAACTTCACCCTGCCGGGCGACATCTCCGCCAGCAAACGGTACTACCAGCAGGATCTGATCGAGCCGGCGATCGAGGTCGCGGCCGACGGCACTATTTCCGTGCCGACCGGGCCGGGAATTGGCGTCAACATCGTGCGCGCACGGATTGACCAGGCCACCCTGCGTCACCTCGCGCTGCCGGCCACCACCTGACGGGGAGCCGCTACCAATGAGCCAACCGCTGTCTCCCCGGGTGCTGATCGCGTTTGCCGCGTTGCTGGCCGCCGGCGCGTGCGGACCCGCGGTCACGCCGCAGATCAGCCCGACCCCGCCCGTCACCGCCTACCACCAGAAGATGCGGTGGATCCTGCAACTCGAAGACGAACGGCAGTTGCAGGGCGGCGGCGGCGATCTGCTCGCCCTCTTGAATGATCCCGAAGCGCGCGTGCGTCGGCGGGCGGCGCTGGCCACCGGCCGCGTTCGATTGCCCGCTGCCGTGCCCGGCCTGGTCAGGCTGCTCGAGAGTGACACGGACCTGGAAGTGCGGCAGATGGCGGCGTTTGCCATGGGCTTGATCGGCGACGCCGTCGCCGCGCCGGCGCTGCTGACGGCACTGGCCGACTCCGACCCGACGATCCAGGGGCGAGCCGCCGAGGCGCTGGGCCTGATCGCGCACACGCCGGCGGCGCCGGCCGTGGGCGCCATGGTCGCCGCCCACGTCGCCACGGGCGCGCTCAATGGCCTCAATGCCGACGACATGGGCGCGCCGAAACCGCCGCCGGTAGAGGCGATCCGCCTGGGTGTCTACGCCCTGGTGCGGCTTGGCTCCTACGATGCGTTGGCTGCCGCCGTGATCGATCGCGACGGACAGCCGCGCAGCCGTTGGTGGCCGGTGGCTTACGCACTGCAGCGTATCAATGACCCTCGCGCGGCGCCGGCGCTTCTGGCGCTGCTGGCGGGCGATGGCCAGTTGACGCGTTCCTTTGCCGTCCGCGGGCTGGCCGGGCTCAAGGACCAGCGCGCCGCCACACCCTTGCTCGCCATTGCCGGCAACACCAGTGAACCGCTGGCCGTGCGCATTCAGGCCGTCCGCGGCCTGGCGCGGCTGGACGATGCTCGCGCCGCCCCGGTGCTGATGCGTCTGATTGCCACCAACCAGGTCGACCAGAACCTGCAGCTTGAATCGATTGTCGCGCTGGGGCAGCTTCGCCATCCCGGCGCGGTGGATCTATTGATCGACCTGGTGTCGGCATCGTGGCCGTCGGCGCGCTCCGCGGCGCTGCAAGCGCTGGCGCGCACCGACCCCGACACGTTCATCACGGCGATTTCCGGGCTCGACCTGGACGACCACTGGTCCGTGCGGGCGGCGTTGGCGACCACGCTGGGGGAATTGGGCAGGGAGCGCGGCGAGCAGCCCCTGACCAGTTTGTTGAGGGATCCCGACCAGCGGGTGATTCCCGCGGCGATCGATGCGTTGGCCAAGGTCGGCGCGGCCGGGGCGATTCCCGATTTGCTGGCACGACTGAAGGCCGACGACCAGGTGGTTCGAGCGGCGGCGGCCCGCGCGCTCGCCACGCTCAAGGCACCGGGCGTGACTGCGGCGTTGACCGAGGCGCTGGCGCTGTCACAGCGAGACGGGCTCTACGTGGCCCGCACCGCCACGCTCGACGCGCTGACCGCGGTCGACCCGGGTGCCGCCCGCCCGCTGTTGGTGGCGGCCCTGGCCGACAAGGATTGGGCGGTACGCCTGCGCGCGGCCGAGCAACTGAAGAAGCTCGATCCGGGCGCCGACGTTTCGGCCATGCGGCCCGCGCCGCCGCCGCTGGCGCCTGAGTTGGCGGCGGTCGACACGTTCGTGTCGCCGGAGTATTCGCCCTCGGCCTACATCGACACCAGCAAGGGCACGATCCAGATCGAACTGGCCGTGCTTGATGCCCCCCGGACGGTGGCCAACCTCATTGCCCTCGCGCGGAAGAACTATTTTCGTGGCGTCCAGTTGCACCGGGTCGTTTCCGATTTCGTGGTGCAGGACGGCGACCCGCGCGGCGACGGTGAAGGCGGGCCCGGCTACACCATTCGCGACGAGATCAACCAGCGGCCGTATGTGCGGGGCACCGTCGGCATGGCGCTCGACTGGGCCGATACCGGCGGGAGCCAGTTCTTCATTACCCACTCGCCGCAGCCGCACCTCGATGGCCGCTACACGGTGTTCGGCCAGGTGATCTCAGGCATGGACGTGGTCGATCGGCTGCAGCAGTGGGACACCATCGAGCGCATCCGGATCTGGGACGGCGTCGACTGGATCGGCCAGTAGAATCTCCTGATCTCCCCGCCTCCTGATCTCGGGCGAAGCCCTGATCTCGGGCGAAGCCCTGATCTCGGGCGAAGCCCAATAAAAAAGGGAGGCGACTGCGCCTCCCTTCCGATCTTCTGGCTGACGAAGCGACTAGCGCTTCTTCGCCTTCTTGGCTGCCTTCTTCTTAGCTGCTTTCTTTGCCATCTGTAATCCCCCCCTTCAGGTTGGGTTATGCGTAAGAACCTAGCCGCTGCACGACTTGCCTCTGCCGCCTGGCACTCGGCGTGTCCATGCCGGCGTTCTCGCGCTTCGTTACGCGACGTGAGTTATTCACGCGCGCGGTCTTGGTGAAAAGGGTGGGGCAGTTTGTTGAGAACCGCCCCTGTAGCGGCCTAGCGCTTCTTGGCCTTCTTGGCCTTCTTGGCCGCCTTCTTTGCCTTCTTCGCCATTGTTCTCTCCTGATGGGGGGTGACTCTGCCTGATGGCAGCCGCTGAATGTTTTAACGTGTTCACAATCAGTGGCCTGAGCCGTGCGCCCTCATACCAGATGTAGATTATGGATGAGAAAATCTGCTTGTCAAGCACAAAGCGTTTGTGATTGTCAACAAACGCCCCGATCGCGCTCCTCCACTCACACCCTCATGGAGACGTGTCGGATCGACGCGCGCGGATCTGTAGGACGGCTAGCGCAGTTGGCGCCGCAGGCGCTCGGCCTGCGCGAGCGCGCCGGCCGGCCGGGCCGCCTGCGACGCGATGATCAGATCGAGTTGCGCGATCGCGGCGGCGTTCTGCTTGAGCGCGCCGAGCTGACGCGCCATGTTCAGGCGGGCGATCGTCTCGGCCAGTTCCGGCTGGCTCACCGCGCCGGCGCGCGCCAGGGCCAGCAGCCGCTCTGATGCACGGAGGCTCGCTTCGGCGTCGTGCAGGTAAGTGTCCAGGATCTCCGCTTCGACGTGGTGGAACACCGGGTTATGCGGGTAGCGCTGCTGCAGCGCCTGGATGATGGCGAGCGCCTCGCGATCGCGATGCTCGTACCAGAGGTAGACCTGGTGAATCTGGAACTGGGCCTCGCCGCGCACCAGTTGGCCCAGGCTGGCAGCGCGTTCCAGTTGCGCCAGCCCCTCGACGCGATTGCCGCCCGGCAGGAGCAACAGCCACCGCAGGAAGCGCAGGGCAGCCGGCGCGACATCGGCGTAGTAGCGGTAGAGGCCGACCCCGAACTCGGCATCGTGCATCGCCGGGTCGAGCGCCAGTGCCCGTTCGAGCGATTCCTTGATGCGCTTGCCGTCGCGCGCGGCCGCCAGGCGTTCGCCGCGCAGGACCCGCCACTGGGCACGCACCCCGTAGGCGGCGCCGAGGTAGAACCACGCTTCGGCACGCTCGGGTTCGGCCACCGTCATGCGCCCGGCCTCGGCGATGGCCGCGCCGACCTTGGCGACGAAGGCGGGATCAAGGGCGCGGTTTGTGGGATCCAGTTGGATCTGCCACCACAGGTTCAGGGCTTCAAGGCCCAGGCAGGCGACCGGCGGCGCCAGACTTGTCGCGTCGAGGCCCTGGATCGAAGGCGGGCCGCAAGTGGCCGGCAGTACTGCCCGCACGCGGTCAAACTGTGCGTCAAGAATGAGGTCGTAGGCACTCGCTACGAGGGGCGCGGCCGTGATGCCGCGCCGCGCCTGGTCGGCCCTGAGCCCCCGTCCCTCGGCACCGGCACCCGCACCCACCCCTAGGCACCATAGGCACCACAAGCACCCTAGGCACCAGGACAGGTGCGCCCTCGTCATAGCGCGCTGGTTCGCAGCCGTTGCTTCTCGCCGTGCCGGGCCAGGGCCAGTTGAATCAGCCGGTCGACCAGCGCCGGGTAGCTGACGCCACTGGCCTCCCACATCTTGGCGAACATGCTGATGCTGGTGAAGCCGGGCATGGTGTTGATCTCGTTGACGTAGAGGTTGCCAGTGTCGCGCGCCAGCAGGAAGTCGACGCGGGCCAGGCCGGCCGCATCGATGGCGCGAAACGCCGCCACGCTCAGTCGCTGAACTTCAGCCACGGTCGCCGCCGGCAGCTCGGCCGGAATCAGGCTCTTGGATCCCTCGTCCAGGTACTTGGCTTCGTAGTCATAGAACTCCCGCGACGGCACGATCTCGCCGGGGACCGACGTTTCGGGGTCGTCGTTGCCGAGCACCGCGCACTCCACCTCACGCGCGTTGGCGACGCCGGCCTCGACAATCACCTTGCGATCGAACTCCAGGGCGGTCTCGATTGCCGGCACCAATTCGGCGTTGGCCTTGACTTTCGAGATACCGACGCTCGATCCGAGATTGGCGGGCTTCACAAATAGCGGAAGTCCGAGCGCCGCCAGGGCCGACAGCACGCCAGCGCGATCGCGCGTCCAGTCCGCGCGCACGAACGCGTGCGAGGCGACGATTGGCAACCCGGCGGCGGCAAAGAGCACCTTCATCACCGCCTTGTCCATGCCAGCCGCCGACGCCAGCACGCCAGGGCCCACGTACGGCACGTTGGCCAGTTCCATCAGCCCCTGGACGGTGCCGTCTTCGCCGTATGGTCCGTGCAGCACCGGGAACACCACGTCGAGTCCGAGCCCTGTCACCACCGCGCGGTCGACATCGGCCGGCGTGCTGCCATCGGACGAGCCGCGGCGTTCGACCGTGATCAGCGTGTCGCCGGACGGGTAGGGGACAAACAACGAGTCGCGGCCCGCCCGCACCGGCCGGGCGGCTGACTGACGGGCCTGCTGAATCACCTCGGCCGCCGACAACGCCGTGGGCGGCCGATCCGCCAGCGTCCACCGGCCGTCCTTCTCAATGCGAATGGGCACCGGTTCGTAGCGGGTCCGGTCAATCGACTTGAAGATCGAGGCCGCCGAGGTCACCGAGACTTCGTGCTCCCCGGATCGGCCGCCGTAAATGACACCCACGCGCAACTTCTTCACTCAGTGATAATAAGGGGTCGGGGATCTTTTTCAGAATCTGCAGTGTCCCCCGGCCAATAAAGCAGCCCTGATGTTCACCCTTACTCACACCAACGGCGCGGCGCGGCGGGGGTACCTGACGACCGCGCACGGCGTTATTCAGACGCCGGCATTCATGCCCGTCGGCACTCAGGGAGCGGTCAAGGCCCTTACGGCACAGCACCTCGAGGACGTGGGCGCTGAAATCGTGCTGGGCAACACCTATCACCTTTACCTTCGGCCGGGGGACGAGCTGATTGCGCGGCGCGGCGGGCTCCACAAATTCATCGGCTGGTCGCGGCCGATGCTCACCGACAGCGGCGGTTACCAGGTCTTTAGCTTGGCCGACCGCCGCAAGGTGGAGGAGCAGGGCGTGCACTTCCGTTCGCACCACGACGGCAGCGCGCATTTGCTCACTCCGGAAAAGGCTGTCGAGATTCAGGCCAACCTGGGTTCAGACATTGCCATGGTGCTCGACGAATGCCCGGCCCTGCCCTCGACCGCGGAAATCATTGACACGTCACTCGAGCTGACGGCCCGTTGGGCACGCCGCTGCCGAGATCGTTTCCTGGAGCTCAGGGCGGCCGGCCGGGCGTTTCCGGCATCGGAGTCGGAAAAGATCCCCGGCCCCTTTTCTCAGGCCCAGTTCGGCATCGTGCAGGGTGGGACGTTTCCGGAACTACGGGCGAAGAGCGCGCAACTGACTGTATCCATTGGGTTTGAAGGCTATGCGATCGGCGGGTTGAGTGTCGGGGAGCCCAACGAAGCCATGTATGCGGCCGTCGAGCACACCACACCCCATCTTCCCGCCGGTCAGCCACGTTACTTAATGGGGGTGGGCACTCCCATCGACCTGGTTGAGGCTGTGGCGCGGGGCGTCGACATGTTCGACTGCGTCATGCCCACCCGCAATGCCCGCAACGGCCAGTTGTTTACCAGCCAGGGCCCCCTGAATATCAAGAACGCGCGGTATGCCGAGGACGATGGACCGGTGGATCCGGCGTGTGGGTGCTACACCTGCCGCCGCTTTTCACGCGCCTATCTGCGGCACCTGTTTATGGCTGGAGAAATGACCGGAGGAACCCTTAACACGTTGCATAACCTGAGCTTTTACCTTGACACCATGCGGCGGATTAGGGAGGCTATAGCGTTCGGCAGGTTCGAAGATTTCAGGCAAGATTTCCATCAGACTTTTGCCCGCCGCGCGTTGATTTCATGACCACGACGGATCCCCTCATCGGACCACTTTTCGCGCTGGCATCGTCACCTGGTCAACAGGTCAGCCCGCTCGTCCAGCTCATTCCTTTTGCCCTGGTACTGGCGATTTTCTACTTCGTCATCCTGCTTCCCATGAAGAAGAAGCAGAAGAAAGTCCAGGAGTTCCTGGACGGGCTCAAGGTGGGCGACAAGGTCGTCACGAGCGGCGGGCTGTTCGGCTCGATTGCCAAGATTACCGACCAGGTGGTCCAGCTGCAGGTCGCCCAGAACGTTCGCGTTGACATTTCGAAAGCCGCCATCGTCGGCTACCAGGGCCAGGCCCCGGTCGTTGAAGCCCCGAATACATAAGCCATGTCGAAGAATCTTCGTTGGAAAGTCCTTGTCATCCTTGGCGTCACCGCCCTGGCCGTTTGGTCGTTCTATCCGCCCGATCAGAAGGTCAGGTTGGGATTGGACCTGAAGGGTGGCGTGCACCTGGTGATGCGCGTCCAGACCGATGACGCGCTGCGTCTCGAAACGCAGACTGCCGCCGATCGCCTGGCTGAGCAGTTGAAGACGGCGAACATCGCGGTCGGCCCCATCACCGTTCCCGGGCCGACCTCGTTCAGCGTCGCCGGCGTGACGGCGGACCAGGATGCGGCGTTCCGCGGCGCGCTCACCGAGGTGGAGGTCAACTACGACCGCTCATCCGGGGCCGCGGGCTACACCTTCACGCTCAAGCCCAACGTCGTGGTCCAGTTGCGTGAGGACACCGTGAACCAGGCGCTGCAGACGATTGAGCGCCGTGTGAACGAGCTTGGCGTGGCCGAGCCGATCGTGGCCCGCCACAGCGCGGCCGATCAGATTCTGGTGCAGTTGCCGGGCGTGACCGACGTGAACCGGGCGAAGGAAATCATCCGCTCGACGGCGCTGCTGGAGTTGAAGCTGGTCGAGCAGGGGCCGTTCCCGGATGAGGCCTCGGCGCGCCAGGCGTATGCCGGCAACGTGCCGCCCGATATCCACATTCTGCCCGGCACGATTGACGGCGGCCCCGGCCAGCCCGCCAGCACCGGCTACTACGCCGTGCGCCGGGTCGCCGCGGTGACCGGCCGCGACTTGCGCAACGCGCGGCCGACCCTCGACGAGAACAACCGCCCGGCGGTCAGTTTTTCGCTCAACAACGAAGGCGCGCGCAAGTTCGGCACCTTTACCCAGGCCAACATTGGCCGCATGCTCGGCGTGATCATGGACGCCCGCGTGTATTCGGCCGCCACCATTCAGAGCCGGATTGATGACGAGGGCCGCATCAGCGGCAGCTTCAGCAACCAGCAGGCGCAGGACCTGTCGCTGGTGCTGCGCTCGGGCGCGCTACCCGCGTCGTTGACCTACCTCGAAGAACGGACCGTGGGGCCCTCGCTTGGCGCCGACTCGGTTCGTGCCGGCGTGATGGCGGCCTCGGGCGGCCTGCTGTTGGTCACGCTGTTCATGCTGTTCTACTACCGGCTGGCCGGCTTCAATGCGCTCATCTCGATCGGGATCAACCTGGTGCTGTTGCTTGGCCTGATGGCCTATGTCGGCGCCACCATGACGCTGCCCGGCATTGCCGGCTTCATTCTCACCATCGGCATGGGCGTTGACTCGAACGTCCTGATCTTCGAGCGCATCAAGGAAGAGCTTGGCACCGGCAAGGGCGTCAAGCAGGCGGTGGCGGCGGGCTTCGATCGCGTGCTGCTGACCATTCTCGACACTCACGTGGCCTCGCTGATTTCGGCGGCCTTTCTGTTCCAGTTCGGCACCGGTCCCATCCGCGGGTTTGCGATGACGCTGACCATCGGCCTCTTGTGCAACGTGTTCACCGCATACTTCGTTTCCCGCACCCTGTTCGAGCTGACGCTGTCAAAACGCCAGGTCGCGAAGCTTTCGATTTAGTCATATGGCCATCTTCGATAACACCAACTACGACTTCATCAAGTGGCGCTGGCACGCGCTCGCGTTCTCGACTTTGATCGTGCTGGCCGGCATCGGCTTTGCGGCGACCAAGGGCGTGCCGCTCGGCATCGACTTCTCGGGCGGCACCATCGTCGTGGTCAAGTTCGAGCAGTCGGTCAGTGTCGACCAGGTGCGAACGGCGCTGGCGGCCGGCATGTCGGGCGAGAACGTCATCCAGAGTTACGGCGAGGCGGCCAACAACGAGATCCTGATTCGGGTGCCGCAACTGGTGGCCGAGGAGGGGGCCGCGCTCGAGCAGAACGCGCGCGCGATTGTCGATTCGATCACCAAGGCCAACCTCGGCACCTTTGAGGTGCGCAGCCAGGAAATCGTCGGTCCGGTGATCGGTGCCGACCTGCAGCGCAAGGGCATCTACGCCACGCTGGCCTCGATCCTTGGCATCACCATCTACATCGGCCTGCGTTTCCGGTTTGCGTTCGCGATTGGCGCGATCGCGGCGACGCTGCACGACGTGCTGGTGACGCTGGCGTTCCTGTTCTACTTCAATTACGACCTGTCGCTGAACGTGGTGGCGGCGATCCTGGCCATCACCGGCTACTCGGTGAACGACACCATCGTGATCTTCGACCGCGTGCGCGAGAACCTCAAGCACAAGCGCCGGGACTCTCTCGATACGGTGATCAACCTGAGCGTCAACCAGACCCTCAGCCGCACCATCATCACCGCCGGCACCACGTTCCTGGCCGTGCTCTCGCTTTTCCTGTTCGGCGGCGAAGTACTTGAAGGGTTTGCCTTCACGATGCTGGTGGGCATCCTGAGCGGCACCTATTCCACCATCTTCATTGCCGCGGCGATCGCGACGGTCCTGGGCGCCAAGCAGGCCAAGGGCCGTCCGACCGGCGCGCGCAAGACCTCGTAGCGCGTGGATCTGTTCGCGGCCGCGCTGCTGGGCGTCGTGCAGGGACTCACCGAGTTCCTTCCGGTGTCCAGTTCCGGCCACCTGATCCTGGCGCGGGCATTTTTTGGCTGGGACGCCGGCCGTTTCGGCATCCCGTTTGACGCTGCCTGCCACGTCGGCACGTTGCTGGCCGTCGTCGCTTACTTTCGTGCCGATGTCGCGCAGTTGATTCTGGCCGCGCCGGGAGCGCTCACGGGTCGCGATGGCGAGTGGGAGCGGATGGGCCGGCTGATTGTGATTGGGACGATCCCAGTCGTAATCGTCGGCGGGCTCTTCGGTGACGTGATCGAGGCGCGGATCCGCACGCCGCTGGTGGTGGCGGTGAACCTCGTCATCGGCAGCATCGGGCTGATTTGGGTGGAACGGGTGGGGCGGCAGAACCGCGAAGCCCGATCGCTCGGCTACGGCGAGGCCCTGGCCATTGGCGTGGCCCAGGCGGCGGCGCTGGCGCCCGGGTTGTCGCGGTCGGGGTCGACCCTGATCGTGAGCATGTTCCAGGGCCTGCGCCGCGATACCGCCGCCCGTTTCGTCTTCCTGATGAGCCTGCCTGCGGTGTTTGCGGTGGCGGTCAAGGAGGCCTACGAGCTGTCGAAGATTGGCCTCGAGGGCGTGCCGGTCACCCTGATGGCGGTTGGCCTGGTCGTCTCGGCGGTCGTCGGCTACGTAACGGTGAAGTATTTTCTGCGGTATCTTGCGGGGCACTCGTTGGCGGTTTTTGCGTACTACCGGTTGGTCCTGGCGGCGGTCACGTTCGCGTGGCTGCTGATGCGAGCGGTCTAGGTGATGATGCAGTGGCTGCGCCGGAGTTTCCTGGCCGGCTTGGTGGTGACGGTACCGCTGTTCATCACGGTGGTCGCCTTGGGCTGGTTGTTCCGGTTCATCGACGCAGTCGCCATCCCGCTGTCGACCAGCCTGTTTGGCCGGGAAGTGCCCGGGCTGGGCGTGCTGATTACCGGCGCGGTAATCCTGCTGGTGGGGGCGCTGGCGACCAACGTGCTGGGCCGGCGGATCCTTCGGCAGGGAGAAGCCTGGCTCTTGAATGTGCCGCTGTTCAAGACCGTGTATGCACCGGTGAAACAGTTGGTGGCGGCCTTCTCGCCTGACAGCGAGACGGGCTTCAAGAAAGTCGTGATTGTGGATGACGCGCGGCGGGGGCTGGTGCTGGGCTTCCTGACCCGCGAATTCACGCTCGATCGTGGGAATGGGCCGGAGGCGCTGGTGGCGGTGTATGTGCCGACCAATCACCTGTATCTCGGTGACGTCGTCGTCTACCCGCGGGCCCAGGCCTCCTTCCCGGATTTGTCGGTTGAAGATGGCGTGCGGATTTTCTTAACGGGCGGCATGGCGCTGCCCTCGCAGATCAGTACGAGGACAGGAAACGATGGTGATGAGACTTCTCGATAGAGCCGGCCGGCTGTTGGGTGCGGCCTCGTTGGTCGTGGGGATGGCGATTCTGACCGCGCCGGTGATGCTGGCGCAACAGCCGGAGACGGCGGCCGACGCGGCGCATCACCGCCCGGGTGGTGAGGTCAACATCCAGTTACCCGACCTCAATCAGGGCGACTTCCTGGGCGTGACCGGGCACCAGATCCTGCTGTCGGGCCTGGTCGTCTGCGTCCTCGGCCTGCTGTTCGGTTTCTGGACCTACACCGCGGTGCGCAACCTGCCGGTCCACAAGTCGATGGCCGACGTCTCGGCGATCATCTACGAGACCTGCAAGTCCTACCTGATCCAGCAGGGCAAGTTCCTGCTGATCCTTGAGCTGTTCATCGGCACCGTGATGATCGCGTATTTCTCGCTGACCGGACTTGAGCCGGGGCGCATCGCGATTGTGATCGTGTTCAGCCTGATCGGCATCGCCGGCAGCTACGGCGTGGCCTGGTACGGCATCCGCATCAACACGCTGGCCAACTCGCGCACCGCGTTTGCCAGTCTGGCCGGCAAGGCGTTCCCGGTCTGCGACATCCCGCTGCGCTCGGGTATGAGCGTCGGCATGATGCTGATTTCGGTCGAGCTGCTGTTCATGCTGGCCATCCTGCTGTTCATTCCGGGCGAGTATGCCGGCGCCTGCTTCCTCGGCTTTGCCATTGGCGAGTCGCTGGGCGCCTCGGCGCTGCGCATCGCCGGCGGCATCTTCACCAAGATTGCGGACATCGGTTCCGACCTGATGAAGGTCGTGTTCAAGATCAAGGAAGACGACGCCCGCAACCCCGGCGTGATTGCCGACTGCACCGGCGACAATGCCGGCGACTCGGTCGGCCCGACCGCCGACGGCTTCGAGACCTACGGCGTGACCGGCGTCGCGCTGATCATGTTCATCATGCTCGCCGTGAAGGACCCGGCGACCCAGGTGCAGTTGCTGGTGTGGATCTTCATGATTCGCGTGGTCATGGTGCTCGCCTCCGCGGGTTCCTACCTGGTCAACAATGCCATCGCCAAGAGCAAGTACGCCGATGTCGAGAAGATGAACTTCGAGGTGCCGCTGACCTCGCTGGTGTGGCTGACCTCGATTGTTTCGGTGGCGCTGACCTACTGGCTGTCCTACCTGCTGATCCCGACGCTCGGCGGCAACAGCGACCTCTGGTGGCAGTTGTCGACGGTGGTCACCTGCGGCACGCTGGCCGGCGCGATCATTCCGGAATTCGTCAAGGTGTTCACCTCGACCCATTCCGGTCACGTCAAGGAAGTGGTGACTTCGTCGCGCGAAGGCGGCGCCTCGCTCAACATCCTGTCGGGCCTGGTGGCCGGCAATTTCAGCGCCTACTGGCTCGGCCTGACCATCATGGGCCTGATGACCGTGGCCTACATGGTGTCGTCGCTGGATCTGTCGACGGCCATGATCGACGGCCAGTTGCTGATGGTGGCGCCGGCGATCTTCGCCTTCGGCCTGGTCGCGTTCGGCTTCCTCGGCATGGGCCCGGTGACGATTGCCGTCGACTCGTACGGCCCGGTCACCGACAATGCGCAGTCGGTCTACGAGCTGTCGCAGATTGAGGAGATCCCCGGCATCGAGCAGGAGATCCAGAAGCAGTACGGCTTCAAGGTCAACTTCAAGGTGGCCAAGGAGCTGCTTGAAGAGAACGACGGTGCCGGCAACACCTTCAAGGCGACCGCCAAGCCGGTGCTGATTGGCACCGCGGTGGTCGGCGCGACCACCATGATCTTCGCGATCATCATGGCGCTGACCGGCGGATTGACCAATCAGGCCGCGATTGCCCAGTTGTCGATCCTGCACCCGCCCTTCCTGCTTGGCCTGATCACCGGCGGCGCGGTGATCTACTGGTTCACCGGCGCGTCGATGCAGGCGGTGACCACCGGCGCCTATCGCGCAGTCGAGTTCATCAAGGCCAACATCAAGCTCGATGGCGCCACCAAAGCGTCGGTTGAGGACAGCAAGAAGGTGGTGGAGATTTGCACCATCTACGCCCAGAAGGGGATGTTCAACATCTTCCTCGGCGTGTTCTTCTCGACGCTGGCGTTCGCCTTTGTCGAGCCCTTCTTCTTCATCGGCTACCTGATCTCGATTGCGCTGTTCGGCCTCTATCAGGCGATCTTCATGGCCAACGCCGGCGGCGCGTGGGACAACGCCAAGAAGATTGTCGAGACCGAATTGAAGATGAAGGGCACGCCGCTGCACGACGCCTCGATCGTCGGCGACACGGTCGGCGACCCGTTCAAGGACACCTCGTCGGTGGCGATGAACCCGGTCATCAAGTTCACCACGTTGTTCGGCTTGCTGGCGGTGGAACTGGGCGTCTACCTCGGCACCGGCGCCGCGCTGACCCTGGGTCTGTCGGGCGTGTTCTTCGTGGTCAGCATGTATTTCGTGTATCGCTCGTTCTACGGAATGCGCATCGAGAGCGCCGATTAAGACCGGTGGACCAGGGCCACAGATGACGCCGATAACTCAGAAACTTCATTTATCTGTGTTATCGGTGTCATCCGCGGCCCTGGTGACCACCATCGGTGTGCTTGTAAATGTTGGTAATCGCGGCCATTTCATCGGTGTCGGCCGTTGACGCGGGGATTGCCGCCCGACTAGAATCGCCGGGCATTCTGTGAGGGGTCAGACCCTACGGGCTTGGGCTGCAGGGGCTGACCCCTTCGTGTTTTTGACCGTACCGAGCCGTTTTCAGGGAGCCGATCCCGGGAACCGGTGTCTAATTGAACACGAGCGACCCGTAAGTCGCCCGGTTCGGACGTTGACAGTCGTAGTTCGCCACTGGGATAATCGGCGCTCTTTTGGCGTCAGGTTTTTGCGCACGGACAAGCCTGCGGGGTTTGTCCCGCAGTTAGGGAGCAGGAGGAACAGTGCCACGCGACATGTTTGGTGATGTCGTCGAACCGTCGATCAAGATGGGCAACAAGATGTGGTACACGGTGCCACTGACGATGTTGATCCAGGCGACGGTGGTTGCGGCCTTGGTAATCGTACCGCTGATGGCGACCGGCATGATGCCGACGCCGCCGTCGATGATGGCGTTT
>JAKFYH010000033.1 GCA_021730945.1 Acidobacteriota bacterium | reverse complement strand
CCCTACGTCCCCGTTCCCCGCTGGGCTGGCGGGCACAAGATGACGCTGTATGCCTGGGCCCGCCGGCGGCAGTTTCCGTCGCTCGCCACCGCTGAGCCCCGCTACTTTGATGTGGCCGCCGACGCGCGCGTGCTGGCCCATTGCAACTGGCAGCCTGACCGCCTGGCCGCGCCGACGCTGTTGGCCTTGCACGGCCTCGAAGGGTCCAGCCTCGCCCACTACATGTGCGGACTGGCCGAAAAAGCCTTCGCCGCCGGTTTCAACGTCGTCCGGCTGAACCAGCGCAACTGCGGCGGCACCGAGCACTTGTCTCGCGGGCTGTATCACTCGGGCCTGACCGCCGATCCCCTGTTCGTGCTGCGCGAACTGCGCAATCGTGACGGGCTGTCGCGACTGGCGGTCGCCGGCTACTCACTTGGCGGCAACATCACCATGAAGCTGGCCGGCGAGTTGGGAGCGGGCGAGTTCCCGGAGGCGAAGGCGTTTGCCGCCGTCTCGCCGGTGATCGAACTGGAAGCCTGCATGCAGTCGATCGAACGGCGCGAGAACCGCATCTACGAGTGGAACTTCTGCCGCAACCTGCAGGCGCGCATGCGGCGCAAGCACCGGGTGTTTCCCGGGCAATTCGACCTGTCCGGCCTCTGGAAGGTGTGGTCGATCCGCACCTTCGACGACCGCTACACGGCGCCGCACCACGGCTACGACGGCGCGTCTGATTACTACTACCGCGCCAGCGCCATGCGCGTGATCGACCGGGTGGCCCGCCCGGCGCTGATCCTGAGCGCGGCCGACGACCCGTTTGTGCCGCCCGGCATCTTCGGCGATCCGGCGGTGCGGAACAATCCGCACATCACCACCGTCGTAACCTCGCATGGTGGCCACTGCGCCTTTGTCGAACGGGCAGCGGACAAGCCGGAGGTTGAGAACGGCTATGATGGCTACTTCGCGGAACGAACCGTCGTGGATTTTCTGAGGACCCAACTATGAAAACTCTTCGTCTCGTCGTCGCGACCGCCGCCCTGGTCCTGGCCGCTTCGGCCGCCCAGGCCCAGAATGCCGCCGTCGGCACCTGGGATCTGACTACGATCTCCCCTGAAGGCACGTTCAATTCGGTGATGGAAGTCCGCCAGGAAGGCGACAAGCTGATCGCGGTCGGCAAGAGCCCGCAGGGCGAGCGCGCCTACGACAGCGTCGCCGTCGAGGGCAGCAAGATCACGCTGGTGATCACCATCTCGTACAACGGGTCGCCGATGACGATCACCTATGCGGGCAAGATCGACGGCGCGAAAATCGAAGGCGAAGCCGACTACGGCGGCCTCGCCACCGGCACGTTCTCCGCCGCGAAGAAGTAAGGCTCAAGGCAGCGTCGGTTTGTACTCCGGCGCTTTCCTCCCCTTCGTCGCCTGTTCCAGCGCGAAGCCGTAGCCGATCAGCTCACCCTCTGAGTACGCGGCACCCATGAACGTGATGCCGAGCGGCAGGCCGTGGCTATCGCCGATCGGCACCGTGAGACTTGGCGTGCCGGCCACCGCCGACATGCCGTAGCCGGCGCCGACGAAGTGATCACCCAATACGTGGTCGGTCGGCCACGCCGGAGACAAGCTCGGCGCGATCACGGCATCCAGCTTGTCTTTCGCGAGTGCGGCCAGCAGGCCGTCCTTCCCTGCCAGCCGGCGCGCCTCATCTCGCGCCTTGCGATACGCCGGTTCGGTGAGTGGCCCCTTGGCCTGCGCCTGCTCGAAGATTTCCTGGCCGAAGAACGGCATGGCCTTCGCCGCATTCGCCGTGTTCCACGCGATCAACGCCTCGAGTGACTGGTGCGGCGACCCGCTGTTCTTCAGGTAGGCATTCAGCCCGTCCTTGAACTCATACAGCAAGACGCTGAACTCGGCGTCGTTCCAGTCGTTGTAGGTCGGCACCTTGATATCGATCACTTCGGCGCCCGCGGCCTTCAGGGCCTCGATGGCCGTTGCCATCGACTTGTCGACATCAGGGTGATAGCCCATGGCCTGGCGCAGCACGCCAAAGCGCCTGCCCTTCACGGCGTCGGCCTTGAGGAACGAGGTGTAGTCCGCCGCGATCTTGCCGGCCGCAGCCGCGCCGGCCGGGTCGGCAGCGTCGACCGCCGCCATGCCGTTCAGCAGCAGCGCCACGTCGGACACGGTGCGCGCCATTGGCCCGGCGGTGTCCTGCGAGATCGAGATCGGAATAATGCCGGTGCGGCTCACCAGCCCCACGGTCGGCTTGAGACCGGCCAGGCCGTTCACGGAGGCGGGGCAGATGATGCTGCCATCGGTTTCCGTGCCGACGCCGAACGAGGCGAGGCTGGCGGCAATCGCCGAGCCGGTGCCGGAGCTCGACCCGCAGGGGTTGCGATCGAGCACGTACGGGTTCCTGGTCTGTCCGCCGCGCGAACTCCACCCAGAGGTTGACCGGGTCGAGCGGAAGTTGGCCCACTCGCTCAGGTTGGTCTTGCCGAGAATCACCGCGCCGGCCGCACGCAGCCGCGCCGCCACAAACGCGTCGGCGGCCGGCCGGTTCTCGGCCAGGGCAAGCGAGCCGGCGGAGTTCACCATGCCCGTCACGTCGATGTTGTCTTTCAGCAGGATTGGCAGCCCGTGCAGTGGTCCGCGCAGCGTGCCGGCGTTGCGCTCGCCGTCCAGTGCCGCCGCCTCGGCCATCGCCTGTGGGTTGACCTCGATCACGGCGCCCAGCGTCGGCCCGGCATCATCGACCTTGGCAATGCGATCGAGATACGCCTGCGTCAGCGCGGCCGAGGTGAGCTCGCCCGACGCCATGCGCGCCTTCGCCGCAGTGGCACTGAGTTCGACGACATCCACCAGGGCGGGTGGGGCCGGTTGGGCAGGTTGTGGCGCACACCCACTCAGAACCACCACGCCGGCGAGAAACCATTGCTTCACCATTTGTGCTTTCCCCAAGAACCTAACAAGAGAACAAGCGGTCAGGAGCCAATTTCTTCTCCTGGTCTCCTACCCTCCTGCCAATAGCCCCATCATCTGTTGTCCAAACGCGGCCCCCTTGCCCTCGTCTTCGTGCTTGAAATACACGAAGACGTCCGAGCAGGTGGCATCCAGTTGTTTCGCGGTCTCGCTCCACTTCGCGATCTCGGCGTCGCCGTAGCCTTCATCGCGCAGGCGCAGGTAGGCGTAGTCGGCGGTCGCGATCGCCGGCGTCTGGCGCGCCTCGCTGTCAGCGATGCAGAGCGCAATGTTGCGCGCCCGCAGCGCGTCGAACACCTCATCGTCCAGCCACGACTGGTTACGGAACTCAAACGCCGCCGTGGTCCTGGGCGGCAGCAGCGAGAGAAACTCGTTCAGCAGGACGATGTCCTTCTTGAGGTTGGGCGGCAACTGGAACAGGAGTGCCGCCAATTGCGGTCCCAGCTCACCGGCCACCGAGACGAACGTCCGCAACGAATCGGCCACCTCCGCCGCGCGCAGGCGCTTGTCGTGCGTGATGCGCTTGGGCGCCTTCAGCGTGAACCGGAACTCCGCCGGCACCTGCGCCGCCCAACCGGCGACGATCTTCGAGGTGGGCATGCGGTAGAACGTGTAGTTGATCTCAACGGTGCGAAACTTGCTGGCGTAATACGGCAGCATCTTGGCCGCCGCGAGATCGGCGGGATAGAAACTGCCCTTCCACTCCGGATAGTTGTAACCGCTGGTCCCGACCAGAATCATCCACGCACTCCCGCTCATCAGCACTTCAGCACTTCAGCACCTCAGCACCTTTGTACGCTACCACGCCACCATCGCCTCCTCGAACAACCGGGCCAATTCCTCGGGACCGGCGGTGCGTGGCGACAGCTTCGTCACGCGATGCTGCGGCAGTGTGCCTTCGACCAGCGCCGGAATATCAGACGATGAGTAGCCGAGCGCGGCCAGGCCGTTGGGGGTCTTGAGCCGTTGCATGAACCAGGTGATGCGATCGGCCAGGATGGCGCCGGCATCCTGGTGCCTGGCGCCCGAGACATCGACGCCGAGCGCCTCGGCGGCCTGCAGGTGGCGCGCTGGAGTCGAGGGCGCGGTAAAGCGGAACACCGCCGGCGCGTTCAGGATCACCGAAATGCCGTGAGGCACCAGCGGGTGATCCGCGGCGTAGCCCGGTGCGTGGTATTGCTTGACGCGACCCGACACGGGGTACGACATGCCGTGCGGCAAATGCACGCCGGCGTTGCCAAAGCCGACGCCGGCATATGAGGCGGCCAGCAGCATCTGGGCGCGCGCCTCATCATCTCCGGCATCGTCCACGGCGCGCACCAGGAATTGCGACACCATCCGCAACGCCTGCAATGACCAGATGTCGCTGATCGGATTCGACCCCTGGTAGGCGGGCCGCAACGCCGGACGTTCGGGTAGCGGGCGCCCGGTGAACGGCATGGCTGTGAACGATTCGATCGCATGGCTCAGGATGTCGAGCCCACTCGACGCCGCGACTTCTGGCGGCATGGTGCGCGTGTTCTCAGGGTCGAGGTAGCCGAGCGTGGGCTTCAGCCGCCGGCTGGCAATGCCGGTCTTGGCATGCATCCGGCTCAAGTCAAAGATCGTGACACCGGTCGTCTCGCTGCCCGTTCCGGCCGTGGTCGGGATGGCCATCAGTGGCTTCAACGGCCCCGGCACCGGCAGGCCCATGCCGATCGGCGGGTTGACATAGTCGAGAAAGTCCGCCGGCGGATAGGTGGTGTAGAGATTCACCGCCTTGGCGGTGTCGATGGTGGAGCCGCCGCCGACGGCGACGATCGCATCGAAGGGCTGCTGCTCAGCGAACTGGATGGCTGCGAGGAACGACTCGTCGGTGGGCTCCACCCGGACGCGATCGTAGAGCCTCGCCGAGAGGCCGTGGGCCTCGAGGGACTCCAATACCACCTGCACGGGAGCCAGCCGGCGTATCACCGGATCGGTAATCACGAGGATCCGCCGTGCACCCTGTTCCGCCAGGTCCGCGCCTACTTCACGGGTGACACCGGCGCCGAAGCGAACGGCCGACGCCGCCATCTCGAATGCAAAGTCATTGGCCATAGAGGTGGAACCGGCGCAGACTATCATGGTCACGATGCCCCGATCGGCGCTCGTCTTGATTGGCCTGCTGACTGCCGCCTGCAGCGCCGCACCTGAAACCCGCAGCTACGAGCTCCACGGCCAGGTGCTGGCCGTCAGGCCCGAGACCAGCGAGATCCTGGTCAAGCATGAAGACATCAAGGGCTTCATGCCGGCCATGACCATGCCGTACCACGTGAAGGATCTGGCGCTGCTGAACGGCCGGGCGCCGGGTGATCTGATCACCGCGACGCTGCAGGTTGCGCCCGAGCTGGCCTGGCTCTCGGCCATTACCAAGACGGGCAGCGCGCCGATCCCCGCGGATACCAACACCACGATCCCGGCGGCCTCCGGCGTCACCTTGCTCAAGCCCGGCGCTGAGGTGGCCGCCCCCGCACTCATCGATCAGGACGGCCAGCCGCTGGCCCTCACCGCCTGGAAGGGCTCGGCCATCGTCGTCACCTTCATCTACACGCGCTGCCCGTTGCCGCAGTTTTGTCCCTTGATGGATCGACGATTCGCGGAGATTCAGTCGCTGGCGGCGGCCGATCCGGCGGTGGCGGGCAAGCTGCGGCTGCTGTCGATCAGCTTCGATCCCGCAAACGACGATGCGGCGGCCTTGCGGGCGCACGCGGCCAAAGCCGGCGCCGATCCAGCGGTGTGGCGGTTTGCCACCGCCGACGAAGCGGTGGTCGATCGTCTCGCAGCCACGTTCGGCGTCAATGTGATTCGCGAGGCGGACGGCACCATCACCCACAACCTGCGCACCGCCGTGATCGATCCGCACGGCCGGATCGTGTCCATCCACGACAGCAACGCCTGGTCGGCGGCCACTCTTGTCGATGAAATCAAGACGGCAGTTCTCGCGCGCTGAACGCGCGCTGATCGCGCGGCTCAATACCCCCGCCAAGGTGCAGCGGTGGCTGAACGCCTTGCCGTACAACACTGAAAAGGGTGGCGAGACGCAGCACAGCTTCCGGCCGGTGGTCCGCCTGGGCACCGCGCACTGCATGGAGGCGGCGCTCTTTACCGCGGTCGTGCTCGAGCAGCATGGCTATCCGCCGCTCGTGATGAGCCTCGAGTCGCAGGACTGGCTCGACCACGTGATCTTCATCTACCAGCACCACGGCCGTTGGGGCTCGGTGGCGCGATCGCGCGACCCCGGTCTTCATGGCCGCAAACCCCGGTTCCGCTCGCCGCGCGCGCTGGCGCGCAGCTACATGGATGCGTATGTGGACCACACCGGGCGCATGAAGGGCTTCGGCGTGGCCAATCTGGCGACGGCGATGGGCAACTACGACTGGCGATTCACCGACAAGAGCGTGTGGAAGGTCGAGCAGATGCTGATCGACCTGCCGCACAAGAAGCTGAAGAGCTCGACCCGCCGCTACCGCCAGTTACTGAAGCGCTACCGCGCCTATCGGAAAGCGAACGACGACCGTAAACCCATCTACTACCGGGACCGCGAGAAGTGGGAGCCGATCCCCGGCGAATTTCTCTAGACGCCCGGCGCCAGGAGAGCGCAACTTTGGTTGCGCCCCGGTTCCGCCCTAGTCCAGGTCGAAGCCGCGCAGCGGCTTCGACACCGGCGCCTTCTTCGCTTCCTTGAGCGCTTCTTCAAAGCGCTTGGACAAGACATCGCCCTTGTTCTTCTCCGCCTCGAACGACTGCGCAAACAGCGCGTCGCGCTTGGCCGCCTGTTCGGCCAGAATCCGGTGCGCCTGATCGAGCTCGGGCCGATCGGGATTGGCCGGCGCCTCGAAACTGACAATGCGGCCGAGGTTGAGGTCGACAGTCAAGACCGCGCCGCAGCAGGGACAGGGCAGTTCGCGTTCGCTTTCCAGCTTGGCCATGGGGATAGCTTACAGGGATCCCTGATCCCTGATCCCTGATCCCTGATCCCTGATCCCTGATCCCTGATCCCTGATCCCTGATCCCCGCTACCATGGAGCCTGATGGCAGGGTCCAGGCGCACGCGGACGGTCCGGGTCGCCACCTACAACATTCATCGCGGCCGCGGCCTTGACGGCCGTACCCGGCTCGAGCGCATTGCCGCGGTCCTCGCCGCCATCGACGCCGATATCGTCGCGCTCCAGGAAGTGGTGGGCGCCAGTCCGCTCAAGCCGGGACAGGCCGCCGAACTGGGTGCGGCGCTCGGCATGGGCTGGGTGATGGCGCCGACCCGTCACCTGCGCACCGCCCTTTTCGGCAACGTCGTCCTCACCCGCTTCCCCGTGCGCCATCACGTGCAGTACGACGTGACCTGGAAGACCTGTGAGAATCGCGGCGTCCAGCGCGTCGACGTGGGCCTCGAAGACGACACGTTGCACTTCTACAACGTGCACCTGGGCACCTCCCTGCTGGAGCGCCGGCACCAGGCCGAGCGGCTGGCCTCGCTCGTTCACGACCGCCGCGTGACCGGTCCCAAGATTGTCCTGGGCGACTTCAACGAGTGGGCCCGTGGCATTGCCAAAGATGTACTGGCCGAGCGGCTGCAAAGCATCGATCTCAGCCAACACCTGAGCCGACGGCGGACTTACCCCGGCTTCTTCCCCATTCTTCACCTGGATCACATCTACTACGAAGGCCAGGTCGAGGTGATGAAGGTCACGCTGCCGCGCGACCGCATGGCACTGATGGCCTCCGACCACCTGCCCCTGGTGGCCGACCTCAAGATCGGCTTCGACTGACACAGATGGGCCCTTACTCCAGGGCCACAGATGACGCAGATGACACAGATCGGTTTGAGTGAAATTGGCCTGATTGGATGGACCTGATCTGCGTCATCTGCGTCATCTGCGCCATCTGCGTCATCTGCGGCCCCCGTCCGAAATCCCGCCAGTCTGTGTCATCTGCGTCATCTGTGGCCCCGTCCATCTGTGTCGGGCCCTTGACATATGATATCCATGTGATATCTAATTGAAATCGTCAAGGAGGACATCTGTGTCGATGATTCGCGAACGCGCCCACAACGGTTTACCCGGCTTGCCAGTCCTGCTTACGCTGCTCCTGGTGGATGCCGGTTTCCTTTGGATGCTGGTCATGAACGCCCGGGAGGAAGCGATTCCCGAGGTTCTGGCTGCCATAGCCGGCCTGGTCATCACCACCTTCTTCCTGGCGGGCCTGTTCATGGTCAACCCGAACGAAGCGAAGGTGCTGCAGTTGTTCGGCGCCTACAGGGGCACCGCCAAGGAGCAGGGCCTGCGGTGGGCCAACCCCTTCCTCATGAAGAAGAAGGTGTCGCTGCGCATCCGCAACTTCGAAAGCTCGCACCTCAAGGTCAACGACATCGACGGTAACCCGATCGAGATTGCCGCGGTCGTGGTGTGGAAGGTCTTTGAAACCGCCGAAGCCGTGTTCGAGGTGGACGACTACGAGCACTACGTGAAGGTGCAGAGCGAGGCCGCGCTTCGCAACCTGGCCACCAGCTACGCCTACGACGCGCACGATGATGCGCAGGTGTCGCTGCGGGGGCATACCGGGGCCGTGGCCGATCATTTGAAGCGGGAGATCGGCGACCGGCTGGTCAAAGCCGGCGTCGAAGTCATCGAGGCGCGCATCAGCCACCTGGCCTACGCGCCGGAAATTGCCGCCGCCATGCTGCAGCGTCAGCAGGCCGGCGCGATTATCGCCGCGCGCCAGAAGATTGTCGAAGGCGCGGTCGGCATGGTGGAGATGGCGCTCGAAATGCTGGCCCAGAAGGGCATCATCGCGCTCGATGAGGAACGCAAGGCCGCCATGGTCAGCAACCTGCTGGTGGTGCTGTGCGGGGATCGCAGCACGCAGCCGGTGATTAACACGGGCACCATCTATCAATAACGTGACGGGAGTCCGCCAGACATCCGTCGGCAGGCTCAGCAACACCCGCCGGGAGCAGCCAGCTGCCCCGGCGGGAACGGGAATTACTTGTGGCCGAGCGTAAACCGTTCCTGCTTCGTGTCGACCCTGCCCTGCTGGAGGCGCTCCAGCGCTGGGCGAACGACGATCTGCGCAGCCTGAATGGCCAGATCGAGTTCGTGCTGCGCCGCGCCGTCCAGCAGGCGGGCCGTGCCGCGGACAGCAGCGGGGCTTCTGACCCGCCAAAGTCCTGATCCCGCCGATCGACCCTCAATTTCCGCCAGCGGCCGGTTCCGGTCGAACCCCCGACCCGTGGATCGACGTCCATGACAGTGTGGTTGTGAAGAATTCGTTGTTCTTCGCCTTTTGTTCGCATATGATCTTGGGTTTCCGAGGGAAGCCAAACCGTGACTGATTCGATCGACGACTTGTCGGCCTTGCGCATTGAGCGTGAGCCCCTGAACACAGGTGGCGGCCGCTGGGTGAAATGGGTGGTCCTGCTCTTGATCCTGGGCGGCGCCGGTGGCGGCGCCTGGTATTGGCTCACGCGTGAGCGGCCGGTCGAAGTCGAGATCGCCACCGTCACCGAGCGGGCCGCGGGCACCCAGGCCTCGGTGCTGAACGCCTCCGGTTACGTGACCGCGCGGCGGCGCGCCACCGTCTCGTCGAAGGTCACCGGCAAGGTCATCGAGGTGAACGTCGAGGAAGGCATGGCCGTGCGCGAAGGCCAGGTGCTGGCGCGGCTGGACGACTCGACGTTGCGCGCGGCCATGACCCTGGCGCGGGCGCAACTCGAAGCGACGCGGCAGGCGGTACCCGAAATCGAAGTGCGGCTGGCCGAAGCGCGGGTCAACCTGCAGCGCCAGCAGCAGCTCATGAAAGATGGGCTTACGACCCCGTCGGCCATCGATCAGGCGCAGGCCGAGGTGAATTCGCTGATCGCGCGGATCAATTCCACTCGCGAACAGATCAAGGTGGCGGAAAGCCAGGTCGCGCTGCAGCAGACCGCGATCGACGACATGGTCATTCGGGCGCCGTTTAGCGGCGTCGCGCTATCGAAGGATGCCCAGCCGGGCGAAATGGTCTCGCCGGTCTCGGCCGGCGGCGGCTTCACCCGCACCGGCATCAGCACCATTGTCGACATGCGATCGCTCGAGATCGAAGTCGACGTCAACGAGAGCTACATCAATCGTGTCAGCGCGGGCCAGCCGGTGACGGCGGTGCTTGATGCCTACCCGGACTTCCAGATTCCCGCCAAGGTGATTGCGGTGGTGCCGACCGCCGACCGGCAGAAGGCCACAGTGCTGGTGCGCATTGGCTTCAGCGAACTTGACCCGCGGATTCTGCCCGACATGGGCGTCAAGGTCACGTTCCTGCGCGAAGCCGACGCGGCGGCGCCGGTGGCGCAGGCCATGACGCTGGTGCCGAAGGGCGCGATCACTTCCGACGGCGACGCCGGCTACGTGTTTCTCGTCGTGCAGGACACGGTGGAGCGCCGCGCCATCAAGACCGGCGGCACCGACGGCGACCGGATCGAAGTGACGGCAGGACTCAAGGGCGGCGATCGCGTGGTGGTGTCGCCGCCGCCGGCGCTCGCCGAAGGCGTCAAGATCATCGTCAAGTAATGCCAGGAGGCCGGCGCCTGAGCGCCGGCCATGCAGGGAGTCAGTTCATGGAAGCACTGGTCAAGGTCAACGGCGTTCACAAGTACTTCACCCGCGGCAGCGAACGGATCGACGTGCTTCAGGGCGTCAACCTCGAAATTCCCAAGGGCGACTTCCTGGCCTTGATGGGGCCGTCGGGCTCTGGCAAGACGTCCCTGCTCAACCTCATGGGCGGGCTCGACCAGCCGTCGGCCGGCACCATCGACGTCGGCGGCACCAACATCGCCAGCCTGTCGGGCAGCCAGCTTTCGCGCTGGCGCTCGCATCACATCGGCTTCGTCTTCCAGCTGTACAACCTGCTGCCGGTGTTGACGGCCGAGCGCAACGTCGACCTGCCGCTGCTGCTCACCAAGCTGTCGAAGGCCGAGCGCCAGAAGCGCGTCGACATCGCGCTCAAGGTGGTGGGCCTGGCCGATCGCGCCAAGCACTATCCCCGCCAGCTGTCGGGCGGCCAGGAGCAGCGCGTCGGTATTGCCCGCGCGATCGTCACCGACCCCACGCTGTTGCTCGCCGATGAACCGACCGGCGATCTCGACCGCAAGGCCGGTGATGAGATTCTCGATCTGCTGCAGGCGCTCAATCGCGACCACGGCAAGACCATCGTCATGGTGACGCACGACCCCCGCGCCGCCGAGCGCGCCAAGCGCACGCTCCATCTCGAGAAAGGCATCCTGCTGGAAGGGGCGCACGCATGAAGTTCTTCCCTCTGCTGTGGAGCAGCCTGTGGCGCAAGAAGATCCGCACTATCTTCACGCTGCTGTCGATCTTCGTGGCGTTCCTGCTGTTCGGCCTGCTGATGACCATTCGCGGCGCCTTCTCGTTTGGCGTCGACATTGCCGGCCTCGATCGGCTGGTGCTGATCCACAAGGTCAGCCTGATCATGCCGCTGCCGGTGTCGTACCTCGATCGCCTGAAGACCACCGAGGGCGTCGCCCTGGCTACGCACAACACGTGGTTCGGCGGCGTCTACCAGGACCCGGCCAACTTCTTCGCGCAGATTGCCGTGGAGCCGGAGGCGTTCATGCAGCTCTATCCGGAGTACCGGGTCGCGCCCGAGCACATGAAGGCGTGGCTGGCCGACCGCCAGGGCGTGATGGTCGGCGTCGACCTCGCCAAGCGCTTCGGTTGGAAGGTTGGTGACCGCATTCCCATCGTCGGCACCATCTGGCAACCCAAGCAGGGCCAGGTGTGGGAGTTCAACATTGCCGGTCTCTACGACGGCGAGGCCGGCGTCGACAAGACGCAGTTCTTCTTCCGCTACGACTACCTGGACGAGAACCGCCGGGGCGGCGCCGGCCTGGTCGGCTGGTACATCGTCAAGATCGCCGACCCGGGCGCGGCCCAACAGATGGGCGCGAAGTTCGACGGGATGTTCGCCAATTCATCGGCAGAAACCAAGACCACCACCGAGAAGGGTTTCGTCGAGGGTTTCGCCAAGCAGGTCGGCGACATCGGCGCGATCATGATCGCCATCACCATCGCCGTGCTGTTCACCATGATCCTGGTGGCGGCCAATACCATGGCGCAATCGGTGCGCGAGCGCACCAGCGAAGTCGGCGTGCTCAAGACCCTGGGGTTCTCGAATACCTCGATCCTGGTCCTGGTGCTGGGTGAATCGGTGCTGATTGCCGTGCTGGGCGGCGGCCTCGGCCTGGCGGCGGCGTGGGCGTTTGTGCAACAGGGCGATCCCACCGGTGGCATGCTGCCCATCTTCGTGCTGCCGACCCGCGACGTCGTGCTGGGCGGCGCCCTGATCGTCGGCCTGGGCCTGCTGGCCGGCGCGCTGCCGGCGACCAATGCCATGAACCTGAAGATCACCGACGCCTTGAGGAGAGCCTGACGTGTTCAATTGGATCAGCCAGACCCTGGCAGTCACCGCGCTCAACCTCCGCACCATTCCCCAGCGCCTGGGGTCATCCGGCGTGGCGATTGTCGGCATTGCCGGCGTGGTCGTCGTGCTGGTCTCGGTGTTGTCGATTGCCGCCGGCTTCACCGCGGCGATGCAGAACTCGGGTTCGCCGTCGCGCGCGATCGTGATGCGCAGCGGCGCCGATAGCGAGATGACCAGCGGCCTGGCCGGCGCCGAGGTCGACGTCATCAAGCAGGCGCCCGGCCTGCGCCGCGACGGCCAGACCGTGGTCGCCTCGGCCGAACTCTACGTGATCATCGATATTGCCAAGAAGTCGACCAACACCTCGGCCAACGTGCCCATGCGCGGCGTCGAGCCCACCGTGTTGGCAGTGCGCAACGAGGCCTCGATTATCGAGGGGCGCATGTTCGAGTTCGGCACCAACGAGATCGTGGTCGGGCGTGGCGCCAGCGGCCAGTTCGCCGGACTGACCGTCGGCAATGAGTTCAAGTCGGGCCAGGACACCTGGAAGGTCGTCGGCGTCTTCGAGACCGACGGCGGGGTTAGTGAAACCGAGATCTGGTGCGACTCACGCGTCCTGCAAGGCGCCTATCGGCGTGGCAACAGCTACCAGACGGTACTGGTACAACTCGACAGCTCCGACAGCTTCAATACGTTTCGCGATTGGCTGACCGCCAACCCGCAGGTCAACGTGCAGGTACGGCGCGAGGCCGACTACTATGCGCAGCAGTCACGGGCGCTGAGCGGCCTGATTCAGGGCGTGGGGTTCGGCATCGCCGCCTTGATGGGCATCGGCGCGGTGTTCGGCGCCATCCTGACGATGTATACCGCGGTCTCGACCCGGTCGCGCGAAATCGCCACGCTGCGCGCGCTGGGCTTTAATTCCACGTCGGTCGTGGTGTCGGTGTTGGCCGAATCACTCGCGCTGGCGGCGATCGGCGGCGCCCTCGGTGGCGTCGGCGCCTACCTGGCCTTCAATGGCTATCAGACCTCGACCATGAACTTCTCCACCTTCAGCCAGGTGGCATTCGCCTTCCAGGTGACGCCGCAGCTGCTGGTAATGGGTCTGGTCTACGCCCTGGTGATGGGCTTGATTGGCGGACTCTTCCCCGCCGTGCGCGCCGCGCGGCTGCCGATTCCAACGGCGCTGCGGGAGTTGTAGGGACTGGCGGCCCTGAAGGGCCGCCCTGCTGGAGGGCGAGGCTGAAGCCTCGCCTCAGTTTTCTTCTTCGAACTCTTCTTCGCCCGGAGGGCCGAGACGCGTCGAGGGACGCAGCGCTTCGCGATAGTCGTAGAGCGGCAGGCCCGATACGTGGCGCGGGTTCACGCAGCCGGTCGACTTGGTTTCGAGCATGACCAGGACGGGACTGCCCGCTGACCCTTCACGAAACCCAAGCTGGCACCCGCAAGCGAGGCGAGCGTGCGCGAATCCCTTCAGCATGATACGGTCGATCATACTACCGACGCCGGCCGTCCGCTACATCAACGCTTTGATTTCCTTGTCGAACACCGCCTTGGGCGCGATACCCAGGTGCTTGCGGCAGACCTTGCCGTCCTTGCTGATCAGGAACGTGGCCGGGATCCCCCAGATCGGCCCATAGGCCTCCTGCAGTTCCTCGCGGCCTTCGCCCAGCAGGATCGGGTAGTTGATCTTGTATTCAGTGGCAAACGCGCGCGCCTTTTCGGCGGTATCGTCGACCGAGAAGCCGACAATCGCGAGCCGGTCGCCGTATTCCTCCTGGAGTTCCACGAAGCCGGGGATTTCGGCCTTGCACGGGCCGCACCAGGTCGCCCAGAAGTTCAACAGCACGACCTTGCCCTTGTAGGTCGACAGCGGCACATTCTTGCCATCGAGGTCTTTGAAGGTGAAGTCGAAGTTGGCGGGCTTGGCGTCGGCCATGCACGCGCCGCTGTCAGCGGCGGCGTCGGCCACCACCTCGTGAGAGGCGGCCGGTGACACCTCCGCCGCCATCGTGGCGGTGGGGTCGGACAGCGCGTCGGTCTGCCAGACAAACGGGATGCTGATGCCCAGCAGGGCCACGGCCGTCGCGCCGATCGCCACCATGCGCATCATCGACCCGCCGGAGGCGGCAACACCCGGCGTGGACGCCGGTGGCGCCGCGGGCGCGTCAGCAGAAGAACCGTCGAGGGGACCATCGTGCTGTTCCATCCAGCTATTTTGCCTCATTCCGCCGGTCGGGCGCCACGTTCGCCGGCCCGGCCATGTCACCTGTGCCGGCCGCACCGGCGAATTCGTCCCGATCCGGCGACTGGGGGCGGGGCGGTTCCCCTAAACAGGTAAGATCGGGCGGACTTCCAGCAAAACGCCGGCCGCCAGGCGATTCCCGGTGGGCGGTCCGGCACGGGGTGAACCCCAGGAGTTCTGGCCGCGTCCCCACTTGAGGACGACGCCCGGCGGATCGAATCTTGCTCTGCGGAACGCCAGGCGGCCGCTGGTTTGCGGCTATTGTCCGAGGATCGGTAAGATGCACCAAGGAGAGACTATGCGCACCCCGCAGCGGAACGCCTTGACGCCACTGGCAATGGCCCTGTTCGCCGTGCTGGCCGTCGCCATCGTGGCGCCCGCCCCCGTCGAGGCGCAGACCAGCTACGTCCCTTACTTTGGCAAGAACCAGATCCGCTACGACCGCTTCGAGTGGCACACCTACCAGACCGAGCACTTCGAGATTTACTACTACCCCGAGATCGAGCCGCACCTCGAACGCATCGCCGGCTACGCCGAGAGCGCCTACCAGCATGTCAGCTCCGAGCTGAAGCACGACCTGTCGATGAAGCTGCCGCTGATCCTGTTCTCGACGGCGAGCGAGTTCTGGCAGCAGAACGTGATTCCCGGCGCCGCCCAGGAGGGTGTCGGCGCCTTTGCCGAACCCGGCCGCTACCGCATGGTGATGCCGATCGACGAACCGCCCGATCTGCTGTATCGGCTGATCGTCCACGAGCTGACCCACCAGTTCCAGTTCGACATCATCCCGACCGGCCTGATTCGCCGCAACATGCCGCTGTGGACCATGGAGGGCATGTCGGACTACATGACCGGCTACTGGCGCCCGCTCGACATGATGACCGTCCGTGACGCGGCGGTCTCGGACATCGTGCCGAAGATGAGCGAGATGCAGGACTACGGCGGGTTCAGCAACCCGCGCCTGATCTACAACCTGGGCCACGCCGCCTTCGAGTTCATGGAATCGCGCTGGGGCAAGGAAGGCGTGCGCGCCTATGTCTTCGCCCTGCGGCGCTCGGTCATTGGCGGCAGCGACGATGCCTACCAGGAGGCGTTCCAGATGACGCCCGAGGAGTGGGATCAGCAGTTCGACCGCTACCTGAAGGAACGCTTCCGGCCGTTTCGCGACAAGGAGCGGCCCGCTGACTACGGCCGCGACCTGGCGCCCGATCCGCGCAAGGGCAAGTTCGCCAACGTGCTGTCGATTGAGCCCTCCCCGTCCGGCGATCTGATTGCCGGCATGACCGGCAACGGGCGCGACCGCGAATACGACATCGTGCTGATTTCGGCCAAGGACGGCGCGGTCATCCGCAACCTGACGAGCGGCTTCGACCAGAGCATGGGCTTTGAGTACCTGGCGACGCCCGGCGGTCGCTGGAACTCGGTGCCGTGGATGTCGTGGTCGCCGTCTGGTGACCGCCTGGCCTACTTTGTCCGCACCGAGAAGGATCGCTCGCTGATCGTCCAGAACGTGGTGTCGCGCAAAATCGAGGTGCGGGTGGCCCTCAACAGCATCGACGCCCCCGAGTCGCCCGACTTCTCGCCCGACGGCAAGACCATCGCCTTCTCGGGCATGCGCGACAGCGTCGCCGACATCTTCACCATCGACCTCGACACCCAGGAGGTCACCAACCTCACCAAGGATCCGTTCGCCAACTACGCGCCGACCTGGGCGCCCGACGGCCGCTCGCTGGTCTATCTCGTCCGCGTGAGCGGCAACGAGAAGATCTTCCGGATGGACGCCGACGGCGGCAACAAGTTGCAGCTCACCTTTGGCACGCACGACGAGAGCGGCGCCCAGTTCCTCGACGCCAACACGCTGGTCTTCGCCTCGACCGGGGTCAACCCGGCCGAGCCGATCGACCCCGAGGTCGCCAAGAACGGCCAGATCTACAACCTGTGGACGCTGGACCTCAAGACCAGCGAACTCAAGCAGTACACCGATGCGCTGGCCGGCAACTTGTCGCCGGTGGTGCTGCGCGACGGCGCCGCCAACAAGCTGGCGTTTGTCACCTACTTCAAGGGCGAGTACGGGCTGCACGTGCTCGACCGCAAAGACGAAATCACGAAAGTGGCATCAGCCGACTTCGGGTCGCCCGGTCCGATCGTCGACTTCCAGGCGCCGCTCAGCCACACGCTGGTGACCGACAACCAGAAGAAGAAGGGGCGGTTCGAGAAGCTCTACCTCGAAGGCCGGCCACCGGTGGCGCTGGGCGTCACGAGCGGCGGCGACGTCTTCGGCGGCACGCAAGTGGTGTTCTCCGACGTGTTGGGCGACCAGCAGTTCAACCTGTTTGTGTCGTCGGTCTCGCAGTACCGCACCATGCAGTTCACCTGGATCAACATGGAGCGGCGCCTGCAGCTGGCCGCCCAGGCGTTTAACACCACGCAGTTCTACTACGGCCAGCTCGAGGGCGTGTTCTACGACCCGGCCTTCAGCGGCCTGATCGACCGCGACCTGGCGACCGCCACCCGCACCATGCAGGGCGGCACCCTGTTTGCCATCTACCCGTTCAACCGGTATCGCCGCATCGAGGTGTTCGGCGGGTTCAGCCGCTACCAGGAGCGCTACAACGACCCCGGGTTCGAGGCCTACTCCACCCAGTACCAGCAGCAGCAGTTTGGCCGCTCGCTCTTCAACAACGGCACCATGATGCCGGTGGGCGCGGCGTTCGTGCAGGAGACCACCATCTTCCGCGAATTCGGCCCGTTGTCGGGCAGCACCATGCGGCTGTCCTACGAGATTGCGCCCAAGGTCGGCAACTCGCTCACCCGCCAGACCATGGACGGCGACGCCCGCAAGTACTTCCGGCTGGGCGCCAATGGCCTGCTGGCGCTGCGCGCCCGCGGCTTCAAGAGCTGGGGCACCAACCCCGACTACACCTACTTTGGCGGCAACTCGGAGCTGCGCGGCTACGAGTATCTGCAGTTCATCGGCCAGAACGCCTTCTTCACCAACGTCGAGCTGCGCTTCCCGCTGATCGACGCGATGGCGACGCCGATCGGCGTCCTGGGCGGCGTGCGCGCGACCTTGTTCGCCGGTGTTGGCGGCGCCTACTTTGAAGGCACGCCGTTCAAGATCTTCAGCCGCGACACCACGACCGAGCGGCCGGTGGTTGATTTCACTGACACCGGCGTCCCCATTCTCGGCGCACCGGTGCCGGTATCGGGCAATCGCCTGGTCGATGCCCGCGGCTCCTACGGCATCAGCCTCGCCACCTTCGCGCTCGGCTTCCCGGTCCACTTCGACTGGTCGTGGAAGACGCTCATGAACAAGCAGTGGGAAGACGTGGTGTTCGCGCAGACCGGCGGCAGCGAGGCCTTCCGCAAGGTCAAGTTCTCACTCTGGATTGGCTACGACTGGTAAACCGGGCGTGGGGCCTGGGCCTTGGGGCTTGAGGGGGTCGGACCTCAACGCCCCTGGTCGCCAGCCTTCCGCTTCAACCGCTCGGCGCGGCGCGCCCTGGCCTGACGGCCCAACTCTTCATCCTCTGGCGTCTCGACGACCAGGGGCGGCACCTTCGCCGGATTGCCGTTCTTGTCGAGCGACACAAACGTCAAATAGGCCTTGCTGGTGAGCTTCCGCTCGCCACTCTCAATTCCTTCGGAGTACACGTTCACTTCGACTTCGAGAGAGGTGTTGAAGACACACGTCACCCGCGACTTCAGCAGGATCAGGTCGCCCACCTTGATCGGGTGAATGAAGTCGAGCGAATCAACGCCGGCGGTCAGCGCCAGCATGTTGGTGTGCCGATGGCACGCGATCGCGCCGGTGATGTCGATGAGATGCATCACCGTGCCACCGAGAATGAAGCCCAACGGGTTGGAGTCGTTGGGTAGAACGACCTGAACGGTTTCGGCTGTCGAATCCTGCCAACGCTTCGCTTTCACCCGTTCCCCCGCTCCCGGCCCCCGGATCCTAGTTCATCGCCTTCGTCATGCGCAGTTCGCTGCGGTCGAGGTCGAGCGACACCCGATACGGGCTGAGGAAGCGGTGACCGACAATGCCGCCCACCTGGAAGCCGAGCAGCACACTCGGCGCCTGCAGGTTCAGCACCACCACCGCGAAATTATTGAACGCAATGTCCTGGAAGCGCAGGTTCACACCCGGCATCAGGAAGGCGTCGCGATCCCAGCCCGACGTGCCGTAGACGCGCAGCGCAATCTTGCGGGGCAACTCGGTGTCGAGTTCGCCGGCCGTGGCGGTGCTGATTGAAATCACCTCGCCGCCGGTGTCGACCACGAAATAGGTCGGCCGCGTCTGGTTAATCATGCCGCGCACCATCGACAGGCGGTGGTGGCGCATCGGCAGGGTGAACTCCGCCGGTTCACTGGGTAAATGGCGGCCGAGGGTGAGCTTGCGGGTGGCGTAGTCGATGGTCATCGACAGTCCCAGTCCGAGCGGTGAAAAGCTCTCGGTCTCGCGCTTGGGGATGCCGCGCAGGGCCGGCGCCTTGATGAGCGCCGGGACGTTGCTCAGTTTCATGGTGCCGATCTCGAGGGTGTCGAGCCGGCCCAGTTGCAAGCCGCGCAGCCCGACCTCGCCGACGCCGGCGCTGAGGGTATAGGTAATCGGACGCACGGCGCCAGACGAGGCGGTCTGACGCGAGATGGTGGTGAGCTCCGATCCGGTATCGAGCACGAAGTCCTGCATCCGCCCGCCGTTGACCTTGGCCTTGACGATGACCTTGTCGTCGATCACCCGGAAATCAACCGTGTGCAGGCCGCTGGCGGCCTCCTCGTCCATCGCGATCGGCTCGCGCTCGCCAAACGAGCGCAGAAAGCGGATTTGCGATCGCGACCACGAGGCCTTGTCGCTGCGATCCTTGTTTGGCAGGAGGTTGACGTAGTTGCCATACGCCGCCGCGGCCTGTTCGTAGCGGCGCATGCGCTCGAAGATCGATCCGACCGTGTGGTGGATTTCCTCGTCGCGGGGCGACAGCTTGAGCGCGGCCTGCGCTTCGTTGAGGGCTTCGTCGAGCCGGTTCTGCGAGGCCAGCGCCCGCGCCAGGCCATGGTGGCCACGCGACAGGTCCGGCACCAGCGCGATCGCGTCTTTGAACTCCTGGTGGGCTTCGTCAAACAGGCCGGCCGACCACAACGCGTCGGCGTGTACGGTCAGCACCTCGGCACTGCGGGGATCCTGCAGCTTGAGCGTCTGGGCCTCTTTCTGGGCCTCGAGAAACTCTCCGATCCGAAGCGCCGATTTGACCACGCCGATGCGGGCCTGGACCGCCATGGACTTGGTGTCGGCGTCCACCGCCTTGCGGAACGCTGCCAGCGCCTCGCGATAGCGTGTTTCCTCGAACAGCAGCGTACCCAGCTGAAACTGAAGCGCCGCATCGTCGGCCGGACCGCGGCCCTGAACACCTGTCACCAAGGCCGCGAGCACTGCCGCAGCCACCAACGCCATGCGAGGTCGAATCGGCATAGATCCTCTTCCACAGCGCCGCCCAGCTGGCAGCGCGTCACGGTTACAAGATCAACAGACGCCGCCCGGGGGGCGCGGACCCGAGGGGCAATGGGCCGATTCTAAGGGCAAAGCCCGGTCCGGCAACCGATTATTTCTGGAAGTGCTTGGCGTTGATATCGATGTAATTCTTCCACTTTTCGGGCACTTCATCGAGGGCGAAGATGGCCTCGACCGGGCAGGCCGGCACGCAGGCGCCGCAGTCGATGCACTCGTCCGGGTGGATGTAGAGCTGGGTCGCCGCCTCGAAGTCGCCTTCGTCCTTGCGCGGGTGGATGCAGTCGACCGGGCACACGTCGACGCAGGCCGAGTCTTTGGTGCCGATGCAGGGTTCCGTGATGATGTAGGCCATGGGGGCGATCCTCGATAGTTGAAAGTTCTAGAGTTGAAAGTTGGCAGTTTCAGTTTGGAGTTTCAGTTTGGAGTTTCAGTTTGGAGTTTCAGTTTGGAGTTTCAGTTTGGAGTTTCAGTTTCAGTTATGCGGTGCTTTCGAGGGCACTGGGGGGGACGTGGCCCAGGCGCATGGAAATGCGCCGCGCCAGGTCCCACGCGCCGCGGTGGTGTTCGGTCAGGATGGGACGGTCGTCGGCGCCGTGGCCAAACACGCCGACGCGCGCGACTTCCTGGCCGGTATAGTCGCGCACCGGTGCACAGGTGCAGAACAGCCGCTGCAACGCGTCCGGTTCGATCGGCGGCGGCCCCATGCGCACAACGGTGGCTTCAGGCCGGCCCAGTTCCGAGGCCGAGGCCAGCCGCAGGCAACTGAGGCGCCGCGTCGCCTGCCGCGGCGAAAAATAGATCGCGCAGTGGCCCGGCATCTCCTTGCCGTAGACCGTGCGCATGGCTACTTCGTCGGGACCGGTGCTCCAGACGTAAGTCACTTCTCCGCTCGCGGGAATGGCGATGAAACCGCGATACGGCGTCCGCAATACGTACTCCCGCATGATCGGATAGGCATGCAGCCGCAATTCGGACTGGCCGAGCGAGCGGAAGCTGAGATCGAGCATCTTCAACGTCAGCCCGTACCGCTGGGTCTCATCGTCCTGACGGACGTAGCCGCGGCGACGCAGCACCGCCAGCAGCCGATGCACCGTCGACGCCGGCTGGCGCAGCGCGCGGGCCAGGTCCGACAGGGTCATGCCGCGCGGCACGCCACTGAGCACTTCGCACACTTCGAGTGCCTTGTCGATCGAGGTGAGACTGCCTGCCGACCGGGCCGGCTGTGGTTCAGGTGATTCCACTATGCGGAAACGAGTTTCAGATTCTAGACTCTACCGTTAGCCCCCTTCCCTGTCAAGGCGTTACGGGGATAGCATGAACGTCCGCACCGTGTCGAAATCCATGATCGGCCAAACTCTCGGGCACTACCGCATCGTCGATCAGTTGGGTGCTGGCGGCATGGGGGTGGTGTACCGCGCTCAAGATCTCAAGTTGGGCCGCCAGGTGGCGCTCAAGGTGTTGCCGGCATCGAGCAGCGACAGCGACGAAGCCATCGAGCGCTTCAAGCGCGAAGCCCGCACGGCCTCGGCGCTGAACCATCCCAACATCTGCACGATTTACGGCTTCGACGAGCACGATGGCCAGCTCTATCTCGCCATGGAGTTGCTCGACGGCGACCCGCTCGATCGCCGTCTGTCGGGGCGCCCCCTCGAGCTGCGCCTCATGCTCGACATCGCCGCGCAGGTCGCCGATGCGCTCGACGCCGCGCACACCGAAGGGATCCTCCACCGCGACGTCAAGCCGGCCAACATCTTCGTGACGCGCCGCGGTCCGGTCAAGGTGCTCGACTTCGGCCTGGCGAAGCTGTCGCCAGACTATCGCCGCTCGGCTCGGCAGCTCGACACCCGGAACGAGACGCGCGTGCCCGAGCACTTCACCAGCACCGCGGGTACCACGGTCGGCACGATCGCGTACATGTCGCCAGAGCAGGCGCGCGGCGACGAAGTGGATCCCCGCACGGATCTGTTCTCGTTCGGCGTCGTCCTCTACGAAATGGCGACCGGGCGGCAGAGCTTTCCCGGCAACACGACCGCCGTCGTGTTCGACGGCATTCTGAATCGCGAGCCGGCGCCGCCCAGTTCCATGAACGCCGCCGTGCCGGCCGAGTTCGACCGCATCGTGTCCAAGGCGCTCGAGAAGGATCGAACGCTGCGTTACCAGACCGCCGCCGACCTCGGCGCCGACCTCAAGCGGCTGCGGCGCGATTCCGGATCGCGGTCGGCCGCGATCCCGACCACCGGCAGCAGTCCCGACGCGGCCACCGTCGTGGTGCCGTCGGGCACCACCCACGTGGCGGCCGAGCCGTCCGCCCCCGCCGCGGCCATGCCAGCGGTCGCGCCCAGTTCTTCCTCCGCTGCACAGGTGCCACCCGCCGCACTCCAATCCGGCGTCAGCAAGTCGGTGATGGCCGGGGCCGGCGTCGCCGTGCTGGCCATCGCGGTTATCGCCGGCGGCCTGGGGGCATATTTCGCGAGCCGGGGCGGTGACAGTCCGGCACTCGATCCAGCGGAATCGACTGCGGTCGCGCAGGCTCCGGATCCCAACAACGCGGCACCGCCGGCCGCGCCAACCGCGGTGCCGGCCGCGCCAACAGCGGTGCCTGCGGCGCCGACCGCGGCGCCCACCAAGCCGGTATCGGCGGCCGGTGCAGGAACGTCCAAGCCTGCAGGCGCCGCCACGGCCAGGCCGGCGGCCAAGACCGCCGCCGTGACGCCGGCGCCGGCGCCGGCGGTCTCACCTGACGCCGAGGCCAATCAACGGCTGGAGGTGGCTCGCGCGAAGGTGGCCAACAACCTGAACGATCAGGCGCTCGCTGACCTGCGGCAAATCATCACCGACTATCCCGGGACGCGCGCCGGGGCCGAGGCCTCGCTGCTGGCCGCCGAGCTCCATGAACGAGGCGGCCGTATCGACGACGCGATGGCGGCGCTGGTGGAGTTTGAAAGCCGGTTCGCCGGCGATCGCCGCGCGGCCGACAGCAAGTTACGACGCTCGATGATGCTCAGCCGTGTCCGGCAACCGCGGGCGCAGATTCAGTCGCGCGACTTGCTGGGTGAAGTCGCCCGCGAGTTCCCGGGAAGCCCGCAAGCCGCCGCGGCGCTCAATACCAAGCTGAAGATCGAGAACGACCGGAAGGACTTGAAGGAAATCGACCCGGTCCTGAAGGTGGAAGTGCCGGCCGCGATGGTGACGCTGCGCACCATCATCGAGCAGTTCCCCGACGCGCCGCAATCGATGGCAGCCCGTAACCGGCTGGCGACCCTGCTGACCGGCATGAACCGGCACGCCGAGTCGGCTCAAGTGCTCGAGGACCTCGGCGCCACCTTCCCCGGCAATCCGATGGATGTCTGGTTCCGGCTGGGCGAGACCTACGAACGCCGGTTGAACAATCCGGTGAAGGCGCGCGAGGCATACGCCAAGGTCCCGCAGGACTCGTCGCGCTACAACGAAGCGCAGCGCCGTCTCACCCGCAAGTAGCGGCGCGCTACGGGCTGCGAATCTCGATCGTCCCGGTGACGACATCGATCGAAATCACCGGTTCGCCGTCCCCCAGTGTCGCTTCGCCCCACCGTGGCCCCCATGTGTCCTTCATCGCCAGGGGAATAGTGGAGGCAATGCTGCCGTTCAAGGCCAACGCCAGGATGCGCGCGTGGGCCGGACGCTGGCCTAGACCTAGCCGCACATCGCCGTTGAACGTCCGCAGCCGCAGCACGCCGGCCGGATCGAGCGGCGCCGCCGCCACGGTAATCGATCCGATGCCGGTTTCCAGCCGCACCCGGCCCGACAGCCCGCTGGCATTGATCGGCCCTCGGCGCACGTCGGCGGTGATGCTGCCGTTCAATCCAGTGATCGTGAGCCGGCCCTCCAACACACGAACATGCTCGATCAACGCCGCGCGCGGAACCCGCAACACCAGCTCGACCCGCAGCGCCGGGTTGGTGCCACCATCGGCCTGCACCGCCCGAATGGCAATGCGCGACGGGGAGTCGTCGATGACGATGGGGAGTTGCGCTTGATGCGCCGGCGATGGGACGTGCCGGTCGATCGCGATCTCCACGGTCGGCCGATCCCACCCGTCGATCCGCACCGAACCAACGGTGACGTCAACCGTCAGGGCGCGGCCCTCGGGGAGCGGCAGGCTCCGGGTCTGTCGATCCGTGGTATCGAAGTTGGCCGCCAGGACCAGCGCGACCAACGGGACAAGCCACACGCGAGCATTATACTTTCCGAACTCGAAGGAAGTGCTAGGGTGCCGTGATGCGGGTGCTTGGTTCACTCACCAATCGCATTTTTCTCGCCAGCGCGCTGCTGGCCATGCTGTCGATCGGCGCGGCGGTTTACTTAGTCTCCACGCGCTTGACCAGTGAGACCGAAGCGCAACTGCAGCTCGACCTGACCGAGGCGGCCGCGCTGGTGGACGTGCAACGTCGCACGCAGTTCGACAATGTGGCGCGCACGGCGCGCTTGATCGCCGACCTGCCGAAGTTCAAGGCGGTGGTGGAGCTCGCCGATCCGCCGACCCTGCAACCGATTGCCGTCGACTACCGCATCCAGGCGGGAGCCGACTTGTTGATGGTGACCGGCCGGCAGGGTGAATTGCTGGCGCTGGCCGGAGAGGGTCTCACCCAACCGGTGCTGCTCCCGCCAGGCGGCCCGACCTGGACACGCGACGGCGAGGTCGCTCCTGCCTTCTGGCCACATCCCCGCGGGGTGATGGAGGTGGTCAGCGTCCCGGTCACGATCGGCCTCGAAAACCCCGACGTGATGGGCGTGCTCAGCGTGGGCTACCTGCTGGACGACCGGCGGGCGGCAGAGTTCAAGGCACTGACCGGCGCCGACATCGCGTTCACGATGGGTGGCGTCGCCCGCGCCTCGTCGCTGCCCGAATCGCGCGACGCCCTGGCACCGCTGCTGGCGGGAAGCGGCCTCATCCGGCTGGTGATCGGCAGCGAAGAATACGTCACGTTGATCCAGCCATTGGGACTGGGCGCGGCCACCGTCGATCCCCTCGCCATCGTCCTGCGCTCGCGCAGCGAGCGGTTGCGCTCGCTGAGCGGCATCCAGGCCACCCTCGGCGGAATTGCGCTCGGCGCAACCCTCCTGGCCATTGTCGTCAGCTACGCGGTGGCCCGCACCATCTCCCGTCCCCTGGCCACCATCACCGACCACATGCGTCAGATTGCCGACACCGGCGACCTGACGCGGACGATTCCCACCAGCCGCCGTGGTGGCTGGAACGATGACGATGCGCACACCCTGGCAACGACGTTCAATCTGCTGATCGACTCGCTCGTGCGATTCCAGCGCGAGGCCGGGCAGCGCGAGCGGCTGTCCTCACTGGGCCGGATGTCGACCGTGATCGCCCACGAAGTCCGCAACCCGCTGATGATCATCAAGGGCGCATTGCGCACGCTGGCCCGAGACGGTGCGACGCCGGCCGACGTGCGCGATGCCGCGGCCGACATCGACGAGGAAACGGACCGGCTGAACCGGCTGGTCACCGACGTGCTCGACGTCGCGCGGCCGATTCGCTTCGACCCGGCACCGGCTGACGTCAACCAGGTCTGTCGCGAGGCCGCCGCCGCCGTCGCCGCCGGCCCCGGGCCGGCCGTGGCATTGTCGCTCGCCACTGGCCTGCCGCCGCTCGTGACCGACGCCGAACGCCTGCGCATGGTGCTGGTCAACCTCCTCGCCAACGCCCGGCATGCCGTGGCAGCCGTCCCCGGCGCGCAGGTGTGCCTGCGCACTGTCGTGGCCGCCGATCGGCGGGTGGCCATCACCGTCAGCGACAACGGCACGGGCATCGCCGACGAAGACCTGGCGCGCATCTTCGATCCGTACTTCACGACCAAGCGGGCCGGCACAGGCCTCGGCCTGGCCATCGCCAAGAACATCGTCGACGGGCTGGGCGGATCGATCAGCGTGGTCACCCGCCCCGGCGCCGGCACCGACTTCCAGGTCGAGGTCGGCGACGCCCCGGCCGGGCCGCGGGTTAGGCTATAGACCACATGGCCGGCAGCATCCTTCTCGCCGACGACGAGGAAAAAATCCTCAAGACGCTCGGGCGGGCCCTGCGCGACGAGGGCTACGAAGTCACGACCGCCGCCAACGCGAGCCAGGCGGCGCGCTGCCTGAACGAACGCGCGTTCGACCTGTTGGTGATCGACTTCCTGATGCCCGATCGTACCGGCCTCGATGTCCTGCGCGAACTGGCGGCGGCAACCCCCGAGGCCGAACGGCCGGCGATTGTCATGATGACGGCGCACGGCAGCGTCGACAGCGCCGTGGAGGCCATGAAGCTCGGCGCCCGCGACTACCTGCAGAAACCGTTCGAGGTCGATGAGTTGCTGGCGCTCGTGCGCCACGCCCTGGACGATCAACGGGCGCGCACCGGGCTGCGCTACCTGCTGAGCGAGCGCGACGCCGAGTTCGATCACTACGGCATCATCGGCCGCAGCCGGCCGATCCGCGATGTCATTACCCGCGCCGAGCGGGTGGCCGAGTCGAAGAGCACCGTGCTCCTGACCGGCGAGACCGGCACCGGCAAGGAACTGGTGGCCCGGGCGATCCATGCGCGCAGCAGCCAGCGGCAGATGCCGATGATCAAGGTGAACTGCGCCGCCATCCCCGAGGCGCTGCTTGAATCGGAGCTGTTTGGTCATGTCCGTGGCGCATTCACCGGCGCCTCGTTCACCAAGAAGGGCCGGTTCGCCCTGGCCGACGGCGGCACCATCTTCCTCGACGAAATCGGCACGCTGGCAGTCAGCGTGCAGGCCAAACTGTTGCGCGTGCTGCAGGACCGGGAGTTTGAGCCGCTCGGCGCGGAACGAACCCAGCGAGTCGACGTTCGCGTGATCGCCGCCACCAATCGTGACTTGCGCCAACTGGTCGCTGAGGACAAGTTCCTCGAGGATCTCTTCTACCGCCTGAACGTCATCCCGATCGAGATGCCGCCACTGCGCGAGCGGCCGGAGGACATTCCGCTGCTGGTCGATCACTTCGTCCGGCGCTTTGCCGAGCGCACCGGCAGGAAGATCGAAGGCGTCGACGACAAGGCGATGGCCGATCTGACCGCATACGGCTGGCCGGGCAACGTGCGTGAGCTCGAGAACACCATTGAGCGGGCCGTCGTGCTCTCAACCGGAACCAGGCTTACTAGTCAGTCGGTGTGGCTGATCGGCGCCACGGCCGCGCCGGCGGCGGCGGCCGTGCCGTCGCTCAAGTTGCACCCGAACCTCGAGTGGGCCGAACGCGAGACCATGCGGCGGGCCCTGGCCCAGGCGCGCGGGGTCAAGAAGGACGCGGCGGAGCTGATGGGAATCAGCCAGCGCGCCTTGAGCCACTATCTCGCCAAGTACCGGATTGATGACTAGGCCCCTTACGCCGGCCGTAAACCCTTACGCCGGGCGAACGGATAACCAGGACACCACGAGGGCCCATCCCCCGGCCGGACTGCTCGTTGGCTCCCTTTCAACTTAGGCATCACCCTTGCTTATTCCACACCAGGTGACTTCGGGACTGTCCTCTTGGGTTGATTCAGTTGCCGCGGCGGGGACGGCGCTCCTGTTGGGTGTGGCAGTCATGTCCCCTCAGCAGGACCCTGCCGCGGCTTCTGCGCCCTTTGACTTGAGGGCGAACGGCAGCGCCGTTCGCCTTCTCGCTCAGGGCCAGCCCGCCGACGCTCAAGATCAGCCACGCGTGATCGAGGTGGTGGCGAAACGATTTGCCTTCGAACCGGCCCGAATCGAGGTCAGCGAAGGCGAGCGCATTCGCCTGGTCGTGACGTCCGCGGACGGCGTGCACGGAATCGCCATCAAGAAGTTTCGCATCGACAAGTCGGTGCCGCGCGGCGGCACGCCAGTCACGATAGACTTCGTGGCCTCGGCACCCGGCGAGTTTCCGGTGTTGTGCTCAGAGTATTGCGGGAACGGCCACGACGACATGACGGGCATGCTCGTGGTCGCCGCCCGGAAGTCCCGCCAGGAGAGTTGCTGTTGATGAAGCGCGCCGTCTATTGCTTGCTGCCCTTTGTGCTGGTGGCCGGCCTGGCCGGGCCGGCCGCCGCCCAGGCGCCGCCCGACGACCCGGACCGGGATCCCAACCACGCGCAACCGGATTTCTACGTCGCCACGATGCCGACCAACCTGCGCCTGCCGAAGGGCAAGCTGGCGTTCCGGCTGACCCACCGCTTCCTGCGTACGCTCGGCGACGGCGACTTCGGCGACCTGGCGGCCCGGGCGTTTGGCTTCGACAGCGGCGCCCAGATTGGCGTCGACCTCAAGTACGGCCTGTTTCGCGGCGGCCAGATCGGTGTGTATCGCACCTCCGACCGCACCATTCAGTTCTCGGCGCAGTACGACGCCGTGTCGCAGAAGCGCGCGCCGGTCGGCATCGGGATCGCCGTCAACATCGACGGCACCGACAACTTCAGCGATGAGTTTTCGCCGGGGGCGGCGGTGATTGTGTCGCGAGAACTTGGCGAGCAAGGGGCGCTGTACTTGCAGCCGGCGCTGGTCGCCAACACCAACCTGGCCCTTGATCCGGCCGGTGATGACTACACGCTGCTGGCGGGGGTCGGCGCCCGGGTGCGCGCCCGAAAGAACACGTTCCTCTTCATCGAGGCATCGCCCCGGCTGGCCGGCTACAAGCAGGGGGTCACGCTCATCAGCTTCGGCTTCGAACAGCGGGCCGGCGGCCACTTGTTTCAGCTCAACTTTTCGAACGGGTTCGGGACCACGCTGGCGCAGGTCGCGCGAGGCGGCACCGGTCGTGACGACTGGTACCTGGGCTTCAACCTGTCGCGCAAGTTTTTCTAGGGCGGCTGGTAACCTGCCGGCCCGGCAGGCGGTCTAACGTGGAAATGACGGAGCGGTCACGAATGACGGACACGAGTTACAAGGGGTGGGCGGCCGCGATCGCCCTGGTGCTGACGACGGCGTGCGGCGGTGGCAGTAGCGGCGGTTCCACGCCGACGACGCCGACGGCGACACCCACGCCAACCGCCACAGCGGTTGAACTGGCCACCATCACGATTGGGGCGAATGGCTCCATCAGCCCGTCCAGTGTCACGGTGACGCGCGGCGGACGCGTGACCATCATCAATAACGACAGCCGGGCGCACGATATGTCCTCGGATCCACATCCCGAACACAGCGACTGCCCCGAACTCAATCAGATCGGGTTCCTGACCGCCGGGCAGCAGCGGACTTCTGGCAACCTCAATACCGCACGCACCTGCCGGTTCCACGACCACAACTTGCCCGACAACGCCGGCCTGAAGGGGTCGATCGTCATTCAATAGTCGTAGACGCCCTTGCCGACCTTGCGGCCCAGCCGTCCGTCGCGGACGTGCTGCTCGAGCAGGGGGCAGGGGCGAAACTTCTCGCCGAGCGTCCGGTGCAGGTACTGCAGGATGCTCAGCCGCGTGTCCAAGCCGACCAGGTCGACCAGCTCAAACGGGCCCATCGGGTGGTTCAGCCCCAGCTTCAACGCCTTGTCGATGTCGCGGGCACTCGCCACGCCGTCCTGCAGCATGTAGAACGCCTCGTTGCCGATCATGGCGTTGATGCGGCTGGTGACAAAGCCCGGCGACTCTTTCACCAGCACCGTCTCCTTCCCCATCCGCTTCGACACCGCCTCCATCGTCGCCACGGTCTCGGGCGAGGTGTCGAGGGCCCGCACCACTTCAATCAGCTTCATGCGATGAACCGGATTGAAGAAGTGCATGCCGCCCATGCGGCCGGGACTGGCCAGCACCGCCGCCATCTCGGTGATGCTGAGCGCCGAGGTGTTGGAGGCCAGCACGGCGTGCGCCGGGGCGGCCGCCTCGACCTCGCGAAACAGCGACAGCTTGAGGTCGATCTTCTCTGGCGCCGCCTCGATCACGATGTCGGCGTCGCGGACGGCGTCGGCCACCACGGTCGCCAGGCGCAGCCGCCCACGCATCGCCGTCGCATCGACGGCGCTCACCTTGCCGAGCTCGACACCCTTCTGGATCACGGCATCGATTGCCGACTTGCCCTTGTCGAGCTGCGCCTGCGACACGTCGTAGAGCACGGTGGCAAACCCGGCCGTCATCGCGGCGTGGGCGATGCCGTGGCCCATGGTGCCGGCCCCGAGGACGGCGACGGTGTTAACGTCCATGGAAGTCGGCCTTTCGCTTTTCCAGGTTGGCGGCAATGCCTTCGCGCGCATCGTCGCTCTCGAACAGCCGCTGCTGGAGTTCGCGTTCGAGCGCCAGGCCCTCGTGGAAACCCACTTCCAGGCCCGACTGCACCGCTCGCTTGATGTGACCGACGGCCTTGCTGGCTTTGTTGGGCGGCGTGAACTGCCGGGCGTAGTCGTGCACGGCGGCGGCGAACGACCGGCCGTTGAGCTCGGCCTCGCCCCACACGTGGTTGACCAGGCCCATGTCGCGGGCGGCCTCGAAGGTGAACAGCGAACCGAGCGCCAGCGTCTCGATCGCCTGAGCCTTGCCGACCAGGCGGGCGAACCGCTGTGTGCCGCCGGTCCCCGGCAACACGCCGAGGGCCACTTCCGGCATGCCGATCTTGCCGCCGCCCTGGCGGGCAATGCGAATGTCGGCGGCCATCGCCACCTCGAGCCCGCCGCCCACGGTGTGCCCGTTGAGCGCAGCGATCACCAGCTTCGGCGTCTGCTCCAGGCGGTTGAGCGTCTCATTGGCGTGCAGGCAGAAGTAGTACTTGAACGCGGGATCGGCGTCTTTCAGCATGCCGATGTTGGCGCCGGCACAAAAGAACTTCTCGCCCGCGCCGGTGAGGACGATGACATGCACGGCCTCGTCCATGCGCGCCTGAAGGATCGCCGCATCCAGCTCCTGCATCATTGCGTAGGAGTAGGTGTTGGCCGGTGGATCAAGCAGCGTGATAGTGGCGACGCCGTCGGCGACAGCGTATTGAATCTTGGTCATGGTGTCCTGGGACGGCAGCTACTGTTCCGTCCTCACGTACTCGAAGTCGACCGGCTGGCGGTTGATGCCGCGCGTCGGCGGTGCAATGTAGTTGGCGAACTGGCCGGGCTTGTAGATCGGCGTGGCCTGGATACTGTGCAGGTACGCCTTGTCTGACGGTGATGGCAGCCACTCGTACTTGCGGCGTTCCCAATCCTCATCGCTCAACTGGTTACCGTGGGGGTCGAAGTGCTTGCCGGCGTAGACCCCTACCTTGCGGTTGAACCGGCGTGACGGCAGGGTGATGCGCTCGGACATTCCGTGCGCTTCGAGCACGCGTTTGTTCCAGCGCTCGACGCCGGCCTGGCAGTCGCCGACATACCAGTCGCGCAGCACCTCGTTCAAAGCGTTACGCATGGGCACTTCTTCGCGAATGATCAGGCCGCTGTCGTCCATCAAATCGAGGACATACATGTTGCCGGCCAGGATGTGGTCGTCGTCGAACTTGTCCTCCTCGGCCCGGCCCTTGAGTCCATTCGAGAAATAGGCTGCGGCATTGCTCGATACTTCGCTGCCGTGAAGGTCGAGACTCTGGCTGAACCAGAAATTCACGAACTTCTGGATCAGCGGCAGGTCGATGCCACCGGCCTTGCGCACGTCGCCGGAGAACCCGGTTTCGCGCAGCAACTGGCAGGTGCGTTCGAGAATGCGGGCGAGGCCGCTTTCGCCCACGAACATGTGGTGGGCCTCCTCGGTCAGCATGAACCGGGTCGTGCGCGCCAGCGGGTCGAGCGAGCTTTCCGACAGCGACAACAACTGCGACTTGCCGTCGCGGTCGGTGAACATGGTGAAGGCGAAGAAATCGAGCCAGGTGTCGATCGGCTCGTTGAACGCCTCGAGCATGCGCGGCGTATCGTCATTGCCGCTGCGGCGCTCGAGCAGCGCTTCGGCTTCCTCGCGGCCATCACGGCCGAAGTAGGAGTGCAGCAGGTAGACCATCGCCCACAGGTGACGGCCCTCCTCGACGTTGACCTGGAACAGGTTGCGCAGGTCGTACAGACTCGGGCAGTGGGCGCCAAGCGACCGCTGCTGCTCGACGCTGGCCGGCTCGGTGTCGCCCTGGATGACAATCAGGCGGCGGAGCTGGTTGCGAAACTCACCCGGCACTTCCTGCCAGACCGGCTGGCCCTTGAAGTCGCCAAAGCCAATCCGGCGATCGGGCGTGGGCTCGGCCAGGAAGATGCCCCAGCGATACTCCGGCAGCCGCACGAAATCGAAGTGGGCCCAGCCGGCGGCGTCGACGCTGGTCGCCGTGCGCAGGTACACCTGGTGGCTGTCCTGGAACCCGGGCGGCCCCATGTCGCGCCACCAGTCAAGGTAGGCCGGCTGCCAGTGCTCGAGTGCCCGCTGCAGCCGCTTGTTACCGGCGAGGTCGACGTTGTTGGGTATGCGTTCGGCTGAGATCATGCGCCTTGCCCCTTGCCCTTAGATCTGCGTTATCTGCGTTATCTGTGTCATCTGCGGCCCTGGCTGCACGGTGTCATCTGCGGCCCTGGCTGCACGGTGTCATCTGCGGCCCTGGCCCGCATGAAATCTGCGGCCTATGTCCGGTTGAAATCAAAGGTCGGGCGGCCCTCGCGGCCGTAAGTCATCAGCGCGCCGTGCTCGCCCACCGCGTTGGGACGCTGGAAGATCCAGTTCTGCCAGGCGGTGAGGCGGCCGAAGATCTTGGTCTCCATCGTCTCCGGACCGGCGAACCGCAAGTTGGCTTCCATCCCGGTCAGGGCATCGGGCGAGAAGGCCGCGCGGGCCTCAAGCGCCATGCGCACCTCGTCATCCCAGTCGAGATCGTCGGGCGCCGAAAATACCAGGCCGGCGTCCAGCGCCGACGAGGCATCGATCGGGCCGTCGTGATCGAGGGCCTTGCCGACCGACTCCGGTTCGCCCAGGAAGCGCACCTGCAGACGGGTCAAGCCATTGCTCATCGGGTAGGCGCCGCCGTTCATCGCCGACAGCTCGATGGTGTTGGCCTGGTCGGGATGGTCGAGCATGTAGACGCGGTCGGCGGCCAGCGCCAACTCCAGCAGCGTGCCGGCAAACGCGTTGCCGGGCTCGATCAGGGCGAAGAAGCTGCGCGAGGTCAGATCGACCCGTTTCAGCGTGCGGCGAATCAAGCTGGTGATCTCGCGCACGAGCCAGTCCGATTTGTGGGCGTCGAGCGCGGCGTCCACGGCCAGCACGGCCTTGGGATCGCCGGTGGTGCGCAAGACGATGGTGCCGATCTCCGGCTCGTTGAGGCGAAGACGCAGCAACGCGTCGTCCAGTTCGCGGAACGCGCGCACCGCCCACGACTGATCGCCCGCCCTCAGGAACTCGTTCGCCGTGGCCGGCTGTGGCGTATCAGGGGCGCTGATGGTCAGCTCGCACAGGCGCTTCTCGCGGTCGATGACGCCGGTCACGTAGCGGTAACGAATCCGGTCGCCGTCGACCACGGGCATCAACGGGCTGAGGCTGATGCCGGGGCCGGTCTTGGGACGATCCGACAGCGCCGCCAGTTCCTGCGCGCGCTTGGTGACGCCTTCCTGGAACTTGCTGGTGGGAATCACCGCGTCGACGAAGCGGCCTTCCACGGCGCGCTTGCCGCGCACGCCCTCGACCAGCGTGCTGAAGTCGTCGGCAAGATCGCGGCGCACCTTGCGCTTGTCGACCACGCGGGTCAGGCCGCCGGTGCCAGGCAGCACGCCGAGCAGCGGCGTCTCGGGCAGCCCGACCGACGCCGTGCCATCGTCCACGAGCAGGATCTCGTCGCAGGCCAGGGCCAGTTCGTATCCGCCACCGGCGCAGATGCCGTTCACCGCCGCCATGAACTTGATGCCGCTGTGCGCGCTCATGTCTTCCATGCCCAGTCGCGTTTCGTTGGTGAACTTGCAGAAGTTCACTTTGAAGGCGTGACTGGAGGTGCCGAGCATGTAGATGTTGGCGCCGGCGCAAAAAATACGCGGCTTGAGGCTGGTGAGAACCACCGCGTGAACTTCGGGGTGCTCGAAGCGCAGGCGCTGCAGCACATCGGCCAGCTCGATATCGACCCCGAGGTCGTAGGAATTGAGCTTCAGCTTGTAGTCGCCCGGGCGCATGCCGGCATCTTCATTCACGTCCATCGCCAAGGTCGCGACGTGGCCGTCGATCGTCAGCTTCCAGTGCTGGTATTGATCTGGGGAGGTCTCGAAGTTCACCTGGAGGGGCGTCGCAGTTTGTTCCACTTACAAAGTTTACTACGGCTTTAAACGCTCGTTCAAATGATATACTTGAGCTCGAACCATGGCCAGAACCGCCGCGACGTCGGATCGCCGGACCGAGATTCTCAAGAGCGCCGCCGCGGCCTTTCGCCGGCGCGGTTATCACGGCGCCAGTGTCGACGAGATCGCGTCGGCTCTGGAGATGACCAAGGGCAATCTCTACTACTACTTCACCAACAAGGAAGAGATTCTCTTCGCCTGCCACGACTACTCGCTCGATATGTTGTTGGCGCTGATGACTGACGTCCAGGCCGAGGCGTCGAGCCCCGAGGCCAAGCTGCGCAAGCTGGTGCTCGCCTTTGTGCACTTGATTCTCGACGAACTGCACGGCACCGCGCTGACGCTCGATCCCGAGGCGCTCTCGCCGGGGCTCTTCAAGCAGGTGACGGCCAAGCGCGATCTGTTCGACCAGGGCGTGCGGGCGATCATCCAGCAAGGCATCGACGAGGGGCTGTTCAAGGCCGGCGACCCCAAGCTGATCGAGTTCGCCATGATGGGTGCGGTGAACTGGATCCCGAAGTGGTTCGACCCCGCGGGCCCGGCCACCTCCGATCAGATCGGTGATGCGTTTGCCGATTACCTGGTCGGCGGGCTGCTGACAAAGTAACCCTCGGCGCCACGGCCCGCGTCCACGGTGCATGCTAGGATGCCCGCATGTCGTTGGCGACCTTGTGGACGGCCACCCTGTTCAATGTCGGTGGCGAACCCGTCACCGTCGGCAGCATCGTTCTGGCCGCCGTCCTCATCAGCGGTGGCTATTTCGTGTCGCGCGCGACCAGCACCCTGGCCGCGAGGATCCTTGCTCGCCGGGTCGACCTCGAGCCCGGCGCCGCCAATGCCTTCGAAAGCCTCAGCTTCTACGCCCTGCTGGTCACGTTCGTCTTCGTCTCGCTCAATCTGGTCAACTTTCCGCTGACGGTGTTCACCATTGCCGGCGGCGCGGTCGCCATCGGCATAGGTTTCGGCAGCCAGAACGTGATGAACAATTTCATCAGCGGTCTGATCCTGCTGTTCGAACGCCCGATCCGCGCGGGCGACCTGGTCGGAGTGGAAGGCACATACGGCGTGGTGGAGCACATCGGCGGACGCAGCACGCGCATCCGGACGCCCGACAACACCCACATGATCGTCCCCAACAGCAAGCTGCTCGAGAACAGCCTGATCAACTTCACGCTGTCCGACGACATCGTGCGGACGCGGGTCCTGGTGGGGGTGGCGTACGGGTCGGACGTCCGGCTCACCGAGCGGCTGCTCTACCAGGCGCTTCAGGGACACGCAGCCGTCCTGCACGACCGCGAGCCCAGGGTGCTGTTCAGCGACTTCGGTGACAATTCGTTGCTGTTCGAAGCGATCTTCTGGCTGCGCGCGCGCACCATGCTGGAGCGGCGGCAGGTCGAAAGCGACTTGCGCTACCGCATTGACGAGTTGTTCCGCGAGAATGGTGTCGTGATTGCCTTCCCGCAACGCGACGTCCACCTCGACACGCTCACTCCGCTTGACGTGCGGGTCGTGCGCGACCGCCCGAAAGAGCCGGCATGAGCAGTTTCCACAAGGCGCATCCAGCGGCCGGCTCGCGGCCCGGCACGCTGGTCATCCCGGCCGGATCGCCACCGCCTCGCATGACCATGATTCGCTACGGCCCCGACTCGGTGACCGAGCAGCCCATTGCCACGCCCGTCGACCTGCCTGGGGAATTCCCGGAAGGCACGGTGACGTGGGTCGACGTCCAGGGCTACGGCGACGAGGGGATCATCCGGGCAATCGGCGATCACTTCCGGCTGTCGCCGCTGGCTCTTGAGGATGCGATCAACGCGCCGCAACGGCCCAAGAGCGAGGTTTACCCCGACCACCACCTGGTGATCTCACGGGTACCGATCGTCGACGGCGACATCCTGTCGCTGCCGCAGGTGTGCTTCATCATCGGCACCCGCGTCCTGGTCACCTTCCAGGAGAAGCCGCTTGGCCTGTTTAATCCGGTGCGCGAACGCATCCGCGCCGGGATGGGGCCGATGCGCCGCTCTGGTCCCGATTACCTGGCCTACGCGCTGATCGACACCATGGTCGACCGCTACTACCCGGTCGCCGAAGCGCTGTCGGGAGACCTCGACGCAATTGAGGATGCCCTGCTGGACGACGCCGAGTCGGAACTGCTGAACCGCTTGCGCCGGGCCCGCCGGCGGGTGGTCATGCTCCGGCGCATCGGCCTGCCGCAGCGCGAGATGGTCGGCAATCTGCAACGCGACCCGTCGCCCTGGTTCAGTCCCACGACCCGCGACTACCTGCGCGACACCTATGACCACATCGCCCAGATCGTCGAGTTGGCCGACGCCTCGCGCGACATGGCCACCGCGCTGGCCGATGAACTGCTGTCGCTGGTGGGACAAAAGACCAACGAGATCATGAAGGTGCTGACGCTGATGGCGAGCATCTTCATTCCGCTCACCTTCATCGCCGGCATCTACGGCATGAACTTCGACAACATGCCGGAACTGCACGCGCCGCGCGGCTACTTCGGCGCGCTGACCGCCATGACCATCGTCGCCGCCGGCATGATCGTCTACTTCCGGCGCCGCGGCTGGATCGGGCGGCCGAACCGTCGGGGATAACGCGGCCGAGCGACTCGCCTCACGCCGGCTTCGCCGCGCGCAGGCGCCAGAGCGGCACCAGCGGGGCCAGCGCCAGCACGGCGCCGATCAGGCTCAACACGGCAAAGCCGGTGCGTTCCAGCATCCATCCGGAGGCGAGGCTGGCAATGGCGCCGCCGCCCCAGATCAACGAGTCGCCGAACCCCTGCACGCGCGAACGTTCGCGCGGCGTCACGCTGTCGGTAAGCAGCGCACTGCCGCCGACGAAGCCGAGGTTCCAGCCAATTCCGAGCAGCAGCAGTGCCACCAGCGTCAGCGCATAGGACGACTGCCACGCCGCCAGCACACCGGCCAGGCACACCACCACCAGTACGGCGACTCCGCCGACCAGCAGCGGCAGCCGCCCGAGGCGGTCGGACAGCCGGCCGGTAATCGGCGAGAGCGCAAACATGCCGAGGGTATGGGCCGAGATCACCAGCCCGATGGCGCCGAGGCCATGGCCCTCGTGCCGGATGTGGACCGGCGTCATCGTCATCAACAGCACCATGACGAACTGCCCCGACACCATCGACACGAGCGCGATGGTGACCGGCGTCTGCTGCAACAGGGTCCACAGGGACGTGGCCGGGACACCGGCCGCACTCACCGACACCGGCAGGCGGTCGTCCAGCCGTCGAGGCGCCGCGAGCATGGCCGCCCCGGACAGGACCGTGGCCAGAATGCAGACCAGGTACGGACCGATCATCCCGTTCACGGCAATCCACTCGGCCAGTTCGCGCGACGGCGCCAGCAGCGCCGGACCGGCGACGGCACCGATGGTGGACGCCCACACGATCCAGCCGATCATCGTGCCGCGCTCGGACACCGGATACAGATCGGCCGCGACGTAGCGCGCCAACCGGTTCGAGCCGTAGCCGACGCCGAACACGAACAGCGCCGCCACGAACAGGGTGAAGTTGCGCGCCAGGATGGCGTAGGCCGCGGCGGTGATCGCCGCGCTGGCGACGGCGTAGCCGATCATCAGGCCGGTTCGCGGACCCAGGCGGCGGACCACGGCCGCCAGCGCCGTCGCCCCGACTGCCGTGCCCAGGACGCTGGCCGCCGCGGGCACGCCGCTCCAGGAGGCGCTGCCAGTCAGGTCCTCGGCGATCAGGCTGTTGACGGTGTTCGAGGCCAAGAATCCCGTGGTCGACACGGCGACGCCCACGAAGATGGCCGAGTAGGCGCGCCGGCGTTCCAGCGCCGAGAGGTCAAGCGGACTGCTCGTCTCGCTCACAGCGGGAAACGCGTCGCGGCGATGAAACGGTTAATCGCGGCGAGCAGTCCCGTGCTGGCGTCTGACACCACGAACACCGACTCTTCGCGTTGTCCCGGAGTCAGGTCGTGCAAGTCCACCAGCACGACATCATCTCCGTGAGACGGGATCACCGCACCATCGAGCGCATAGTATTCGGCTTCGGCGATGGCATCGAGCTCGCCCTTGCCGAATCGCTCGTAGAGTTCGGCGAAACTGGACGTGGTGACCACGCCCACTTCTGGCTTGGCGCGGCGGCGCACATCGCGCTCGGCGGCCATGCCCTGGACCACGCCGACAGTGCGCCCGATGAAGTCGTCGATATGCGCATAGCGCCCGCGATCCGGCGGGCGGATGCGCAAAGCCCGCCGCTCATACATGAACGGCGCCGAAAAGGTCGCGCCCGGGCTGCGCCGATCCGGAAAGCTGGCGACGTTGGTGGCCACCAGGTCGACTTCGCTGCGGCTCGCCCGCCACCACGACTGGTCAAACGGCACGACCACCCACCGGATGGTGAGGCGATGTTCGGCGGCGAACCGTTCGACGTAGCGCCGGATCCACTGCTGGGAGTCGTAGGGGCCGGTCGGCGTGATCGTCGTGACGGCAACCGTCAAGACGCCGGGTTCGATGGTCTTGATCGCAGGAGCCGGCTGCTGAGCCGGAGCGACACGGGCCAGGCCGACAACCAGGACGACGGCCAGAAGCGCTGTGATGATCCGGCTCATTCGGCCGTCTCGCCCGGCTGCAGCTTCAGCACGTCGATGCCCGACCCCGCCAGGTGCTGCTCGAGCTGCTCGGGCGTGCCGGTCAATTGGGGAAAGGTCGCGCAGTGCATGGGCACCACAAGTTTTACGCCCAGCCACCGCGCGGCGATGGCCGCGGTGTCGGGTCCCATGGTGAAGCGGTCGCCAATCGGCAGGAAGGCAATGTCGGGCTTGTAGAGTTCGGCGATCAACTTCATGTCGCCAAAAAGCGAGGTGTCGCCGGCGAAGTAGATGACCTGCCCGTTCTCAAGCGTGATCACGAAGCCGGCGGCGGCACCGAGGTAGACGACACCGTTGTCCTCGAAGCTGCTGCTGTGGCGGGCGTCGGTCATGGTGATGCGCAGTCCCTGCACCTGAATGGTGCCGCCCTTGTTCATGGGCTCGAGGTTCTGCACGCCTTTCGATGCCAGGTAGCGATAGATCTCCCAGATCGCCACCACCGTGGCGCCGGTCGATTTCGCCAACGCGGCGGCGTCGGTAATGTGGTCGAAGTGGCCGTGCGACACCAGGATCAAGTCGGCCTGGGTCGGCCGCGCCGCTTCGGGAAACGACGGGTTGCCGGTGTACCAGGGGTCGAACAGGATTTCCTTGCCTCCCGGGGTTCGAACGCGAAACGACGAATGGCCGAGCCAGGTAATAGATAGATTCTGCATGTGGTGAGCTCTTGAGCTGGTGATCTAGTGATCGAGGTCTTGACGTGGTGAACTTGTGATCTTGTGAACGATCGTTTGATCTGGTGGCCTGAGCCGGGTGACCTCACCGCTTCTTGCCCAGGCGGGCCGTTCGGTACGACGCGGCGAAGATCGCCCGCAGCTCTTTGGCCTCTGGCAACAAGCGCCCGATGACACTGGGATCGCCGAGCCCGGCACGCAGCATGAGTTCCAGCCAGTAGACTGACTCGTCGATCTCCTCGGCGACGATCCCCAGCTTCGCGACAAACTCCGCCCGCGAACGCGCCCGGGACGATGCCCTGTAGTTTGCCCCGACCGATGTGGCCGCGTCCAGCAGTTGGTCGGCCGGCGTTCGCCCGGTCGGCAGCTTCCTGACCTCTGCGCACAGCGCCATTACATTGGTCGCGAACGCGAGACTCCGTCGTTCCAATTCTGGTCGTTCCATAGGGGCAGGAGGTGCATCACTCGTGCCGCGAGAATTTGCCGGCAATCTCCCGTTTGAGGGTTCGCCAGGTCGCAAAATCAGCCACCTGTCGCGGCTCCCGCCGTGGCAGTTCTTGCCTCAATCACCCAATCCAGATCACCAGATCGAAACCCCGCTCAACAGATCACCCGCTCATAAGCTCACGACATCGATCCCCACATCACCACATCAAGAGCTCATCAAATGTGCGACATCAGTTACACTGGACCAGAGATGATCGAAGCCCCCCTGCAGTTCATCAATCCCCGTGAGCCCAAGCCGGAGTGGCTGAAGGTTCGTGCCCCCGGGTCGGAGAACTACCTGCGGCTGCGCGGCATCATGCGCGAGCTCAAGCTCAATACGGTCTGCGAAGACGCCCACTGCCCCAACATCGGCGAGTGCTGGCACCACGGCACGGCGACCTTCATGATTCTGGGCGACATCTGCACCCGCGCCTGCACCTACTGCGCGGTCGCGCACGGCCGGCCGGCCACGCTCGACATCGACGAACCGCGGCGCGTCGGCGAAGCCGTCGAGAAGATGGGACTGAAGTACGCGGTGATCACGTCCGTCGATCGCGACGACCTCGCGGACTGCGGCGCCGGGATTTATGCCCAGACGATCCGCGACATCAAGCGGCGTCTTCCGGACTGCCGCGTCGAAGTGCTGATCCCGGATTTCAAGGGCGAAGAGTCGTCACTGCGGACGGTGCTCGACGCCCGTCCTGATGTGCTGAATCACAATACGGAAACAGTCCCCCGCCTGTATCGCGCGGTCCGCTCCGGCGGCAAGTATTCCCGCCTGCTGGAATTACTGGACCGCTCGCGCAAGTATGCGCCGGGGATCCCGACCAAGACCGGCATGATGATGGGACTCGGCGAGGAGAAGGACGAAGTTGTCCAGGTGTTCAAGGACCTGCGCGACGTCGGCGTCTCGATTCTCACACTGGGGCAATACCTGCGGCCGTCAAGCGACCATGCGGTGATGACGCGGTATTACACCCCGGATGAGTTCCGCGAACTCAAGCAGATTGCCCTCGGCCTGGGCTTCGCCCATGTTGAATCGGGTCCGCTCGTCCGCAGCTCCTATCACGCGCACGAACAGGCCGACGCGGCCGACGCCGCGCTCGCCGCCTCGCGGCAGCAGTAGCATCCCGTTCACGCACCTTGCCGGTTCCCGACCCTCGCATCGAGGTCCTCGACGAAGACATGGCGGCCGTGCTTCGAACGAAGTCGGGAGCCGGACGCCTGGCGATCGCCAGGCGCATGTAGACCTGACCCATCCCACCCTCGCCGAGCGGTGCCGTGATGTCGTAGGCGCCCAGGCGGTTACCGGGTGTTAGGGTCACGCTACTTCACCTCGATCATCGTCATGTCGAGCCTCGATAACGACCCCTCGGGCGGAAGCCCGCCCTCTCCGCATGAACCAAGCTTGATGAAATCAAACCACACCAGGTACCGGCCTGGCTCCGTCGGAGCGCTCAGCGAGGCCTCAACCGGAAACGGTTTGCCCGCCTGCGGGTCGGACACGAAGAGTGCCGGCAGGTCGCAGCCCGACCAATGGCTGGTCGTGGAAATGAACTCGCTGACCGAATCGTAGCCAATGGCGAATCCAACGGGACAACCACTCGCTGCATGGCAACGGGCCGGCGGTGTGATGGCGACAGTAGCCTTGAGCAATGCCGCGATCGGCGCGCCAGGTGCAACCACGAGCGACGGCTGCATTTCCTCGAGGGTGGTGAATGGCGAGGGCGCAGACAGGCGCTGACCGTTCAACGACAGCTCGCCAACCGTCAACAGGATGCCTAAGTCTGACCAAGGGTCGGTCCAGGTCGTCGGCTCTTCACCCGGTGCCCCTACGCTCTCCAACCGCTCCGCGTCCCACACGCCAACAAAGACGACGACGGACATGAGCAGCAACACGCACACCGCGGCAAACCGCCGGTTGAGCATGCCGGCCTTCCGCGTCACCGGCGCGACAACCCGGGGAGCATCAGGTTTCAGTTGTCGAAGCACGACGCTACCGGCCAGACGATCGTGCAGGGTCTGCTTCTTCTTCGTCACCGGCTGTACCAGAAAGCCGAGACCAAAGGTGAGGTACGAGCCAAGCCGGTAGACATACAACGCGCTGGCCCGTGCGAAGGTGAGCCGCCCGCCATGCAGATCGGTCCGCATCACGCCAGCCAGCCGCATGCCGATCGTGGCCTGTCGCGTCGAAGCAATCTGGAGCACCTCGTACAGCCAGGCGAGTATCAGGCTGGCCATGATCACGACGATCGCGGCGGCGTCACTCGGCGGCTCAACGAACTCGTCGACGACGGCGCCCCTGGACGGAAACTCGCGCTGCCCGCCAGCCTTGCCCGGCGGTGGGTTGTCCGCGATCCATTTGTCGAGCTGTTGGCGGACCTTGGCCTGATCGGGGCCCAACTGCCACGCCAGATCCTGGGCCCACGCGTCCCTGGTCGCCTGCCAGTGGTCCAAGGTGTAATTCAACAACATCTTGCCATCGCGGGCCTGAGTCCCGTCGACGGTGCCGTACCACTCCACGCCGGTCTTGGCCTGATTGTCGTCGGTCTCAGCCACCTTGACGACACGCGTCAAGAACGACGTCGCATTTACCGACGCCCCTGACGGCAAGGTCGTCTTGACCGCGTCTCCACCAGACCAACCCAGGAATTCCGGCTGGGGAGGCGCTTCGGTGTCCAGTGTCAGCGTCCTGCCGTCGTCAGTTGTCAGCGTCAGCTTCAGCGCTTTGTCATCCCAGTATTGGAAGGCGCCTGCGATCGGCGTGCCGTCCGCTTGAGTGACCGAGACACGAGGATCGCCCTGGAGAATGGCGACCAGCATCGCGACCACCACCGGCAGAAAGACCGCGACGTCGATCCCCCAACCGAACACGCGTCGGACGGTCGAGGCATAGGCCGTAGCGTGGGCCGTCACCGCATCCACGCGTTGGCCGGCGTCGATCGGCACCTCGACTTGTCTTCGCCCGCCGAACGCCATGAAGCGATGCACGACGTGGTTGAAGATCAGCTTCCGTTGCAGCCATCTGCCGCCGGTGGCCAGCAGGTAGTAAACGGTCAACAGCAGCGCCAGAATCAGGGTACCGGCGAGCCCCACCACCAAGTCTCGTTTCCGCTGGGCCTCAGCCGTGGCCTTGGCTCTCTTGGCTAACTGGGCCTCTCGCCCCGTCGTCGGTTGGCCCACGGAAAACACGGCAGCTGCGTTCACGCACAGCGCGCTCGCCGCCTGGGCCGTATCCCGTGGCAGCGGCACCAGCTGTTGGCGACTAAAGTCGGCGGCGATCCGGTCCGAGGTGCTGGACGAGGGGTCGGCGGCGTCCGAACTCCACAGGTAGTCGGCGTTCACGCCCGGTTGAAACGCCGGTAGCAGCTTCCGGCCCAGGAAATCGCTGCCCTCGGTTGGCGCGTAGAGGTCGAGCAGTTCACTCTGGGTCGGCAGGCGCCAGTGGTCGAAGGCCGGGCCACCGGCCTGTGTCGGAATCTTGAGCGCCTGACAGTACCTGTCCGCCTGGTCCCAGGTCATCGTCGCCCGATGATCGTCGGTCGTCCACGTGAGGCCCCTAATCCCCACCGTCCCTTCAGCTACCGAGACCTGGTCCACACCAAACCGGCCCATTGCCCAGCTCGACAACCGTTCGTGCCATTCCAGGTAGAAGCCGGCCCCCAGCAGGGCGGCGACGAGCAGCATGGCCACGGGGGGACCGACCCGCCTCCAGCGTCGGGACAGTTCCGTCTCCGCCAACTCTATGGAGCGCGCACGCACGCTCTCGTCGAGGTAGTCAGTGGCGCTCGCGAAGTCGCCATCCGCATTTGAGTAGCGCTGGGCCCATCCGCTCGATGGGTGCTCCCGTTCGCGCCAGTCGAAGGCGATCTTCAAATCGGGGTCCTGCAGCAGCGCCGCCGCGCCACGCGCCCTCTTGGTGGCCTTCAACAAGTCCTGGTAGTGGTCACGCGAGACACGCTCTTCCTCCACCCAGGTCTTCAGCGACTGCCACTGACGGATCAGGCTCTCGTGTGAAATGTCCACGCGCGGGTCGCCCGGCTGCCCGTCGTCGGACAGGTGCACAAAGCTGCGGCCATCGCGCGCGAATCTCTCGACGATCGCGCTGACAGTGGCGCGGTCGGCACCAGACGCCGCCATCAGCTCGCTGATGCGGGCGGGACTCCGCACACTGCGCAGGCCCGCATCGGTATTGGTCAGCCGCTTGAAGATGCGCGCCGTCACGGCGACGTCGAGGCCTTTGAGCGCGCCCTCCGCATCCTGATTGAGCGCGCCGTCGATGCCACCCGCCGCGTGATAGTCCGCCAGACCGATCGGGCCGATGCGGCCAGCCTTGTCCCAGGCGTCCCACGTCCGCAGGAGCGCGTGTTGCAGCACCGGGAGCCGATCGCCGCGGGCGCCCAATTCGTTGAGCACGTGATCCAGGAGCGGGGCCGCCATCTCCGCATTCAGCAGCAGCACCGGGCACTCAATCGCATCGCGCAATTGCTCGCGCGTCAGTCGCGGAACCAGGTAGCGGCCGCGATTGAGCGCCTCGGGCAACCCGTAGAAGAGGTCGCACTCCCCCAGGAAATCCGTGCGCATCGTCAGCGACACGTAGATCGGCAACTCCCGCCGCTCGGCCAGGCCGAGCAGCAGGTCCACGAAATCGGCCGCTTCGGCGCGGCGCCGAATGCGCTTTTTCCGTCGTTTCAGGTCGGTGGCATTGGGATCCGCTTCCTCATCGCGACCACGAAAAGCGAAGATCTCCTCGAACTGGTCGACCAGCAGGAACAGGTTGCTCCGGTCCCCAAGATGCGTTGTAAGAAAGGTGACGACGGCGTCGGTGTGGTTCTCGCGGATGTCGCGCTCAAGTTCGGCCGCTTCGCCGGCCGGGCGGCCCATCGCCTCGACGAGTCCGGCCGCGAGATTGCCGATCGGCGCATCGCCGGGCTTGATCTGCACGGTGCGCCAGCGGTCGCGATCCTGCACCAGGAAGCCGCCCAGCAGGCTCGGCAGCAGTCCCGCGCGCACCAGTGACGACTTGCCGCTACCGGAACTGCCCACCACGGCCAGAAAACGATGCTCGCGGAGAATCGCCAGTAGTTCGGCCGTCTGCTGATCACGGCCGTAGAAATACAGGACGTCGTCGTCACGGAACGGGCGCAGGCCGATGTAGGGGTTGGCGCGCAGGCCGTCGCCGCTCATGATTTGGGCTCGGCCGGGGTCTTGAACATCGCGTCGACGGGGTTCGGCGTGGGCCGCTTTAACGCACTGGTAATTTTCAGCCGCGACAGGTCGATGGCCGGGTCGTCACCGCTCTCGTACCTGGCGATCAGGATTTGCCGGCGCGAGGCGTTGGCAGACGTCCGCGCCTTATTCGCGTGGTTGGTGACGAATTCCTTGTCGGCTTTTCCCGTGACCAGGATGTAGAGCGGGTAGTTCTTGATGTTGTCACCAAGCTGCCTGAGCGCGTCATCGGTCGAGCCGTCGCTGGTTTGGAAGAAGGCCTCGACGTCACGCGTGCTCAGAAAGGTCACCAGCTCGTTGGCAACGTCCTGATCGAGCTCGTGCGCGTCCACAAACGCCGTCAGTACCGGGTCGCCCGCGGAGCTCCGTGTCGCCGCCGCAGACCGTGCGTCCTTCTGTCGCTGCAGGCTGGCTGTGATGGCTGCCTTCACTTCGAGCTTGCTGGTCTGCACCAACTCGAATCGCCCGGCGTCGTACGTCCGGGTCTTGAGCGACACCAGGTACTGCTGGTATTCGGCATCTTCGATGGTGTCGAGGTCGACATCTGGAATGATCACCAGTTGCGCACGCGCACTCTCGAGCGCGATGCGCAACTGCTCGACCGGGTAGGTCCGCAGGGCGCCGGGCTCGCCGATGCTCTTTCCCGGCGTGTCGCCCATCAAGTGGACGCACAAGTCCGCGCGCGCGGCGAGGGCGCGCACGGTGGTCTCGTGCCCCGCGGCATCATCGGGCGGCGGTACCGAGTCCACCACCCGGTGGCCCAGGGCCCTGAGCTCGGCGCCCAGCGTTCGCTGAAGCGACTTCAATTCCTTGCACGACGCGGCGAGGAAGATGCGCGCTGCGTCGTCCGCTCCTGGTTCCCAGAGATCCGCGGCGCCGGAAGTGGTCGCAGCCGGCGCGGCTGCAGCCGACGCGACACCGGCCGCAGCGGCGTGGGCCGGCTCCGCCGATGGGTCGAACAGTACGCCGTCGCTGGAACGTAGGTAGAGGACCGGTGTCACCCACTCCGAGTGTCCGTCCTGGTAGAGGGCGCTGCGGGCCTGCGCGACGGCCGCCTCCACCGGGAATCTCTGGGCGATGCGCTCGTAGAAGGTCGTCGCAAACGCAATCGCGGCCTCGTCTGAGATCGGAAACTGCATCGCCACGACCGCTGGCACGCCCTTCTTGATTAACGCCGAGGCGACGCCGGCGAACGGGTGCACGGGGCTCCCGGTGCCGGTCATCCCGGCCATGCCGGTCTTACACGCATTCAGATAAACGAGTCGCAGGGGTTCGTCTTGCAGCATCACGGCGAACTCTTTCCCGCTGATCGGATCGGGCTCGCCGTCGTTCTTCTCCAGCAGCAGCATGCCGCCCTTCGTCAGGTCGAAGTCGCCATGGCCCATGAAATGGACCACGTGATATACCTCGGCCCCCAACTGCTTTCTAAGGTCGGCCCGGACCGGTCGCGCGAAGTCCACCGTCATGCCCAAGGCCCGCCAACTCTGCTCGATTCGCGTGCGTTCCGTTTCGAGATTCAGGGGCGGCGTGCCTCTTGGATTTGACATCACCACCAGGATGCGGAGCGCCCCCTTCAGCGGCACCGAGTCCCTGGCCTCCAGCACGTCGAACGAGCGGACCAGCGGGGTCTTGTCCGAGACCACCAGCGGGTCATCACCCTTGCGGCTGATCAGTTCCCACGGCAGGCCGGCCACCTCCACCATCCCGTGGTTCTCGAGGTCCATCGAGATCCGAATACGTACCCCGGTGTCGATGCCGTCGTTCGTCAGGGATTTGGCCCGGCTGACGGTGGCCGCCAGCACTTCGAGTCCGGGCCCCTTGAAGAGCGCCTCGAACATCTCGGCGCCGAAGTCTCGTCCGCTGGTGGCGATGCTGGCACGGCGGCCAGCAGGAACCGGCAGGCCGCGCTCGGGATTCGTCGCCGGGGTCGCCGCCTCGCCAATCTCTCGCACCGACGCGGCGACACCCGTCACGATTCCGGCCAGGTCGCCTAACGCGAAGGGCAGCATCAGCGGATAGCCCGCGACGCCGCCGTGGCGCGACTCGACCCTGACAGTGTAAGAACCGTTGGTCCCCGGTGAGACAAACACCGTGACTTCGAGGTAGCTCTTCACGCCTTCGCCCACTGCACTGTGATGTTCAGATTCGCGCCCATCGATCCCTTGGCCAGGATGACACCCGACTCCGCGCACAACCGGGGAGTTGCTCCTGTGGAAACGCCGGATAGGAATCGGCGCCCATGACGAGTACGGGCCACTGACGGCCGTCGCCCGTCGGAGCGGTGCTCTCCGCCGCTCTCACCACCGAGCGTCGCCCCGGCCGGTTCCTAGCACGTGACGCACTTGTGGTTGTTCACCGCACCCAAGCTCTCCAGGAGCTTGATGGTCTCCGGATACGGCTGCGTGCGCTGCACCGGGCCGTTGGCGACATCGATGGTCGTCTGGCCGGAACGGTTGTAGCGCTTCACATCCGCGCCTCTTGACGCCAGGTAGCGCACCATCTCGGTGTCGCCGCGCGCGGCGGCGTTGTGGACCACCGTGTTGCCATCCTGATCGACGGCGTTGACGTCGAGTCCGAGTTCCTCCACCAGGTACTTCACCGCAGGCAGCATGCCGCCTGGGGCATGGTGATGCGAGTTGCCGGCAAATCCGGTCGAGTATCCGGGACCCGCGGCCGCCAGCAGCGGCGAAGCACCGGGGCCGCCGATTGGCAGCACCGGCAGGCCCGACTTGTCGGCGCCGGCGGTCGGGTCTTCGGGACCGCGCCGCGAGAACAGCTTGACGGTGGGGATCAGCGGATCGGCGCCGTACGACACCAGTAGCTTCATCGCCGCCACGTCGGCGGCGTAGGCGGCCCGCCAGAACGGTGACGCGCCGACTTCGTCCACCCCTGACTGATCGAAGTTGTAGCCCGAGTACCACACCTTCCGGCGCACGCGCGCGTTGGGGTCGGCGCCCTTGTCGAGCAAGAGCTTCATCATGTCGAGATACGAGCGCGACTGTTGCAGGTGCGCCCGCGGCTGGGGGTACGCCGCAATCGGCGCCCACTGCACGTTGAGCGTGGCGTAGAGCGGCGACACGCCGGCATCGCTCGTCAGGTTGGGGTCGGCGCCCTTCTCGAGCAGGTAGGCCGCCAGATCGAGGTGGCCGTTGATCAGGGCCACGAGCAGCGGCGTGGCGCGATCGCCCGGGCTGGGCGCATTCACGTTGACACCGGCCTCGGCCAGGGCGTGCACGGCGCCGGCACTGCCCTGCCGCACGGCGAAGTGCAGCGCGGTGAGGCCGCCCTGTGCGCCGATCAACTCGTTATAGCGATAGCCGCGCGTCACGCCGGCGACGTCGCGTCCCGGCGGCCCGGCGGCGGCCCCGCCGCGGCCCTCGGTGGAAGCGGTCAGCGCGGTCAGGTCGACCACAGACGAGGCGAGCGTGGCATCCGCCCCCTTGGCGAGCAGCGCGCGCACGACATCGGCGCGGTCAAGACCAGCGGCCACCATCAACGCGGTCTGACCGTAGGTCGTTTCCACGGCGTTGATATCCGCGCCGACTTCCACCAGCCTGGTGACGGTCTCGGTGTTGCCGGAACGAGCGGCGAGCATCAGCGGCGTGGCGCCGGTCGTGGTCGCCAGTTTGGGATCGGCGCCGGCCACGATCAAGGCCGCCACCACCTGCGCCTGGCCGTTCTGCGACGCCAGGTGCAGCGCGGTAATGCCGCCCAATCGGGTGGTCGCGCGCACGTTGGCGCCGGCGGCGAGCAGCATCTGCGTCATCGCCACATCGCCGTTGGTGGCCGCCCAGTGCAGCGCCGTCATCCCGTCGCCCTGCGCGGCGTTGACGTCGGCACCCTGCTTGAGCAGCGCTTTCACGGCAGCCGCGTCGCCTGACCTTGCGGCCTCGGCGACCGTGTCATGGGCAGCGTTGACCGTGGCGGCGAGTAGCAGCGTGGCGACGGCTAAAGCCATCGCCCTCCGTACCCCACGCCCCACGCCC
>JAKFYH010000024.1 GCA_021730945.1 Acidobacteriota bacterium | reverse complement strand
CGGGGCCCGGGATCCGCGCACAAGAGCTTTTTTCGTCCGGACCCCGGACCCCGCCTCTACTGATTGATCTTGACGACCACCACCGTGCGGTCGTCTGACTGTTCGGCGTCACCGCAAAACAACTGCACGGCGGCGAAGATCTCGCCCACGATTTCCTTCGCCGGCTGCAGGTGCGTGCGCTCGATCACCTCAATCAACCGTGGCGCGCCAAATTCCATCCCCGCCTCGTCAAACGCCTCGCTGATACCGTCCGAGCACAGCACGAACACGTCACCCGGCGAAAGCGGCACTTCCACCTCGTCGTAGGAGGAACTGCCGAACGAACCGAGCGGCACACCCGGCATGTCAATTTGCGTGGCCTTGCCACCCGTGCAGCGCACCGGGTAGGGCAGCCCGGAATTGGCGAACGTCACGATCTGCTTCTTGAACTCGAACATCGCGTAGCACAGCGTGCAGTAATACTCCTCGAGGTTGCGCTCGTGGAGAATGCGATTCATGCCGGCCAGCACAGTGGCGGGCGTGCTGCGCGCTTTTTCGAGCCGTCGCCGGAACGTGCGCCCACGCACCATTTCGCCGATCGCCGCGCTGTAGAGCGCCGCCGGCACGCCCTTGCCTGACACGTCACCGACCGCCACGACCAGCGTGCTGGGCTCGGGCGACAGGAAATCGCACAGGTCGCCACCGAGCTCGCGCGCCGGGTCGAAGTGCCAGGCCACGTCCACGCCGCGCAGGCGCTTGGGCAGTTCCTGCGGCAGCAGGGCCATCTGCACCCGCTGGGCAAAGCGCAGTTCCTTCTCGAAGCGGGCCTCGCTGGCGCGCACCGACTCGTAGAGCCGGGCGTTTTCAAGTGCCACCGCCGCTTCCGATGCCAGCAGGGTCAACAGCTTGACGTGCTTCTTGTTGAAGGCGTCGCGGTCGGGACTCTCGAGGTCAAACACCCCGATGCAACGGTCCTTCAGCATCAGCGGCACCACCAGCTCTGATCGCACGCCCGGTACGGCGTGGATGTAGCGGGGGTCCTTGGTCACGTCGGGAACCAGCACGACTTCCTTGTGGAGCGCGGCATGACCCACCAATCCTTCGCCCAGCTTGACCGGATCCATCGCCCGCGGGTCATCACCGTACTTGATGGCCACTTTCATCTCGAGGACGCCGGTATCGTCGTCCAACAGCAGGATGCCGAAGATGCGGTAGTCGATCACCCGCTTGATCAGGTGCGCCAGCCGGGTCAGCAATTCGTCGGGATCGAGAATCGACGTCATCTCGCGGCCGATCTCGGCGAGCGTTTCGAGCGTCTCGGCGTACTCGCGTTCCGACTCGAACAGGCGGGCGGTGGCAATACCCTGGGCGACGTGGGCGCCAAACTGCCGCAGGATCCACTCATCGCGCTCGGTAAAGGCGCCGGCCTTGTCGCTCAGCAGGTTGAGCGCGCCAATGACCTTGCCCTTGTTGCGAAGCGGAACCACCAGTTGCGACTTGGCGCCCGGCACCACCGCCAGGTAGCGCGCGTCGGCATCGACGTCATTCAACAGGATCGGCCGCTGCTCGGCGACCGCCGTGCCGACGATGCCCTGGCCGACCTGCAGGGTGAAGTGCCTGACAATCTCGTCGGGATAACCCACCGCGTAGGCAATGCTTAGTTCTTCGCGCGCCTCGTCCAGCAGGTAGACCGAAAAGACGGTGAAGTTGGTGAGGCGCGATATCAGGTGCGGGATTCGCTCGAGCAGGGCATCCAGGTCGAGCACGGAACTGACCTCGCGCCCGAGTTCTGCGAGGATGGCCAGCAGTTCCGCGTCAGAGGCGGAGCTGCTGGCGGCGCCGTGCGGCGCGGGTTCAGTCATATCAGGGATCAGGGATCAGGGATCAGGGATCAGGGTCTATTGGCTGCTCGACGACGGGGCCAGGGTGTGCTTGGTGACCCAGTCGTAGATCCGCTGCATGCGGTCCTTCTGATGATAGTACTCGCTAATGCCGTGACCTTCACGCGGGTAAAACACCAGTTCGGTCGTCTTGCCGCGATCTTTCAGGCCGCGGAACAATTCCTGCGCCTGCCCGACCGGCACTCGTTCATCCTGCGCCCCGTGCAGAATCAGGGTTGGCGTCGTCACCTTGTCGATGTGGGTCATCGCTGATCGGTTGAGGTAGAGCGGCAGCGTCTTGGCGTTGGGGATGCCCCCAAAGTAGCTGATCAGCACACTGGGAATGTCGTTGGTTCCGTACATGCTCCACATATTGGTCAGGCCGGCTCCGACCATGGCCGCCTTGAAGCGAGTGGTCTGGGTAATCACCCACGCCGTCATATATCCGCCGTAGCTCCAGCCAATGTGCGCCAGCTTGTCCGGGTCGGCGATGCCGCGCGCAACCAGCGCATCGACGCCGGTCATGATGTCCGTGAAGTCGCCGCCGCCCCAGTCGTTGAGGTTGTGCTGCAGGAACTTCTCGCCGTAGTTCGTGCTGCCGCGCGGATTGGGATAGAACACCGCCCAGCCCTTGTTCGCCCAGACTTGTCCGCCCTCGAGGCCGCCGAGACGGAAGCCGTTGACGTACGCGCCGGCCGGGCCGCCGTGCGCCACCACTAGTGTCGGGTAACGAGTGCCGGCGCGGAAGCCGACCGGCTTCAGCAGCACGCCCTCAACTTCCATCCCGTCCGCGCCCTTCCAGGTGACGACTTCGGTCTCGCCCTGCGCCAGCTCGGCCAGCTGGGGATTGGTGTTGGTCAGCTTGCGAAAGGTTTGGAACGCCGGATCGGTGACGTAGACCTCTGACGCGGAATTCGGGGAATCCATCGTCAGCGCAATGGTGCGGCCGTCCTTGCTGATGGAGGCGCCCTGCAGCGTTTTCCTCGAGCTCAACTGCGTGTAGCGGCCACTCGTGAGGTCGTAGGCGAAGGCTTCGTTGTAGGCGCGCTTGCCGGCCACGAACATCACCCGATTGCCCTCGGCGGTCCACACCGGGTTGCCGGCATCGGTATCAAACCCCGGCGACGACACATCCTTGATCGTCTTCGCTGCCACGTCGTAAAGCATCAACTTCGACTGCATGGTCACGCCAGGGGCGGTGCCGTCCGGCAACGGCGCTCCGGTGTTCGGTTCGGCGGTCCAGGCGATCGACTTGCCGTCGGGCGACCAGCGCGGCGAGGTGTCGCTGCCAAAGTTGGTGCTGATCTTGTCGATCCGCGGGGGCGACAGTGTCGCCAGGTAGATATCGCGGCGGTTGTCGCGCAGCATTGGCGTGTCGCCGGCGCCAAACACGAAACGCTGACTGTCGGGCGCCCAGGACGGCGCGCCCGACACGGTGTAGGCGGTGCCTTCGCTGATGCGTGTGTGGGTCTTGGTGGCCAGATCAACCACCCAGACATGCGAGTAACGGAAATCGCCCTCGAACACGCGCTCGTCGTCGCGCCGCTTGATGGCCGCGTCGTCGTTCATGCTTCGCGGGTCGGTGGTGACAAACGCGATGCGGGTGCTGTCGGGCGCCCATGAATACGCCTGCTGGTTCGACAACCCCTCCTTGGCGGTGGTCAGCTGCCACGCCTCGCCGCCGTCCGTTCGCATGACGTGGAGCTGGGGCCGGTCCTCGGCGCCGCTGCCGCGGACGGCGACAAAGCTGATGAAGCGGCCGTCGGGAGACCACTGCGGCTGGCTCTCGCCGCGCTCGCCAAAGGTGATCTGGCGGGCTGGCGTGTTGCCGTTGGCCGCCACCATCCACACGTGCGTCCGCGCCTCCATGCGGTCCTTCTCGGCAACCCACTCGCGGACGGTGTACAACACCTGGGTGGCATCCGGGGAAATCGTGGCGCTGCCCACGGCCTTCACGTTCAGCACATCGTCAAATGTCACGGGTCGCGGGCTTTGGGCGACGGCGCTTGTCGCCAGGGCCGCCAGAAACGCCGCTACTGCCAGGGTCATGCGCATCACAAGGCCTCCAACGGGCGAAGTATAATTCTGTTCTTCATGGAGATTGCCTTGCCGCTGGACACTGCGGCGATCGAGCGGATCTTGCCGCACCGGTCGCCGTTCCTGCTCGTCGATCGGATCACCGAGTTCGAGCCGGACCAACGAATTGTCGGCATCAAGAATGTGTCGATTAACGAGCCGTACTTGAACCGGACCGGCCTGAACGGTCGGCCGACTTTGCCGCCGACCATCCTGACCGAGGCGGTGGCGCAGGTTGGCGCCATCCTGATCCTGGCCAAGCCCGAGAACCAGGGGATGTTGATCTTCTTCCGCGGCATGGAGCGCGTCCGCTTTCGCGGCCCGGTGCATGCCGGCGACCAGGTGGTGATCGAGGCGCGCGTCAAGCGGCTCAAGAGCCGGATGGGCGTACTCGAGGGCCGGGCGCGCGTTGGCAAGAAGGTGGTCATCCACGGCACCATGACCTTTGCCCTCGGGTCGGAATGACGCGCCTGCCTCAACTGGCGGCGCTGACCCCGGACGACAGCGGCTGGGGATTCTTCCTCTGCACCTACAAGGAGCTGCGCGCCGGCCGCAGCGGCAGCGAATTCGTGATCCTGAACCTGCAGGATGCTTCGGGCCAGGCCACCGCGAAGATCCTGGCCGACGTCGATCGCTTCAAGGGAGAGTTTGAGGCGGGTGAGTTCGTGCGGGCGGAAGGCCGCGGCAGTCTTTACAACGGCCAGGTCCAGCTGGTGCTCTCGACCATTCGCCGGGTCAACCCGGATCAAGACCGCCTGCAAGGCTTCCGCGAGGACGAATGCATCCTGAGCGCGCCGCGGCCGATCGACGAGATGTGGGAGGAGCTGCAGGCGCGGCTGCGTGCGGTGAAGAACGATCACATCCGCGTGCTGCTGAACCGCATCGTCGCCGACCACGCCGGGCAGCTCAAGACCTGGCCGGCGGCGCAGACGATTCATCATGCCTATCGCGGGGGCTTCCTCGAGCACATCACCAAGATGGCTGAGGTCGGCGCGCTGCTGTCGCAGTGCTACGGCGCCAACAGCGACATCGTCCTGGCCGGCGTCGTGCTGCACGACATCGGCAAATTACAGGAACTGGCTTACGAGGGCGGCGCCGGCAGTTATACCCGTGACGGCAACATGGTGGGCCATATTGCCCTGGGACTGATGCTGGTGCGCGAGACCATCAACGGCATCTCGGGCTTCCCGGTCGAACTGCGCGCCCAGGTCGAGCACTTGATCGCCTCGCACCACGGGTCGCGCGAATACGGTTCGCCGGTCGAGCCCAAGTCGATCGAGGCCTTCATCCTGGCATCAGTCGACGAACTCGACGCCCGGATCAACCAGGTCCGACGCGCCATCAACGAGAGCCCGGCCAGCGACGAATTCACCGCCTGGCACAAACGCCTCGGCCGCGTCCTCTACAAGGGCAACCAATAGAACCCCCGTGCTTGAACCTACGTCCGTCTCCCCACAATCCACGTTCCCGTAAGCACAAGTAGCGCGGCGAGCGCGATGCGTGGAGACAGGCGTTCGCCGAGCAGCACGGTCCCGAGCGCTACCGCAATAATCGGATTGATGTAGGCGTAGAGCGAAACCAGCGACAGCCGCAGGTGCTGAATGGCGTAGATGTACGCCGAGTAGGCCACCAGCGAGCCGGCAATCGCCAGGTAGAGCATCGCCGCCGTCGTCCGGGTCGTGAACGACAGTTCAGCCCAGTCGCCATGCGCGGTAGCCGCGGCCAGCAGCATGATGCCGCTGAACACCATCTGCAGCGCGGTGGCCGGCAGGGGATCCTGTCCCAGTTCGTGACGCTTGGCGTAGGCCGTGCCGATTACCCAGCCGACACATGCCAGTTGAATCGCGATCACCCCGCCCACGAAGGCGCGGCCACTGGCGCCACCCTGCGACATCTCAGGCCACACCAGGATCACGATTCCGGAAAATCCGATACTGAGGCCCGCCAACGCCCGGTTCGAAAAGCGATCGCCGTTGGGCAGCAACCGCTCGGTCAACGCCGACCAGAACGGCGTCGTGGCAATCAACACCGCTGTCAACCCGCTGGCCACGTACTGTTGCGCAAACACCACGAAGCCGTTGCCGACGATGTTCATCAGGAAGCCGAGCAGGACGAGCGCGCCCCACATCCGCAGTGGCGGCAGGCGGCGGCCGCGCGCCAACAGGATAGCGCTCAGCAGCACGCCCGCCAGCATCCAGCGCAAGCCGGCCACCAGCAACACCGGCACGGTTTCGAGCGCGACCCGAATCCCGAGGTAGGTCGTGCCCCAGATCAGGCAGACGGCAATGAAGGAAAGGTGGGCGAGGCTCACGACGGGTTTCCAGGCCCGGCCGATGGACTCAGGGTCTTTTCCTTTGGAATGGCAATGCGCGGGTCTTCCTTCACGGTTTCGAGCACGATCGTCGTTCGTGTCGATGTGACGCTCGGCGCCGATGCGATTTGCTGCCGGAGAATCTGCCCAAGGTGCTCGGCGTCACGCGCCCGCACCTTCAACAGGTAACAATCGTCGCCCGCGACGTGATGCACTTCGAGCACTTCGGGAATACGGCTGAGCTCGATCGCCGACGGCATATCCGGTCCATGCTCGGACGTGCGCACCGAGACAAACGCCAGCAGCCCCCGGTCAACGACATGGGGGTCGATCAAGGCGACGTAATCCTTGATAATGCCCTTCGCTTCGAGCTTCTTCAGGCGCTCGGTGACAGCCGAGGGCGCCAGTCCTACCGCCTTGGCGAGTTCGGCCTGAGTCGTTCGAGCGTTGTACTGGAGAATATCCAGTATCGATCCGTCTATTTCGTCGATCATTCTGAATTATTAGTCAACAACTGGATTTTGTTCAATATGAACTTCTGGCACGAGGCGTCACCGGCGGCAAGGAAGGCTCTGATTGCGGCGTCTTTGGGCTGGTTGCTCGACGCCTTCGACGTGATGCTCTACGCCCTGGTCCTGACCGCCGTGGTGAAGGACCTCGATTTGAGCCTGGCGACGGGTGGTCAGTTGGCCTCGCTGACCCTGGCCGCTTCCGCTATCGGCGGCCTCGTGTTCGGGGTGGTCGCCGACAAGCTGGGACGCACCCGGGCGCTGTCGTTCAGCATCCTGTTGTATTCGGTCTTCACCTTTGCCTGCGGCCTGGCGCAGAACGTCTGGCAGTTGGCGATCTTTCGCTTCCTGCTCGGCATCGGCATGGGCGGCGAGTGGGCCAGCGGGGCCACGCTGGTGAGTGAGACGTGGCCGGAGAAGCATCGTGGCAAGGCGTTGGGCCTGATGCAGAGCTGCTGGGCGATCGGCTACGGCGCCGCGGCAGTCGTGGTGGCGCTGGTACTGCCGGCCTACGGTTGGCGCGCGGTGTTCTTTGTCGGCATTGTCCCGGCGGTCTTCACCCTCTGGATCCGCCGCAACCTCGAAGAGCCCGAGATGTGGCGCCGATCCCGACAAGAGGTGCCCTCCCGACAAGAAGTGCCCTCCCGTATGGGAGTGCCCTCCCGTATGGGAGTGCCACTGAAGATCGTGGCGCTACTCACCCTGATGAATGCGGCCACGATGTTCGCCTGGTGGGGCTTGAACCTCTGGGTGCCGTCGTACCTCTCGCTTCCCGTGGATCAGGGTGGTATCGGTCTGTCCACGACCACGATGTCGATGTTCGTCGTCGCCATGCAAGTCGGGATGTGGCTTGGCTATGTGACCTTTGGGTTCATCAGTGACCGGTTTGGCCGCAAGCCCACCTATGTGACCTACCTTGTGCTTGCGGCGCTGCTGGTCTGGGCCTACGGCGCCACCCGCGAACCGGTGTTCCTGCTGGTGTTGGGACCGTTTGTGGCCTTCTTCGGCACCGGCTACTTCAGTGGGTTCGGCGCGGTGGCGTCGGAGATCTTTCCGACCGCGATTCGCGCGACGGCTCTCGGTGTGACTTACAACAGTGGCCGCCTGTTGAGTGCCGCGGCACCCTTCGTGATTGGCAGTCTCGCGCAGTCCCGGGGTTTTGGCACGGCGTTTACGCTGACCGCCGTGGCGTTTCTGATTGCCGCCGCCATGTGGATCGGGATCCCGGAAACCCGCGGACGGCGGATGGTCTAGCTAGACCACGCGATTCTGGCGGCTGGTCTCGTCCACGATCACCGTGGCGGTGTCGGCGGCAATCCGCACGCAGTTGCGGCCGTCGTCCTTGGCGCGATAGAGCGCCTGGTCGGCGCGGGCGATGACCGCCTGCACGTTGACCTCGCCCGGCAGCGTTTGCGCCAGGCCGAAGCTCGCGGTAATTGTGAGCGCGTCGCCCGACCACGGTACCGGTCGTTCGGCGATCTCGCGCCGCAGGGTCTCAGCAACACGGCGCGCGCCGTGGAGGGGTGTTTCCGGCAAGAGCACCAGGAATTCCTCGCCGCCGTAGCGGCACTTCAAGTCCGAGCCGCGCAGCACTTCCTTCATGCGCTTGCCCACGGCGTTCAGTACCGCGTCGCCGCACAGGTGGCCATGGCGATCGTTGACGTCCTTGAAGTGGTCGAGGTCGAACATGATCAACGACACCGGTGTCTGGCTGCGGCGGGCGCGCCGCAACTCGGCGTCGATCACGTCGAGCGCGTGGCCTCGCGTGTAGCACCCGGTGAGGGCGTCGCGAACGCTGTTCTCGCGCACCTCACGAAAGAGTTGCGCGTTCTTGATCGAGACCGCCAGCAGCGCCGCCGCCGCTTCAATGATGCGGCGGCGATCGGCCTCGAGCGCGCCGTTCGCCGGACGCACACCCAGCACGCCCATGGCCGAGCCGCCAACGATCAGCGGAAAGCCGACGGCGCGCGAGATTGGGAGAGTCGTCGGCGTCTTGTCGGGAGAGCCGGTGGCGAGCAGTTGTTCCGCGAGGTCGCCCCACTGCAGCACGTCTTCTGCGCCGCGGGTATCGCCGGCCAGCGCCTGCCACCCGGTGCCTTCGCGGACCAGCACCCAGACGTTCTCGGTGTCGGCCAGTGCCGAGAGGTGCTGGCCGATCGCCGTGCGGATGGAGTCGAAATCGAGGGCGCGGCCGAGCGCCTGCCCAAAGGCGACCAGGCGCTCAAGTTCGATGGCGCGATGTTGCGCGGCCTTGGTCGCCATTTCGGCCGCGGCGGCCTTGGCCTGGTCGACGTGATTGCGCCGGTACTGGTGGAACAGGAAGGCGGCCGTCAAGAGCACCAGGGCCGGCATGAGCGTGAGGCCGCTCTGCCGTTCGATCTCGCGCACGTAGTCGAGCAGGCGCGAGATCGAGGCCGAAAAGACCACGATCAAGGCCGTGGTCAGGGCGCCGATGAGCAGTAAGTCCTGCCGGCCAAACAACTTCATGACGACAGCTGCAGTATCCAGTATCCGTTTGCGAGTATCCAGAAAGAAAGCGCCCCGCGAGTGGTGTAAGTTATTGGCATGAAGACGCTCAAGCCCTTCACGCTTTTGCTTGGAATGGCCGGGCTGGCGCTGGTCGCCACCGTGGCCGTGTCCGCCGGGTCCCAGGCCGCCGGTTCCAGACCGGCCGTCGTCCGCAAGACCGCGCCGCCGCTGCCGGCCATGGGCTTCGCACCGGTGCGGCCGATGAACGTCGTGCGCGCGACCTACGACTTTGCCGCGCAGCATCCCGAGATCCTGAAGTTCGTGCCCTGCTATTGCGGGTGCGGCGCCGATGGTCACAAGGCCAACGAGTCGTGCTTCGTGGCTCGTCGCGATGCCAAGGGCAACGTGCTTGAGTGGGACACTCATGGCTTTGGTTGTGCCATCTGCGTCGATGTCGCGCGAGAAGCGATGCAGCTCTACTCCTCGGGCGCCGACGTCGTGTCCATTCGCGCGGCCATCGAGAAGAAGTGGACGCCCGGCAATGCCGCCGGCAAGACTCCCACGCCGTTTCCACCCAAGAAGTAGCTGGTGGATGTGTTCCAGGCCGTTCACGAGGGCGTCTACGTCGGCACCCTCCTAACGGCCAGCACCTCGACGCTGTCGGCCAATCCTCACCTGAAAACGATCTTCGGCTACCCGCTGGAGACTGCCGAAGCCCTCGTTCAACCCTTCGACCTGTCGCGGTTTGTCGACCCGCAAGCGCGCACGCTGTTCATCGAACGGCTCGATCGCGAGGGACAGGTCGCCGATCACTTGCTGCGGATGCGGCGCGTGGATGGCGCGCCGATCTGGGTCGAAGTCACGGCCAGCGCGGTGCCGGCGGCGCAGGGCAACAGCCTTCACCTCGAGGCGCTTGTTCGGGACGTCAGCGAACGCAAGAAGCTCGACGACCAGTCGCGAGACGGCCGCTACCAGCTGTTGCAGGCCGAGAAGATGGCCGCGCTCGGGCAGACCATCTCGGGTGTCGCACACGAGCTGAACAACCCGCTTGCCACCATCCTGTCGTGGGCCGAGCGGCTCGCCGAACGCAGCGTCGACGACAAGACCCGCCAGGGCCTCGAAGTGATCCTCGGTGAAGCCGAGCGTGCCGCGCGCATCGTCCGCAACCTGTTGACGTTTGCGCGCAAGCGCCAAACCACCAGGGCCATGGTCGACCTCAACCAGGTCGTGCGCGAGACGCTGGCGCTACGGGCCTACGAACAGAAGGTCAACAATATCCAGGTGGTCGAAGCACTGGCCAGCGGCCTGCCTGAAGTGTTTGCCGATGGCCATCAGATCAAACAGGTGCTGCTCAACCTCCTGATCAATGCCGAACAGGCCTGCCTCGGCGCGAACGGGCGAGGCACCATCGTCGTTCGCACCATGCATGACAGCGATCGTGGCTCGGCCGTGCTCGAGGTCAATGACGATGGGCCGGGGATTGTCGAGGAGAGGCAGGGCCGCGTCTTCGATCCGTTCTTTACGACGAAGGAAGTCGGGCAGGGCACCGGCCTGGGCCTGACCGTTGCTTACGCCATCGTGCAGGAGCACAGCGGTCGCATCTGGCTCGAGTCCAAGCCGGTCGGCAGCCCGAAGGGTCCAGCCGAAGGCCGAAACGCGAAGCCGGGAACCTCGTTCTTTGTGGAGCTGCCCGTGTCGGGTCAGCACTTGAATGCGCCGGCCGCGCGCGCGGCACAGCAGCCGATCGCGCTTGAAGCGTTCAAGGGCTTGCGCGTGCTGGTGGTGGAAGACGAGCCGGCCCTGGCGGTGGCCGTATCAGAGGCCCTGGAGGACGCCGGGTTCAGTGTCGACCGCGCCGGCGATGGTGAGGAGGGTCTGACCCGCCTCACCGAAGCCAGCTACGACCTGATCGTGTGCGACCTGAAGATGCCGCGCATCGACGGAATGCAGTTCTATCGCGCGATGGCCGCCGCCACGCCGGCATTGGCGCGGCGCGTCATTTTCGTTACCGGCGACGTCGCCGGCACCGATGCTGAGCGCTTCCTCGAAGAGACCGCTTGCCGCTGGTTGTCCAAGCCCTTCAGGCTGGGCGACTTGCTGCGGGCCGCGCGCGATACGCTGTCCTGATGCGACACCAGCACCAGCCCCGCGCGTTGCTGCGCGGCGTGTGAGACGCGCGTGTCAGACTCGGGCCCGCTGACGCTGGCCCGGATCTGGTCGCCGTAACGGTCGGCGGCGGCGGGGAGCGACGCCTTGGCCATCGACTTGCCGCCGGTGGTCTCGGTGAACGGCGACGACTTGACGGCGGCGACGACGTTCCCGGCTTCGAAGGCCGCGAACACCTCGCGCAGTGCAGCCGACGCCGCGATCGGCGTGGTCTCGGCGCCCAGCGCTTCACGCAGGCGCTTGATGGCGCGCGCGTGCAACTGCGAGACCCGCGATTCGTTCACGCCCAGCTCCGAGCCGATATCCTTCATCGTGGCTTCGTTGTAGTAATAGAGCGCGATCACGCGCTGCTCGCGCGGTGGCAGCGTGGCGATCGCGTTGCGGACGCGGCCCTTCACCTCATCGCGTTCGTACTGCAGGTCGGGGCGCTCCGGCTCGGCGGGCACCATCACCGCGGGCAGTTGCGACTCGTCCACGTTCTCGGCGCTCGAGAACGGCGAAGTCGACTCAATGGTGTTGATCCGCACGATGGTCTTGCCCAGGCGCTTCTCGTCGGAGCCGATCTCCTGGGCCAGGTCCGCGAGCGAGGGCTCGTGACCCAGTGACGCGCGCAGCTTCTCGCGGGCGGCTTCCAGTTCGCGCCGAACCCGCCGGACACCGCGTGGCCAGGCGTCCTTGCGCAGCGCGTCAATCATCGCGCCACGGATGCGCCGTTCGGCGAAGGTCTCAAACTTGATGCCGCGTGAATCGTCAAAGCGGTGGGCCGCGTCGATCAGGCCGATCACGCCGTCCTGCACCAGATCGCTCAGGTCGATCGAGTGCGGCATGGTCGCCGCCATGCGCCGGGCCAGAGCTTCCACAAAAGGGATGCCGGCCTCTACCCGCGGATTCGCTTTGTCAGTCATCGGGGTCATCTCAAGAATCTCCGTTGCCTGACCTAAGGCAAATGGTGTGCCTGAGGTGTGTAACAGCCGGCAGCTGTGTGCACCATCACTCTTGAGGCGACCTAACTATCTGTAAAGTCTGATACTTACACATGGTTGCGCAGTGCAACGCAAGGATGTGAGGTCAGCCGCATGACCTCAGTGACGCCAAATTATTGACGCAACTTCGCCTGTTGATGTCTGATATTTGACGCTGAAATTAATTTTGGGGCTGAACTTACGATCTTGCTTGGGGGGTGCCTTGGTGGTCGAGTCGGCGGCGGCCGGCCCGAACGGGCGGGGCCGGCAAGGGGCGCCGGCCGCTACCGATCTGCGACGGTCTCGCGCAGCTCTCGCGATACCGCCATCGCCTGGAGCGCGGCGCTCACGACCTGCGACGCCCGCGCCTTTTGCGCGGCGTCCTGGGCCTTGGTCTCAAGCAACTCGGCGTGCGCGAGAATCACGCCGAGCTGATTGTTGAGCCGGTGCAACAGCTCCTTCGAGTCAACGGATGTCATGGTCTTCACTCGTAGGCCGTCCCTGCTGGGCGGCCTACGCGACCGCGTCGGGGCTGTTGGGATGCTTGGTGCCATCCGGTTCACGCCACAAGGTGTCGACGAAGATGCGGATGCTGCCTCCAGCAGTTCGCAAGTACTCAACCTTGTTTGCCGCGATCCAGTTGTAGATCGTCCGCCGGCTGACGCCGACCATCTCGCATGCCTTCATGATGCTTACTGTTTGCCGTTCCACGGGGGTTGCCTCCAAAGGGTGTATCGGAGTCTGCCAAGTTGAGATTAGTCGTGCAGGCCTTGACACCCGCGTGCATCCCCGTCAATATTCTGACAACCCATGCCCCACCTCCTGCTCGTAGACGATGAGGAATCGCTGCGAAGTGTTGTAGCTGAACGACTTATCGACCACGGCTTCGAGGTGGTCCAGGCCGCGGACGGCGAGTCTGCGCTGACCGCGCTCGACGGCTTTGCCTTTGACGTCATCGTCTCGGACCTTCGCCTGCCGGGCGTCGACGGACGCCAGGTGATCGATGCCGCGCTCACCCGCTACCCGGGCATCGTCGCCATTGTCGTCACCGGTTACGGCACCGTGAAGGACGCGGTCGACGTCATCAAGCGCGGCGCCTCCGACTTCATCGCGAAGCCGTTTCAGTTCGACGAACTGATGCACGTGCTGACCAACGCGCTCGAGCAGAAGCGGCTCAAGAGCGAGAACGCCTATCTCCACCAGCAGCTTGACGAGCGGTTTGGCATGGGGTCCATGGTCGGCAGGAGCGCCGCCATGCGCGCGCTGTTCCAGTTGATCGAGACCGTGGCGCCCACCACGGCGACCATTCTGATTAGCGGTGAGACCGGCACCGGCAAGGAGATGGTGGCGCGCGCGGTTCACCAGACCAGTCCCCGCCACCGCGAACGGTTCGTCGCGATCAACGTCAGTGCGATTCCTGAGACGCTGCTCGACGCCGAGCTCTTCGGCCACGCGCGCGGCGCCTTCACCGGCGCCGTCGCCATGCGCCAGGGCCGGCTTGAGCAAGCCGACAAGGGCACGCTGTTCCTGGACGAGGTCGGCACCATGCCGATGGCGCTGCAGATGAAGATGTTGCGCGTGCTGCAGGAGCGCGAATTCGAACGCATCGGCGAGAACCGCACCATCAAGGTTGATGTCCGGATTGTCGCGGCCACCAATGCCGACCTCCTGAAGATGGTGAAGGAGGGAACCTTCCGCGAGGACCTCTACTACCGGTTGAACGTAATCGCCGTGCACCTCACGCCGCTGCGCGAACGGCCCGACGACATTCCGCCACTGGTGCAGAGCTTCGTTCGGAAATTCTCCGACCCGGACGCCGGACCCCGGATCCCGACCGTGTCGCAGGAAGCCATGCGCCGCTTGATGGCGCACGCGTGGCCGGGCAACGTCCGCCAACTCGAAAACGCCATCGAACGCGCAATGGCCATGCTCGGTGGCCGCAGTCAGATTGAGGTCGGCGACTTGCCACCCGACTTGCAGGCCGCGGCAGAAGAGTCGGTCACGCCGTCGCTGGGTCTGCCCGAAGCAGGAATCGACCTGCCTGCACTCATCGCCCAGATCGAGAAGGACCTGATCGATCGCGCGCTGCTTAGAACGGCGCAGAACCGTGGCGCCGCCGCGAGACTGCTCGGGTTGAAGCGAACCACTCTGGTGGAGAAGCTGAAGAGGATGTAGGGATCGGGGATCCGGGATCCGGGATCCGGGGTCCGGGATCCGGGGTCCGGGGTCCGGGCATGTCAGAAAGTGCCACGACTCGAGCTCCATCAGATCTCAGAAATGGCCATGTCGCGGGTTCGAGGCTTCCGGATCTCGAACAATTCTTGACGGCATCCACCGTGCACCCTCACGTGCGCATGGAGATCAAATCCTTTCGTGACCTTGAAGTGTGGCAAGTGTCGATGACGCTCGTGGAGCGGGTCTATGCGCTGTCGGAGCGGTTTCCGCCAGCGGAGACATTCGGCCTGAGGTCTCAGCTCCGCAGGGCATCGGTATCAATTCCTTCGAACATCGCGGAGGGTCACTGTCGGAGCCAGCGAAGCTACTGCTATCACCTCGGGGTTGCGAGGGGATCGGAGGCGGAGCTGCAGACTCAACTTGAACTCGCGGTGCGGCTGGGCCTGGCAACTCGTGAGTCGATCGCACCAACACGAGAACTTGCCGCACGAGTGGGCCTGATGCTGAACAAGCTGATTGCCTCGCTGGGAGTGAGCGAAGACCAGCCGTGATGCCCGGATCCCGGATCCCGGATCCCGGATCCCGGATCCCGGGTCCCGGTTCACACCCTCCGAATCACCTGGTCCGTAAACACCGTCACATCCTTGGCCTGGAGCAGGAGTAAGTCCAGCGGTGTGGCCCGTTGCGTGCGCGACAGCGCAGCCTGCAAGACGGGCAGCTTTCGGGGACCGACCGCGATCAGCCAGATCTTCTTCGTCCTGAGCACAAACGGCAGTGACAACGTCAGCCGCTGCGGCGGCGGCTTCGGCGCGTCTTCGACCGCGACCACCCGCGAGTCGTCTGCCATCAGGGCGCGGTGGCCGGGGAAGAGCGAGCAGATATGGCCATCCTCCCCGACACCGAGCAGCGCGAGATCCAGCGAACCCTTGACCTCGCGGGCCAGGGTCGCGTCGTACTTCATCGCCGCCGTGGCCAGGCTGGTCGCGCCGGGCGTCGCGAAGTCGAACGACATCGGAAACGCCTGCGGCGCCGTGGCGCCGAGCGGCCCCAGCAGCATCCGCTCCGCCACGCCGTAGTTGCTTTCCGGGTCGTCTGCCGGCACGGCCCGTTCGTCGGCCCAGAACAGCGCGATCCGCGACCAGTCGACGTTGGCGTTTCGCAGGGCGCCAAGGAAGATCAACGCGGTGGCGCCACCAGATAGCGCACACGACTGCGGCGTGACCGCTACATCTGCGTGGGCCCAGGATTCGAAGGCCTCAGTGAGCCGCGGGCGCAGCTCGTCGATCCGGGCGACCACCAACTCCATTTCAAGCTAGGATACTTTGTGCCGCCTAGATACGTGTATTGGACGATCATCGTTGACGGCCAACCGACCGCCTTCCGTGCCGGTTCCCTCGAAGACATCATGCCGACCTTCAATCGCTTGAAGGAGAAGCAGCCCACCGCTGAACTGAAGTGGTTCCAGAATGGCAAGCTGTGGGCCTCGCGCCACGATGCCCAGGAGTCCATCCGCGGACGCGATCGCGAGGGTAGCCGGGGTTCGGGACCTGGGGTCCGGGATCCGCGCACCGACGCCAAGCCGGCATGGGTACCCAAGGACAAGAGCGCTTTTCGCCCGGACCCTGGACCTCGGGACAGCAAGCCCGAGTGGAAACCCAAGGGTTCGTTCACGCCGTCCGACGACAAACCCCGCGCTGCGCGCAAGTCGTTCGGCGACCGTGACGATCGTCCCTCCTTCGCCAAGGCTTCCGGCATCGTAACAACGGCGGCGGACAGGTCGGAGCGTAGACCCTCTGGTCAGGCGCGAAGCGACCGCAAGCCGGAATGGAAGCCGAAGGGCACGTTCAAGCCGAGGGAGCCTGGTCATGCGTCCGGCTGGGGCGAGAAGCCATCCTATGCCAAGGCTTCGGGTGGTAAACCCGGGTGGAAGCCGAAGGGTTCGACGTCGTCTCGCCGTCCAGCCGCCGATCGCGACGACAAGCCGTCGTGGCAGCCTTCAAAGGGGTCGGCGCGCGATCAAGCCCGTGCGTCATTCCGGCCAAAGTCGTACACACCCAAGGTTGATGATGGGATGACGCGCGGCTCCCGGGCGCAGAGCAAGACCGACAAGCTCGAATGGAAGCCAAAGAGCGCCTCCACGGCTCGACCCTCGCAAGACCGGCGGCCGCCCGCTGCGGATGCTCGTCCGGGCGGTCCCAACGCCGGCTTCGCCAGGAGTGATCCCGACGCGCCCAAGCGTAAATGGGTGCCCAAGGCCGAGTACAAGAAGTCGCTCGGCATTGAAGCCAAGCGCGACGACAAGTGGCGCCCGGGTGGCGAGCACAAGGATCCCAAGCAGAAGTACAAGGACGCGAAGAAGGCCAAGTGGGGACGCTTCAAGGAGGCCATCCGCTCGCGGTCGGCCAAGCCACGTAAAGGGGGAGACGACAAGTGATCCCGGATCCCGGATCCCGGATCCCGGTCTAATGGTCGCGCACGTCGTATTGCTGAGGGCGCGGTCCACACTCGGCGAGGCCGAGCGCGAAGCGCTGCTCGACGCCATGCGCATCGCCTTCACCAGCATCGCCGAGATCAGGCGCGTGCGCATCGGGCGCCGCATCCTGGTCGGACGGCCCTATGAGACACAAATGGCCGAGCATTTTGAGTACTCGGCCATCCTCGAGTTTGATTCCGAGGCAGACTTGCGGGTCTATCTAGACCATCCTCAACATCAGGACTTGGGCCGGCGCTTCTTCGAGGCTGCCGCGGCCGCCCTGGTCTACGACTTCACGATTGTAGAACCCGGCGGGGTTCGGGACCTGCTGTAATTTCAGGAGCCGGACGGCTCCTGGCCGAGTACCCGCTTCAAGGAGCGCAGCAGTCCGGGCTTCTTGCGAACATCGTCGAGTTGTTCGAGCAGGCCGAGCGCTTCCGATATTGTCTGCACCGGGCGGACACCGAGGCGGCGAGCGCCGGCCGGCACATCCTTCATGTGGCCGTGCCAGACCAGGATGACCTTCGCTTTCGACTCCACCGCAATGTCGAGGCAGTTCTCGGGACGGTCGTCGACGAACGCGTCGAGCTGCAGCGCATCGGCGATCTTGCCGCGTGAGCGTTGCACCACCATCACGCTGGGATAGCGAAACCCGTGCGCATCGAGCCAACGCTGCGACTGCAACTGGGTGAGCTCGCCCGCGGTGGACGGCCGGGTCGTCAGGAAGATGATCTCCCACCGGCGTTCCATCGCCGTCTTGGCGATGCGCGCGATGATCCCCGGCTCCAGTTCGGGTAGCGTGGTCCAGAAGTTCTCGATCTTCTTGACGTGGTCCCACAGCTGCATCTGCTGGCGGGCCGTGAGGTGCAATTCCTCCATGGCGAGCGCGCCGGTGCTGTCCTCGGGTTCGCCAGTATCTGCCTCGGCGCCATCTGGGCTCGGGGGCGCCTTCTTGTAGTCGGACTGCGCCAGCACTTCTTCACCAAACAGCGTCAGGGCTTCCTTGTGCAGGGCCGTGTACATGTCAGCAACGGTGCCGTCGAGATCGAATCCAACGCGGAGTGGCATTACGAAACCGTGACCCCACGCGCCTGGGCGTGATGTTCGAGGAACCAGGCGTAGGTGCCCGCGATGCCCTCTTCAAGGGCCGTGCGGTGACGCCACCCGAGGTTGTGGAGGCGCGTGACGTCCAGCAGCTTGCGCGGCGTCCCGTCTGGCTTGGTGGTGTCGTAGGCAATGGTGGCGCCGGGGTGCACAATGCGTCGGACCAGATCGGCAAGGTCGGCAATGGCCACCTCTTCGCCGGTGCCAACGTTGATGTGCATGGCATCCTGGTAGCGTTGCATCAGGAACACGCACGCGTCAGCCAGATCGTCGACGTGAAGGAACTCGCGCCGGGGCGAGCCCGTCCCCCAAATCATGACCTCGGTCCGGCCGTCCATCCTCGCGTCGTGGAACTTGCGGATCATCGCCGGCAGCACGTGTGAACTGGTGAGATCGAAATTGTCGTGCGGACCATACAGGTTGGTCGGCATGGCGGAGATGAAGTCGCTGCCATACTGCGTGCGGTAGGCCTGGCACAATTTGATGCCCGCGATCTTCGCGATCGCGTAGGACTCGTTGGTAGGCTCGAGTTGGCCCGTCAACAGCGCTTCTTCCGGCATGGGTTGCGGACAGTTCCGGGGATAGATGCAGGAGCTGCCGAGGTAAAGGAGCTTGGTCACGCCGAACAGGTGGGCCGAGTGCACCACCGTGGCATGAATCATCATGTTGTCGTAGATGAACTCGGCGGGCCGCGTCGAGTTGGCCAGAATCCCGCCGACGGTGCCCGCCACCAAATACACGAACTCGGGGCGGTTGGCCTTGAACCAATAGTTCACCGCGGCCTGATCGCGCAGATCGAGCTGATCGCGAGTCGCCGTCAGGACATTGTCGTAACCGAGTTGGTCGAGACGCCGGCCAATGGCTGATCCCACGAGGCCGCGATGCCCGGCGACGTAGATCCGTGAGTTCAAGCGCATTTCAGCCATCGCAGCTACTTATCGGCGGCGACCGCCCGCAAACGTATGCCGCGGGAGCCGTATCAGCCTTGGATTGGCATCCTGCCACACTTGCCAACAGTCGCGCAAGTCATATATTGACATGACAAAATATGACTCAATAGCCGGTTGTGTGTGGTTAGGCCGTTTTCTGGCATTCGGACGGGTCTAGAGATCGTCCGCCGCCAGGTGGGTATCGGCCGGTAGGTCGCGACGGGCGGCCTTGCCCAGAACTTCGCTGTAGCGGGCCGCGGGCACGCCACCGGTGCCTGGACGCTTCACCCACACGTTCTCGGCCGTAAAGGCTTCGCCGGCCTTCACTGGCCGGATGGTGACCACGGTGGCAAAAGCAAAGTCCATCGTGACCTGTTCCTCCTTCACCGGTCCCTTGGTTCCCCCAAGTTCGGCGTGCAACGTGCGGGCCGCGGCAATCAGCTCGCGGCAGTGCGCCTCGTCCATCGAGCACACGATGTCCGGGCCGGTGCGATACATGTGGTCGGTGAAGTGTCGCTCGACAATCGACGCGCCGAGCGCCATGGCGCCGATGCAAGCCACGTTGTCGGTGGTGTGGTCCGACAGTCCGATCACAGCGCGCGGAAACGCCCGGCCCAGTTCAACCATCGCACCGAGGCGCACCAGGTGCGGCGGCGTCGGGTAGAGGTTGGTGGTATGCAGCAACGCGCACGGCGTGCCGGCGCGCTCGAAGATCGCCACCGCCCTGGCCACGCTCTCAATCGTGTTCATGCCGGTGCTGAGAATCGTCGGTTTGCCGAACGCGGCAATGTGCTGCAGCAGCGGATAGTTGTTGCACTCGCCCGATCCGATTTTGTACGCCGAAACGTTCAGGCGCTCGAGCCGGTCGGCGGCCGCGCGCGAAAAGGGCGTGCTCATGAAAATCATGCCCTTCGACTCGACATAATCCTTGAGCTGGCGCTCGTCATCTTCCGACAGGGCGCAGCGCGCCATGATGTCGTAAATGGAAACGTCGGCGTTGCCGGGCACCACCGTCTTCGCCGCGCCGCTCATCTCGTCGTCGACAACGTGAGTCTGGTGCTTGACGACTTCGACACCCGCGCGCGCCGCGGCATCGACCATCTCCCGCGCGACCTCGAGGCTGCCCTCGTGGTTGATGCCGATCTCTGCCACGACGAGGGGAACCTGGGCGGGTCCGACTCTTCGTCCGCCGATGATAATTTCCGGCATCATGCCCGGGTTCCGGGTTCCGGGATCCGGGATCCCGTGAGAAAGAAGCTCCCGATCAGCTGTTCCACTTCGGCCACCGACTTCGCCTCGTTCACGCCGGTGCGAAACTGCGAGCCGCCTTCGAAGCCCTTGGTGTACCAGGTGCACAGGGCGCGCAGCTTGTTGACGACCCACCGATCCTTGCTGGTTTGAGGCCTGGGGCTTGATGCCTGGAGAACAAGGTGCCTGAAGCCATCTTGCTCGCCCTTCTCGTCGGCCAGCAACAATGCCAGGTAGTCGAACAGGAATCGACCGCGATCCTCGTCAGTGACCGGCCGGGCCGGCAAGCCGGCCATGAGATCGCGCGCCTGAGAGAGAATCCATGGGTTGCGCAATACGCCGCGGCCGACGAACACACCGCTGACGCCCGAACGCATGCGCGCAACAATATCTTCGGGCTCGATGCAGTCGCCCGACCCAAACACCGGAATGCTCACCGAACGGGCGATGCCGGCCACGACGTCCCAATCGGCAAATCCGCTGTAACTCTGCTTCGCGGTGCGGCCATGCACGGCAATCGCGGAGGCGCCGGCTGCCTCAACCCGCTTGGCCAGCTCCGGTGCATTCACCTCGCCATCGTCCCAGCCCTTGCGCATCTTGACGGTTACGGGGATTTTGACCGCTTTCGCCATGGCGGCAATGATCTCGGCGGCATGGTGGGGCTCACGCATCAGGCTGCAGCCGGCGTTGTGCCTGGCAATCTTCGGCACCGGGCAGCCCATGTTGACGTCGACGATGTCGGCGCCCATGGCTTCGACCACGCGCGCCGCCTCAGCCATCTTCGCGGGTTCGCCGCCGAAGATCTGGATCGACACGGGACGCTCTTCTTCGGTGTATTCGGCGTACTCGAGGGTGCGGTCGATGCCGCGCACCAACCCCTCGCTGCTCACCATCTCCGACACAACCAGCCCGCAGCCGCCCTGGCGCTTCACCAGGCGGCGGAAGGCCGTATCGGTCATCCCTGCCATGGGCGAGATGACAAACGGCGAGTCGAGTTCGATATTGCCGATCTTCATGGTGTTACTTGCCGGGGATCCCGGGATCCGGGATCCGGGATCCGGGGTCCGATCGAAAAAAGCTCTTGTGCGCGGATCCCGGGCCCCGGGCCCCGGACCCCGGATCAGTAAGGTTTCACGTCCGACGCATCTACTTCAACCGCCACCGCTTGCCCGATCAAGTCTACCGAGAGAACGAGGCGCGCGTGCGCGCCTTTGCGCACCAGGCGGCCGACCACGCCCCTGAGCGGGCCGTGTGTCACTTTGACCATGTCCCCTTCCTTGATCAGCGGCACCGGGTCGTACGCCAGTTCGCTTTCCACCAGCGTTCGGATGCTGTCGATTTCTTCGTCGGGAATCGACGACAGTATGCCGTTGTTGCTGATGATTTGGACGACACCATCGACCTTGAGGACGCCGATGCGCTCGTCGGGCACGAAACGGGCGAAGACGTAACCCGGGAACAACGGCCAGTCGATCTTCTTCTTGCGGTCCTTCCAGTGGCTCCACTTGCCAATCGTCGGCAGGAAGACCTCAACCGCCTTCTTCTCCAACTGGTCGCGGACCTGCTTCTCGTGCCGCGAGCGCGTCCACAGTGCGAACCAGGCTGATTCCATGTGTCCTGAGTCTTTGATCCCGGATCCCGGACCCGGGTCGCCGGGCCCCTGCCGTTACTGTGTAAACGTGCCGCGGAAGGTCTTCAAGCCAAGGTCGTAGGCTTTCTTGAGATCGGCGTTCTTCCAGTCGATGATGGCGTCGGCGCGCAGCTTGTCGAGGAACCTGTCGAACTCGGCCTTGCGCTTGGTGTTCGCAAGCTTGTCCGCGATCTCAGTCTTGGCATCGTCGAACGGCTTGGTTGTGGTGTCCTGCAGGTTCTCGATCCGGATGATCTGGTAGCCGCGCGTCGTCCGCAACACCGGCGTGACGCCGCCAGCCGTGAGGCCGGCGATCGCCTGCTGCAGGTCTTCGGAAAGGTCGCTCTTGGCCAACGGACCGACCAGCCCGCCGTTGGCCTTCGAGCCGGAATCAGAGTACTCGGCGGCCAGCCGCGGAAACGGTTCGCCGGCGACGATCTTGGCCCGGACTTCATCGGCCTTGGCGCGGGCGGCATCGTCGGTGGCCACGTTGATGCCCTGGGCGGTGGTCGGTACGTTGACGGTGATTTCCCGCAGCGTCACCTGCGGTACCGTCCCGAACTCGTCGAGGTGCGCGTCGTAGTAGGACCGCATCTCGATCTCGGTCACCTGCAACTTCGCCATGACCTCCTGCTGCTGCACGCGCTGGACGATCGAGGTCCGCTCCAGTTGCTTTCGCAGGTCGGCCATGCTCATGCCTTCCTGCTTGAGCGCGGCCTGCAGCGCTTCGTCGGTTTCGATTTTGTTCTCTTTCTTGATGTTCTCAAGAATGCTGGTGAACTGCTCGGCCGACATCGAGAAGCCGAGTTCCTTGCCGCGCTGCACCACGAGCAACTCGTCGACCGCGTCCACGATTACCTGAGGGGTGACTTCCGCAAGGGCCTGCTGGAGCGCGGTGTCGTTGTCAGGACGGAAGTTGGGATCGCGCTGCCGTAGCGCGCCGATCTGCCGTTGCTCGAGGTCGGTCTTGGTGATGATCTCGCCGTTCACCTTGACCAACACCTGCTCGAGAATGTCCCGCTCGACTCGCGCGTTCACGGCCGCGCCGGTCAAGCGCTCGCCAAGGGCAAGCCACGACACTGCCAGGATGACCGCGACGGTTGCTGTTTTCTTCATAGGGCTAAACTCTGATTCTATCGCTTTTGGTCCCAACACCCAGGACCCAGGACCAGGTTCTAAGACCCTAAATCCTCAAGAAACGCCGTTACCTTAGCTAAGACTCCGTCCGGGGCCCGGGGGTCTTCCGGCGCAACCTTCAGGATCTCGGCCTTGGTGAATCCCGGAGTTACCTCGCCGGCGGTGGCGCGCGCCGCCCACCAGGCCGGCGGACGCTTGGGTTTGGGTATGGGACCCGGCCCGCGGGCCCCAGCCGGCCTCTGAAGCGGCGTGGTGGGCAAGGCCGGCCGAAGGTCCAGTTTCACCGTGCTGGGAGGCAGAAGGGTCAGATCTGCGCGTTCCTGCACCATCCCAATCAGGCGCATCGGATCCACCTTGGCCTTCTCACGGAACCTGAAGACCACCAGCGGACCATCCCGATCGACCGTATCGATGCCGAGGCTGTCGGCCAGCACGCGAATGCGGGCGAAGTCGGCGAGGTTGAGAACAGCGGTCGGTGGCGGGCCGTAACGGTCGCGCACCTCGTCCACGTTCCTGGCGATCTCCTCTTCGCTGCGCGATCCGGCCATGCGCCGGTAGATCATCAGGCGCTGGTTCATGTCGGGCACGTACTGATCGTCGAGCCTGAAATCCACCCTGAGGTTGACGGTGGCCCGCAGGTCGTCTTCGAGGTCTTCGCCCTTGAGTTCGCGAATCGTTTCCTCGAGCAGCTTCATGTACATCTCGAAGCCGACCGCGTCGATGGTCCCGCTCTGTTCGCCGCCCAGCAGGTTGCCGGCGCCGCGAATCTCAAGGTCGAGAGCCGCAACGCGGAAGCCGCTGCCCAGGTCGCTGAACTCTTTCATGGCCGACAGCCGTTTGCGGGCGACCGGCGATAGTGCTTCTTCCGGTGGAATCAACAAGTATGCGTACGCGGCGCGATCGCTCCGTCCGACCCGCCCTCGCAACTGGTAGAGCTGTGACAGGCCGTAGCGGTCGGCGCGATTGATCACGATGGTGTTGGCGTTGGGGATGTCGAGGCCGTTCTCGACAATGGTGGTCGACAGCAGGACATCACACTTGTGAGTCATGAAATCGAGCATGGCCTTTTCCAGGGTGTCCTCCGCCATCTGGCCGTGGCCGACCACAACGCGGGCCTCGGGCACCAGCCGCTGGATCAAGTTGCCCATCGAATAGATGGACTCGACACGGTTATGGACAAAGAACACCTGGCCGCCGCGTGCCAGTTCCGCGCGGATCGCCCGCGTGATCACCGCGGAGTCGAACTTGACCACGTTGGTCTGGATCGACAGCCGATCCTTGGGCGGCGTCTCGATCACCGACATGTCGCGGATGCCGACCAGCGACATGTTCAGCGTCCGGGGAATCGGCGTCGCCGTCATGGTCAGCACGTCGACCTTCTTGCGCATCTGCTTGATGCGTTCCTTGTGGGCCACGCCGAAGCGCTGCTCCTCGTCCACCACCAGCAGCCCGAGGTCCTTGAACTGCACGTCCTTGGACAACAACCGATGGGTGCCGACAATGATGTCGAGCCGGCCGGCGGCCAGCGCCTCGAGCGAAGCGTTGATCTCCTGCTTGGTGCGGAAGCGGCTGACCATGTCGATCTTCGCGGGAAACGCGGCGAAGCGTTCCGTCAGGGTCTTCAAGTGCTGCGCCGCCAGCACCGTCGTCGGGGCCAGGAAGGCTACCTGCTTGCCGTCCATCACCGCCTTGAAAGCGGCGCGCATGGCGACTTCGGTCTTGCCGTAGCCGACGTCCCCGCACAGCAGGCGATCCATCGGGGTCGACGATTCCATGTCGCGCTTGATGTCGGCCACCGCGGTGGCCTGGTCCACGGTCAGGTCGAATTCAAACGCGCCCTCGAACTCTTCCTGCCAGTGCGTATCGGCGCTGAACGCATGGCCCGGCACCGCCTTGCGCGCGGCGTAGAGCTTGAGCAGCTCTTCCGCCATGTCGCGCATGGCCTTCTTGACCTTCGACTTCGCCTTTTCCCAGGTTTGCCCGCCGAGGCGATCAAGCGGCTGGCTGGCCGCACCGGTGTACTTCTGGATCAGGTCGAGGCGTTCCACCGGGACAAACAGCTTGGCGTCACCGTGGTACTGCAGCTCCAGGAACTCCTGGACGATGTCGCCGCCGCCGACGGAAATCTGCTTGAGGCCGATGAACTGACCGATGCCGTGGTCGACGTGGACGATCAGGTCCCTGACCTTGAGGTCGCGCAGGTCGGACAGGAACGTGGCCGCCAGCGATCGCTTGCGCCCGCCGGCCGTCTTGCGCCGTTCTTCCTCGAAGATGTCGGTCTCGACGTAGACCTGAAGACTGGGAACCCCTGGCTCATCATCGGCGGACTGGTCGCGCCGAGCCCCGGAATGATCCTGCGGCCGAAGGCGGAACCCTCTTGACAGCCACCCCTCGGCGACCAGCACCGCGCCAGAGACGACGTCGCCGGCTTCGGTCGCGGCCACCGCCCTTACTTCGTAGTCGCGCAGAAGCTCTACGGTGCGCTCCGCGCGCCCGTGCGTGCCGGCGATGAAGACCACGCGGTCGCCCCTCTCCTGGGCGGCCTTCACGTCGGCGACCCAGTCGGCGATCCGTCCATGAAACGATGCCACCGGCTGGACCGACAGATCGGTCTCACCCGGAGCCGGGACGCCGGACCCCGGATCCCGGAGATCAAGCTCCTCGATCACCGTCGCGCCGTCGAAGCCGCGCTCGACCTCGGACCACGCCAACAGCAGCTCGGCCGGCGGAGCCTTCAAGACGGCGGCGCCCTTGGTGGCGCGCTCTATGGCATCGGCGTACGAGGCCTGGATCTGCTGCCACGCCGCCTCGATCTGCCGTTGCACGTCGGCCGGCTCCGACAGCCAGACCTGGGACTTGTGAAGGCCGAGGTATTGGAAGAGGTTCGACGTCGCTGCCCCTGGACCCGATCCCTCGCGGACCGGCACGAGGCCAAAGCGATCGAGGGTCTCGACCGAGCGTTGCGTGCCAGGGTCGAAACGCCGGATCGATTCGACCGTGTCGCCAATGAACTCGATGCGGACCGGCAGGTCTTCGCCGGCCGGGAAGATGTCGAGAATGCCGCCGCGCCGCGCGAATTCACCGTGGGCGTCGACAGGGTCGGCCGGCTCGTAGCCGCCGGCTACGAGGGCGTTGGCCAGCACGTGCGGGTCGATGTCGATACCCGGGGTTATTTCGCAGGACGACAACAGCAGCGACGCCGGATCGGGCAGCTTGGTGAGTACCCCTGCTGCCGACGCGACGACCACGCGCACCGTGGACGAGACCAGTGCGTGCAACGCCCTGGCGCGTGCCGCCGCGACTTTCAGGTGAGGTTGGAATCCGCGATACGGGTCGACCTGTGGTGACGGAAACGGCAGGACGTGTTGTTCAATCACCGCATCCGCCGTGCCTTCGAGGGCGCCCAGGAAGAAGCGGATGTCGCTGACCGCGGCCTCGATGTCGGCATCGTGGGGAACCACGTGCAGCACGACGCTGTCGCGCTGGCCGCGCGCCGCGGCCGCCACCGCCAACGCCCGTACAGGGGGCGTCGCGCCGCTGATGCGCCGGGCGGGGGTAGCCAGCCCACTTTGCCCGAGAACCGAGATCAGCAGCGACCGTAATGCGAGTGACGGTGCGCTAGACATGCACGAACTTTCTAGTGTCTCACGGACGGGATCCGGGATCCGGGACCCGGGACCCGGGGTCCGCGCACAAGAGCTTTTTTCGCCCGGATCCCGGACCCCGGATCCCGGATCCCGGTTAGCGTCGGATGCGCTCGACGATCGCCGTCGTCGAGTAGCCTGGCGCCAAGGCAATGCGGACGACCCGGCCGCCGCGCGCCTCGACGACGTCGCGGCCGACGATGGCACCGGCGTCCCAGTCGGCGCCCTTCACGAGGATGTCTGGCTGCAGGGCGGTAATGATGGCGTGCGGGGTATCTTCGTCGAATATCACCACCGCATCGACCGACGCCAGCGCTTCCAGCAGTTCAGCGCGTTCGGGTTCCGGGTTGATCGGACGATCCGGCGCCTTGCCCAGCGCGCGCGCAGAGCGGTCGCTGTTGACACCGACGATCAGGACGTCGCCAAGAGCACGGGCATCCCGGAGATAGCGAACGTGGCCGGGGTGCAGCACGTCAAAGACGCCATTCGTGAACACGACGCTCTGGCCCACGCTGCGTGCGTGCTCGACGAACCGGACGGCCTCGTCTCGAGACACTATTCCGCCTTGAAGGTAATACCGCCGCCAAACGACCAGCGGTGGGCGGGACGGTAGATGCCGACGTCCCGGATGCGCGACTTGATGCGGAAGGTATAGAGCAGACGGTGGTAATCGTACGGATAGCCGTCGACTTTGTGCGCCGCCAGGTCGAGGCGATAGGTGCCTTCAACCAGGTCCAGGCTGTCGATGTCGAACGTGACGACGCCATCACCGGCAATGGCGGTCGGCTGGAACTCTTCGAGACTGGTGTTGGTGCCGTAGACACACACGCCATCGGCGTTGAACAGTCCCAGGCCGAACACGAAGTCGGTGGTTGGCTCCTTCGCCGTCACCGCCATCCGCACCTGGACGGCATCGCCGCTCTGGAACACGTGACCGGTCTCGCCGTCTGGCCCGGAGATGGTGACCTGGGTGATCTCGATCTCGCGGGTGCCCCACCGGCCTTCGGTCGCCTTGAAACCGTCCTTCGGTCCGTCGGCCTCATCCACCGGCTTGAGAGGGACTTCCTCAGATGCATCGGTCGTGGCGCCCGGTTCAGTCGGCGCCTCGATCGGCGCCGAGGCGGCCGCTGCGACGCGGGCCGATTCGGCCTTGGCCAGCTCGTTCTCTTCGCTGTCCTCGACGTTGATGACGTAGGCGGCCACCACTCGCTTGGGGTCACCCTCGCCCTTGGAGACACCTTTGTCGAGCCAATGCGCCTCGTCGCAGAACTTTTCGACCAGGTCGAGCGAGTGCGTCACCAGGAGGATCGACTTGTTGCGGCGGCGGAACTCCGAGAACTTGTCGAGGCACTTGTGCGTGAACCCCTGGTCGCCAACCGCCAGCACTTCGTCGACCAGCAGCACTTCGGGGTCAACGTGAATCGCCACCGCGAACCCCAGGCGCATGTACATGCCCGAGGAGTAGGTCTTGACCGGCGCGTCGATGAAGTCCTGCATCTCGGCGAAGTCGACGATCTCGTCGAACCTGCGCAGGATCTCTTTCTTGGTGAGCCCCAGCATGATGCCGTTGATGAAGATGTTCTCGCGGCCGGAGATCTCGGGATGGAAGCCGGCGCCGAGCTCAATCAGCGCCGAGATGCGGCCGTCGACCTTGACTTCGCCCTCGGTCGGCCGGGTGATGCCGGCCACGCACTTGAGCAGCGTGCTCTTGCCGGAGCCGTTGCTGCCAATCACGCCGTAAGTGCAGCCCTTCGGCACCGAAAACGACACATTGCGCAGCGCCTGGAACGTCTCGTCCGGCTTCAAGTCGCCCAGCAGGCTGCCGTCGAGCAGCGCCGACTTGAGCGTGGCAAACTGCCGCCGCCGCGCGTAGCGGCGGTAGACCTTGGAGACGTTGATGACGTCGATGGCGGGCTTCATACTTCTTCCGCGAAGCTGTCTCTCAACCGGTCGAACACGAAGTAGCCGGCCAGGAACACCACGATCGAGCCCGCGCCGAGCGCCAGAAGCCACTTGGCATGGCCGTGCGGTCCGGTAAAGAACAGCACCTCCTGATAGGACGTCATCAGGTGCGTCATCGGGTTCAGGTTGAGCCACCAGCGCAGGTCTTCAGGCGCTTCGATCATCGGGTAGATGATCGGGGTCGAAAAAAACCACAGGGTCAGCAGGTTGCCGAGCAGATCCTTGACGTCGCGGAAATGCACGGTCAACGCCGCCAGGAACAGGGCCAGCCCTGTCGTCAGCACCAACTGCACCAGCACGATCACCGGGAACCACAGCAACTCCATGGGGTCGACCGGACGCTGGTAGTAAAGGATAAACGCCGCCAGGATCGGCAGACCGAGGAAGAAGTGCACCATGTTGGCCACCACGGTGACGATCGGCAGCACCTCGGCCGGAAACAGCACTTTCTTAATCAGGTTGCCGCCGGCGATCAGCGTGTTCGACGCTTCGAGCAGCGACGAGGAGAACCACGTCCACGGCAGGATGCCGCAGAACATGAAGAGGGCGTAGGGCTCCATGTCGGGCGAATGCATGCCGACCATCACCTTCGTGAACACGAAGGTGTAGATCAGCAGCAGCATCAGCGGGTTGAAGAACGACCAGAAGAACCCGAGGACCGAGCCCCGGTAGCGCGCCTTGAGGTCGCGGACGACCAGCGTCTGGATCAGCCCGCGATAGCGAACGAGCTTCGCGAGGCTGCTAAACACCGCCTCTGCGGCTTTCCGCCTGCAGTTGCTGCAACGTGCGGAGCATGGCCAGCCGCGCACGCTCGAAGTCGATCTCGTGGGGCACGGTGCCCATCACTTCTTCCGCCCGCGCCATGCCGGCTTCGGCCCGCGCCTGGTCGAGATCCTCGGCCCGCTCGGCGACCTGCGCCAGCACCGACACCTTGTCGGGCAGCACTTCGACAAATCCCACCGACACCAGCAGGCTGTGCTTCTCCGCGCCCTGCCGGTACCACATGGCGCCGGTCCGGATCGCGGTGAAGAACGGCGTGTGCCCTGGCAGCACGCCGAAATCGCCCTCGACGCCGGGCAGCGACACCTCATCCACTTCCTGCGAAATGGAGTGGTCGGGCGAGACGATGTGCAGCGTGAGCTTGGTCGGTAACGCCATGGCTATTGTTTGAGCGTCTTGGCTTTGGCAATCGCCTCGTCGATGGTCCCGACCAGGTAGAACGCCTGCTCCGACAAACCGTCGTGCTTGCCTTCCGCGATCTCCTTGAAGCCGCGGATGGTCTCCTCAATCGAGACGTACTTGCCTTCGAGGCCCGTGAACTGCGAGGCGACGAAGAACGGCTGCGACAGGAAACGCTGGATCTTGCGGGCGCGCGACACGGCCAGCTTGTCTTCTTCCGACAGTTCGTCGATACCGAGAATCGCGATGATGTCCTGCAGGTCCTTGTAGCGCTGCAGAATCTGCTTCACCTGGCGGGCGACGTTGTAGTGCTCGTCGCCGATCACGCGCGGGTCGAGAATGCGCGAGGACGAGGCCAGCGGATCGACGGCCGGGTAGATGCCAAGTTCGGCGATCTGGCGCGACAGGTTGGTGGTGGCGTCCAGGTGGGCGAACGTGGTGGCCGGCGCCGGGTCGGTGTAGTCGTCGGCGGGCACGTAAATGGCCTGCACCGAGGTGATCGAACCCTTCTTGGTCGAGGTGATGCGTTCCTGCAACGCGCCCATTTCCGACAGCAGCGTCGGCTGGTAACCAACGGCCGACGGCATGCGGCCGAGCAGCGCCGACACTTCAGAGCCGGCCTGCGTGAAGCGGAAAATGTTGTCGATGAACAGGAGCACGTCCTTGTTCTCGGCGTCGCGGAAGTACTCGGCCACGGTCAGCGCCGACAAGCCGACGCGCAGGCGCGCGCCTGGCGGCTCGGTCATCTGGCCATAGACCAGCGCGGCGCGGCTCTTCGACATGTCCTTCATGTCGATCACGCCAGACTCCTGGAACTCAAGCCACAGGTCGTTGCCTTCGCGGGTGCGTTCGCCAACGCCGGCGAACACCGAGACACCTCCGTGCTTCATGGCGATGTTGTTGATCAGCTCCATGATGATGACGGTCTTGCCGACGCCGGCGCCGCCAAACAGGCCGATCTTGCCGCCCTGCAGGTAGGGCTCCAGCAGGTCGATCACCTTGATGCCGGTCTCGAACATCTTCAGTTCGGTCGACTGCTCCTCCAGTGAGGGCGCAGGGCGGTGAATCGGCCAGTGCTCCTTCGACTTGACCGGCCGGTCCGGAAAGTCGACCGGTTCGCCCAGCACGTTCAGCACGCGGCCGAGCGTCTCTGGACCGACCGGCACCGAAATCGGCGCGCCGGTGTCGATCACGCTCATGCCGCGCTGCAAGCCGTCGGTCGGCTTCATCGCGACCGTGCGCACCCGGCCTTCGCCCAGATGCTGCTCGACCTCGGCAACGATGTCCACCTTCTCGCCACCAGTGGAGCCATCGTCCACGATGCGGACGGCGTTGTAGATGGCCGGCAGGTGCCCGCCCTCGTACTCGACGTCGATGACGGGTCCGATGACCTGGATAACCTTGCCGACTTTTTGATCTGCTGCTGCTGTCGCCATATTTTTCTCGTTCGCCTCGTTCGGAGGGCGACGGCTTTAGCCGTCGCCGCATCAACAGCGATGGCTGAAGCCGTCGCTGGACCGGCGAGGGCTGAAGCCCTCGCCCTCCGAAGGTCTATGTCGCTTGCGCTCCTGAAACCACTTCGATAATTTCTCGCGTGATGGCCGCCTGACGGACCTTGTTCATGTAGAGGGTCAGGCGATCCACCATTTCCTTGGCGTTGCGCGTCGCGCTGTCCATTGACTGCATGCGCGCGGCATGTTCGGCGGCCGACGATTCGAGCAGCGCGCGATTGACCTGCACGGCGACGTGCAGGGGCAGCAGCGTACTCAACAGTTGCTCCGGGTCCGGCTCGAACAGGTAGTCCGCGGCTTGCCCGGCCGAAGCGCCGCCGTCGGTGTCTTCGGCGCGAAGGCGCGGAATCGGCAACAGTTTCTCGATTACGACGCGCTGCGAGATGACCGACTTGAACTCGTTGTAGACCAGGTAGACCGAACTGATGTCCGGGCCGAGGAATTCCTTGATCGCGGTGGAGGCAATCGCCTGGGCGTGCGACCACTTCACGTTCTGGAACAACCCGATCTCTTCATACATCACGTCGAAGCCGCGCCGCTGGAAGAAGTCGCGGGCCTTGCGGCCAACCAGCGCCATCGCGACATCGCGGCCGTCGGGCGACTTCGGCTGGTCGATCGTGAACTGCAGCGCCGCCTTGGCGACGTTGGTGTTGAAGCTGCCGCACAAGCCGCGATCCGCGGTAATCACGATCAGCAGCGTGCGCGCCGCCCGCGGATCGTCGTTCAGCAGCGGATGCGCCGCCCGGTCGGTGCGGGTCGCCAGGTTATTGAACACCCGCAGCATTTCCTGCGCGTAGGGGCGGCTCTTGAGAATACGCTCCTGCGCCCGGCGCAGCTTGGACGACGAGACCATTTTCATGGCCTTCGTAATCTGCTGCGTCGATTTGACCGCGCGCACGCGCCGGCGGATGTCTATAAGTGATGGCATCGGTCAGGCCTTCGCGAGGCTGCCTTTGGCCGCTTCGAAATGGGTGCCGAATTCCTTCAGCGCCGCATTCAAGTCGGCCTTGAGCGCATCGTCCAGGGTCTTCTTCTCTTTGATCGCCTGCAGCACGTTGCCGTGGCGCGTCTGCATGAACTTGACCAGCTCGTCCTGGGCGGCGCCGACGTCGGCGACCGCGATGCTGTCGAGGTAGCCGTTGACGCCGGCGTAGAGAATGGTCACCTGCTGCTCAACCGCGAGCGGCGCATACTGCTTCTGCTTCAGCACTTCGACCAGACGGGCGCCGCGATTTAACTGATTCTGCGTCGCCTTGTCGAGGTCGCTGCTGCCAAACTGCGCGAACGCCGACAGCTCGCGATACTGCGCGAGGTCGAGACGCAGGGTGCCGGCCACCTGGCGCATCGCCTTGATCTGGGCCGAGCCGCCAACCCGCGACACCGAGTTGCCGACGTTGATGGCCGGACGTACGCCCTGGTTGAAGAGGTCGGCTTCCAGGAAGATCTGGCCGTCGGTAATCGAGATGACGTTGGTCGGGATGTAAGCCGACAAGTCGCCGGCCTGGGTCTCGATGATCGGTAACGAGGTCAGCGAGCCGCCGCCCAGCGTGTCGTTGAGCTTCGCCGCTCTCTCCAGCAGCCGCGAGTGCAGGTAGAAGACGTCGCCGGGATAGGCCTCGCGGCCGGGCGGACGGCGGAGCAACAGCGAAATTTCACGATACGACTGCGCGTGCTTCGAGAGATCGTCGTAAACCAGCAGCGCGTGGCGGCCGCTGTCGCGGAAGTACTCGCCCATCGCGGTGGCCGAATAGGGGCTGATGTAGAGCATCGGCGCCGGGTCCGAGGCGGTCGCGGCCACCACGATGGTGTAACGCATGGCGTCGGCTTCCTCGAGCGTGCGCACGACCTGCGCCACCGTCGACTGCTTCTGGCCGATCGCGTTGTAAATGCAGATGACGCCGGTGTCCTTCTGGTTCAGAATGGCGTCGAGGGCGACCGCGGTCTTGCCGGTCTGGCGGTCGCCGATGATCAGTTCACGCTGGCCGCGGCCGATCGGCACCATGCCGTCAATCGACTTGAGGCCGGTCTGCATCGGCTCGCGCACCGACTGGCGATCGACAACGCCTGGGGCAATGCGTTCGATCGGCGACAACTGCTTGGTGAGAATCGGTCCCTTGCCGTCAATCGGCTGGCCCAGCGCGTTGACCACGCGGCCCAGCATTTCTTCGCCGACCGGCACCGAAATGATGCGGCCGGTGCGCTTGACCGGATCGCCTTCCTTGATCACCGTGAAGTCGCCCAGCAGCACCGTGCCGACGCTGTCTTCTTCAAGGTTGAGGGCGATGCCGAATACCCCATGCGGGAATTCGAGCATCTCGCCCGCCATCGCGCGCTGGCAGCCGTGAATGCGGGCAATGCCGTCACCCACCGACACCACGGTGCCGGTCTCGGCCACGTCGACCGCGACGGCAAAGCTGCCAATCTGCTCGCGGATGATCTTGGAAATCTCGTCGGCTTTTATGCTCATAGGTCTACTTCTCTACCAACTGCTGGCGCAGCCGCGCCAACTGCGTGCGGACGCTGCCGTCATACACCGTGCTGCCAATCTTGGCGACGACACCGCCGAGTAAGGCGGGGTCGACCGTCATCGACAACTCAACCTGCTTGCCGGTGACCTTGCCCAGGCTGGCGGCCAGGGCTTGAGACGTCTCCGGCGACAGCGGCGCGGCGCTCGTTACTTCGGCACGGACGATGTTCTGGTGCGCAAGCAGCCGTTCACGAAAGGCCACCGCGAGGTCGGCAACCAGGTTCAGCTTGCGGCTCTCGGCCAGCAGCACCAGCAACTTCTTGACCGGGGCGCTCAGGCCCATCTTGTCGGCGACCGCTTCCATCAGCGACTTGCGGGCCGCTTCGGTGACGCCGGTGCGGCCGGCGGCGCTCGCCAGCCCGGGACTCTCGTGCATCATCGCCACGACCGCCTGGAGATCGCGATCGACCTGGCCGAGATCGTTCTTCTCGGCGAGGGCGACGTCGAACAGCGCCTTGGCGTAGCGGTTGGCCGATGTTCTTAACGACATAGTCAGTGCTTCACTTGCGTCAAGTAGTTGTCGACCAGGCGATCCTGGTCGGCCGGGGTCGTTTCCTTCTTGATGCGCTCGGTCGCCAGTTGCACCGACACGTCGGCGGCGTGGTCGAGAATGGCTTTCTTGGCGAGCCGCACCTGGAGCTCGATTTCACGCCGCGTCTGCTCGAGCAGGCGTTCGCGGTCGGCTTCGGCCGCCTGGGCGATGCGTTTTTCCTCGGCGACAATTTCCTCGGCGCCACGCGCGCGCAACGCGCCGAGCTCGCCCGGCAGGGCTTGCAGCTTCCGGTCGATGGTCGCCAGTTGCGCCGTGGCCGCGGCCTTGAGTTCGGCGGCTTCGACGAGGTCCTTGCGGATTGCGGCGCTGCGTGCGGCCAGGTAGTCCTTCATCGGGCCGTTGCCGAAGTAATAAATCACGCCGACAAAGATGATGAAGTTGGCGATCGGCCATCCGAGGCCAAGAATCATGTCGGTGATGCTGTGTTCGCCGGCGTGTTCGCCTTCGGCGGCGTGTTCACCGGCGGGAGCGTGCTCCGCCGAAGCGGCGGGCTGGGTCGACGTTGCCTGGGCGACGGCGGGTGCGGCGAGGCCGACGAGCACGGCGAGCAGGAGCGCGGTCTGGAGTTTGCGCTTTAATTCACAAGCGGCGAGGAATGTGGTCGGCACTTCTGTTCCTGCCTTATGACTAAGTGGCCCGGCCGAGCACGCGGCTAACAATGGCGCCGGCCAGGCTGTTGGCATCGCGGTCGAGGGTTTCGCGCGCGGCTTGTGATTCCTGCTGCACTCGCGCGGTGGCGGTCTTCAGTTCCTGGTCCACCGTCGCGCGAGTCGCTGCGAGCAGGGTGGCGCGCTGGTCGAGCGCGGCTTTGCGCGTCTCGTCCATCTGGCCATAAACTTCGGCCCGCGCGGCGTTGAGCTTCTGGTCGTATTCCGCGGTGGCCGCAGTGGCCTTCTGCGCAGCCGAGTCCGCCAGCTCGCGGGCCCCGCGAACAGCGTTGGTACGTTGCTCGATGACCTGCAGGATTGGCTTGAACACCAGGCTGTTCAATAAATAGGTGCACAGGAGCAGGAAGACGACGACCCAAAGGGTGGTGATGTCTGGTGTTAACAAACGTCTAAATGTATCACGGCACCAAGGACTCGGGCCACAGTGGACACACTGGGTTCATGGGCTGCCCCTACGGCACCAGCGCTTGTTTTAGGGCAAACAACAGATTTAGCGGACTCTTAGTCGCGTACCGCTCTCGGGCTCAACCAATCCAACCAAACAGGCCGAAACTCCGGCAGATTTCAGGGCTTCAAGCGCCCGATCGGCCTGGTCGGCGGCTACTGAAACAAACAGCCCACCGGATGTCTGAGGATCGAAGATCAGGTCCCTGAGCTCGACGGTAACGCCGGTGTCGAACGCCACCCCGGCTCCAAAATGGTCGCGATTGGTGTTGAGGCCGCCCGACTTGTTGGCGGCCACCATGTCGATGACGCCAGGAATCAACGGCAGCGCCGCGGCCTCGATCACCAAAGTGACGTGGCTGGCGGCCGCCATCTCCGAGGCGTGGCCCGCCAGACCGAAGCCGGTGATGTCAGTGCACGCGTGCACGCCATCGAAGTTCACGACCGCTTCGGCAGCGGCCTTGTTCAGGGCGCGCATCGACGCCACGGCGTGGTCCATCACCGGGCCGGGTGCACGGCCGAACTTGATCGCGGTGCCGACAATGCCGGTGCCCAGCGGCTTGGTGAGGATCAGGCGGTCGCCGGCACGCGCGCCGGCATTGGTCAGGATGCGCTTGGGATCGACTGAACCGGTGACCGAGTAGCCAAACTTGATCTCACGATCCTGCACGGTGTGTCCGCCGAGCAGCGCCACGCCGGCCTCGCGCAGCTTGTCGAAACCGCCGCGAAAGATCTGGGCGATGTCGTCGGCGTGGAGGCCGTCTTGCGGGAACCCGGCAATCGCCAGGGCGGTCAGTGGGCGGCCGCCCATGGCATACACGTCGCTCAGTGAATTGGCGGCGGCAATCTGCCCGTAGAGGTATGGGTCGTCCACAATCGGCGTAAAGAAATCCACCGTCTGAACCAGCGCCGGTCCACTCTCCCACGCGTACACACCGGCATCGTCCGCGGTCCGGTAGTCAACCAGGATACGGGGGTCGGTTTGAACTGGTATGCCGCTCAGGACCTGAGCGAGCTCGCCTGCGGCGAGTTTGCTCGCTCAACCCGCGCAGCTGACCATCTCGGTCAGCCGGCGCCTTTGTTGTTCAGTCATAAGAGATCCACTGCCTCTTTTCTCTGTGGCTTATTTCCCGGTCAAGTACTCGTAGATTCTCTGCAATTCCGTTTCGTTGTTGAACGTGATGGCAATCGTGCCGCCCTTGCCGCGCCGCTTGATTTCGACCGGCGTGCCGAGCGACAGGCGCAACTGCTCTTCCGCGGCGCGAACATGCACATCCTTCTTGGCGGCTGCCGGCTTGGGGGTGTCGGGTTGCTTGCGGCCCAGTTCGCGCTTCACCAAGGCCTCGGTCTCGCGCACCGACAATCCGCGAGACACCACGTCGCGCGCCAACCGCTTCTGCTCGCCGTCGGTCGGCAGGGCGACGATGGCGCGGGCGTGTCCCATGGAGAGGGTGCCGGCCGCAACGTTGGCGCGCACTTCGTCGGGCAGCTTGAGCAGCCGCAGGTAGTTGGCGACGGTTGCGCGGTCCTTGCCGACCTGCGTCGCGATGTCCTCCTGCTTCAGATGAAACTCGTCGACCAGCCGTTGATAGCCGGCGGCGGCCTCGATCGGATTGAGGTCCTCGCGCTGAATGTTTTCGATCAGCGCCATTTCGAGAAGCCGCTTGTTGTCGCCGCTGGCCACGTCCTTGATGGCGATGGGAACTTTGGTGAGTTCGGCGAGTTGTGCGGCCCGCCAGCGGCGTTCGCCGGCGATGATCTGGTAACGGTCGCGGGCGGTGCCGGTGCCGGCGAGGCGGCGAACCACGATCGGCTGGATCACGCCGTTGGCGCGGATCGACCGCGTCAGGTCGTCGAGCTTCTCGGCGTCCATCTGGCCGCGCGGCTGATAGCGGTTGGGCTCGAGCTGGTCGATGTCGACTTCGAGCGGTGCGCGCGGCGTGGCCGACGCGGCGGTCGCGTCTGGAATCAGGGCGCTCAGGCCTTTGCCGAGTGCGGGTCGTTTCTCCATGGTTTAGCTCTCGCGTTCGGTGGTGGCCGGTCGGTCGTGGTTCGCGAGCAATTCCGCCGCGAACGAAAAATAGGCCTCGGCGCCGCGCGACTTGGCGTCGTAGGTCACGGCCGGCAGGCCGTGGCTCGGCGCTTCTGCCAGGCGGACATTGCGCGGGATCACGGTCTGATAGACCTTCTCCTTGAAGAACTCGCGAACGTCGCGGGCGACCTGCTGGCCGAGGTTGGTGCGCTCGTCGTTCATCGTCAACAGCACGCCCTCGATGTCGAGGGTGGGGTTGAGGGAGGCACGGACACGGCGCATGGTGCCGACCAGATCGGCGAGACCTTCGAGGGCGAAGTATTCGCAGTGGAGCGGTATGAGGACGCGGTCGGCGGCGACCAATGCGTTCAGCGTCAGCAGGCCGAGCGAGGGCGGCGAGTCAATGATGATGAACTCGAATTGATTGCGCAGGGGTTCGAGCAAGCGCTGCAGCCGGCGCTCGCGGTCGGGGAGGGAAATCAATTCGATTTCGGCGCCGGCCAATTCGCGATTGGCTGGAATAAGCGAGAGACGTTCTACCGAGGTTGGCAGGATGTAGTGGTTCGCGCGTGGCTCAACCTGTTCGTCAGGTCGAGAGTCGGCGTTGGGTTTCAATTCGGCGCTGAATTGTGAGTCGGCGTTGGGTTGTGAGTGGGCGTTGGGTTGTGAGTGGGCGTTGGGTTGTGAGTCGGCGTTGGGTTGTGAGTCTGCGTTATCTGTGTCATCTGCGGCCCTGTGGTCGTCGGTGTCTGTCTGCGTCAGGGCCTCGTACAAGGTGCCGGCGTCTCTGTGTTCGCCTTTTTGGCCGAGGCCGCTGGTGGCGTTGCCCTGCGGGTCGCAGTCGACGAGCAAGACTGTTCGGCCGGCAATGGCCAGAGCGGCGGCCAGGTTGATGGCCGTGGTGGTTTTGCCGACGCCGCCTTTTTGATTGGTGACGGCGATGATTTTGGCCATTATTTGGTCATTGACCTAAACACGCATTCCATGGCGACAACGGATGTAGAGATTAGCACTCTCAAGGTTCCACGTGGAACACAGATTTGATTGTGGTTATACCCAGGGGCCGCAGATGACGCAGATGACGCGGACCTGCCCAGGGCCACTGATGACGCAGATGACGCAGACCTACCACAGGGCCGCAGATGACGCAGATGACGCAGACCTACCACAGGGCCGCAGATGACGCAGATGACGCAGACCTCCACAGGGCCACAGATGACGCAGATGGCGCAGACCTACCACAGGGTCGCAGATGACGCAGATGACGCAGAACTTGCTGGGGGCGAGATGCGCCCGTGTAACTGTGACTAGACGCGGGTCTTGCTGAGAACGACGAGCTTGCTGTGGAGGGCGTCGACGAGCGGATAGCTTGCCATCCACGCCAGGGGAGGAGGCGGTTCTGTTTCTACGATGCTCGTTCCTGACCCGCGAAAGAGGAAGATCTTTCCGCCCGGGCGCAGGAAGGCTTGGAGGGTGAGCAACGTGCGGGTTTCAATACGCACGGCTCGCACCGACACCAAATCGAGGGCTTCGTGAAGTTCCGGGCGAGGCAACAACTCCTCAAATCTGGCGGTCTCGACCGCGGCGTCGCGAATGCCCAGCGTGCGGACGGCTTCGCGCAGGAACACGGCCTTCCGCATTTTCACTTCGACCATGCGGACATGGAGGTTCGGGCTGGCCAGCTTCAACGGAATGGCCGGCGATCCGCCGCCGGAACCGGCATCGAGCAGCGTTCTGGCGTTCTCCGGGATGTACCGGGCCGCAATGACCGGCTCAATGAGCAGGCGATCGACAGCTTCGTCGGATCCTGAGGACGTCAGCCGGAACGCCGTGAGGTTAATCGTGGCGTTCCATTTGGTTAGGAGCTGGTAGTAGGTTTCAAGACCATCAACCAACGCTGGAGCGAGGGAGACACCGGCCACTTTGGCCCGTCGCTGTAATCGTTCCCTGAACTCACGATTCGCCACCGGGCGATTTCACCACACTTGGTGGGTAGATGAGCTTGAGAATCGGCTGATTCCGCGTCAGAAACGGTTCAGATAAGCACCGACCACGGCAACCGCGGCCGGCGTCACACCGGGAATGCGTTGGGCCTGGCCAAGCGTTTCAGGCCTGGTCTCAGAAAAGCGCTGAACCATCTCTCGGGAGAGACCAGGCACACGCTCAAATGGAAACGCCTCAGGGATTCGGCGGCGCTCGGCTTGCTGAGCCCTGGCGACGGCCTGTTCCTGCCGCACCAGGTAACCCTCGTACTTGACTGTCGTCTCGACCGATGAGGTGTCCAGGGCGAAGTCATCCGGCGTGGTCTCGAGCACCACATCGCCGGCCGAGACCAATGACCCGAGCGTCACTTCCGGGCGCTTGAGCGCCTGTGCCGCGGGAACGCGGGCGCCGCCCTCGACTCTCACCCAGGTCTTCCTGATCCGGTCCAGGTTGGTGTCGTAGCGCTTCCGGCGCCGCCCATACCTCTCCCACCGCTCATCGTCCACCAGTCCGGCCTCGCGGCCTCGCGGCGTCAGGCGGAGGTCGGCGTTGTCCGTGCGAAGCAGCAGCCGGTACTCGGCCCTGGACGTAAACATCCGGTAGGGCTCAAGACAGCCCTTCGTCACCAAGTCGTCAACCAGAATGCCCAGGTAGGCCTCCTCGCGCCCGAGTACGAGCGGAGGACGACCCAGGACTGAACGAGCCGCGTTGGCCCCCGCCAGCAACCCCTGACCCGCCGCCTCTTCGTAGCCGGACGTTCCGTTGATCTGGCCGGCGAAGAACAGCCCCGCGACTCGGTGAGTCTCGAGCGATGAGCGAAGCTCGGTGGGTTGGACGAAGTCATACTCGACCGCATAGCCAGGCCTGAGCATTTCGGCCGACTCCAGACCAGGTAGTGAATGAATCAATTCGCGCTGGGTCTCGACCGGGAGGCTCATCGAGAAGCCGTTGACATAGATCTCTTCCACGTCGAGCCCCTCGGGTTCGAGGAACAACTGGTGGCGCTCACGGTCGGGAAACCGCATCACCTTGTCTTCCAGCGACGGGCAATACCTGGGTCCGATTCCGGAGATCTGGCCGTTGTAGAGCGGCGACGCACCGATGTTCGAGCGCACAAGTTGATGCACACGATCGGTCGTGTGGAGCAGATGGCAGACGGCGGTGTTCATCGGGGACTGGGTCGCCGTGAAGGAAAAGGGAATTGGCTCGGAATCGCCATGTTCCACGTGGAACACGCCACTCTTGACACCCTGCTCGAAGTCGATGGAGCGCCGCGCCAACCTGGGCGGCGTCCCGGTCTTCAGCCGCCCCCACTTCATCCCAAGGTCCTTGATCGATTCGGCCAGGTCGCGCGACGGCGGCTCGCCGGCTCGACCGGACGGCCGCTGCTCCTGGCCGACATGAATCACGCCATTCAAAAAAGTGCCCGTAGTGATCACAAGGGCGCCACACGGGAAGACCGCGCCATCTTCCAACGCCAATCCTGAAACCCGGCCGCCATCGAGCAGGATTCGGCCGGCCCTGCCAATAATCCAATGGATGTTTGGCTCAGCTTCCAGAGCAGCCTTGACCCACGCCGAATAGCGGCCCTTGTCAGCCTGGGCGCGCGGCGACCACACCGCCGGCCCACGGCTCCGGTTCAGCAACTTGAACTGAATCCCCGTCGCATCGATGGCGCGCGCCATCAGGCCGCCCAAAGCATCGATTTCGCGAACCAGGTGCCCTTTGGCGGTACCGCCGATAGCCGGATTACACGGCATATGAGCCACGGTGTCTCGACTAAGCGTGCACAACCCAACGCTCAACCCCAACCGCGCCGCCGCCCACGCCGCCTCAACCCCAGCATGCCCGGAGCCCACGACTATCACATCTAATTTGCTTATCATTTATATAAGTTCAATAACCAAATTAAACCGTCGCACTTGAACCATCGTGCTTGAACCCGTCGTGATCTACTTCCCAATACAGAACCGCTCGAAAATATGCCGCAGCAGATCATCGCTCGTGCGCCGGCCGGTGATCTCCTGCAGCGCGTGCGCCGCCTCCTGCAGATCGAGCAGCGGAAATTCTTCCGAGACCTGGCCTTCTAACGCCTCGGTCGCGCGCGCCAGTGCGCCGCGAGCACGCGCGAGCAGTGCGGTGTGCCGGACGTTGCTCACTGCGGGTTGGTCGCGAAACTCGATACCGCCGGTGCTCAGCGCCTCCGCGACCCCCGCGATCAAATCGTCCAACCCTGCGCCGGTCTGCGCCGAAACTGAAAAAAGGGGTCGGGGATCTTTTCCAGATCGCCCGAGCCTTGATTCCCTATGTTGCGGCGCATTCTCCGCGAACGGCTCCACTCCTGGACCTGCCTGCGTTGAGGTCGCTGACCAATTCAGGCCCAATACTCCCTGCGCTATGGAAAAGATCCCCGACCCCTTTAGGTCGCTCTTGTTCAGCACCACGACACGCGGCAGATGGGCCGTCTCGGCGAGGATGCCGCGGTCCTCGTCGCCCATCTCACGCGAGCCGTCGAGCACCACCAGCACCAGGTCTGCTACTCGCAGCGCGTCGCGCGTGCGGGCCACCCCCTCACGCTCCACCGGGTCGCTGGTCTCGCGCACGCCGGCCGTGTCGATCAGAGCCAGTGACAACCCGCCAAGATCGGCGCGCTCCGTCACCAAGTCGCGGGTCGTCCCCGCAACGGCCGTCACGATCGCGCGATTGGCATTCAGCAGCGCATTGAACAGGCTCGACTTGCCCACATTCGGGGCGCCGACGATCGCGACTTGCGCTCCTTCTCGAATCAACCGTCCCCGGGCCGACTCCCCCAGCAGCCGATCGATTCGATCGCCTAGCGAAGCCAGCGCCGCCCCGGCCTCCTCCGAGCCGACGAAGTGGTAGCCCTCGTCAGGAAAATCGAGCGAGGCTTCCAGTTTGGCGATCACGTCAAACAAATCACCCTCGATCGCGGTGATGGCGCCGGTGAGCGTGCCCTCGAGCTGATCGAACGCCACTCGCGCCTGCAACGGCGTCACCGCATCGATCAGATCAGCCACCGCCTCGGCCTGAATCAGGTCCAGCTTGCCGTTCAGGAATGCGCGAAGGGTGAACTCGCCTGGCTCGGCCAGCCGCGCGCCGGCGTCGATCGCGCGTCGCAACAGCGACGACAGCACGACCGGGCTGCCGTGCGCCGACACCTCGACGACGTCTTCACCGGTGTAGGAATGGGGTGTGGGGAAGAAGGTGATGACGACCTGGTCGCCGACCGCTGATGCCGCATCCCCCGCGGCGGGTGTGATGGTGGCGAAGGTCGCGTATCGCGGCCGGAACGGCTCCTCGCGGCCAGCCAGTTCGCCCGCCACCGGCGCGGCCGCGGGTCCGCTAATCCGAACCACACCCAGTCCGCCTCGACCGGCGGGGGTCGCGATGGCAACAATCGTGTCGGATGTGGAGAACATATGACTCCCGACCGCCGCCTCACGCGCCTATTACTTGACCGAAATAATCACCGTCTTCTCGAACGCGTCGCCGATGCTCTCGGACGTCACCTTGTCGACTTCGGCCACCGCCAGATGCACGATGCGCCGCTCGTACGGGTTGAGCGGGCCAATCTCCTGCGCCAGGCCGCTGTCCTTGGCCTTGCCGGCCAGAAACAATGCCATCTGCTTCAGTTCATCGTCCTTGCCCTTGCGATAGCCCATGCAGTCGACCACCAGTCGCCGGCCTTCGGCCGCCTCGTGCCGGTAGATCGCCGCGACGATGTGCTGGAGGGCGGCGAGGGCTTCGCCCTGGCGGCGGATTAGCACGTTGCCGTCCTCGCCGTTGAGGTTGATGCGCACGCCGTCAGGCATCTCCTCGGCCGAGGCTTCGAGATCGAGGTCCATCGCATCGACGACCTTCTGGACGAATTCGGTGATGTCGGCTGTCGCCATAGTGTTGGTTGCTCCTGAAGACGGCCGCCCCTCAAGGGCGGCCCCGCGTAAGCCGGTTATTTTGCAATGCGCCGTGCCGGCGCGCCAATCAAATAGTTGGTCGCATACTGCTGGCCGATGGTCCACACCGTGCTGACCAGCCAGTAGATCACCAACCCGCTCGGGAACGACAGCGACATGAAGGTGAACATGATGGGCATAAACATCATGATCTTCTGCTGCGCCGGATCGGCGGTGGTCGGGGTCATCTTGGTCTGCCAGAACTGCGCCACGCCCATCAGCACCGGCGTGATGAACAGGGGATCGGGCGCCGACAGGTTGGTAATCCACGCGAAGAAGTCGGCGCCGCGGATCTCGATCGCCACCGACAGCATGGCGTAGAAGGCAAACAGGAACGGCATGGTCAGCAGCATCGGCACGCAGCCGCTCGCCGGGTTGACGCCCCTGGTCTTGTAGAGCTCCATGACCTCGGTGTTCATCTTCTGCCGCTCGGGGTCGGTGATCTTGTACTTGGCGTAGCGCTCCTGGATCGCCTTCATCTGCGGCTGCAGTTCCTGCATCTTCTTCATCGACACCACGCTCTTGTGCCGGAGCGGGAACATCGCGAGGTTGATCAGGATGGTCAGGACGACGATCGCCCAACCCCAGTTGCCGACATATCCGTGCACCCACTTCAGGCCGCCCAGCAAAGGCACCGCCAGCCACGAGAAGATGCCGAAGTGGATGGAGCGCACCAACTCGCTGTCAATCGCCTTGAGGTTGTCGATCAGTTTCGGTCCAAAAAAGAACCGTGACTCTGCCTGTGGCGCCTGGAAACGCACCGAGTAGCTCATGTAGGTCGCAAAGCGAGTCGGATCGTCTGGAATCGGCACGTTGACCGGCGCGTAGTCGATGCGGAAGGGCACCGCTGCCGCCTGGTTCAACAACAAGGTGGCGAAATAGTGATCCGAGACGCCCGCGTATCGGAACGGCCCTTCCTGCGAACCCGTGGTCGTGTGCGGGACGCGTTCGACCGCGCCGTCCTTATAGATCATCGGCTGCGCCGGCACAATGCTGTTCGGTGAGAAGAACGATGACGGCGGCCGGTGGGCAATCTCGTCGCCCAGTCCTGGACCCCAGTGAATCACGGGATTCAGTTGGGCTTGTCCAAGCCGAACCACTGCGCCAAAAGTGACCTGGTATCCCTGCGGCTCGATGGTGAAGGTCTTGGCGACGCTGAGGCCATCAGAGGCGGCCAGTTCAAACGTGATGGTCTGTGGCTTCTCGATCGCGTCGCTCGAACTGGTGGCGCTGGAACCGCCGCCGGCCACCACCACGCGGTACAAGCCGTTGTTGATGCGCGCGGTCACCGCCGGGTCATCCACAACCAGCGTGAACGGCTTCACCGCGTCGGCGCCAATCGTCTGTGGCACCAGGTCGAGCAGCGAGCCGGCATCGTTGTGGTAGTCCTTCAGCACCCAGTGCAGGATGCGGCCGCCCCGATTGGTAAAAGTGGCCCGCACCGTCGCGGTCTCGACCACGATCTCGCGATCCGTGGTTTCACCGACGGTGACGGCCGGCTCTGACGACGTGGTGCCTGCGGTCGCCGGGTCAACCTGGCCGGCGGCCGGGGTAACCGGCAAAGCTGCCGGCGCCACTGCCGGAGCCGACTGGCTGCTCCCGGCCGTCAGCGCGGCCATGCTGCCCGGCGCGGGGCCCGCTGGTGCAGCAGGTGTGTTGGTGGTGGCCACGCCCTGGGTCGCGATCGGCGCCTCGGGCGGCGGCATCACGAAGCGCTGAAACAGAAACAGCACCAGAAATGACAGGGTGATTGCGATGAGGACTCGGCGTTCCATCTTGTGATTTCTTGATCTCGTGAGCTGGTGATCGAGGCTAATGAACGGGTGATTTGGTGATTGGGTGATCGATCGGGTGATCGAGTGAGTGGGGAACCGGATCGTAGCCGTGGCCGCCAAACGGGTGGCAGCGGCACAAGCGCCTGGTTCCGAGCCAGCCGCCGTGAACCAGGCCGTGACGCGTGATCGACTCGGTCATGTAGTCGGCGCAACCCGGCACGTAGCGGCAACTGCCGGTAAAGAACGGCGAGAACACTAGTTTGTATACGCGAACCAGGCCCAGGGCGATGCGCGCAGCTCTACTCACCGGGATTTACTCCTGGCAAGAAGGGCGCGGAACTCCAACTCGAGGCTGGCATAGGGTGCGTCGAGCATTTCACGGCGGGGAACCACGACGACGTCGACGGGTCCCTCGGGCTTGTGGTGACGAAACAGCTCGCGCGTGAGCCGCTTCGCCCGGTTTCGCTCGACCGCCGCGCCCATCTTCCGGGTCGCGGCAATTCCGAGCCGGGCCGGCCCCTCTTCGCGATTCCTCGTGAACATCGTCATGAGGCGCCCGGAGCGTTTGAAGCCTGTCTTGTAGATGAGCTCGAAGTCAGCCCGCTTGCGAACGTGCTCGGCTGGTAGGAACCTGGCCATAGCGTGCTGGCTTGGGCCTGTGGCTTGAGACCTGGGCTTGAATCTCAAGCCTCAAGTCCCAAGACTCAAGCCTATTTCTCGTCGGAAACCGTGAGCCGCTTGCGGCCCTTTGCGCGGCGGCGCTTCAGAACCTGCCGCCCGTCCTTGGTTGCCATACGAACCAGGAAGCCGTGCGTTTTCGCTCGGCGCCGGGTATTTGGTTGAAACGTACGCTTGCCCTTCTTGGATCTCGCCATACTTCTCCTCCGCCTTCGCGTCTTGCGCTCCGGCGAGACCTCGCCGAAGCTGTCACTAGACGCAGCGGAGGCGGGTCGGTCGAACCTACGATTATGTTCCGCTAACTCTCACGCTGTAAAGATCTTCGTGAGGCTTTGGGATCCCTGGCCGGCCGCTCATGCTAGAGTGTCGGTTCGCCGCATGGCGGCTACAGAGATTTCCACACCTGTGGAAAAGCTTGTGGAAAAGCCCGGCATTCCGTAACGATAAGTCCTTTATAATCAATATCTTGTAGTGATGCCGAGCGCGACGATTTGGGACCAGGTCCTCAGCCGTATCGAAGATCGGGTTGGCCGGCACAGCTTCTCGACCTGGTTCAAGCCCACGTCGCTTCTGGCCGACGCTGGCCAGACCTTATCCATCCGCGTCCCGAACCTCTTGTTCGTCGAATGGCTCCCTAAACACTATTCCGTGGTGCTGGCCGAGGCCATGCGCGAGGTGGGGCGTCCCGACGCCAAGCTGGTGTTCGTGCCGGAAGGGTCGGCCCAGGCCGACAGTCTGGGCCCGACCGCCACGGCGCGGCCCGTAGACGAGGCTCCTGAACCCGTGGCTCCGGTCGTTGAGACCGTCGAGCCGGAGCCTCTTCGGGTCGGCAGCCTGATTCCTCGTTACACCTTCGACACGTTCATTGTCGGGTCGTCAAACCAGTTCGCGCACGCCGCCTGCCGGGCGGTCGCGGAGACGCCGTCGCGGTCCTATAACCCGCTGTTTATTCACGGCGGTGTCGGCCTGGGCAAAACGCACCTGATGCACGCGATCGGGCACTACGTCGTCCAGCATCACCCGGGACTGGTGCTCACCTATATCTCGTCCGAGCGTTTCATGAACGAGATGATCAACGCCGTGCGGTTCGATCGCATTCTCGATTTTCGTGCGCGCTATCGCAGTGTCGACGTCCTGCTGGTCGACGACATCCAGTTTGTTTCGGGCAAGGAAGGCACGCAGAACGAGTTCTTCCATACCTTCAACGCCCTTCACGATGCTCAGAAGCAAATCGTCATCAGCAGCGACCGTCCGCCCCACGAGATTCCCGCTCTCGAAGAGCGGCTGCGCTCGCGCTTTGAGTGGGGTTTGATTGCCGACATCCAATCGCCCGATCTCGAGACGAAAGTCGCCATTCTCAAGAAGAAGGCCGAGGGAGAAGCGCTGCTGCTTCCCGACCATGTCGCGATGTACATGGCCAGCCGCATCAAGTCGAACATTCGCGAACTCGAAGGGTCGCTGATCAGGTTGATCGCCTACGCCTCGCTTACCGGCAAGCCGCTGACGATCGAACTGGCGCACGATGTGTTGCGCAATGTGATCGATCACGACGAGAAAGCGATCACCATCGAGCAGATCCAGAAGTTTGTCGCTGACTACTACCAGATGAAGCCGGCCGAGATCAGGTCGCGTAATAACTCGAAGTCGGTGGCCATGCCGCGGCAGATTGCGATGTACCTTTGCAAGGCGCTCACGCACGCCTCACTGCCCGAGATTGGGCGCAGCTTTGGCGGGAAGCACCACTCGACCGTGATTCATTCGATCAAGAAGATTGAGGAAATGCGAAAGAAAAGTGATGACTTTGATCAGCAGGTCCGCAACCTGCTGGACCAGTTCAAATAGTGCCAGGAATGGCGGAACTTCGGTTCCGCCGGGTTTATCCACAAGCCCAACTGTGCATGGTTTGTGGAGACCCGCGTATTGGGCGAAAGCCCCTGGTAGTGGCGTCCGACGACCCGCACTTTACCCACAGAAAAATGCACAGTTTAAATAGTTGATTTAAAAGGGTTTACGCCCATTGGAAATTTCGTAAACAGGACCTATTTCCTGTATACTTTATTGTCCTTCGCTTCTTCCTTAATTACAGAGGTACGCCGCGCTATGGAACTGGTCGCCAGGAAAGCCGATCTTGTGCGGGAACTGCAATTTTTCCAGCAGATCGTCGAGCGCAAGAACACCATTCCCATTCTGGCGAACGTCTTGCTGGAAGCTTCGGGCAATGAGGTGACGTTGCTCGCCACCGACCTCGAAGTGGCCCTACGCAGCCGCTGCGAGGCCGCTGTAGGTAAACCTGGCTCGGTCACGCTGCCGGCCAAGAAGTTTTACGAAGTAGTGAGATCGCTGCCCGACGGTGACGTCAACATCGAAACCGACAAGGGTGGAACCACCGTTAAGGTTTCGGGCGGTCAGTTCAGCTCGAAGATGCCAACGCTGCCTCGCGAAGACTTCCCCAGCCTGCCGGAGGCCGGCGGCGGTGCCAAAGCGACGATCAAGGGTAAGTCGCTGGCTCAGATGGTCGCCAAGACCCAATTTGCCATCACCGGTGAAGACACGCGTTACTACCTGAACGGCGCTCAGTTCGTCCTGCGTGCCGACAGCATGACGTTTGTCGCTACCGACGGTCATCGCCTGGCCCTGGTCAACGTCAACCACGAAGGCGCCAAGGGCGACGAGATCAAGGCAATCCTGCCACGCAAGACACTCGCCGAACTCGGTCGACTGCTCGCTGACGGCGACGTCGAGGTCAAATACGAACGTGGCGAGAACCACTTATTCTTCGAGATTGGTCCGCGCCTGCTGATTTCACGCATGATCGACGGGCAGTTCCCGGCCTACGAGAAGGTCATTCCTAAGGGGAACGACAAGCACGTGGAGTTTGAACGCGACCGTCTCACCCAGGCCGTCAAGCGCGTCGCCATTCTTTCCAACGAGCGTTCCCGCGCGGTCAAGATGGTGCTCGACAAGGGCAAGGTTGAAGTCACTTCGAGCAGCCCCGAGTTTGGCGAGGCGCGCGAACCCATCGCGATCGAGTACACCGGGCCGGCGCTCACCATCTGTTTCAACGCCCAGTATGTCCTCGACTTCCTCGCCGTGGTCGAGACGGACGTGGTCGCGCTCGAACTGAAGGACGATGTGAGCCAGGCCGTGATGAAGCCCGTCGGTGCCGACGGCTACGACTACACCTACGTCATCATGCCGATGCGCGTCTGACCCCCGGGTGGGTCTGAACGACCTGCCTCGACGGATCGAAGCCGACAACACCGATTTAAAAATGTCCCAAACGGAACAACCAGAAAACCAGGCCGGCCTGGGCGGCGCAAACGGCAACTCGAGTAACGGCAACGCAGACTACGGTGCGGAAAGCATCAAGGTCCTCGAGGGACTCGAGGCCGTTCGCAAGCGCCCGGCGATGTACATCGGCTCCACCGGGCCGGCGGGTCTGCACCACCTCGTCTACGAGATTGTCGACAATTCGATCGACGAAGCGCTGGCCGGCTACTGCACCGAAGTCAACGTCACCATTCATCTCGACAACTCGGTGACGGTGATCGACAACGGCCGCGGCATTCCCACCGACATGCACGAGAGCGGCCGGCCGGCCGCGGAAATTGCCCTCACGGTCCTGCACGCCGGCGGCAAGTTCGACAACAGCAGCTACAAGGTGTCCGGCGGCCTGCACGGCGTGGGCGTGTCGGTGGTCAACGCCCTGTCAGAGCGGCTCGACCTGGAAATCTGGCGCAACGGCCAGACCCACCAACAGAGTTACGAACGCGGCAAGCCGCTGACCGACCTTGCCGTGATGGGCACGACCCAGCGCCGCGGCACCAAGGTCACCTTCAAGCCCGACGCGCAGATCTTCGAGCTCACCGAATACAGCTTCGACACACTGGCGCAGCGCCTGCGGGAGCTGGCGTTCTTGAACGCCGGCCTGATCGTGACGCTGGACGACGAGCGTGAAAGCGGCAAGAACCACCGGTTCCACTACGACGGCGGGATCATGTCCTTTGTTGAGCACCTCAATAAGAACAAGGGCGTGATCAACGAGAAAGTCGTCTTCATGCACGGTGTGCGCGACGGCATTGACGCCGAGATCGCGCTGCAGTGGAACGACGGCTACAACCCGGTGGAATTCTCGTTCGCCAACAACATCAACACGCACGAAGGCGGCACGCACCTGTCGGGTTTCCGCGCCGCGCTCACGCGCACCGTGAACGCCTACGCGAACAGCAACAACCTGGTGAAGGACCTGAAAGACGCCACCATTAGCGGTGACGACATCCGCGAAGGCATGACCGCGGTCATCAGCGTCAAGATCCCGAACCCCCAGTTCGAAGGCCAGACCAAGACCAAGCTCGGCAACACCGAGGTCAAGGGCATCGTCGAAGCCATCGTCAACGACAAGCTGGGCGCCTTCCTTGAAGAGAACCCCGCGGTCGCAAAGAAGATTGTCCAGAAGACCGTGGACGCCGCGCGGGCGCGCGATGCCGCCCGTAAGGCCCGCGACCTGGTTCGCCGGAAGGGCGCGCTCGACGGCCTCTCTCTGCCAGGCAAGCTGGCTGATTGCCAGGAACGCGATCCCGCCCAGGCCGAAATCTACATCGTCGAAGGCGAGTCGGCAGGCGGTTCAGCCAAACAGGGACGCGATCGCCGCTTCCAGGCGATTTTGCCGATCAAGGGCAAGATCCTGAACGTGGAGCGGGCGCGACTCGACCGCATGCTCAGCTCCGATGAAATCAAGACCATGATCGCGGCGCTTGGCTGCGGCATCGGCACCGATGATTTCGACATCGACAAGCTGCGTTATCACCGCGTCATCATCATGACCGACGCCGATGTCGACGGTTCGCACATCCGGACGCTGCTCTTGACGTTCTTCTACCGCCAGATGCCAATGCTGGTGGACCGCGGCCACATCTACATCGCGCAACCCCCGCTGTTCCGCGCCAAGCGCGGCAAGTCGGAAACCTTCATCAAGGACGAGCGCGCACTCGAAAGTTTCCTGGTTCACCGGGCCGTCGAATCACGCGCGGTCCGTTCGGCCGACGGAGTCGAGTATTCCGGCACCGAACTCGAGAAGCTGCTCCATAGCATCATCGCCTACCGGAATGTGCTCTCGACCGTGGAGCGGCGCGGGCACGCCCGCGATGTGGTTGAGGCGCTGCTGGACCGCAGCGCCCGCGATCGCGGCTTCTTCGAACAACAGGACGTGTTGCAGGGTCTGGCCGACCAGGTCACGACGCCGATTCGCGACGTCACGCTCGAGCGCGACGAAGAGCACAATACCTGGTCGCTGCGGATTGACGACCGCACCACTGGCTATTCGCGAATCGACCGGATCGGCTACGAGTTTGTGGTCTCGGGCGAGTACCGCACCCTGGCGGCCAGCTACGCCGAGATCAAGGACGTGGTTCGCGCCATGCGCACCGGCCCGGTCGAGGTACGCACGATCGCGGGCGGCAAGATCGAAGAGGTTGAGGAAACCGAGACCGCCGACGAGGGGCTCTCGGCTGACGAACAGGATGCGCTCGGCGCGCTTGGCGCCAAGCCCGAAGCGGGGGCTAAAGCCCCCGCTCTCCGGACGAAAGATGCCGGGCCGGTCGCGATTCGCTCGATCGACGAGTTCATCGACCACTTCATCTCGCTGGGCCGCAAGGGCGTCGCCATTAACCGCTACAAGGGCCTCGGCGAAATGAATCCCGAAACGCTGTGGTCCACGACCATGAATCCGGAGATCCGGTCGCTGTTGCAGGTGCGGGCGGAAGATCACACCGAAGCCGATTCGATGTTCACCACGCTGATGGGCGACCAGGTCGAGCCGCGGCGCAAATTCATCGAAGACAACGCACTCGACGTCAAGAACCTGGATATCTAACGACGCATGTCTCAGACCGAGCAGACCCGTACGCCCGTCAATATCGAAGACGAGATGAAGCGCTCGTACCTGGATTACGCCATGAGCGTGATCATTGGGCGCGCGCTGCCAGATGTCCGCGACGGCCTCAAGCCGGCGCATCGCCGCGTGTTGTACGCCATGAGCCAGATGGGCCTGGCCTCGAACCGCGCCTATCGCAAGTGCGCGAAGGTCATCGGCGAAGTCATCGGTAACTACCACCCGCACGGCGACCAACCGGCCTACGACACGCTGGTCCGTCTCGCGCAGGACTTCAATATGCGCAAGACCCTGGTCGACGGCCAGGGTAACTTCGGTTCGGTCGACGGCGACCCGCCCGCTGCCTACCGTTACACGGAAGCGCGGCTCGAGGCGCTTGCCGAGAGCCTGATGCAGGACCTCGACAAGGACACCGTCGACTACGTTCCGAACTTCGACGAAACCACGACCGAGCCGACGGTGTTTCCGGCGACGTATCCAAACCTGCTCGTCAACGGCTCCACCGGCATTGCCGTCGGCATGGCCACCAACATCCCGCCCCATAACCTGGGCGAGGTGATCGACGGCGTCATCTGGATCATCGAGAACACGTTGCTTGGGGCGGGTGGGGCTGGTCAGGCG
>JAKFYH010000039.1 GCA_021730945.1 Acidobacteriota bacterium | reverse complement strand
GACCCGCCCTATCCGCCTAATTCGTAAACCTACGCATCCTAACGTTGAGGATCAGTCCGAACCCGGCGAGCGTCGCGATCATCGAGGATCCGCCGTAACTCATCAGCGGCAGCGTCAGCCCCTTGACCGGCGCCAGACCCGCCGACATGGTGATGTTGTAGACAACCTGGAACGTAAACGACGCGAGTACGCCCAGGACGAGATAGGAGCCGAGGCGATCCTTGGCCAGGCGGGCGGCGTCGAGCGCCCGCGAGATCACGAAGAAATACAGCCCGAGCGCGACGAGCACGCCGACCAGGCCCTGCTCCTCGGCCAGCACCGAGAAGATGAAGTCGTTGTGCGCCACCGGCAGGAACCGCAGCTGTCCCTGGGTGCCTTCCATGTAGCCCTTGCCCCACACGCCGCCCGATCCCACGGTGATCCGCGCCTGGATCTGCTGGTAGCCGGCACCGCGCGGATCCTGCGCCGGGTCGAGAAAGGTGGAGATGCGCTCCCGCTGGTAGTCCTGCAGGCCGAACTTGTAGGCCACCGGCGCCGCCAGCGTCCCGACCAGCACCAGCACGTAGACGTACTTCATCGGCATGCCGGCGACGAAGGCGACCACCAGCAGGACCGGCAATAGCGTGATCGCCGTGCCCAGGTCGGGTTGGCGCGCGATAGCGACAAAGGGCACGGCGGTCAGGGCGATTGCCAGCGCCAGGTCGGTATTCGTGAGAGCCGAACGCCGCTCTTCGCCGAGCATCTTGGCCAGCATCAGCGCCAGGGTCGCCTTGGCAAACTCGGACGGCTGCAAGTTGAAGACACCCAGATCCAGCCAGCGGCGCGACCCGCCCCGCACCGACCCCACAAACAGCACCGCAATCAACGCCACAATCATCGCCAGGTAGAACCAGTGCGACTTGTCGGCCAGCGAGCGGTAGTCGAACGTCAGGCACAGCAGCATCGCCACCGAGCCGAGGCCGAGCGCATACACCTGGGTCCAGTAGACCGGACCGGCGCCGCCGGTCGTGCTGTAGATCATGGCGAGGCCAATCGCGCAAATCGCGAGGACGGCGCCAATCAGCAGCCAGTCGACGTGGTGATACAGCCGGCGCTCAAACACTAGGGTGTGCCTCCACCCGGGCCCACGGTGGCCACGGTACGGACGGGCACCGGCACGGCCGGCGGCGGCACCGGTGGCACCGGTGGCAGCGGCAGCGGCAGGCCGTCGCGTTGGGCGTAATAGGTCTCGATAATGTGCTTGGCAATCGGCGCGGCATTGGAGCCGTGCTCGCCGTGTTCGGCGAACACGACACCCGCCAGTTCCGGGTTGTCCTTGGGCGTCATGAACACGAACCAGCCATGGTCGCGCAGGTCGCGTTCGCTGCCACGGGCGCGCTTCTTGCCCTCGTTGGAGATGACCTGCGCGGTGCCGGTCTTGCCGGCGACATCGCGGCCGACGATCTTCCCGCGCACCGCGGTGCCCGCCCCATTCACCGCCAGCCACAGCCCATCGTGCACGGCCGCGACGGTCTCCGGTCTCAACAGGAACGGCACGAATGGGGACGGCGGCACCGGGACCGGCCGCCAGCCGTCACCCTCGTCAAAAGCGGTAACCAGCCGGGGAACCACCCGCGTGCCGGTGGCCACCGTCGCCATCATCACGGCCAGGGACATCGGCGTCACGTCGACCATGCCCTGCCCGATCGACACTGAAATGGTGTCGCCCGCGTACCACCGCTCGTTGAACCGCTTGCGCTTCCACTCCTGCGACGGAACGATGCTCTCGACCTCATTCGGCAGATCGATGCCGCTCTTGCCGGCCAGGCCCAACCGCTCGCCCCACTTGTGGATGCGATCGATACCCAGCATGTCGCCGACGGTGTAGAAGTAGGTGTTGCACGACTTCTCCAGCGCATGGCGCATGTCCATGTAGCCGTGGCCGGCCTTGGAGCTGCACTGAAAGAATCGGCCGTAGAAGGTGCCGCCGCCCGGGCAATAGATTTGCCGCTCCGGCGTGATCACGCCTTCCTCGAGGGCTGCGGTGGCGACCAGGATCTTGAAGGTCGACCCCGGCGAATAGCGGCCCTGGATGGCGCGGTTCTGCAGCGGCCGCAAGGCGTCACCGTTCAGTTGGCTCCACGTCGCCCGGTCGATGCCGGTGGCAAAGGCGTTGGGGTCAAACGCCGGCATGCTGGTCAGGGTCAGCACATCGCCGCTCTTGGGTTCAAGGACGACCGCCGACCCCCAGTAACCGAAGGCCCGGAAGGCGTCCTCGGCGGCCTTTTGCATGGCGGAGTCGATCGACAACTGCACGCGACGGCCCTGCACGGGAGGCAGTTCCTCGAGCGTCCGGATTTCGCGGCCGACGCTGTTGACCACTACGCGCCGCGCGCCGTCCTCGCCCATCAGCAGCTTGTTATAGACACGCTCGATGCCGAACTGGCCGACGATCGATCCACTGGCCATGTGATCGCTGGCCACCTGGTCTTCGCTCGCCTCGCCGACATAGCCAATCAGGTGGGCCGCCATCGCCCGATCCGGATACTCGCGGGTCGGCACTTCCTGGACCAGCACGTCCGGCAACTCGAAATCAAGCCGCCGCGCCGTGACCGCGGCCACTTGCGCCAGCGTCGCATCCTGGATGATCACGATCGGGCGATAGGTCGGTTCTCGCCGCTGGCGTTCGACGATCTCGCGCACGGTCTTTTCGGCCACTCCGGTGACCGCAGCCAGCGTGCGAATGGTGCGGTCGAGATCCTTGGTGTGCTCGCGGACGATCGAAATATTGAAGGAGTTGCGGTTCTCGACCAGCAACCGGCCCGTGCGGTCGAAGATGATCCCGCGCGGCGCGCGCAAGGTCAGCGTGCGCTGGTGGTTGTTCTCCGCCATTTCCCTGAACTTGGCGTGTTGCACCACCTGGAAGAACCAGAAGCCGAAAGCCAGCAGGCCGAACGCGACCGCCGCCGACACCCGTAGCACGGTGAGCCGGTAAGTGAGGCGCCGCCTGTCTTCAGCGATGGCCATACGATCCTGTAATTATCGCTTCAAAAACCGTCCGGCGCGACGCCGGTCGACGAATCCGGGGAGCCACTCGACCAGCTGGAAGCCGACAACGCCGACAAACCCATTGCCCAGCGCCTGTCCGATCACGGCCGGCACCGGGTCCGGAAACTGCCGCAGGTCCAGCAGGACATAGAGTCCGATGAAGATGCCGGCGTGCAGAAACGTGGCCAACACCAGCAGCACGAACCTCGGCAGCGGCCCGGTAAGGATGAACTGGGTGGCCAGCACCCCGGCGAGGAAGCCGACCATGGTCTTGGCCAGGCCGCCAATCCCCAGGATGGGATTGGATAGCGAGTCCTGGATCAGACCGGCTACCGTTCCCGCCACCAGGCCAGTGACCGGTCCCGACTTGAGGGCCAGGTAGACCACGACGATCAGGACCAGGTCGATGGCTGCCGTGCCGCGAATCACCAGGCCGGCCAGGGTGGTCTGCAGGGCCAGGGCGGCCAGGATCGCTGCCGCCGCCGCGGCGATCTTCACGAGTCACCCTCAGGCACCTCGCGCGACGCCGGCGCCCGCACCACCAGCACTTCCTCCAGCCGCGTAAAATCCACGGCCGGCCGGACCGTAATCACGTGATACCCGCCGTTGCCACGGTCGACGTGGTCAATCGTGCCGATGACAAAGCCCTTCGGGTAGATGCCGTCAATGCCCGAGGTCACCACCAGGTCCCCCGGCCGCACATCAGCGGTGCCGGGCACGTACGCCAGGCGCAGCGACCCATCGCCAAACCCCTCGACCACGCCCTGGACCCGGGTACGTTCGATCAAGGCGCCCGCCGCCGCGTTGCGATCGATCAGCAGTTGCACCTTGGACGCCCGCCCGCTGGGCAGGATCACCCGGCCCACCACACCTGCCGGGGAAATCACGGCCATGTCGGCCTTGAGGCCTTCGCCCGTCCCCTTGTCAATCGTGACGGTGCGGAATTCCGGCGAGGCGGCGGCGGCAATCACTTCGGCCGCGGTGGTGTCGAGGTTGGCGCGCTCGCGCAGCTCGAGCAACTGGCGCAGGTTGTCAGTGCGTTGCGCTTCCGCGCGCTCCTGTTGCAAACGCACCTGGAGGGCGCGCAATTCCTGTTTGAGCGCGTCGTTCTCCTCGTGCACGCCCTGGAGGCCGATGTAGCCGGCCCACAAATCGCCGACCCCGTTGACCACCGCCATGGTGCCCCGCTGCACTTCGGCAAACGACCCGAAGGTCACGACCTGCAGGACCGGCAGACCCGACGCCGAATTGACCTGGGCCGAAATCAGGATCACGTGCAGCAGGATCGCGGCGGTCAGGAGCACGCCGGGGCGTTGGCGGATGTCGGCCAGAGCCATAGGGTTCTATCGCGGGCCGGGAGACGGGAAACGGGAGTCGGGAGTCGTGGCGCTTGGCACTCCGACTCCCGCTTCCCGGCTGCCGACTCCCGACATGGCGCTAATCGATCGCGATCTTGCGCAGGAGGTCGAACTCGCCCAGCATCTTGCCGGCGCCGAGCACGACCGATGACAGCGGATCTTCCGCGCTCGACACCGGCAGGCCGGTCTCCTCGCGCAGGCGCTTGTCGAGGTTCTTGAGCAGCGACCCGCCGCCGGTAATCACGATCCCGCGATCGACGATATCGGCCGACAGTTCGGGGGGCGTGCGCTCGAGCGCAATGCGCACGGCGTCAACAATGACGTTGACGGTTTCGGCGAGCGCCTCGCGGATCTCCTCGTCAGTGATGGTGATGGTCTTGGGCACGCCCTCGATCAAGTGCCGGCCCTTGATCTCCATCGTCATCCGCTCCTCGAGCGGATAGGCCGAGCCCAGTTCCATCTTGATCTGTTCCGAGGTCCGCTCACCGATCAGCAGGTTGTAGGTCTTCTTGATGTACTGGATGATCGCCTCATCCATTTCGTTGCCGGCGACCCGGACGGCCTTGCTGTAGACAATCCCGGCCAGCGAAATCACCGCGATGTCGGTGGTGCCGCCGCCGATGTCGACAATCATGCTGCCGGCCGGCTCGGTAATCGGCAGGCCCGCGCCGATCGCGGCCGCCATGGCCTCCTCGATCAGGTGCACTTCGCTGGCCTTGGCGCGATAGGCCGAGTCCTTGACCGCGCGCTTTTCAACCTGGGTGATCTCGGACGGGACCCCGATGATGATGCGCGGCCGCACCCAGACGTTGCCGTTGTGCGCCTTCTTGATGAAGTAGGTCAGCATCTTCTCGGTCACGTCAAAGTCGGCGATCACGCCGTCCTTCATCGGTTTGATGGCGACGATGTTGCCGGGCGTGCGCCCAAGCATTTCCTTGGCGCCGGTGCCGACGGCTTCGACGCGGCCGGTGACCTTGTTGACCGCCACCATGGAGGGCTCGTTGACGACGATGCCACGCCCCTTGGCGTACACGCAGGTATTAGCCGTCCCAAGATCGATGGCTAAGTCGGTGGAGAGAAACGAGAGAAACGAACCAAGACCCATTGTGTGCAGAACCGTGCAATCTCGCCGGCCTATTCAGCTTCGGCGATGCGAACCCCGTTTTTACCCGAATCTTTTACCTGGTACATCGCCATATCGGCCGCACGCACCAATTCTTCAGCCGATGCCGCGACGTCGGGCAGCGTTGCCACGCCCACCGAGGCGGTGAGCCGGAGATTCAGCCCGTTCCCAGCGAGAAACGGGTGAGCCGCCAGCCGCTCCCGGACACGATCGCCTACCGCCGCCGCTCCTTCCGACCCGGTGTCGGGGAGGATGATGGCAAATTCATCGCCGCCAAACCGCGCCACCATGTCGGTCTCGCGGGCGCACCGCCGGATCACCGCCGCCGCCTCGACCAGAGCCGTGCTCCCGGCCTGGTGCCCGTGGTTATCGTTCACTTCCTTGAACCCATCGAGATCAAGGAACAGCAAGGACAACGGCCGGCCTGAACGCGACGCCCGCTTCGCCTCGCGCCGCAGCACCTGGTTGAGGTAGCGCGAGTTGTAGAGCTGCGTCAGATCGTCAGTGACCGAGAGCGCTTCCGACCGTCGCAGCCGCAACGCGTTGTCGAGCGCCTGCGCCGGGCCTTCCAGCATCGCGCCCAACAACTGCCCCACGGCTGGAGTCAAATGCGGCACGGCGGTGGCGGCCTGACGTTCCACCACCACTAACACCGCAACGACTTGCGCCCGGCAGCGCAGCGGCCAGGCCAGTACCGCCCCGGCCGCGCCCGCCGCCCGCCCGTCCTTCCGGAGGTCGGCCGACGCCATCTCACGTCCGTGGGCCAACACCCACCGGGCCGCGCCAATCGCCGCCGGCGTGAGCGCGGGCCCCATGCCCTTGGTCGACAGGCCCACGACCTGTCCGTCGAGGTCGGCGGCAAACACCCCGCAGGCCGGTGCCTTGAACCATTCATCCGCGCGGGCCACGACCAGCCGGCCGATGCTCTCGGGATCAAGCGAATCGTGGGCCGCGCGCAACAGGGCCAGAACCGACTCCGTCCGCTCGAGACGGCCCTTGAGCACGCGTTGACCGCGACGCAGTCGCGCGGCCAGATCCGGTCGGCGAGAACCGCCGTAAGTCATTCAACTGACTGAATATATCACGAGGGTTCAACCTCGGGGGTTCAAACACGAGGGTTCGGCGCAGGGTTCAAACACGGGGGTTCAAACACGAGCCTCCGTGTTACGATTCTTGTTTCCCAGAGGATTCTGACCGATGACGATGCTCGACCGGATGCGGCGACACAAGGGCTGGCTCAAATGGAGCCTGGCGTTGGTCGTCCTGACCTTCGTGGTCTTTTACATCCCTGATTTCCTGACCCAGCCGACCGGCGCCGCGCCAAACGAGGTCCTGGCCGAGGTCGAAGGCGAGACGGTGACGGTGGGCAGCTTCACCCGCCGCTACAACGCGCAGGTGCAGGCCTACCGCAACGCCTACGGCGGGCAGATGAACGACCAGCTGCTGAAGCAACTCGGCATCGATCGGCAGATCCTGCAACAGCTGATCGACGAAGAAGCCATGGTCGCCGAATCGCGCAAGCAGGGCCTCTCCATCAACGACGTCGAGATTCGCGAGCGGATCCTGGCGCTGCCCGGCTTCCAGGAAAACGGCAAGTTCGTCGGCGAACAGCGCTACCGGCAGATTCTGCAGATTCAGAACCCGCCGCTGTCGACTGCCGAATTCGAGAACAGCCTGCGCCGCGCGCTGCTGATCGAGAAACTGCGCACCGCGCTGACCGGCTGGATGTCGGTGAGCGACAGCGACGTGGCGGCCGAATTCAAGCGGCGCAATGAGAAGGTCAAGCTCGACGTCGTACCGGTAACGGCCGCGGCGTTCCTCGATCAGGTCCGGGTCAGCGACGCCGAACTGGCGCCGTACTTCGAAGCGGCCAAGGACAAGTACCGCATCGGCGAGAAACGCAAGATCAAGTACGCCCAGGTCAATGTCGATCAGGTGCGCCAGGCGATCACGGTGCCCGACACGGAGATTGCCGCGTTCTACCAGCAGAACCTGGCGCAATACCAGAGTCCCGCCCAGGTGCGCGCCAGCCACATCCTGCTCAAGCTCGAGGGCAAGGACGAGAAGGTGGTCACCGCCCTCGCCGAGGATGTCCTCAAGAAGGCCAAGGCCCCCGGCGCTGATTTCGCGGCGCTGGCCCAGCAATACTCGGAAGACGACACCAACAACATGAACGGCGGCGATCTCGACTACTTCGGCCGCGGCCGCATGGTGGCCGAGTTTGAACAGGCGGCCTTTGGGATGAAGGCCGGCGAAATCAGCGGCCTCGTACGGACGGCGTTTGGCATCCACATCATCAAGGTGGTCGACAATCAACCTGAACAGACGCGGCCCCTCGCCGAGGTCCGGAGCGAACTCGAGGACCAGCTGAAATGGCAGAAGGCCCAGGCCGAGGCCGAGCGCATTGCCAAGTCGCTCGAAGCCACCACCAAGACCGCGGCCGACCTGGACAAGATCGCCAGGGAAAACAGCCTGGCCATCGTCGAGACCGGCCTGGTCGGATCCGACGAGCCCATTGAGGGCCTTGGCTCACAACCGGAACTCTCGGCTGGGGTCTTCGCGCTGGCCGAGGGCGGCGTGACCCCGGCCATGCGGGTCGCCACCGGCTGGGTGTTTGCCACGGTGACTGGCCGCCAGGACTCGTACGTGCCGAAACTGGACGAGGTCAAAGCCCGCGTCAGTGACGACCTGCGCCAGGAAAAGGCGGCCGAACTCGCCAAGCAGCGCGCCGCCGCCATCGCCACCACGCTGAAGACGGCGAAGGATTTCGCCGCGGCAGCCAAGCGCGCCGGCCTCGAGGTGAAGACCACGGAACTGGTGGCCCGCGGGTCAGCCATTCCCGATCTCGGGATCAGTGAAGCGGTCGATGAAGCCGCCTTCGCCCTCCCCGAGGGTGGCATCAGCGACGCCATCTCGACACCGACGGGCACCGCGGTGATCCGGGTGGTCGAAAAGGTCGGCGTCACCGACGCCGAACTGGCCTCGGGGATGGATGTCTTGCGCGATGAACTGGTCAACGTCCGCCGCGACAAGTTCTTCGGGGCCTACATGCAGAAGGCCAAGGGCAACCTGAAGATCAACATCCACCAGGACACGCTGACGCGTGTCGTCGGCGGCATCTAGCGCCATCCGGGAAGAACGACGAACGTCGTTCTTCCCTACCTCACAAACACATACGGCATGTGCGCCAGCACCTGCCCTGAGCGGAACAGGCGGGCCGGCGCCAGCAAGGCCGAGAGCGCCTTGCGCTCACGCGGCCCCAGCAACTGGATTAGCGCGTCGCCGGAGCGCTGCTCCTGCATGCGGCCCAGCGGCGACTGCAACTGGTCGGCCAGCACCTCGTAGACGCTGCGCCGCGGCGGATACACCACCAATTCGACTTCCTCATCTAACGGGATGTGGGCGCGCTGCTTGGCCAGGCCAATCGCCGTGTACAGGCCACCCAGTTCATCGACCAGGCCCAGTTGGCGGGCCTGCTCGCCGGTCCACACCCGCCCCTGCGCCACCTCGTCGACCTTCTCGGGCGGCATCTGGCGGGCGGCGGCGGTGCGCTCGACGAACTGGTCGTACACCGACTGCATCGACTCGGTGATCTTCTTGCGCTCGTCGGCCGTGAAACGGCGATCCGGTGAATAGATTTCCGCCTGCTTGCCGCGGCTAATCGACTCGACGTTGGCCCCAAGCTTTTCCAGGCTGCCGGTCGTGACAAACTTGCCGGTGTAGACACCGATCGAGCCGGTGAGCGTGCCAGGCTGGGCGACGATGGCATCACCAGCGAGCGCGATGTAGTACCCGCCTGACGCCGCCAGGTCCGACATCGAGACGATCAGCGGGCGTGACCGCTCGCGCGAGATCGACAACTCGCGCCAGATGACGTCGGAGGCGGTCGACGATCCGCCGGGACTGTCGACACGCAGGACGATCGCGCGGATCGAACGGTCGGCGCGCGCCTCTCGGATGTACTCCACCAATGAGTCGGACCCCACCACGGCGCCGTTGAGAGGGTCGTAGCCGCTGCGCCCCGAATTGATCACGCCAACGGCGTTGATGACGGCGACGCGGGAGCGGCGCCCGCCGCCGGTCGCGGTCGACGAGACCAGGGCGTAGTGCGCGGCATCGATGAACTCGGCATGGCGCAGATCGTCGTTGAGGTCGTCGAGTTCGTCCTCGTAGGCAACCTCGTCGATCAAGCCGAGCCTCAAGGCGTCAGCCGGCAGGAATGGCCCCTGGTCAATCAAGGCCCGGACTTCGTCCTCCGGCTTGCGGCGCGCGTCGGCGATCCCGCGCACCAACTGGTCGTATTGACTGCGGTTGAGCGAATCGGCCATCTCGCGATGGGCAGGCGTGTACGACTTTTCCAGGTAGGTATTGACCGCGCTCTTGTAGTCGCCGACGTGCAGAAAGTCGGGAAAGGTGCCGATCCAGTCGAAGGCGCCGCGCAGGAACAACTCGTAACTGGCAATACCGGTCAGGTCGAGGGTCGCCGACGGCAGCAGGTAGACGCGATCGGCGGCCGAAGCCAGAAAGTATTCGCGGTCGCCGGCATACTCCAGCCAGGCGTGGACGTACTTGCCGCTGGTGCGAAAGTCGGCCAGGGCGTCGCGGACTTCCTGGATCTTGGCCCAGAACGGCGAGTTCAAGCTGCCGGGGCGGAGGAGGATGCCGGTGATGCGCGGGTCGGTCTTCGCCTTGCGAATCAGGTCAAGGTAGCCCCGGACCGTGAGTTCGCCCGCTCCGAATACCACGTCGGGCAGCGCCTCGGGCAGGTCGCCGCTCGGAGTCAGCACCAGGGTCGCGCGCGCCGGCACTGACGGCTCCTGGCCTACCAGGATGTACAGCGCCACCATGGCCACAACGGAGGCCAGGCTGGCGGCCAGCAAGAAGGCGAATACGAAGCGGACCGCGCGTTTCACCCGATCAGTATAGACCCGCCCACTTCCGGCAGCCGGTGGCTACGGGTTGATCGAGCCGAACAGCACCAGCCGGGCGGCCTCGCGAAGGCCGCGGGCGGTGAAGGGCTTCTCGATGAAGGCAGCGCCATCCTCGAGTTCCACGCGGTTTTCGAACAGCATGTCGCTGAAACCGGTCTGGTAGAGCACCTTGATCTCGGGGAACCGTTCGCGGACGTGGTCGGCCAATTCGCGTCCCTGCATGTCGGGCATCGCGTAGTCGGTGACCAGCAGATCGACCTGGCCGGCGTGATCGCTGAGCTTCTCGATAATCTCCGGCCCGCCGCCGGCCATGAGCAGTTCGAAGTTTTCGCGCTGCAGAATACGCGAAAGAACGTCCAGCATCATCGGGTCGTCATCGACGACAACGACCGTTTTCTTGATGCCGAGCGGCTTCAATTCAGCCTGCGGCGGTTTGGCCCGGCCCTCCTCGGCGGCCATCGTGAGCGGATTCGAGGTGAGCGGGATGTCGGGAATTTCAAGCGCCGGGCGCGAAGGCGGGGCCACCGTAGAACCGGCGTCGGCGGCCCTCGGGGCCATAACCGTCACCGTGGCGCCATCGCCGGCCCCGGGCTGAACGGTAACGGGGCGGGGCGGAGCCGGTGGCAGGTCGACGTTGTAGGCGTGCGGCAGTTCGCCGTGCCCGACCGCTCCCCAGAGCTGGTTGAGCAGCCGCTGTGGCAGGCCGATGTCCACACCAGCGACGAGCACGTCGGTGCAGAGGGACTCCAGCTCACGAATGCGAGCGCGTAGTTGTTCTTGATCCTGCTGATCCGTCACGGTTCTGCCTGCCGACCAGACTTTGGCGCCAGCGCCGTCGAGTCCGCCAAAAAAGCCTACAGCCATACTATCCTGCTTCGGTTCCCCTGGTCGCACAGGGCCGCACATGGGCGCGCACGCATCGAACTGTGCGCTCTCCCCGAGCGAATTGGTGAAATCAGGCCAGTTTGCGCGCGTTGCCATTGTCCTCGAGCCTCCCCTACCCCTCGGTAGTTCAGGACTCGTGCCAACAGGGCCGCAGGATGGTCGGTCGTCATGACGTCTCATTGAGATAGACGGCCAAGCCCGGCAATTCTCTCACCGCCCGTCTGCTCACAATATTCGTCGGCCGGACGTTAGTTCCTTGTGTTGACGACGCTGCGTACCGATAATCGTGACGTTTCCTTCACAATCCGCGTGGACTATCAACGGCTGCTGCTTGACCATCTTGACGTCATCGATCACATCGTGCAAACGACCGGTCGGCGTCGCCACCTGTCCGCGTCCGAGCAGGAGGATTTCGCCGGTGCGGTGCGGCTGAAGTTCATTGAAGACGACTACGCGGTCCTCCGTAAGTTCCAGCACCGCAGTTCGTTACGGACCTACCTGGCGTCGGTAATCGAACGGCAGTCCCTTGATTTTTGCGTGCAGCAATGGGGCCGGTGGCGGCCGTCCGCGGTGGCCGACCGGCTGGGACCGGTCGCCGTGCTGCTGGAGCGCCTGGTCACGCGCGACGGGCACTCGCTCGAAGAAGCCATGGAGATGGCTCACACCAATCACGCGGTGCTTGAGAGCGAACGCCAGCTCCGGGACCTGTGGGCCCAACTTCCGGTCCGAACCAGGACCACCCAGGTCGGTGAAGAGGCGGCGGCAGGGGTCAGTTCCGACCAGACGTCTGAGAGCAACATCGCCGATGCGGAGCACCAGGCGAACATCACCCGACTGGACCGCGCACTGCTGGCGGCCTTCACGGCCTTGCCCGATCAAGACCGGGTGCTTCTGGCATTGCGATTCGACCAGGACCTGTCCATTGCACAAATTGCCGTCCTGACCGGCGCGTCAGTGGCGACGCTCCACCGCCGCGTCGAACGCTCAACCGCCGCGCTGAAACACACCCTGTCCACTTTGGGCTTCGGTCGTGACGAGGTGGCGGCGCTGATCGGCCATGCCGCGATCACGTTGTCGCCGCTGTTGCGCGCCGAGGTTGAGAGATATCCGTGGCCTGTCCGTCTAACTAAGCAAGATGGTTGATTCATCCGCACGTTGCCCGGAGCCGGAGGTTCTGGCGGCGTACATCGACCGGGGCCTGAGTCTGGCCGAGCGATCGCGAGTGGAGGGTCATCTTGCCTCGTGCCCGCAGTGCATTGCACTCGTGGCCGGGGTCGTGCGAACGGTCGCGGACGTGCTGGAGTCCATGCCCCACGCCGGGCCTGCGGTGAAGATCGCTTCACGCGCAGTCACTCGACGAACCCTGGTGGGTGTGCTGGCAGCCGCGGCTGCCGTGTTTGTAGTCGTGTTCACGCCTTCACTCGTGAGGTCGTGGCAGGATCGCGACACGGGGCTCGTGAATCTTGTCGGCGTTAGTGAGCAACGATCAGTTCTCGGCCGGCTGACCGGGGGGTTCCCGCATGCCCCACTGGGTGTGCCATCTGCTGGGGGGCAAGGTGGCCGAGCCGCCGAGTCTGATCGCATTCTCCTGACTGCTGCCAAGATTCGCGAGTCGTTCGGCGAACGTGAAACCCCGTCACGCTTGCATGACCTGGGGGTGGCGCAACTGCTGGCCGGGCGCTACGACGATGCGGCGCAGGCCTTGCTCGCGGCATCGCGGGAGCAGCCCGCCAATGCGCGCTACTTGAATGACTTGGCCACCGCACAACTGGAGCGGGCGCGGTCGGGCCTGCGGCCTGATGATCTGCCGCGAGCGCTGGCCTCCGCCGAGCGGGCGCGCCGGCTTGATCCATCACTGACGGAAGCGTGGTTCAATCGCGCGCTGGCGATCACCGCGCTGTCGCTCCGCGACCAGGCCAAGGCCGCCTGGACCGAGTACCTTGCCCGCGACGCCTCATCGGCGTGGGCTGACGAAGCGCGCAGCCGGCTGGCGGACTTGTCGAAGCCGACCGCCGCCACCGCCTGGCTCAACCTTGAACCGCGCCTGCGTGGTCCGATCGATGCCGCGCTGGCCACTGCAGCCGTCCGCACGCACACGACGGAAGCCCGCAACTTTGTGGAGAAGGACCTGCTGCCTCTCTGGGCGGCAGCGGTGGAGTCCGGGCAGGACAGCACCGCGGCACTGGCGCGCCTGGACGCCATGGCCGGCGCATTCGCCCAAGTCGCCGGAGATCCGAACTACCGCGACACGGTCGCGGCAATTGAACGCGCCCATTCACAAGGCCCGCCGGCCCTGCTGGCGCTCGCCACCGCGCATCGTCACTACGCCGACGCCGCGCGCGCGTTCGGGGACGACCGGTTTGCCGACGCCAAGACCGGCTTCGAAATCGCGCGACAGCTCCTGCAGGCCACACGGTCGCCGTTCGCCGTTCGGGCCGTGATTGAGCTCGGCGGAATCGCGCACATCACGGGCGACGGCAGCGGCGCCACCGCGTTGCTTGACGAAGGACTGGCCGAGGCCCGCAGCCGCGGCTATAGCTTCGCCGAGGCTCGCACCACGTGGTTCCTGGGCCTGGCCGCGTTTGGCCGCGGCCGCCTCGACGAGGTCCGCGTGCGTTACGAAGCGACGTTGGCCGCGTTTGAGCAGATGGGCGATGTCGAGCAGGCCGCCGCTGCCCACAACCTGCTGGCAGCCCTGCATGGCTACTTGGGCGACGAGCCTGAGGCGTGGCGCCATCGTGAGTCCGCACTGGCCGTGCTGGCCGCGACCCGCTCGGATCGACTTCGCTACCTGCTCCTCGCGACGACGGCGGCCGCCGTTCGGCGGCAAGACCCTGAAACCAGCCTCCTGTTCCAGGATGCGGTCGTCGAGAGCGCGAGCCGGATCGGGCGTCCGGCCGTCATTATTGAATCGTTGAGCCAGCGGGCCGCACTGCTGGCGAGCCTGGGCCGCGACCAGGATGCCCAGGCCGACATTTCCGGCGCGCGTGCGGCCCTGGGGCAGGAACCGGCCAACGCCATCGCTTCGCGAATGGAAGAGCCGCTGCTGGCGGCCGAGAGCGATGTCTTTGTGACCACCGACCCGCCTCGGGCGGTGGCCGCGGCGGAAGCGGCGCTCGAACGCATCAGCCAGCGCGGTGACCGGCTGCGCATAGCGCAACTCTCGTTGCGTCTGGCCAAGGCCAACATCGCCTGGGGCCGCATGGTCGAAGCCGACGCCGCCCTGTCGCGCGGTATCCAGGCCTTCGACGGCGAACGATCGTCGCTCTCAGACGAGGGTCGGGTCTCGACTCTCGACGAGTCGTGGCAACTCTTCGACACCGCCGTGCAACTGGCGATCCGGAAGCAGGACTACCCACGAGCATTTGCGCTGTCCGAGCACGGTCGCGCCCGCACGCTGGCCGAAAAGAATCGCGCGACCCCTGGACGCACACTGGCGGATGTCGAGCAGAGCCTGCTGCCTGGTGAGGCTGTGGTCGCCCTGAACCAGCTCGACAACGAGCTGGCGGTGTGGCTCATCAGGCAAGGCCACACCCAGGTCGTGGTTCGGCCACTGAGCCGGCTTGATGCCCGGCGGCTGGTGGCCCGGCAGGCCGACGAGATCCGCCACGAGGCCAGCGTGCCGCATGCCGGTGCCGATTTGTATCGGGAGATCCTGCGTCCACTCGCGCGCGAACTGGCCGGCGTGACCCGCTTGGCCGTGGTGCCGGACGCCGTCTTTCAGGACGCCAGTTTTGCCGCATTGTGGGACTCGTCGAAAGGCCGATTTCTTGCTGAAGAAGTCGTTGTGACGACCGCAACCAGTATCGGCGGCGCTGCTGAACGCCGTGCAGGACCCCGCCGAGTGCCCGAGCCAACCGACTCGCTGATCTTCGGCGGCCCGGGCGCGGTGGCGTCTGGCGAAGCGCTGGCGGTCGCCGCCACTTACCGCCAGGCCGCGGTGCTGACCGGCCCGTCGGCCACCCGCTCGCGCTTCATCGCCGAGGCGCTGTCGCGCTCGATCATTCATGTGTCGGCGCAAACCCATCCCAATGAGGCTTATCCGCTGTTGTCCCGGGTCATGCTGTCCGACGAACCCGGTCGGCGTTACTCCGGCGCCCTGCTGGGCCGCGACCTCGCGGCCCAGTCCATGCCGCGCACACGGCTGGTGGTGATCGACCACGTCACGGCCGACCAATCTCTGACTGGCGAAGGTTCGCTCGGTGTGGCCCGCGGATTCGTGGCCGCGGGAGTGCCGGCCGTGGTGGGCACGCTGCCCGGCGCCGACGAGACGGCCACTCGCCAACTCATGGTGGGCTTCCACCGGTTGATGTCCACGGGCATCCCGGCTGATGACGCCCTCAACACTCTCCAACGCAACGTACTGCAGAGCAACGGCCGTCGACTCGGCGCTTGGTGTGCGTTGGTGCTTTACGGCTCCGATCGATAGCCCCCCAACGTCAGGAGTCAGATATGAATCGCCGTCAGTTTGTCAGCCGAGTCTCACTCGGCGCCGCCGCCGCCTGTACCGTCGCCCGTCCCTCCTTGGCAAACGCCGCCCCGTCCACCGGCCAGGTCACCCTGCGCTTTGTCGGCATGATGGGCTTCATTGAGCGTCAGGACCATTCCTACCTGGTGGCGACACCGGGCCAGCACCACCACATGACCCACGTGCCGTTCCTGATGGCGCGAGCGGGTTCCCCCATCGCCAGGGCGCTGAACTTCGCGCCGGTTCCCGGCGTCATTCCCGAGGCGTTCGACACCGCCCTGATCGGCACGCGGCCGGAAGACTTCGTCTTCCGCTCGCTCAGCAATACCTCGCTCGACGTCGTGTCGGGCAGCCGCGAAGCGGTGACCAACGACGCCACGCAGCTGGCCCAGATGGACCGCATCGCCCCAGGCAAGCGGGTCCGCGGCAACGTCGAGAAGTGGGCGACCTCCACCATCTCGCTGCGCGGCGGCCGGCTCGAGAACTCGGCCGCGCATCCCGACGCGGGCCGGGTGTGGACGTTCGGCGATTACACCCAGCGGCTGACCGATGCCGTGAACTACAAGAGCGAAAGCGGCGCCGCCACCTCCGTCCGCCTGACCAGTGCCCGCGATGCGCAGGCGCATGTGGTCCGCGACGGCGAGCAGGAAGACCTGTGGATCTTCAGCGCGGCTGCGCTTGAAGCCCGCGGCGGCAGCCCGACCCGCATCGAACACAGCGACCTGGTGTTCGACTATCTGGTGGATGCCAAGACGGTGGTGGCCGAGTGCCAGAACGCGACGGGACGGACGGTGCCGCCGACTGAGGTGCCCTTCGTCGGTCCGACCAGCGCCAGCATGGGCATCGTCGCGTCCAGCATGGCCCCACCAGACAGCTGGCTCTGCTGGATGGCGTACTTCGGCTTCGGCACCGCGAAGCGCTAGGCGCCTGGTTCTCCCCCGTGGAAGGCCGGGCTACCGTAGCCCGGCCTTCATTTTTTCCCACTCGCCCATCGCTGCGTTCACCGCGGACGCGACCGCCTTGAAGGCCTCGCGCACGACCGACATCGGCGCCGCATCAGCCAATTCGACCGCGCCAAACAACTGGCCCAATGGCGCGCTGGCCCTGGCGAGTCGCTGTTCAAGGTCGGTGAGGGCCGGGGTCTTGGTTGCCGCCGCACGCATCTCGCCTAACGCCGCGGCGCTTGTCCGCCACAACCCGTCAATCGCCCGCGACATGTCGTACTGCATCTTGATGTCGGCGGCACTGGCCTTCACCCGCGGATCCATCTTGACGGTCAGCGGCTGACTCCGCGTCTGGCCATCGACGGTCAGCTTCACGGTGTATCGGCCCGGCTGGGCCCAGGACCCCATGGGTGTGCGAGGCGTATTCATCAGGATCGCCGCAATCGGATAGCTGAAGCCGCCGGTCGCAGGGGGCTCGTGATGCACATCCCAGACAAAGCGATGCAATCCGGCCGTCGTCGCCAAGCGCTGGGGCGGCCGTAACCAGTAATCGGGCGTGTTGCGCCCGGCCACTGGCTCGACGACCGGATCGGTACTTGAATAGCGCCGGACGACACTCCCCTGTGCGTCGAGAATTTCCAAGACCAGCGGCGAGGTGGCCGCCGCCTTCAAGTAGTAGTGCAGCACGGCGCCATCGGGCGGATTCTGGCCGGCAGGTTCATCCGGTGGCAACGGGGTGTCGGTATTCTTGTTCCATCGGAAGCGCCACGCCTCCTGCGGGGCCAACAGGTGCACGGCCGGTGCCGCCGACAGATCCGCCGCCTGACGCAAGGGCGTGATGTCATCGAGAATGTAGAACGAGCGGCCGTGGGTACCCACCACCAGATCGTCGCCCTTGATCACCAAATCGCGAATCGATGTCGCCGGCATGTTGTTCCGCAGCGACTGCCAGTGCCCGCCATCGTCGAACGACACGTAGACGGCCTGCTCGGATCCGGCAAACAACAGGCCGCGCCGCTTCGGATCTTCACGGACGACATTGATGATGCCCCCGTCGGGAATGCCGGTTGTAATGTGGGTCCACGACTTGCCGCCATCGCGGGTGCGATAGATGTGCGGCCGCAGATCGTCGAGGCGGAAGGTATTGACCGCCGCGTACGCCGTGTTGACGTCGAAGTGCGAGGCGTCCATGATCGAAATCTTCGACCACGGCGCCAGGCCGGCCGGCGTCACGTCGTGCCAGTTCTTGCCACCGTCGCGGGTCACGTGGATCAGGCCATCGTCGGTTCCCACCCAGATTGTGCGCTCGTCCGTGTATGACGGCGCGATGGTGTAGATCACGCCGCGCTGGGTGGGTTGTGCCTCAGGCGCGGTTCGGTAGACACCGACGTTGGCGGGAATCGGCCAGGTCGCACGCGTGAGGTCGGGGCTGATCTGATCCCACGACTGGCCGCCATTGACCGTCTGCCAGAGCACGTTCGATGAGAAATAGAGCTTGCGCGGATTCACCGGGGAGAACAGTACCGGCATGGTGCGCACGACGCGGTAGCCGGCGTCGCGGCCGAACTTCGGGCCGACCTGCTGTACCTGTCCGGTCCGGCGATCCCAACGCGACACCTTGCCGCCATAGACAATGTCGGGGTCGAGCGGGTCGGGCGCCACATAGCCGTACTCTTCCACGCCGACCGGCGACCATTCACGAAAAGTAATCTGCCCATGATCGCCGCGGCTTTGCACGCAGGCCGACCCGCTCTCCTGCTGGCCGCTGCACACGCGATAGGGAAAGGCGTTGTCGGTGGTCACGTGGTAGAACGCCGCAGTGGGCTGGTTGTACCAACTGCTCCACGAATCGCCGCCATTGAGCGTAATGACGGCGCCCTGGTCCGAGGTCAGAGCCAGAATGTCCGGGCGGTCGGGATTAAACCAGGCCTTCTGGTAGTCGTCACCACCAGGTGCGCCGCGAATGGCGGTGAAGCTGCGGCCGCCATCGGTGGATTTCCAAGTGACGATGGTCGGCACGATCACGATGTCGGGATTGGTCGGGTGCACGCGGACATCGCTGGCGTCCGATGGCCGGGCCAGCACGCGAGGGTCGCTGTTCACCCGGGTCCAGGTCTCGCCGGAATCGTCCGACCGGAACAGGCCAGGGTTCCGGGCTTCGACGACGGCGAAGAGACGCGAGGGACGGCTTGGCGCAATGCCGATGCCGATACGGCCGATGCGGTCGGCGTCCCAGGTCGGCAAGCCGCGAGTCAACTGCCGCCAGGTCGTGCCACCATCGGCCGACTTGAACAGTCCGCTATTGGGCCCGCGGAAATCGCCGTTCTCCCATGGGCCTTGCCGTGCCTGCCACAGCGACGCGTAGACGACGTCGGGATTTGACGGATCGATCTGGACGTCAACGCCGCCGGTATTCTCGTCCTTGTAGAGCACTCGTTCAAAGGTCTTGCCACCGTCAACGGAGCGAAAGATGCCGCGTTCAGTATTGGGTCCGTACGGGTGGCCTAGCGCCGCCACGAACAAGCGGTCGGCATTGGCGGGGTCGACCACGACCTGGGCGATCTGCTGCGTGTCGCGCAGCCCAAGGTGCGTCCAGGTCTTGCCGGCATCGCTCGACCGGTACATGCCGTCGCCAGTCGACAGATCGGGTCGCTGTTGTGCCTCGCCGGTGCCGACATAGATCACGTCGGGATCCGAGGGCGCCACCGCCAGTGCGCCAATCGCGCCGGTGGGCGCCGAGTCGAAAATCGGCTGCCAGGTCCGGCCGGCATCGGTGGTCTTCCAGACGCCGCCATTGACGACACCGATGTAGAAGGTGTGCGGCTGGCTCGGCACGCCGTCGAGCGCCTTGGTGCGACTGGCCCGATGCGGGCCGATGTTTCGCCACTCCAGCTCGCGAAACAGTCCCGGGTCGAAGGCCGCCGGCCCCTGGGCCTGCGCGGCCGGCCATCCCATCGACGTCGCAAGAACCACCGCCGCCAGTGTCAGTGCTGATCGCATGTGGGGAATTATCTCTCCATGCGATACTTTTGCCCATGCGCAAGCTCACCCTTCTCACCCTGACCACCCTCGCCCTGATCGCGGCCATGGCCCTGCCCGGCGCAGCGCAATCACCCGCCGCACTGACGGCCGCCGACTACGCGCGGGCCGAGCAGTTCCTCGGCTACAACACCACGCCGTTGGTGTCGAACGGGCCAGTGCAGGCCAACTGGTTACCGGATGATCGCTTCTGGTACCGCAGCGTGACGGCCGCCGGCAGCGAGTTCATCCTGGTCGATGCCACGCGCGCGGCGAAGGCGCCGGCGTTCGACCACGCGGCAGTGGCGGCCCGGTTGACCGCGGCCATGGGCAAGCCGGTCGCGCCGGCGCGGCTGCCGTTTACCCAGATCACCGTCGCCGCCGACGGGCAGGGGTTCTCATTCGACAGCGAAGGCAAGCGGTGGACCTGCGACATCAAGGGTGCGGCCTGCTCGAGCGCCGACCGCCCGGCTCGCGTGGCCAACAGCATCCTGTCGCCCGACGGCAAGCTCGCCGCCTTCATCCGCGACTACAACCTGTGGGTCCGCAACACCGTCACCGGCGCTGATACTCAATTGACCACCGACGGCGTCAAGGACTACGGCTACGCCACCGACAACGCCGGCTGGATTCGCAGCGACAACCCGGTGCTGGTCTGGTCGCCCGACTCGCAGAAGATTGCCACCTTCCAACAGGACCAACGCAAATCCGGCGAGATGTACCTGGTGAATACGGTGGCGGGTCATCCAACGCTGTCGGCCTGGAAGTATCCCCTGCCGGGTGACGAGTTCGTGACCATGATCGAGCGAGTGGTCATTGAGGTGGCCGGCCCGAAGGTCACGCGGCTGAAAATGGGACCCGACCAGCACCGGTCGTCGCTATGTGACGATGTGAAGTGCGGCGGTGAGTGGGTGGACGTGCAGTGGAATCCCGACAGCAGCCAGGTCTCGTTCGTCTCGACCTCGCGCAACCACCAGCAGGCCAACCTGCGCGTCGCCGACGTCGCGACCGGCGCCATTCGCGAAGTCCTGGAGGAGAAAGGCGAGACTTTTCTCGAGTCGGGCAACGGCAAGGTCAACTGGAGGTACCTGCCCGGGTCGAACGAGGCCATCTGGTTCTCGCAGCGCGACAACTGGGGCCACCTCTACATGCACGACCTGCAGACCGGCAAGCAGAAGTACCCGATCACCCGCGGCGAGGGCAACGTTACGCAACTGACCTACGTCGACGCCGCCAACCGCGTGCTCTTCTTCCAGGGGGTCGGCCGTGAGCCAGGCCGCGACCCGTACTTCCGCCACTTCTATCGCATCGGCATGGACGGCGCCAACCCGCAACTGCTGACGCCGGAAGACGCCGACCACGCGGTGTCGCTGTCGCCGTCAGGGAAGTACTTCGTCGACAACTATTCGAAGCCCGATGTCGCCTCGACATCGGTCCTGCGCGACGCTACCGGCAAAGTGATCCTGCCGCTTGAGAAGGCCGACATTTCGCGGCTGGTGGCCACCGGCTGGAAGCCGCCGATGCCGATCACCGTGAAGGATCGCGGCGGCGTCGGCGACCTCTACGGCTTGATGTTCCGTCCCACCAACTTCGACCCGGCGAAGAAGTACCCCATCATCAACAATATCTACCCTGGGCCGCAGACCGGCAGTGTTGGCAGCCGCAGCTTCTCGGCCGCGCGCGGCGACGCGCAGGCCATTGCCGAACTGGGCTTCATCGTCGTGCAGATTGACGGCATGGGCACGCCGTGGCGGTCGAAACGCTTCCACGCCGCCTACTACGGCGACATGGGCGACAACACGCTGCCCGATCAGGTGGCCGGCATGAAGGAGCTGGCGGCCAGGTTCCCGTGGATCGACATCGAGCGCGCCGGGATCTACGGCCATTCGGGCGGCGGGTTCGCCACCGCGGCGGCCATGTTCAAGTATCCGGACTTCTTCAAGGTCGGCGTGTCACAGGCCGGTAACCACGACAACCGGGTTTACGAAGACGACTGGGCCGAGAAGTGGCAGGGGCTGCTGCAGAAGAATCCTGACGGCACCACCAACTACGACAGCCAGGCGAACCAGAACTTCGCCAGGAATTTGAAGGGCAAGCTCCTGCTGGCGCACGGCTCGATGGACGCCAACGTGCCGTTCTACAGCACCCTGCTGGTGGTCAACGAATTGATCCGGTTCAACAAGGATTTCGACCTGATCATCTTCCCGAATCGCGGCCACGGCTTCGGCAACGAGCCCTACATGGTGAGACGGCGGTGGGATTATTTCGTCAAGCACCTGCTCGGCACCGAGCCACCACCGTACGAAATAAAGGGGCCGCCGGTAACGCCACCGGCGACCCCGTAAGGCTGCGGAAGGACGCGGCTAGCCGCGCGCGGCGGTTGCCGCCTTCTGCGGGAAGATCTCCTTGAAGGCCTTCATGAAGGCTTCCATGTCCTCCGCCGTGCCGACCGACACCCGCAGGTGGTTGAGCATGGGCGGGAACGGACGGCCGACGAGAATGCCCTTCTTGCGGAACTCCTCGATCACGCCCTGCACCTGGCGCTCGCCCAGGCTGACCATGAAGAAGTTGGCCTGCGATGGAATCACCGGGTAGCCCCACGACTCGAGGACCTTCGTGGTCTTGTTGCGCATGTCGACGATCTTGGCCTTGACGTCGGCCTCGGCGGCCTTGTCCTTCAGCGACGCCACCGCGCCCCACTTGGCCAGCACGTTGACGCTGTTGGAGGCGTAGATGCGCATGTCGCGGATCATCTCGGCCGGCGCGATCGAATAACCGATGCGCATCGCGGCCAACGCCGCAATCTTGGAGAAGGTGCGGGCCACCACGACCGGACGCCCTTCGAGCACGAACGGAATCGCCGTGCCGTACGCCGGATCGTCTACGAAGTGGTGGTAGGCCTCGTCGATCAACACCGGCATGTCTTTCGGGATGTTGTCGAGGAGGTCCTTGATTTCCTTGGCCGTCACCACCGCACCGGTCGGGTTGTTCGGGTTGCACATGTAGACGAAGCCGATGTCGCGGGCATTGCGGTTGGTGGCCTCGATCATCGCGCTGATGTTCTGCCGGTAGTCCTTGGTCAGCGGCAGTTGAATCGAGCCGGCCTTCACGTTGGCGGCCTGCTGGAAGACGCTGGCGTAGGACGGGCTGACGCCCAGCACTTTCTTCCCCGGCCCGAGGTAGGTGGTGGCCATCACGTTGAGGCCCTCGCCGGAGCCGGCCGTCAGCAGGACGTTCTCGCGCTTGACGCCGTGGTGATCGGCAATCACCTGGATCACGTTGCCATCCGGGTAGCCATACCGGTTGGCGTACTTCCAGGCGTCGTTCATGGCCTTCATGACCGACGGCGGAGGCCCATAGTTGTTCTCGTTGCTGGCCAGCTTGACGAAGGCGTCGTACTCGGCCTCGCCGCCGGTGAACTGGGCGGTCTGCCCCTGCGCCAGGAGTTCAGCGTCGCGCCGAAGGCTGAGAGCGCCGATGGTCGCGGCCACGCCTCCCACAAACTGACGCCGAGAAAACGGTCTGACCTTCATGTAGCCTCCAGAAATGGACAAAGAATGGAGGGAATTCTACCCCGGAGTCCCGGCAAACCAGAAACCTCCCGGGCGCGCGGGTGGCGGAGCGGCGGGCGAACCTTCCCGGGCCGGCGTCGTATGATTAAGCAAAGGAGCCTGCCGTGTTCCGACCCCTGCGCCGCGTGAAGTTCCTTGTGACCGCCCCGCTGATCGTGCTGCTCTGCCTGGTGATCAACGTAATGACTTCACCCGGCGAGTGGTGGGTCCTATGGGTGGCGTTCGGCCTGGGGATCGCCTGGGTGATCAACCTGTTCAAGTTGATCCGCGACATCATCCTGCTGGGCGGCCTGGCCGCCTTCGGCGCCTACCTCTTCAACCGCAACCGGCAGGGCTGACCGTCGCCGCGGGGTGGCCGGCTACCGCCCGGCCACGCTGCGCAACATCGTCAGCAGCAAGTCGACCGCCACGGTGTTGTGTCCGCCGAGCGGGATGATGACGTCGGCGTAGCGCTTGCTCGGCTCCACGAACTCCAGGTGCATGGGCTTGACCGTGTTCTGGTACTGATCGATCACCGACTCCATGGTCCGGCCGCGTTCAGCCACATCGCGCTGCAGGCGGCGGATGAACCGCGTGTCGGAGTCGGTGTCGACAAACACCTTGATGTCCATCAGGTCGCGCAGCGCGGCATCAGTGAAGACAAGAATGCCCTCGACAATCAGCGCCCGTCGCGGCTGAAAGGTGTGGGTCTCGGCCAGCCTGGCGTGGCGGGTGAAGTCGTAGAGCGGCGCCTCCACGGGTTGCCCGGCCTTGAGCGCGCGCACGTGCGCCACCATCAAGTCGGTCTCGAGCGCGTCGGGATGATCGTAGTTGAGCGCCGCGCGCTCTTCCAGCCGCAGGTCGTTGCGGTCGCGGTAGTAGCGATCGTGGTCCAGCAGGGTCACCTGATCGGGCCCCAGGCTATCAACGATCCGCCGCACTACCGTGGTCTTGCCTGAGCCGGATCCCCCGGCCACCCCGATCACAAAGGACGACATGCCAGGCGATCATATATGGACTTGGTTTGTGCCATCCTTGCCGCAGTCCCCGTGAGCCTGTCCAAACCATCCCCGCGCAGCGAGCCGTCGCCGTTCCGGCATCCGCCGCGGACCGCTCGGCTCAGCTACAAGCCGGCGCCCGACCCGCGCACCACCACGCCCAAGGGCATCTCGACGGCGTGGACCCGGATCCGCCGGGTGATCTGGTCGCCATTTCCATGGACCGTCCTGGCGGTGTACTTCGTCAGCCAGGACTGGTGGTGGCTGGCACTGGCGGCCGCGGCCTGGTCGGCGGTGTGCTCGCTGTCGCGGCCGGCGGAAGCGCCGCCCCGATTCGGGTTTGATCACGGACTGGCCGTCGGCTCGGCCGAGTTCGTGAACACCATGGTGGGCGCGGCCGGCGTCCCCTTTGCGCCGGGCAACCGCCTCGAGTTCCTGAACAACGGCGACCGGTTCTACCCGTCGATGCTGGCGGCCATCGGCGGGGCCCGACGTTCGATTACGATCGAGGCGTACATCTACTGGGCCGGCGACATCGGGGTGACCTTTGCGCGCGCGCTGGCCGAACGGGCGGCGAGGGGCATCAAGGTCAAGGTGATGCTCGACGCCGTCGGCGCGTCGGACGTGGGCAACGAAATCCTGGACATCCTGCGCGCGGGCGGCTGCCACGTCGCGTGGTACAACCCCCTGCGCTGGAACAAGCTGCGCCGGCTGAACAACCGCACCCATCGCAAGTCGCTCATCGTCGACGGCCAGATCGGCTTCACGGGCGGGGCCGGCATTGCCGACCACTGGACCGGCGACGCGCAGGACGGCCGCCACTGGCGTGACCTGATGCTCCGCATGGAAGGCCCCGCCGTGCAGCCGCTGCAAACCGGGTTCGCCCAGAACTGGCTCGAGTGCACGGGCGAACTGGTGACCGGGCCGGACTTCTATCCGGCGCCCACCGCGGCGGGGCCGGTCGCGCTGCAAACCCTGATGAGTTCGCCCGAAACCGGGACCTCGACGGTGCGCGTCATGTACTGCCTGGCGATCTCGGCCGCCCGCCGGTCGATCGAGATCGCCAATCCGTATTTCGTCCCCGATCATCTCGCGATCGACCTGTTTCGCGAGGCCGTGACCCGCGGCGTGCGCGTGCGAATCATGGTGGCGGGCACCTCGAACGACAACACGATTGCGCGGCTCAACAGCATCAGGCTCTACGGCGCCCTGCTCGACGCCGGGGTGGAGATCCTCGAGTACAACCGCACGATGCTGCACCACAAGACGATGGTGGTCGACGGCCAGTGGGCAACGGTGGGCACGTCGAATTTCGACAGTCGATCGTTCGTGCACAACGAGGAGACCAACGTCTGCCTGTGCGATGTGGAACTCTCGCGCCAGCTCACGGTGATGTTTGAAGCGGACGCGGCCATGTGCCAGCCGGTCACCGCGCAGCAGTGGCGACGCCGCCCGTGGGCGGGCCGCATCCTGGAGGCCATGGCATCCTTCGTCCAGGAGCAAGTGTGATGTGCTTGGCTTGCCGGGCCGCACCGGGTATACTGTGATGCTTACTGCCTGGTAGAAATGCGCTCCGTGTGCGGGAGTGGCGGAATTGGCAGACGCGCTAGCCTCAGGAGCTAGTCCGGGCAACCGGGTGGAGGTTCGAGTCCTCTCTTCCGCACCATTCGACTCACCTGTCGGCCCGCCTCCGGCGGACCGAAGGTTCGCTCATGGCGAGCCAACCCATTCAAGTCGAATGCCCTGAGTGAGTCGTCGACACGCCGACAGGCGTGGCGACGGCGAATCGAAGGGCTAGCGCTCCGGCGCGAACGCAAACCTTCCCTTCTTGAGCGCGCTTTGCGCTTCGACCACCGTCATCATCGCCTCGGCCGCGTGCGAGAGCGTGCCCTCGCGGCGATGGATCAGGCGCAACTTGCGGTCGAACGCCAGTTCCGGCACCTGGACCCGCACCAACTGCTTGTGCGCCACTTCCTGTTCCACCGTGATCGCCGGCAGCAAGGCAACGCCATTGCCCATGGCCACGAACTTCTTGATGGCATCAATGGTCGGCATCTCCACCGGCATGCGCAGCTCGACGCGCCGCTTGCGGAAGGTGTCAATCACCTTCTGGCGATAGGGCGACGACACGTGGTGCGCGACGAACGACTCGTGGGCCAGTTCGGCAATCGAGACCTTGGCCCGTCGCGCCAACGGATGGGTCGGCGGCACCACGAACGCGAGTTCGTCGTGATAGACCACGGTCGAGTGGAGGGCGTCGGTGTCGGGCCGGAACGTGACCACACCGAAATCGGCGCCGTAGTCGAGCACCTGGGCCGGCACACGGCTGCCGAGCGCGCGCTGCACGGTGATGTGGACGTCGGGGTACAGCCGCCGGTATTCATGCAGGATCGGCAGCAGATACAGACAGGTCAGTTCGTTGGCCGCCACCGTCAGCCGGCCGGTGCGCAATTGCCGGACGTCATCGAGCGCCGACATGGTGCGCTGGCGCAGGTTGACCAGCCGCTCGGCGTGGTCGGCCAGCACCCGCCCGGCATCGGTTAACACGCCCCGGCGGCTCGACCGATCGAACAACGGACGGCCGATTTCGTCCTCGAGCTTCTTGATGGTCTGGCTGATCGCCGGCTGGGTTCGATAGAGGGCTTTGGCGGCGGCCGAAAAGCTTCCTTCACGGACAACGGCCAGAAAGGCTTCCAATTGGAACAGTTCCATCGCGAGTCATAGTATAAGCAATGACCCATTAGTCTATAGATATTATTACTTTGACTTATTTTGGTCGCACGCCCGAGACTGTTTGGCAGAGCTTGGACACCATGGCCAACAGATCCCGCATTCACGTGTTCGACACGACGCTCCGAGACGGTGAGCAGGCGCCCGGCTTCAGCATGACGCCGCTGGAGAAACTGCGTCTGGCCCAGCAACTCGATCGCCTCGGTGTCGACATCATCGAGGCCGGATTCCCGATTTCGTCCGACGGCGACTTCGAGGCGGTGAAGACCATTGCCGGCGCCGTGCGGCGGCCGATTATCGCCGGGCTGGCACGGGCCATTCCCGCCGACATCGACCGGGCCTGGGCGGCCCTGTCGGGCGCAGCCCGCCCGCGTATCCATGTGTTCCTGGCTACCTCCGACATCCACCTCGAACACAAACTGCGCATCACCCGCGAGCAGTGCCTGGCGCAGATCACCAGTGCCGTGGCGCATGCCCGGGCCCTGTGCCCCGATGTCGAGTTCTCGGCCGAGGACGCGACTCGAAGCGACCTGGCGTTCCTGTGCGAGGTGGCGGTTGCGGCCGTCGAGGCCGGCGCGACCACCATCAACCTGCCCGACACCGTGGGCTACGCGCTGCCGGCCGACATCTACCGCATGTTCTCGACAGTCGGCACACTGATCGGCGACCGCGCCATCCTCTCGGCGCATTGCCACAACGACCTCGGGATGGCGGTGGCCAACTCGATTACGGCGGTGCAGGCCGGCGCCCGCCAGGTCGAGTGCACGATCAACGGCATCGGCGAACGCGCCGGCAACGCCTCGCTCGAAGAAATCGTCATGACCCTCGAAGTGCGGGCCGATGCCCTGCCGTACCAGACGGGCATCCACACGCGGGGCCTGGTGCCCGCCAGCAACACGCTCTCAGCCATTGTCGGCGTCTCGGTGCCGCCGAACAAGGCCATCGTCGGCGCCAATGCGTTCGCGCATGAGGCAGGCATTCACCAGGACGGCATGCTCAAACACGAACTGACGTACGAAATCATGCGCCCCGAGACCGTGGGCGCACCCGGCACGCGGCTGGTGCTCGGCAAGCACTCGGGCATGCGCGGCCTCGACGCCCGCTGCCGGGCACTGGGCCACCGCCTGCGCCAGCCCGAACTCGAGCGTCTCTACATCAAGGTCACCGCCCTGGCCGACCGGACCAAGTCAGTGGACGACGACCAGTTGGCGGCGATTATTCGCGAGGAGATGGCGGCCCCCATGGCCGTGGGCGCCGCGGCCGGTTCGCGCAGGGGAGACGCCGCATGCCGCTGAAGATCGCCCTGCTGCCCGGCGACGGGATTGGTCCGGAGGTGACGGCCGCGGCGGTTCGCGTCCTGAAGACGGTCGCCGAACACGCGGGCCGGTCGTTCACGTTCAGCACCCACAACATCGGCGGCGTGGCCATCGATCAGGACGGCACCGGGCTGCCCGAGAGCACGCTCGAGGCGTGCCTCGGCGCCGACGCAGTGCTGCTCGGCGCGGTCGGCCACCCCAAGTTCGACGGCCGGCTGCCGTCGGAGCGTCCGGAAGCGGCCCTGCTGGCGTTACGCCAGGCCCTCGGCGGCTACGCCAACCTGCGCCCGGCCATCTGCCATGCCCCGTTGGCCAAGCGGACCGCCTTCCAGCCCGACAAGGTCCGCGGGGCCGACTTGCTGATCATTCGCGAGCTGCTGGGCGGCCTCTACTACGGCGAGCCGCGCGGCTTTGAGGCCTCGGGCAACACCGCCTTCAACACCCTGATCTATTCGCGCCACGAGATCGAGCGGGTGGCGCGGGTCGCCTTCGAACGCGCGCGCGAACGCCGCGGCCGGGTGGCGTCGATCGACAAGGCCAACGTGCTCGAGACCTCGCGGCTGTGGCGCACGGTCGTCACTGAAGTCGCCAGGGAGTACCCCGACATCGCGCTCGAACACGTCTACGTCGACACCGCCGCCATGCGGCTGGCGACGTCGCCCACCAGCTTTGACGTGATGCTGTGCGACAACCTGTTTGGCGACATCCTGAGCGACCAGGCGGCCTCGATTGCCGGCTCACTGGGCGTGCTGCCGTCGGCGACGCTCGGGGGCAGGGTCGACCTCTACGAGCCGGTGCATGGCTCGGCGCCCGACATTGCCGGCAAGGGCTGGGCGAACCCAATCGGCGCGATTGCCAGCGCCGCCATGTTGCTGCGCTTCACGGCGAAGATGGAGAAAGAGGCAGCGGAGGTCGACCACGCAATCGACGAGGCGCTCGCGGCTGGCGCCCGCACCCGCGATTTGGCCGGTCCCGGCGAGCGCGTGATGTCGACGCAGGAGATGGGGCACGCCGTTGAAGAGGCCCTCACCGAGGTCCGAGACAGGCGGCATTCGTATCATGCCGTCTGATTCGCACTCACAGCACCCCAGCACCCCAGCACCCAAGCACCCCAGCACATTGCTGGACAAGGTCTGGGATGCGCACGTCGTGCGGATGCTCGACGACGGACGAACGCTGCTCTACATCGACCGGCACCTGGTGCACGAGGTGACATCGCCACAGGCGTTCGAAGGCCTGCGTCTGGCCGGACGGCCCGTGCGGCGGCCCGACCTGACTTTTGCCACCGTCGATCACAATGTGCCGACCGCCGGTCGTCACCTGCCGATTGCCGATCCGCTCGCCCGCGCGCAAGTCGAGGCGCTACGCGCCAACGCGCCGGCGTTTGGCGTCCCGCTGTTTGATTTCGACAGCGGTCGCCAGGGCATCGTCCATGTGATTGGCCCCGAACTCGGTCTCACACTTCCCGGCACCACCGTCGTCTGTGGCGATAGCCACACCAGCACCCATGGCGCCTTTGGCGCGCTGGCGTTCGGCATCGGTACCAGCGAGGTCGAACACGTGCTCGCGACGCAGTGCCTGGTGCAGCAGAAACCGAAAGCCATGCGCGTGTGGTTCACCGGCGCGCTGATGGCGGGTGTGACCGCCAAGGACGTGGCGCTGGCGCTCGTCGCGCAGCTGGGCTTCAGCGGCGGCACCGGCTACGCCCTCGAACTGGCCGGCCCCCTGGTCGCGGCCTTGTCGATGGACGAGCGCATGACGCTCTGCAACATGAGTATTGAAGCCGGCGCGCGCAGCGCGCTGGTGGCGCCGGACGAAACGACATTCGCGTTTCTCAAGGGCCGGCCGCATGCTCCCGCCGGCGCCGCCTGGGATGCCGCCGTCACTGACTGGGCCGCCCTGCGCAGTGACGAGGGCGCCCGGTTTGATGCCGAGGTCACCATCGACGTCTCGGCGCTCGCGCCGCTGGTGACCTGGGGCACGCGTCCCGACATGTCGCTGCCGGTGACCGGGCAGGTCCCCGACCCCAAGACTGCCACCTCGGAAGGTGATGCCAAGGCGATGGAGCGGGCCCTGCACTACATGGGACTGACCGCGGGCACGCCGATCGCGTCCTTGCCGGTCGACCGTGTGTTCATCGGCTCGTGCACGAATGCGCGGCTGGCCGACCTGCAGGACGCCGCGAGGGTCGTCCGCGGACACCACGTCCACGCCGGTGTGCGAGCGCTGGTCGTGCCGGGCTCACAGCAGGTCAAGGCCGACGCCGAACGCGAAGGGCTCGACCGCATCTTCGCCGACGCCGGCTTCGAATGGCGCGAACCCGGGTGCTCGATGTGCCTGGGCATGAATGACGATGTCCTGGGCGACGGCGAGCGGTGCGCGTCGACCAGCAACCGCAACTTCGAAGGCCGCCAGGGCCGTGGCGGGCGTACCCATCTGGTGAGCCCGGTGATGGCGGCCGCGGCGGCGATCAATGGTCACTTCACCGACGTGCGTCAGTGGGAGTACCGATAATGCCGGCCACGCCGCTCACGACCGGCCGGCAACCGTTTCGGGTTCACGAGGGCCGTGTCGCGCCGCTGCGCCGCAGCCACGTCGACACTGACCAGATCATCCCGAAGAACTTCCTGAAGCGCATTGAGCGTACCGGGTTTGGTCCGTTCCTGTTTCACGACTGGCGGCGCACGGCCGGCGGCGACCTCGACCCGGGGTTCCCGCTCAACCAGCCGGCATTTGCCGGCGCCACGATTCTCGCCGCCGGGCCGAACTTCGGCTGCGGCTCCTCGCGCGAACACGCAGCGTGGGCGCTGATGGATGCCGGGTTCCGGGTCGTGCTGGCGCCGTCGTTTGCCGACATCTTCCGCAACAACGCGGTCGGCAACGGCCTGGTGCCGGTGGCGATTGGCGAAGCCGCCGTGAACACCATTCTCGACCGTGCCGAGACCGGCACCGGCTACTCGGTGACGATCGACCTCGAACACTGTGAAGTGCGCGATGGCCGCGGGTTACACGAGCGCTTCACCTTCGACGAGGCCTCGCGGCAGCGACTGCTCGCTGGCCTGGACGAAATCGACTTGATTCTGGCGAACGAGGCCGAGATCTCGGCCTTCGAGCGGCGGCGGACCGACGGGACACATTTATGAAACAGCGTGGCGCTCACATCATCTGGTCGTGCCTGGTCGAACAAGGCGTGGACACGGTCTTCGGCTATCCCGGCGGCGCGATTCTGCCCGCGTACGATGCCTTGCTCGACCACCCGATTCGCCACGTGCTGGTCCGCCACGAGCAGGGAGCCACGCACATGGCCGATGGCTATGCCCGCGCCAGCGGCCGGGTCGGCGTGGCTCTTGCCACCTCCGGGCCCGGCGCCACCAACCTGGTGACCGGCATCGCCACCGCGATGATGGACTCGATTCCGCTGGTCTGCATCACGGGGCAGGTGCCCGAGGCGCTGCTTGGCTCGGACGCCTTCCAGGAGACCGACATCACCGGCATCACGCTGCCGATCACCAAGCACAACTACCTGGTGACCCGGGCGGCCGACATCGCGCCGACCCTGCGCGAAGCCTTCCGCCTGGCCACCTCGGGACGGCCGGGACCGGTGCTGGTTGACATCACGAAGAACGCGCAGCAGGACGAAACCGACTGGGAGCCGCTTTCCTCTCGTTCGGAGGGCGAGGGCTTCAGACCTCGCCGCGCCGATGGCGACATCGCGACCGTTAAAGCGGGCGCTCTCCGAACGTCTCTGGAGCATGCCACCGCCCTGCTGGCCTCGGCAAAGCGGCCGGTGATCCTGGCCGGCCACGGCATTCTCAAGAGCGGCGCGATGGCGGAAGTGCTCACGCTGGCCGAACGCGCGCACATCCCGGTGGCGATGACGCTGCTTGGCATCGGCAGCGTGCCGGCCCACCACCCCTTGAACCTCGGCATGATGGGCATGCACGGCGAAGCGTGGGTCAACGACGCCATCCAGGAGGCCGACCTGCTGCTCGCCTTCGGCATGCGCTTCGACGATCGCGTCACCGGCAAGCTTGCCTCGTATGCGCAGAATGCCCGGAAGATCCATATCGACATCGACCCGTCGGAACTGCACAAGAACGTCCGCGCCGACGTCCCGATCCAGGGCGACCTCAAGACGGTGCTGCAGGAGTGGTTGCCGCAGATCGAAGCCAAGCGCCACGACGAGTGGATCAGCCGCATCGGCGATCTCGCCTGCGGTCCGACCGTGCGCGGCATCGAGGAACTGCCGGACGATGGCCAGTTGTGCGCGGCCCACGTGATCCACGACATCTGGAAGGCGACCGAGGGCAAGGCGATCATCGTGACCGACGTCGGCCAGCACCAGATGTGGGCGGCGCAGTACTACAAGGTGCACGAACCCGGCACCTTCATCACCTCCGGCGGCCTCGGCACGATGGGCTTCGGCCTGCCGGCGGCGATCGGCGCCAAGATGGCGCGGCCCGACAAGGAAGTGTGGGCGATCGTCGGCGACGGCGGCTTCCAGATGACGCAGGCCGAGTTGCAGACCATGGTCCAGGAGAACGTCAAGGTCAACGTCGCGATCATCAACAACGGCTACCTCGGCATGGTGCGGCAGTGGCAGCAGTTCTTCCACGATCGCCGCTACTCGTCCACGCCGATGACGTCGCCCGACTACGTGAAGCTGGCCGACGCCCACGGGCTGCCCGGCATTCGCGTGACCAGGCGCGCCGACATGAACGATGCCTTGCGCCACGCCCGCGCCTCGGCCGGCGCGGTAGTCATGGACTTCCGCGTCATCCAGGAAGACACCGTCTATCCCATGGTGTCGCCCGGCGCCGCGCTCAACGACATGATTCGACGGCCTGGCTCGCCATCGTTGGTCGAGACCGGAGCCGACGCATGATCACCGACCTGGCCAAGCCGCGGACCATCGTGGTCCGCTACGAGCACGAAATCGATGCGCTGGACCGCGTGGCGTCAATCCTGCGCCGGCAGCGGGTGCGCGCCGAAGCATTCACCGCGGTGGCGTCGCACGACCGGGCCACCGTGCAGGCGACGATCATGTTTGACAGTTCCGACAAGACCGCCGCGCGCATTGTCGCGTTGCTGGGGCGTCAGGTCGGGGTGCTCGCAGTCGAGGACTGGACTTCCATGGCCAGTCCGTTAGAGGAGTAAGGGACCGATTATGGCGACGATGATTCACGATGCGGATGTTGAGGTAGCCCCAATCCTGGGACGCAAGGTCGCGGTCATGGGCTTCGGCTCGCAAGGCCATGCCCACGCCATGAACCTGCGCGACAGCGGTGCCGACGTGCGCGTCGGTGTGCGGCCCGGCAGCCGCGGCTGGCGCGCCGCCGAAGCGGCAGGCTTTGCGCCGATGGCGCCGGCCGCCGCCGCCGCCTGGGGCGACGTCATCATGATGCTGGTGCCCGATCTGGTGCAGCCCGGCCTGTTCAAGACCGACATCGAGCCGCACCTCACGCCAGGCAAGATGCTGATGTTCGCGCACGGCTTCGCGATCCGTTTCAACTGGATCACGCCGCCTGAGGGCGTCGATGTCTCGATGGTGGCGCCCAAGGCGCCGGGGCACCGGGTTCGCGAGGTGTTCACCGAGGGCGCGGGCGTCCCCGGCCTGATGGCGATTCACAAGGACGCCACCGGCACGGCGCGCGCGGCCACACTCGCCTACGCCAAGGGAATTGGCTGCACCCGCGCCGGCGTCATCGAAACCACTTTTTCGGAAGAGACGGAGACCGATCTGTTCGGCGAGCAAGCGGTCTTGTGCGGCGGCGTCAGCGCGCTGGTCACCGCGGGCTTCGAGACACTGGTGGAAGCCGGCTATCAGCCGGAGATTGCCTACTTCGAGTGCCTGCACGAACTGAAGCTGATCGTCGACCTGATGTATCGCGGCGGCCTGGGCTTCATGCGCTACTCGGTGAGCGACACGGCCGAACACGGCGACTACACCGGTGGTCCGCGCCTGGTCACCGAGCAGACCAAGCAGGAAATGCGAAAGATGCTGGCGGAGATCCGCTCGGGTGCCTACGCCGAGAAACTCGCGCGCGACACCAAGAGCGGCTGGTTCGGCTCCGAACGCGAGAAGAACCGCGAACACCAGATCGAGCAGGTGGGCGCCAGGCTGCGCGCGCGCATGCCGTTCCTGGAGCCGGCCGCGGCGCCGGAACCGGAACCGGCGCTCAAGGCCTAGTCGGCCAAACAGGAGATCAAGAGCTCAGGAGCCGACCTTCCAAGAGTTACTCCTGAACTCTTGAACTCCTGCCTATTCGTGGGCTAGATCCCGTGGCCGTAGCCGGAGTCGTGACCGAAGCCCGAGTCGAACACATCGACATACACCGGCATCGGCGTCACCGCGGGCTCGGCCGGCACGCGGGGCGCCGGTGGTTCCACCATCAGGATCACGGCACGAACGCCGGCCGTCTGATGCGCGCGAACCGCACGCTCCACGGCCTGGCAGAGCGAGGCCAGCGCGGCATCGCCGCGATCCGGGGCCTGCAACCGCCCGTCCATCCACACTTTCGTGCTACTGCTACCGTCCATCGTCTTCTCCCTTTATCGGCTCAACGGTCAAATCAATATCCTGCAAATCACCACATCGCCAAATCACCACATCGCCAAATGAAAAAGGCCACCACCCCTGCGGGTGATGGCCTTTTTGAACTTCGCTCTGCCTAGGCTACATCATCCGCTGACGACGGTGGGTCGAAGGGCAAAAAGGCTAATCAGCAGCCAGAGCCCCAAACCGACACCGGTCAACACGACGAGTGCATGGCCCAGCGCCACGCCCGCGCGCACCACGACCGAGCTGGGCAGGCCCAGCTGGGAGCGGCGAACGGCGATCGTGGCGACCTTCATGTGTAAGTAGAGCTTATCGAGTTGGCCCGGCGGCGGTCAAGTGCCTTATGGGCGCGGGTAGCGAGCCAGGATCTCACGCACGCGCTCGATCGGCAGCGCCTCCGCCTCGCCCCACCGGCTCTTGACCGAGGTCGCCTTCAAGAGCGAGTTGTAGACCGCCTCTTCCGTGGCCTCCAGGGCAGCCTGGAACAGGGGGGAAACGCCATCGGTGGGCAAGAGCGTGCGGGCCTGAGGCGCGGCCGCGCCAAAGCGCGTCCGCAGGTCCGTGGCCGTCGAGAACGCGATTGCAAAGTCGCCACTGCCGTTGCTGTAGGAGGACCCCGTGCGCGCCAGGCCGAACACCGCGCGCGCCGCCAGGCGCCCGAGGTCGCGGGCATCGATCGGCGCGTCGGTCGCCACCACGATCATGCAGGAGCCGTCGCCAAACTCCGGCTTCTCAGGCCGGGGCTGATACGCATATCGCCCGAGCAACTGCCCCACTGGCGCGCCGCCCATGGTCAGGACGCCGCCGAAGTTGGACTGGACCAGCACGCCCACGGTGTAGCCGCCCTGGCCGGGGGTGAGCCGGCGCGACGCCGTGCCGATGCCGCCCTTCCAACCAAACGCCTGGGTCCCGGTGCCCGCACCGACGCTGCCCTCGGCGACCGCGCCGGCAGCTGCGGTCTTGAGTGCGGCCAGCACATGTTGCGGCCGCACGTGCTGCCCGCGAATGTCATTGAGGCCGCCGTCGTTGGTCTCCCCGACCAATGCGTTCACGGAGCGCACGTTCTGGTTGCCGGGCTGATCGAGTGTCCAGCGGACCAGGCCATCCATGGCGGCGCCCACGCCCAGGGTATTGGTGAGCGCAATCGGCGTCTCGATCGTGCCCAGTTCCTCGACCTGCGTGGAGCCGGCGAGCTTGCCAAACGCGTTGCCGACAAACACCGCGCCGGGCACCTTGTCCTGAAACACGTTGCCGGCGTGTGGCACCACCACCGTGACGCCGGTGCGGACGCTGTCGCCCTCGATCAGGGTGGCATGCCCGACGGTGACGCCGGCCACGTCGGTGATGGCGTTGAACGGGCCGGGCGCAAACACCCCAGGCGCCAGGCCGAGATCCCGCGCGCGCGGCCGCGCCGCGTCCTGAGCGGCAAGTCCAACGGCACAACCGGTCAGCACAAGCACGCAGCACGTCGCTCTCGTTATTCTCATTCGGCACTAACCCCCTTGGCACCCTAGGCACCGTACGCACCCTAGGCACCGTACGCACCCTAGCACGCTAGTTTTTGATGATACGATTTTCCCGGTCGCATGCGGCAAATCCCCATTGAAGCCATCGACGATGCCGCGCGGCACGTCTACGAGGCGGCGGTTCGCACGCCGCTCATCAAGCTTGACCTGCCGTTCGACGGCGACGGCCCGCCGCGGCCCGAGATCTATCTGAAGCTTGAATCGCTCCAGCCGATCGGCTCGTTCAAGATTCGGGGCGCGTGGAACGCGGTCCGCAAGTTGAGCGGCGATCAACTGCGCGACGGGGTGTGGACGGTGAGCGCCGGCAATGCGGCCCAGGGCGTGGCGTTTGCGGCGCGCCGCGCCGGGGTCTCGTGCTCGGTGATGGTGATGGACACTGCACCGGACACCAAGCTGCGATCGATCGAACGTCTCGGCGCCACCATCGTCAAGGCCAGTTACGACGAGTGCTGGCAGACCGTGATCGCGCACGCCTCGCCGCGCATGCGCGGCCACTTCGTGCATCCGTTCGACGATGACGACTTTATTGCCGGCAATGCGACCGCCGGCCTTGAGATCCTGGCCGATCTACCTGAGGTCGATGCCGTGGTCGCCTCGCTCGGCGGCGGCGGGCTGCTCTCGGGCATTGGCGCGGTGATGCGCGCACGAAAACCGTCCGTGAAGGTGTATGCCGCCGAACCGGCCACCGCCTCGCCGCTGGCGGTCTCGCTGGCGCAGGGCAAGGCGTGCTACTTCGACGCGTGGACACCGTCGTTTGTCGATGGGGCGGGCGGCAAGTCGGTGCTGGAGACCATGTGGCCCCTGCTGCGGGAGCTGGTCGACGGCTCGATTGTGATGGAGCTTGACGCCATTGCCGCGGCCATGCGCTACGCCGCCGACCGCGTGCACGTGGTCGCCGAGGGCGCCGGCGGCTGCGCGATCGCCGCGGCCATGAGCGGCCAGGCCGGCACCGGCAAGGTGGTCGCGGTGGTTTCGGGTGGCAACATCGACCTGGTCAGGTTTGCCGCGCTGGTTGGCGCCGGCGCATGAGGACAACGTTTCCGAATGAGTGAAGAACGATTCGCATCCGCGGCGGCGCTGCCGACCCGCATTCACCGCCTCCACGAACTCGCGCTCGACCTGTGGTGGAGTTGGGACAAGCGCGCCCGCCAGGTGTTCCGCCGCCTTGACTACGAGTTGTGGCGCCAGACCGATCACAATCCGGTGCGCATGCTGCAAAGCATCAGCGCGGAGCAGTTGGCCAGGGCGGCGGGCGACGAGACCTTCCTGAAGGCCTATGACCAGGCGATGTTCGGCCTCGACGCAGAGCGGACGCAGGCGCATCCGTGGATGAAGCAACGCGCCGCGCTCATGAACGGCGGCAGCATCGCCTATTTCTCGGCCGAGTTTGCCCTCCATCAGTCACTGCCGATCTACGCCGGCGGCCTGGGCGTGCTCGCCGGCGACCATTGCAAGGAGGCGGCTGACCTCGGCCTGCCGCTGGTCGGCGTGGGCTTCATGTATCCGCAGGGCTACTTCCTGCAGCGCATGAGCAACGAAGGCTGGCAGGAGGAGCGCTACCAGCGCATCAGCTGGACCGAGGCGCCGATCGAGGCCGCGCTCACGCCGGAAGGCAAGCCGTGCATCACCGCAATTCCGCTGGGCGACCGGACGGTGCTGGCCGCGGTGTGGCGGGTGCGCCTCGGCAAGGTCCGGCTCTTCCTGCTCGACACCGATCTGGCGGAGAACGCGCCATGGGATCGGGAATTGTCGGCACGCCTCTACGGCGGCAACCAGGAGACCCGCATCCAGCAGGAGATCATCCTCGGCATTGGCGGCGTCCGCGCCTTGCGCGCGCTCGGCGTCACCCCCGCCGTGTGGCACCTCAACGAGGGCCACGCGGCGTTTGTCGCGCTGCAGCGCATCCGCGAGGGCATCGAGCAGGGCCAGTCGTTCGATCAGGCGCTGGAGGCCGTGCGCCGCTCGACCGTGTTCACGACCCACACCCCGGTACCTGCGGGTCACGATGCCTTCCCGTTCCACCTGGTCGAGAAGCACCTGGCCGGGTCGTGGGGCGAGATTGGCGACCACCGCCAGAACTTCCTGGCCCTGGGCAGCTACGACAACGGCAGCGGCCACGGCTCGCAGTTCAACATGACCGCGCTGGCCCTGCGCACCTCCTCGCACGTCAACGGGGTCAGCGCGCTGCACGGCGAGGTCACACGCACGATGTGGCGGCCGATGTGGCCCGACTTGCCCGCCGATCGGATCCCGGTCCGCAGCATCACCAACGGCGTGCACGTGCCGACCTGGATGGCCGGATCGGTGTTCGACCTGCTCGACAAGCACTTCGGTCCGGGCTGGCTCGATCAAGTCGATGACCCGGCGCTGTGGGAACGGCTGCTCGACATCCCTGACGCCGACATCTGGACCATGCGCGGCGAGATGCGCACCGACCTCTTTCACTTCATCCGCGAACGCATGCGCTCACGGTGGTCCGACGAGCATGTCTCGCCGTCGCGGGTGGTGGCGGCCGGCAGCATGCTGGATCCTGCCGCCATTACGATCGGCTACGCGCGCCGCTTCACCGCCTACAAGCGGCCGGAACTCATCTTCCACGACCCGGATCGCCTGGCCCGCATCCTCACCGCCATCGACCGGCCGGTCCAGATCGTGTTTGCCGGCAAGGCGCACCCCGCCGACGAACCGGCCAAGCACCACTTGCAGCGCGTCTTCCGGCACGCTCTCGATCCCAAGTTCGGCGGCCGCCTCGCGTTCATCGACGACTACGACATGCACCTGGCCCACTACCTGGTGCACGGGTGCGACGTGTGGCTGAACAACCCGCGCAAGCCGCTCGAGGCGAGCGGCACCAGCGGGATGAAGGCCGCCTTGAACGGCGTCCCCCACCTCAGCATCGGCGACGGCTGGTGGGCGGAAGGCTACAACGGACAGAACGGCTGGCTGATTGAAAGCCAGGCCAATCCCGACGATCAAGATGCCACCGACGTGGCCGACGCCGAGTCGCTGTACAGCCTGCTCGAGAATGAAATCGTGCCGCTGTTCTACGACCGTGACCATCGCGGCCTGCCACGCCGCTGGATCCAGGTCGTCCGCGAAGCCATGCGGTCCAACGTGCCCAGATTCTCGACGCGGCGCATGGTGAAGCAGTACTTCACCGAGATGTATGCACCTGCCGCAAAGGGGCAACAGGAGCCCTGACCTCGTCGCCTCCCGTCATTTCAGCGGAGGCGGTTAGCGCTTTCAATCGCCTCGGCGTACCATTTGCGCCACGCATCGAGAATCTCCGGCGTGGCCCGGTTCTGCTGCTCGGTGGCCATTCGTGCATCGCGCGCAGCGGCCAGCAGCCGCGTCATCGGCGGCACCTCCGCCGCTCCTGCCATCGCCAGGTACAGCGCCGTCGTCGCCACGGCGATGCCGACATGCTGCATTTCTGCCGGGCTCGTCTTCTCCACCGTGTCCAGGTTGGTGTGGTAGTAGCGGTCGGTGAAATGCCAGTTGAGCAGGGCGGGCACGCCGGCGGTCATGAACACGGTGTGATCGCTGCCGCCCTCGTAGGGATTTGTGCGCACCACCCAGCCGGTATCGCGCGCGCGGCGCAGGCTGACGGCCAGGTGCAGGTCGTTCAGGAAACTCCCCCGCACCAGCGCCGGATCCACCTTGCTGGCCCCCCATTCGGAATGCGGGTCCGACGGCCGCTCCCAGAGTGCCGACGGATCAGGACTTTTCTCAATCAGAAACGTGCCGCCGGTCTGGACCGTATCCTCGCCGGTCATGTCGAGCGACAGCATCGCCAGGACCTGGCTGGCCGCGCCGGGATGATCCGTGATCCACTGCCGGCTGCCGCGGATCTCGTCGACCCAGAGAAATGTGATGGTGCGCTCGGGCGCGGGGACGGCGCCCCGCCGGACAGCGTCGTGCATGGCAAGGGCCGCGGCCAGCAGCGTCCCGCAACCGCTGGCGTTGTCGTTGGCGCCGGGTTCCTGGACATGCGCGACCAGCATCACCCGTTCGGCGGCCTTGGCGCGGCCCGGAATCTCGACCACCAGGGTTCGGTTGGGCCGGCGATGAAACACAGTCGCGGTTTCGACGTGCACGGTGACCGTGCCCTTGGCCAGCTCGTCGCGCAACCGGCTGGCGGCCCGCGGCGTGGCCTTGAAGCCGAATGACTTGAGCGACTCGTCGAATGGAATGCCGCCCCACTGCAACACGTCCGGCGTCTGCGTGGGCCTGGTGTAGGCGGCAAGATCGGTCGAGATGACGCCGGCCGCGCCACGAGTGCGCACGGCTTGTTGCCAGGCCGCGCCAAGGGAGCCCGACGCCAGCACCACGGCGCCTTTCACTTCTTTCCCCTCGTACGCGGCGGCGTTGGTGCCGGCGCCGACATCGACCAGCCGGAACGAGCTGCCGCCGGGTGGTGTGCCAAACGAATTGATCGCCAGCGCCACGCGGTGCGTCTCGCGCGACAGCAGCACCTCGCCGGCCGGGCCGCCCAGCCGCAGCGTCCCCACCTGTTGCTCCCATCCCTGGCTCGAGTCGGCGAAGGTCTCAAAGCGCGGCGCCATCCCGGCCGCGGCGAGCCGGTCGAACATGTACTGCTGAGACTGGTCGAACGCCGGGTTGCCGGCCAGTCGCCAGAGCGGGGCCATCACGCGGACCGTCGCCATGGCGACTTCGGCGTCGACCCGCGGCGCCAGCGCCGTGTAGATGCCCTCGGCGACAGGCGGCAGCGCGCGGTCGAGAGGTGGCAGGTGCGGCGGAGCCTGGCCCGCCACCGCCACCGACAAGCCGAGCATAAGTGCGCACGCCAGCACTTGAGCACCTCCGCCCGCCGCCGCTCGCGAACCAACGCGCGAGCTTCGGCGAGGTCTCGCCGTAGCGGCCTCCGGCCGCGTAGGCGGACATCCGAGCACCTTTATCCCCATGGGGTACAATTCCCCTGATATGTCTCGCAAGTCAATTGGGAACAAGAAGGGCTGCGCGCTATGCGGGGCCAAGGAAGTCTCCGAGCCGCGGGGCGAGGAGCGCTACTGCCGCGACTGCTGGGACAAGAAGATCGCGGTGGAAGAAATCGTCGCGCGCGAGTTTGCGCTCAAGCGCTACATTCGCGCCCATAGCGCCGAAAAATATCTCGTCTATCACTCCACCCAGAAACGGCCGATCGGCCAGATCATCGTCGTCGATGACGGCTACGACCTGTTCCTGACCATGACGATCTATCCCAATTTCGCGTGGGACGACCCGGCCTATCACCTCGAGGGCGATCCCGAAGGCCGCACGTTTGCCGAGCTGCTGGTCGACGTCGTGGCGACGGAAGTGATCGAGCCGTGGGGCGGGGGCAAGTGGCACCTGGAAGTCTTTCGGTCCACCGCGGCTGAGCCGGAAGACTGGAATGGCGAAATGTAGGGCACCCCTTTCAGGGGTGCCTCAGGACAGCATATAATCCGACCTCGGAGGGTTCATCGTATGAAATTGCAACAGCGGTTGGCAGTGGCAGCGGCTCTGGGAGTGCTACTCGCCCCGGCAGCTTTCGCGGGCCAGGCACCGGCGCCCCGGAAACTGATTTCGCCCGTACGTGGCGAGGCCACCGTGGAGTACACCAAGCCCAACACCAAGGTGGTGGGAGCCAACGTGGTCACGGTGATCACGGTCAAGAACACGTCCTCGGCGCCGATTGCCGGCTTCAAGCTCGAGGAAAGCTGGATTGACAAGGCCGGGACACTGTCGGGCGGCGACACCTATCGCCACCCGAGGCCGTTCATGCCCGGCGAGGTGATCACGGTCACCCTCACCACGCCGAAGAATACGCGGATGGCGAGCAACAGCTACAACTTCACGCACGCCAACGGCACGGTCAAGCCGAAGAACGTGCCGAAGATCGAACCGACCACCTAAGTCGGATCACCAGTTACGACCAGGGCGGAATCGCTCCCACCACGGGTGCGGCTCCGCCCTTTGTCGTCTTAGCCCGCCAGCTTGTCGGCCAGAGGCGCCACCAACGGGATGCGCCAGGTGTCCCCGCGCCAGGTCCTGACCAGCAGCCCCAGCCACAAAGCCACCGCAGCAAGCCAGACCACGTTGCCGAACACCTGCAGGAGCTGGAATGACGCGCCGGCGACAAAAAAGGCCACGGCACTGGCGCCACCGGCGGCAAACATGACGAGCGACAGCGCGCCAAAGATGATCAGCGACTGCGCCGCGTGAAAGCGCACGCCGCGATGCTGGCGTTCGACGATCAGGAACACGATGCCGGTAACCCACCACCCGGCGTAGCACAGGAGTGACGCGAGGCGCGCGTCGACCCCCGTGCTGGTGGGCTCGGTCACTGACCGTCCTGCTCGAAGCGGACCATGCCTGTCACCTTCGGCACGCTCACGATGTGGGAGGGCGAGGTAATGATCTGGGCCGAGACCATGCCGCGTTCGGGCTTGTGTTCGCGCCACTGCACGACCAGGTCGGCGCCCTCGACCCGGGTGCCGACAATCTCGACCGCGTAGCCGGCCGACATGCGGGTGCCGAGGAACACCGCCAGCACCGTCCGGGTGCCGAAGTCGATCGTCGGCGGCGGCTGGTCGCCCGCGTGTTGACGCCACAGCGCCGCCCATTCCTCGGCCGAACGCGCCACCACCTGCCTGGGCTCGTCGATGCCGCTCATCTGGTCGCGCGACACGGTGGTCAAGGGACCGGGTGCTGTCTGCAGCACCGCCGCCAGCAACATCATCAGGATAGTCATCATCTATTGTGGACCCGATTGCAATGCCAACACGCGAAATACGACTTCCTGCGCGGTGGTGTCGCGGTCGCCGACACGAGCCGTGGCCTCAACCCGCAGCACGTAGAGGCCGGGGGCCATGTCCTTGAGCGGCACGCGGGCCTGGAAGCCATACCCGCCCGCGCCCCCGCCACGTTCCGAACTGTCGCGCTCTTCCCGTGCCTGGAAGACGGTTTGCCCGCCTTCGGCCTTCACCGTCGCCGCAATCTCCACCTTGTGCGACTGCTTGATCGTGTCGTAAACCTCGGCGAAGAACGCCAACTCGTCGTCCGGCGTGAACTCACGATAGCTGGACAGCGGCCCCGGCAGCAGCTTCTCGAGCGGGTCCTTGGGGCGAATGGTCGGGGCAATCCCGCTCATCGCCGAGGTAATCGCGAGGTTGCTCATCGACAGTGGCCGCTTGGCAAAGTCCGGCACTTCGAGATCGAACGTCACCGAGCCGGCCTTGAGCGTGTTGCCCTCGCGGGCGGCCACGCGCAACTGGTAGCGACCGGGCGCAAGGTCAATCGACTGGATTACGCGGAAACCGCTGGCCTTGACGCGCGCGGCCGAGTCGGGCTTCATGTTCAGGCTCACGGAATTGCGGTCGCCGTAGGTGGTCTTGCCCTTCTCGTCGGTGGCCATCGCCATCACTTCAAGATCGTTTTTGAACATCCCGCCGCTCTCGGCGAACGGCAGGGTGCTGCCGTTGATCAGTGTCGAAATCACCACCGCGCCCTTCGGCGCCGGTCCCTTGAAGACCACCGCGGTCATCCCGAGCGGCAGGCCCGGCAGCGGCAGCGGGCTCTCGATCGCCTCACGCAGTTCAGCCGACGCCGCGTCGGCGCCGGCCGGCTTGACCTCGGGCGCGCGGCCGCGGGCGGCCACATAGCCCTTGCGCGCGCGGACCACCAGCCCGGGCTTGCTGTTCAACTTGACCTCGATCTTGCGGAACCGGCCGTCGCGCCGATCGTTGGTCGAGTAGTAACCCATGACGTAGTAGGCGCTGTTGTCGTCGACAATGCGCTGGAAGGCGCCGGCGAAATCGTTACGATTCACCGAGGCGACGCCGCCGGTCTCGTCCGACAACACGCGGAGGCTGTCCTGGGCCAGGCGCACTTCGTTGAACAGCGACCCCGTGCCCAGGCCGGTGCTGGTGTCGTCGGGGAACGACTGGACATCGATCAGGTCGTCGCCGCCGGAGGTCAGGCCGCGCGGGTCAACCCCGTAGACCGCCACGTTCGCCCGGGTCGCCGCCGCGATCAGGTCGCGGGTCGCGTCCATGACGACCGACGCCTCGGTGTTCTCGAAGACGTTGGTGACGTCGTAGTCGATGCCCTCGCTGAACAGCACCAGCGCCTTGCGGCGGCCGCGGATGTTGCCAAGGTACTGCGACAGGTTGCGGATGGTATCGAGCGCGTTGCGCGCCATGTAGCCGCGCTCCTTGTCGTCCAGGTCGATCGGCTTCTCGCCGGCGTTGGGCGTGCCGGCGTTACGGAAGTAGTCGTCCACCTTGTTCATGGTCGACGAGCGCAGCTTGCGGCCCATGAACTTGTCGACCGCCTGCAAAAGCAGCCGCTGGTTGGTGGTGAAATCCTGCGAGGCGTCGACGCGCCCGCCGGTGTGAATCACCGCGGCCAGGTCGTTGCTGCCGATGTACTTCTCGATGAACTGGCGCGCCGCCACCTTGGTGCGGGTGGAGCGCAGTGGATGGGTATGGAGGTCATCGAGCACGATCAGGTAGATGCGCCCGTCGGCCGCCTCGAGGTTGGTGCGCACGTCCGGCTCAATCGGTTTCGAGGCAAACAGCGGACGCTCGCGGCGTTCGACCGGAATGTTGACGAACGAGAACGCCGTCACCTTCTGAGGCTTGCCGTCTTCGAGCACCTGGAAGTCGGCGGCGGTGAGTCCGGGGATGAACTTGCCCTGCGCGTCGAGCACGCGGGCGTCAACCTCGACGTAGTTCACCTCGGCGCGGAACGTGATGGGGGGCTGTTGCGGCGTGGCCGGCTGTGGCGCCTGGCCCTGCACCGGCCCACCGGCGGCGAGCGCCGCCAGGGCAAGGACACCGAAAACTGTTCGTGTGGTCATAAACGTGTCAACTCTAAGCTGGTCCGGCGGACCGCAGGCACCGGTCGCGACGGGCGCTTCACAATTATAGGACGCCACGCCGGCCCGGCCGGTTCGGAGCCTCCGCTATAATCGACTGAATATGCCAATCAATGTGGCCGCCGTCCAGCAAGCCCTCCGTGCCCAGGGCCTCGACGGCTGGCTGTGGTACGACTTCCAGGGGTCCAATCCCGTGGCCTATCGCATGGCCGGCATGGGCGCCGCCGGGCACCTGGCCACTCGGCGCTGGTTCTACCTGATCCCCGCCAGCGGCGAGCCGCGGGCGCTGGTTCACGCCATCGAGCGCTACAACCTCGATCACCTGCCGGGCGCCAAGACGGTGTATGCCGGGCGCGAGCAACTGGCCGACGGGCTAAGGACGCTGCTTGCGGGCATGACGCGCGTCGCCATGGAGTACTCGCCCAACTGCGCGATTCCCTACGTCTCGCGGGTGGATGCCGGAACCATCGAGCTGGTGCGCGGGCTCGGCGTTGAGGTCGCCTCGTCTGGCGATCTGATTCAGCAGTTCGAGTCGCGCTGGAGCGACGCGGCGATCGCGACTCATCGCCGCGCCTCGGCGGCGCTCTATCGCATCAAGGATCAGGCCTTTGAGTCGGTGGCGCAGCGCCTGCGCGACGGCGTGCCGACCACCGAGTACGACATTCAGCAGCAAATGGTCGGCTGGTTCGGCGACGAGGGCTTGATCGCGGATTCCGCGCCCTGCGTCTCGGCCCAGGAGAATGCCGGAAATCCGCACTACCTGGCTTCGGCGACGACGCATCGGGTGATTCGACCAGACGAGCTCGTGCTGCTCGACCTGTGGGGCAAGCTGGCGACACCGGGCGCGGTCTATGCGGACATTACCTGGATAGGCTTCGCCGGCAGCCGGGTGCCGGACCGCATGACGGCGGCATTCGCCGCCATTTGCGGCGCGCGTGACGCGGCGGTGGCGACGGTCGAGGAGGCCGCGCGGGCGGGTCGTGACGTGCGCGGCTTCGAGGCCGACCGGGCCGCCCGGAAGGTGCTGGCCGACGCCGGCTTCGCTGACGCCGTCCTGCACCGGACCGGCCATAGCCTGGGCGAGAACGTCCATGGTAATGGCGCGCACCTGGACGACTACGAGACCCACGATGAACGGCGCCTGCTGCCGGGAAGTGGGTTTACGATTGAACCAGGCCTGTATTTCAAGGATTTCGGGGTTCGAACCGAGATCAACATGGTCTGGACGGCTGAGGGCCCGGAAGTGACTGGCCCTCGCCAAGCAAGCATCGTCACGCTAGTGTAAGCAGAGCGGTCGACCCCGGCGCCGGGGTCGCTACGAAATTCGCGGGTCTGTTGGAGGAAGTCAATGTCGAGCCGTAAAACGACGCTGTTCTATTCGTTGCTGATCATGGTGGCATCGCTGGCGGTGGGGATGGTGATTGCGTCCCGCCTCGACCTGGCACCGGCCTCGTCGGCGCAGACCCTCGCGGCGCCGCCCATGAACAGCGCACCGCTCAGCGGCCCGGTCGACGCCTCCACCTTTCGCAACATCGCCAAGGCCATGAGCCCGGCGGTGGTCAATATCCGCAGCACCTCGACCCAGCGGGGACAGGAGATGACCGAGTTCTTCGGCGGTGGCGGGAGCGGCGGCGGCAGTGACCCCGACCTGCTCGAGCGGTTCTTCGGCGGCGGCCAGGGCCGTCAACAGCCGCGCCAGCAGCCCCGCGAACAACAAACCCAGGCCGCGGGCACGGGCTTTGTGATCAGCAAAGAGGGCTTCATCCTCACCAACAACCACGTCGTCGAAGGCGCCACCAAGATTGAGGTGAACTTCCTGGGGGAGGAAGGCGACATCTATCACGAGGCCACCCTGGTCGGCCGCGATCCGCTGACCGACAGCGCCTTGATCCAACTGGTCGAGGCGAAGAAGGACCTGATGGAGGTCAAGTTCGGCGACTCATCGAAGATGGAGCCGGGAGATTGGGTGATGGCGATCGGTAACCCGTTCGGCCTCGCCCACACCGTCAGCGTCGGCGTGATCAGCGCCACGGCGCGTTCGTTCCCGATCGCCGAGCAGCGTTTTGCCGACGTGTTACAGACCGACGCCGCGATCAACCCGGGCAATTCGGGCGGGCCGCTGTTGAACGCCCGCGGCGAGGTGATCGGCATCAACACCGCCATCTACACCGACTCGCGCACCGCCGGCAACATCGGCATCGGCTTCGCCATCCCCATCAACAGCGTCCGCGAGCTGATTCCGCAGTTGCGCACCGGCAAGGTCACACGAGGCGTGATCGGCGTGCAGGTGCAGCCGGTACCGACCGATGCGCTGGCCGAGTTCGGCCTCAAGGAACGCCGCGGCGCGCTGGTCAGCACGGTCACGAGGGGGCAGCCGGCCGCCAAGGCCGGCGTCGAACCGGGCGACGTGATCATCGAGTTCAACGGCAAGCCGATCAAGAACCGCGATGAGCTGGTCAGCACCGTCGTCAGCACCAGGCCGGGCACCACGGTGCCGGTCAAGGTCCTCCGCGACCGCGCCGAGCGCACGCTGAGCCTCACCGTCGGAGAACTCGACCTGGTTGACGAAGGCAATCGCGCCGCCGCCACCCGCGAGACCGCAGCCGAGCCGGAGGAGCAGTCTTCCCAGGGCTTCGGCCTCACGCTGGGCGCGCTGACTTCGGATGTGGCACGCCGCCTGCGGGCACCGGCCGACACGCAGGGTGTGCTGGTATCCGATGTGGAGCCAGGCAGCCCGGCGTTCCGTCAGGGTATTGCGCGCGGCGACATCCTGACCCAGGTCAACCGCCGTCCAGTGCGGACCCCGCAGGAGGCCGGCAGCGCGCTGTCGCAGGTCTCCTCGGGCGGCACTGCGTTCCTGCTCATCATGCGTGGTGGCCAGGAGCAGTTCTTCACCATCCGCAAGGAATAGCGCCACCGGCTGACGCCGACTGGGCACAGATGGGTGTCGAGCGCGAGATCAAGCTTCGCTTCGCGAGCGCCGATGAGGCGCGAGCGAGGATTCTCGCGCTCGGCGCCACCCCGCTTCACGGCCGCCGCCTCCAGGAAGACGCCCTGCTCGATACCGAGGACGAAACCCTGCGCGTGCAGCGCGCGACACTGCGGGTGCGGTCAGAGGGCGGGAAGAGCCTCCTCACGTTCAAGGGACCGGTCGCGCCCGGCCTGCTCAAGATCCGCGAAGAGCACGAGACGGTGGTGGCCGATGGCGCGGCGCTGCTCATCATTCTCGAGAGCCTCGGCCTCCACGTGTGGTTCCGCTACGAGAAGTACCGCGAGGAGTTCGAGGCCGATGACCTGGTGATGGCGGTGGATGAGACTCCGGTGGGCGTGTTCGTCGAGCTCGAGGGTGGCGAAGCCGCGATTCACGCGGCGGCGCGGGCGCTTGGCCGGACCACCGCCGACTACATTACCGATTCCTATCGCTTCCTGTTTCTCCAGCATCGCGACGCCCACGGCCTGACGGGAGCCGACATGGTGTTTTCCGGCGCGCCCACGGAGGCCGCCAGCGCCAGGGCGGGCCGGGCCGGCGAATGACTAACCTGGCCGACTGGCCGGCGCTGGTGCTTGCCGCCGGCCTGGCGACACGACTGCAGCCGCTGTCGACCGTGCGGGCCAAGGCGGCGCTCCCGGTGGCCGGCGAGGCGCTGGTGGTGCGCATCCTGCGCGCACTGGCCGCCGCCGGAATCCGCAGGGCCGTCGTCAATCTGCATCATCGAGCCGAGTCGATCACCCGTGAAGTCGGCGACGGTTCATCGCTGGGCCTGTCGGTGCGCTATTCCTGGGAGACGGCGGTCCTGGGCTCAGCTGGCGGCCCCGCCCGTGCCTTGCCCTTGCTGGAGGCCGATCGCTTTCTGATCGTCAATGGCGACACCCTCGCCGATGTCGATCTGGGCGCTCTGGCCGCCCGGCATGTCGACACCAATGCGCTCGTGACCATGGCCGCGGTGGCCGGCAACCCCAAGTACAACGGCATTCTCGCCGACGACGCCGGCATCGTCCGCGGATTCGGCCGCGAGCCTGGTGCATGCCATTTCATTGGGGTGCAGGCGGTGAATGCCGCGGCATTTGCCGGTGTCGACCCGGATCGCTCTTCGGAGAGTGTGCACGGCGTCTATCCAGGCCTGATCGCCCGACGCCCAGGCCAGGTGCGGGTGATGGCGACCACCGCGGAGTTCTTCGACATCGGCACGCCGCGCGACTACCTGGGCACGGCGCTGACACTGGCCGCCCGCGCCGGCAGGCCGCCCGACCGCGGCCGCGACTGCGTGTTGGCGCCCGATGTACAACTGGTCGACACGGTGCTGTGGAACGGCGTGCGCATCGGCGCCGGCGCCTCGCTCACCCGCTGCATCGCCGCCGACGGCGTCATCGTCCCGCGAGGCGACCACCATGTCGAATGCTCACTGGTAATGCGCGACAATAGGCTCGTCGTCGCCCCATTCCAGAACTGAAACTGAAACTGAAACTGAAACTGAAACTGACACTCAAACTGAAACTGAAACTGAAACTTTCAACTGCCAACTCTTCAACTTTCAACTCCCACCGCCCTTGGACCCACGACTAGCACGCTACCTCGACCTGCACGGCCTGACGGCCCGCGTGACCACCGTCATGCCGTTGACCGGCGATGCCTCCGATCGCCGCTACTTTCGCGCCCTGATGAAGGGCGGCAAGCCCATCGTGCTGGCGCTGCACCAAGGCGCCATCGAGTTTGCGACCATGCCGTTTGTCGCCGTGGCTCGCTTGCTGCAACAAATCCCGGTGCCGGTGCCGGCGATACTCCACCACTCCGACGAGTTGGGCGTGCTGGGCCTTGAGGATCTTGGCGACGTCACTTTGCAGGCGCACCTGGGCGCGGCCACGCCGGCCGAGCATGCCGCGCTTTACCGACAGGCGGTCTCGTTCATCGCCCGCATGCAGCAGCGCGGCGAGGCGCTGAGATCGCCTGCGTATCCGCCCTATCAGATTGCGTTTGATGTCGACAAACTCACCTGGGAGCTGGAGTTCTTCGTCAAGCACTACCTGATGGCGTACAAGGGCGCGTCGCTGACCGATGTCCAGCGCGAAGCCCTGCGCGCGGAGTGGTCGGCGATCGTCGCCGAGCTGGCCGGCGAGCCTCGGGTGCTGTGCCATCGCGACTACCACAGCCGCAACTTGATGCTGCACGAAGGCTCGCTCTACATCATCGACTTCCAGGACGCGCGGATGGGGCCCGACACCTACGACCTGGTGTCGCTGCTCCGCGACTCCTACGTCGATCTGACTGGTGCCCAGGTCGACGAGTTGATTGCGTTCTTCCTGGCACTGAAAGGCGATGGCCAGGACGAGGCGGAGTTCCGCCGGCGGTTTGACCTGATGGCTCTGCAGCGCAACCTGAAGGCCCTGGGCACCTTTGGCTACATGACCACGACCCGGAACAACACCGTCTACATCCAGTACATCCCGCGCACGCTCAGCCACGTGAAGGCGAACCTGGCGAAGTATCCGCGGTTCACCGGGCTGCGGCACCTGCTCGATGAGTGGCTGTAACATAGGACCCGGACGTAGGACGCAGGACCTGGGTCTTGCGTCCTGGGTCCTGGGCCTTGAGTCTTGAGGCAAGCAACCACCGTGTTTGGAATTTCCACGCACCTTTATTTGAGCGATCGACTCGATCGCGACCACCTGGTCGAGATCGCCGCGCACGGGTTCGAGGCGGTCGAGGTGTTTGCGGTCCGCAGCCACTTCGACTATCACGACCGCCGGGCCGCTCTGGCACTGGCCGAATGGCTGGCCGACACGCGGCTGACGCTGCATTCCCTGCACGCGCCAATTGCGGGCGATTACAGCCGGGGCGCCTGGCGCGACGGTTACACCCTGGCCGCGGCGGACGAGTCGCGGCGCGCGCAGGCCGTCGCCGAGACGACGGCCGCGCTCAGTGTCGCGGCGCTGGTGCCATACCAGGTGCTGGTGGTGCACGGCGGGGTACCGGTGCCGTACGCCCAGACCGGCGACAACCACCTGCCATCGCTGATTCGCAGTCTTGAGGAACTGGCGCCGACCGCGGCCAGGGTTGGCGTTAGGCTGGCGGTCGAGGTGATTCCGAACGCGCTGTCGACGGCGCCGTCACTCGTGGCCTTGCTCGAAAGCGAGATCGAGGCCGGCGACCTGGGCATCTGCCTGGATGTCGGCCATGCCCGGCTGATGGGCGACGTGGTCGACGCCATCGAATCCTGCTCCGGCCACCTGGCCACGACGCACCTGCACGATAATCGCGGCCGCAGCGACGATCACCTCGTCCCTGGCCAGGGCGTGGTCGACTGGGATGCCACCGTCCTGGCCTTCCAGAAGGTCGGCTACGACGGCGCCTGGATGTTCGAGCTGGCCGTGGCCGCCGAGCGGCGGCCCGTGCTGGAGCTCGCCGTGAAGGCGCGGGAACGCTTTGAGTCGCTGCTCAGCCTCAGCACCGAGCCACCGATTGGGCCAGCCGCCGATTAGACGTAGATTCAGACAGCCGCCGATTCGACGCAGATTCAGACAGACGCAGATTATGCAGACCTATATCAACAAGATCGGCGAACACGTTGGCGCGTCAGTCACCATCAAGGGCTGGCTGCATAACCGCCGGTCGAGTGGCAAGATTCACTTCCTGGTCATTCGAGACGGCACCGGCTTCTTGCAGGTGGTCATGGGCAAGAAGGACGTGGACGAGGCGACCTTTGCCACCGCCGACCATCTCAGCCAGGAAAGCGCGATCATTGTGACCGGCGTGGTGCGCGCGGACGAACGCGCGGCGGGCGGCTACGAGCTGATCGCCAGCGCCCTCGAAGTCGTGAACGCGGCGCACGATTATCCGATCACCCCAAAGGAACACGGCGTCGACTACCTGATGGATCGCCGGCACCTCTGGATCCGCGCCGAACGGCAGACCGCGATCTTGCGCGTGCGGCACGAGATCATCAACGCCGTGCGCGACTTCTTCAACGACCAGGGCTTCATCCTCGCCGACACGCCCATCTTCACGCCCGCCGCGTGTGAGGGCACGACGACGCTCTTTCCCGTGGAGTACTTCGAGCACGAGAAGGCCTACCTCACGCAGAGCGGACAGCTCTACAACGAGGCCAACGCGATGGCGCTCGGCAAGGTCTATGCCTTCGGCCCGACCTTTCGCGCGGAGAAGAGCAAGACCCGCCGCCACCTGACTGAGTTCTGGATGGTGGAGCCCGAGATGGCATACGCCGATCTCAACGACGTGATCACGCTGGCCGAGGGACTCATCACCTCGGTCGTGGCCCGCGTGCTCGATCGCCGCCAGAAGGAACTGAAGACCCTTGAGCGCAACACCAGCAAGCTGGAGGCGGTGAAGGCGCCGTTCCCGCGACTGCACTACGACGAGGCGGCGAAGATCCTGATCGACAAGGGGCTGCCCTTCCAGGTGGGTGGCGATCTTGGTGGCACCGACGAGACGGTGTTGTCGGAGCAGTTCGACCGGCCGGTGTGCGTCACGCACTACCCCGCGGCGATCAAGGCGTTCTACATGAAGCCGGATCCGAACGAGATGGACAAGGCGTTGTGCGTCGACGTGCTCGCGCCGGAAGGCTACGGCGAGATCATCGGCGGCGGCCAGCGCCTGGACGACTTCGATCTGCTGTTGCAGCGGATCAAGGACCACGACCTGCCGCAGGAGGCGTTCGAGTGGTATCTCGACCTGCGCCGCTACGGTTCGGTGCCGCACGGCGGTTTCGGCATGGGCATCGAGCGCTGCGTCAGCTGGATCTGCGGCCTCGAGCACGTCCGCGAGACTATTCCCTATCCGCGCATGCTCTACCGGATCTACCCGTAGCCTCATCTGCTACACTGGGAAGTTGCGATGAAGATAGGGTTTGTCTCCTTGGGGTGCCCCAAGAATCTCGTCGATTCCGAGGTCATGCTCGGCATGGCCGAGCAGGACGGGCACGAGATTACCGCCGATGCGTCGCAAGCCGACGTGCTGGTGGTGAACACCTGCGCCTTCATCGACCGCGCCAAGCAGGAGTCGATCGACACCATCCTGGAGATGGCCGAGCTCAAGAAGCAGGCGGCCGGGCGGCGCCTCGTGGTTACGGGCTGCATGGCCGAGCGATATCGCGAGGAGCTGAAGAAAGAGATTCCGGAGATCGACGCGATCTACGGGACCGGCGAAGTCGAAGGGCTGTCGCAGTTCATGGCGGGAGTCGGGAGTCGGGAGTCGGGAGTCGGCGGATCCCCGATGACCTTTTACCGCCGCGACCCGCAGCCGGCCCCCGGATCCCGGACCCCGGACCCCGGATCC
>JAKFYH010000010.1 GCA_021730945.1 Acidobacteriota bacterium | reverse complement strand
ATCGAAGTGTTCTATAACCAGAAGCGTCGGCACTCCACACTCGGCCAGATCAGTCCGGCAGAGTTCGAGCGGCGGGCACTAGCTCAGGCAGCGTAGTTAAACCGTCCACCAAATCGGATCAGGCTCACTCCGAGGCATTGGCGGCCTACATTGATCGAGGCCTTATGAAGCGCGAACGGCTCCGGTTGGAAGACCATTTGGCGGTTTGCCCAATCTGCATCGCTCTGGTCGCTGGCGTCGTTCGCGTCTTGTCGGCTCTGATGGCCGTTGCCGACGCCGACGGACTCCAGCTAGCCGAGCGGGATCTGTGAAGGCCGCTTAACGGCGTTGATGTCCAACTGACTTCAATTGGCGCCCCTGGCATCATCTTGTAAAGCGACGATGAGTGGACATGCCATGCGCTCCTCCGTTGCACAGCACCGCTCAACCATTTCCTGGAGCGCAGACTCCATCTGTCGCAGATCGTGCAGCTTCCGGCGAACGTCCTGCAACCGCAATTCGGCCATCGCACGAGCCTTTTTACAATGACGGCCATCCTCCAGTGTCAACAACCCGGCGACATCGCCGAGGGTAAAACCAAGATGCTGAGCCGCCTTGATGAACTTCAGGCGGGCAACATCCTGCGAGCTATATCGCCGGATCTCACCGCGACCGCGTCTCGGCTCACGAAGGAGCCCCTTTCGCTGGTAGAACCGCACTGTTTCGACGCCCACCCCGGCCGCCTCCGCCATTGCCCCTATAGATATGCTTTCTAGCGCGGTCACCATGTTGTTGACTCCGTACCTTGGTACGGAGTTTAAGCTCAATCGTGGGAATTCGGATGGTCGCGTGCGGCGTACTTTTCGCGTGTTCGCTCGTCGGGTGCGGGAGCCCGCCGCAGTCCCCACAAGAGAAAGCGACGATGAAGGACTTGGTTTTCCTGACCCGCGAAGGGTGCGTGAACACGGTAACGATGCGAGCCAATCTGGACGTGGCTCTGAAGACGCTAGGCTTACCGAACGACTACCAGTTCATCGACGCCGACACGTTGGCAAGTTCTGACCCGCGCGGAGGCTATGGCACTCCGACGGTGTTGCACCGGGGTCAGGATTTGTTCGGGATGGAAGAGCCGCCGATTCCTCACCCTCCCGCTACTTGACGGCTTTATCCGGGCGGAGTTCCGTCCCCAGCCGCGATTCAAGAGAAGCTAGTACTAATCCTCAAGAAACCGACAACCTAGGACCCGTCAGATCGTCGACGCTACTTGGCCTGGGAAGTAAATCGCCAAAGCCCTTGACCGGCGCCCGTCGCCTGGCCCACCAATGGCAATCGCTCACCGGTTCCACCGACCACAAACACGGACGGCGATCCGGCGCCGGGAACCTGACCTGCGGCGACAATCGTCGCTTCCTTGGACACAAAGCCACTGTTTTTGATGATTTCGCGAAGCTTGGTCAAAGTAACTGTGTTGCCGGGTTTGAGACCAAGCAACGTCATGCCATCCTTCAGGCTGACCGTCACGTCCTGGACACCATCGACCTTCCGCATTGCCACGCGCACGGCGTGGGCACAGGTCTCTCAATCCATCCCGAGCGTTTTGATCTCCACATGGCGCAACTCTGCGCCTGCGGACGATGCGGTCAACAAACAGGCGACAACAGCCGTGATCACTTTACGCATGATTACCACCTTACTTGAGCCAGAAGAAATACGCGAAGTTGACTGCGACGCGCATCCTCTCCCGGAATTGAGCGTCCTTCTGATAAACGGGAAACAGCACGCCACCCTCGAGAGCAATCGCCTTATAGACGAGCAATGAAGTAGGGCCGACAAACACCGTGCGGCCACCTGGCGCGACGTCGATACCGGCACTCGTCGTCGCGGTTCGGTCCTCGGCCGTAACCTCCACGAAGAACCGGAGATCCGGCTTTCCCGGCTCGACTCGAAGCGGCGGTGGACGATAGCCGTAAACGAACGTCAGGAAGCGCGAATCACCCTGCCGAGCCCCATCGCGCTCGATGAAGTGCTGCGCACCGCCGCCGAACCACGCATAGTGGGCACGGGAGGCATAGCCGGTCGCTGCCTGCACGACCAATGAAGACCCAACGGGCGCGCCAGCGCGCTCGTCCTCCATCGGCATAGTTCCACCGACATAGAGGGTGCTTTCTTGACGGCCGCCGATCCCCACCGTTCGTTTCTGAAACCGATACGCGAGCAGCGCCTCGAATTCACGCTCGCTCGACATCGCACTCATCATCCGGGAAGGCGCCAGCCCGTCGGACATCGCGACGGGGACCGAGCCGGATATCTGTACGGTCTCCGTGATGCCGAACGACACCATCGTCTTGAACATCTGCTGCGATTGAGGATCATCACCCTCGCCGCCCCGGAACGTGTAAGCCTGATCGATGCTCCAGCCGCCGCGGCCCAGCGTCGGCGTCGCGGCTCCGAACACAGGGCCATGGCCGCTCGCTCGAAGCTCGGTGTGGGAGCCGACGATCACCAGTGCAACGGCGGATAGCCAGCGCCAATTTACGAACGCAGTATCCACCATTGAGCTCCATATGTCGCCACTACAGCAATCACGTAGATCGCAAGCGATGTCCAAAACATCGCTCGGTTAAATCGAGAAACCGGGCTGTCAATGTGACAGATGTCACCAGGCTCGCACTCCATTTTCTTCGGGCGTGCGACAGCCAGCCAGTAGTTGAAGGCCAGGAACACGCCGACCACCGGGAAGATGATGCTCTTCTGCGCGCCCACGGCCATCAACCAGGGCGCGACTTCAAGCGTTGACGCAACGACGGAGCCTAGACCTAGGCTCACGAACACAATTGGCAGCGTTCAACAAATTAGAGTGGTGACTGACGAGAACAGTCCAACCACCGTTGCGGCTCTTTCATTCATGGATGATCCAATCTTAGGTAGTAACAGCACGCCGTGAACCCGCCAAGAGCAAGGCGCCGACCAGTACGGCAGCCACCGAGGCGAGGTGTGCAATAGTCAAGGGACCCAGGACGCGCTCGTTGACGCGAACGAACTCAATCAGGAAGCGCGTCATTCCGGCCAGGGCAAAGTACGTTCCCAGGACCAATCGGTCGCTACGTCTTTGACGACGCCAACCTAGCAGCAGCCAAGCAATGGCGAAAAGCGCGATTGCCTCGTAGATTTGCGTCGGATGAACGCGTTCAAGCGTCGGCGGTAGGCCTTCAGGAAAAGCTACTGCCCAGGGCAGATCACTGGCCTGGCCGTAATCGTCCCCAACCAGAAAGCAGCCGATTCGCCCGATCGCATGGCCTATCGCCAAGGCTGGGGAAGCCGCCGCAAGGGTGGCGAGAAGCGGCAGCCGCTTCCGGTGAATCACGAGCAGGCCCGCCGCGATCCCTCCCGTGAATCCCCCGAACCAGCTCAATCCGCCGCGAGAGAGCAGTAGCGAGAGGAATGGCGCGCTGCCGGAGAACTCGACGGCCCACCACAGCTTCGCGCCGAACAGGCCGCCGAAAATGCCTGCGAACGCCGCGTCGGTCGTGTCCTGCGGCAGACCGGCTCGGTTCAACTCGCGCCGAAATACCCACAATCCCACGAGCGCACCAATCGCGACGAGCACGCCAAAGCTGGTGATCTCGAAGCCCCCGATGCGAAAGAGGACGGGATAGATAACCGCCTCCTATTGCGCCGGGCGTCTCGCGCGGCTCGACGTGTGTGAATGCCGGATCTTCCAGCCCTCCGCCGTCTTCACCAGCATCAGCGTCTCGAGCCCCTCCGAGTCGAGCATCCGCTCGCCCATCTTGGCTTTGATGGTGTAACGCGACGTCGCATACGCCGATTCCCCCCCGGGCATGAGCGTGACCTTGGTATCGGTGTGGCCGAACTCCAGGTTCTCAAAAGCCTTGAGCTCCGGACCCAGGTGACGATCGCGATAGTCCGCCCACCCGTTGTTGATGCCGGTCCCTTCGTAAATTGTGACGTCGGGATGATAGAAAGGCGCCAGCTTGGTCACGTCCTTGGTCAGGAACGCCGCGTCGTAGCCCTTCAACCAGGCCGCGATGCCAGCCACGTCGTTCGGGACGGCCTGCGCGCCCGCGTCGGTCAACTTCGTCACCGGGCCCGGGCGCTTGTCGCCCACCGGCTCCACCCATCCGGTCATCGTCCCATCAGCGAAGTGTTGATGAGCCTTCCACGCGATCTCGGTTCCAGAAACGGGGTTCCGAGCACGAAAGAAGAAGTCGGCTGATTCTTTTGGTGGAATGCTGCGCTTCCAGGTGATGGCGACAATGCGGTCGCCCTTCTTCTCAACTTCGAAGGTCTCGCCCCCCATTTTCTCCACTTCGAGGACGGTGACCCCGTCGGGAATCTCCAGACGAACGGCCGTTGTCGCAACCGCGCCTTCCGTGGGAACGCGAACCGAGTAGCGCTCTTCAGCGCCCGGCTTGGACTCTCGGGGCCGGACTCCTACGTGAGCCATCGCCAGCGAGGGTAAGGTCAGGAGCAGGGTCAGAGCAGAAAGCGTTCGCACCATCGAATATCTCCTCAGTCGCTACTTCGTTACCGGATCCGCGCCTAGCTCGATGACCTTGGCGATCGACTTGTCGTCGTCGGCATCGGTGACCGCCGTCACCACGATCCGCATGCCCACTTTGATGTCGGCCGCCTTCATGGCTTTCTTGGCGCGCATGAATTTCGTGTCCTTGTTGATCGTGATCGTCGCGTCCTTGCCATCCGGGTCCTTCAACATCACGTGATCGGCAGCCGCCATTGTCACCGTGCCCATGATCTTGTGCTCGTGACCGGGATGCGCAACCGCGATGCCGCCCAGCGTCATCGTCATCACAGCTGCAGCCGTAATCGTCAGAATGAATCGTCTTGTCATCATTGCTCCTGTAAACAACAACACTAGAACCACGTTCGCAAGCCGGCAGCCAAACGCCACCCACCGATATCGTGGCCGGCTTCGGTGGAGAAATCGGCGGTGCCGCCGAACTCACGGTGCCAGACTGCGCCGAGGTACGGAGCGAACTCGCGTCGCACCTCGTAGCGCAACCGGAGCCCGGTTTCCACCGCACTGAGTCCCGCCCCGAGACCTCGTTCCGGAATGGATTTACCGTAGAACGTCAGCTCGACCAGCGGCTGCAACACCAGGCGGTTGGTGATCAGCATCTCGTACTCGGCTTCGAACCGGGCCATCGTCGCTGCTGATTCGCCGACGTAGAGCGTCGCCTGTATTTCGAACCACTGCGGCGCGAGCCCCTGAATGCCGACCGTCGCCCAGGTCTGACCAGGGCCTGGGCGAAAATCCTGTCGCACCCCGGCCACCACATCCCACCACCTGGAGAACGAGTGGCCGTAAGTGAGGTGAACTTCGGCCTCTTCAAGGCTGGATCCCTCGGAGGCGCCTTCGGAATGAATCCAGACTCGATTCACATCGCCACCGACCCACGACTTGATGTCCCAGATGCCGCCCTTGGTGTCGCCTGACACTTGCCATTCCAGTTGGTCGAACAGGACCGAGTAGTTGATGGCGCGGTCATGAACGGTGTGGCCGTGGAGGTCTTGCGGAAAGGCGGCGGCGCGATCTTCATCTGTAACCGGTGGAATAGGAGTCGCAGGCTCGCCCGATACGTTTTGAGCAGGCGCTGCGGGCGGCATGACATGGCCGGCGTGAGGGTCAGGCGGCGTCTCTTGGGCAAAGGCAGTTCGAGCCGAACAGACGATCAGAAGCAACAGGAGACCGGTGCGGATCATTCTTCGACCCGCACTTCCCGGAACATGCCTGATTCCATATGGAACAGCAGATGGCAGTGATACGCCCAGCGTCCCAGTGCATCGGCACGGACGCGATACGCGCGCCGGGTGCCCGGCGGCATATCAATCGTATGTTTGCGAACCTGGAATCGCCCTTGCTCGTCTTCCAGATCGCTCCACATGCCGTGCAGATGGATCGGGTGACTCATCATCGTGTCGTTGACGAGCACGATCCGAAGGCGCTCGCCGTAGGTCAGGCGCAGAGGCTCGGCCGACGAGAACTTGATGCCATCGAACGACCAGGCAAACCGTTCCATGTGCCCGGTCAGGTGCAGCTCGATGGTCCGACTGGGCTCGCGACCGTCTGGATCATCGAACGTGCTCTTCAGATCGGCATACGTCAACACCCTGCGGCCGTTGTTGCGAAGGCCGATGCCCGGGTCATCAAGCTTCGCCATCGGCGACATCGTCTGCATGTCAACCAGTGGATTGCCGTCCTCCGATGGCGGATGCAACTGCATCGATCCTGTGGCAGCCATGTTGTGGCCCGCGTGCGGATCGGCGGGTGCCTCCGGCTTCGCCGGCATCGTGTGTCCGGCGTGCGGGTCGGGAGCCGCGGGTGCCGGGGACGGCACGACGTGTCCCGCATGTGGGTCGGTCGCGGGGGGCGGGGCCGGCTTCGACTCGCTCATCGCCCCCATGTCGTGGCCCATACCGCCGTGTCCCATGTCATCCATCGACAGCAATGGCCGCGGATCGGGTTCAGGCACCGGCGCGCGCAAACCTTCACGAACTGCCAGCGCTCCAGCTGCGAAGCCGGTGCGATCCATCGCCTGCGCAAATATCGTGAACGCGTCTTGGCCCGTGGGCTCGACGATCACGTCGAACGTCTCGGCCGTCGCGATACGAAACTCATCGACCGTGACCGGATGCACGTGCTGTCCGTCGGCCGCAACCACCGTCATCTTGAGACCCGGAATCCGCACGTCGAAGTAGGACATTGCGGAACCGTTGATGAAGCGGAGCCGGACTTTCTCGCCGGGCTTGAACAACCCAGTCCAGCTTCCGGCCGGCGCGACGCCGTTCATCAGATACGTGTAGGTGGCACCGGATACATCCGCCAGGTCGGTGGGGTTCATTCGCATGTCTCCCCACATCAACCGATCATCCAGGGTCGAACCCAGCCCACGCTCACGGACGTCTCGGAAGAAATTGACGACCGTGCGTTTGTGGAAGTTGTAGTAGTCCGACTGTTTCTTGAGCTTGGCGAATACGCGGCTAGGATTCTCGTCAGTCCAATCGCTCAAGAGCACGACGTGCTCTCTGTCGTATTTGAAGGGCTCCGCCTCTCGCGGTTCAATCACGAGCGGCCCGTAGACGCCTTGCTGTTCCTGAAAGCCAGAGTGGCTGTGGTACCAGTACGTGCCGGCCTGGCGCACATTAAACCGGTAGGTATAGGTCTCACCGGGCCGGATCCCACGGAAGCTCAGGCCGGGAACGCCGTCCATGTTCGCCGGGAGCAGAATGCCGTGCCAGTGAATGGAGGCATCCTCGGCGAGAGAGTTCGCGACTCGTAGAGTGACCGTATCCCCTTCGCGCCATCGCAGCAGAGGTGCGGGAACTGATCCATTAACGGCGAAAGCCGTGCGATCGGAACCGGTGATGTTGATGGGCATGGGTCCGATGCGAAGATCGAACTCAGTGCCGGTCAGAACGCCTTGAGGCTGGCGGCCGCTGGATTGCGCGTAGCCAGTTGAGACACGCGCGGTTCCCAAGCCGACGGCAACGGCGCCGAAGGCTAGTTCCTTAACGAATGTGCGACGCGAGTGTCGCTGCGAAAACTTAGTCATGATGCGGTTTCGTCGGCGACCTGTTCATCGGCGCTTCGGTCATACCTTCAAGAAAGATTCGTGCTTCTTCGGCTTCGCGGAACTTCGCGGGACTCTGAGGGTTCAGACCTTCCATCCGCTCGATGTCTGTAGCGGTTAGATTCGGCAACCGCCGAATGAAGTGAACCAGAGCCCACGACTCGCGTTCGCCCTCCGGCGTTCCCGTTCCCCAGGCAGGCATGCCGGTGAGCCGAATACCGTTCTCGATGATCGAGAACAACGCTCCATCCTTCAGAGCCTGCGTTCGTGTCCCGCGCATGTCGGGCGAAGGCGGATAGAAGCTGCGGCCCATCTGTGTGTTACCGCTTCCATCGTTGGCGTGGCACGCCGCGCAGTGATCCGCCCAATGGTCGAGGGCGCCTTCCAGAGCCGCGGCCGTTGGCTCAACCGGATTTGGCTGATTGCGAACCGACCGAGGCGTCGCCAGACTCCGAACGGTCATTGCAATCGTCTCTTCGGCCATGCTCGGGTTGGTACGCGTGCTGATGCCTTTGCTCGCTATGGAGTAGGCGACGATTCCACCTGTTACTGCGAGCACCAAGATCAAGACCACGAACGCTTTGAGAAACGCCTTCATCACTCCTTCAACGCGCGCACGGGCGCTTTCTTACACCGTACGATGTTCGGAGGGGTGGCCTCATTAAAAGTCGTTAACGGACCACCACTTAGGCGCTCAATCCAGGCCAGGGATGTATCATCGGCGGCATGGCCAACCGCGCAGCTCTTGCCTTTGTCGCCCTGCCGTTATTGCTGTCCGCGTCGACACTGCTCGGCTCGCAGTCGACCCCTGGTGGCATCGCTCCGATTGCCTCACCAGCAGGCGTCGGTAGTGCACAGCCGCAGTTGACCGTGTCGTCACGGGGCGTCCTCCTCAGTTGGATTGAGCGTAGCGGTGACGTTGCGAGCTTGAAGTTTGCCGAGCGGACGAAGGACGGGTGGAGCGCAACCCGGACGGTGGCAAGCGGCAAGGACTGGTTCGTCAACTGGGCCGACGTCCCGTCTGTCCTGCGCATGGGCGACGGATCCCTTTACGGCCATTGGCTCCAGAAGAGCGGGCCGGATACCTACGCCTACGACGTGCGCTTGTCGCGTTCTACGGACGATGGCCGAACTTGGGGCACGTCGTTTACGCCGCATGCTGATGGCACGAAGACTGAGCATGGCTTCGCATCGCTCTATCAGATGCCCGGTAGCGGTGGGCTCGGACTGATTTGGCTGGATGGCCGTGCGATGAAGGGCGGACACGGTGGTGACCACGGTGGCGGCGGCGACATGAGCGTTCGTAGCGCGACCTTCGACAAAGCTGGGAAGCAACTGACCGAGAGTCCGGTTGACCTGCGCGTCTGTGAATGCTGCCCCACGACTGCGGCGGTAACGGCGGAAGGTCCCATCGTGGCCTATCGCGACCGTAGCGAAACTGAGATTCGGGACATATACGTGTCGAGGTTTGTTGGAGGCAAATGGAGCGAGCCTGCACCAGTGCATCGGGACGATTGGCAGATTGCTGCGTGCCCGGTCAATGGGCCCTCACTGAGCGCAGATGGCAAAGCGGTCGCGCTCGCTTGGTTTACGGCCAAAGGCGATGAGGGACATACCTTCATCGCGTTCTCATCGGACAGCGGGCGCACTTTCGGCAAGCCGATTCGTTTGGATGACAGCAGCGCGTTGGGTCGAGTTGACGCGGCGCTTCTCTCCGACGGCTCCGCAATGGCCACGTGGATTGAGTTCGCTGACGGCAAGGCGCAGTTCCGAATGCGCCGTGTGACGCCGAGCGGCGAGCGCGGCCCGGCGACAACGGTCTCGGGACTCTCCGCCAATCGCGCCAGCGGCTATCCGCGCATGGCGCGATTCGGAGACGAACTGATCTTCGCGTGGACGGAGCCTGGCACCCCGTCTACGGTGAAGACCGCGAGGTTGCCTGTGGGCTCGGCTGCGACTACGAGCCGGTAAAGTTCAACGGTTGACCGCCACCCGCCGATGGGGTCCACTGGGTATAGATGGATCCCACTGATTGTGCAGCTGTCGGGCTGTCCGGGAATTATGAAGAAGAATTAATTTCCGCCCGGTCGAGGTTCCGAAAAGATGCCCTTGTGCCGGACAGCCGCGAGAGTGACGCGAACCAAGCCCCTCGCGTCCTGATCGTTGAAGACGAACGCCGTCTCGCCTCGCTCCTCACGCAGCAGCTCACTGATCTCAAACTGAACGTCGAAGCGGTGCACGACGGCGAATCCGGCCTCGAAGCAGCGCTCAATGGAAGTTTTGACCTGATAATTCTCGACGTCATGTTGCCGGGGCAAGATGGCTTCGCAATCTGTCGAGAACTCCGTCGGCGCGGACTTACCGTCCCAATCATGATGCTGTCTGCGCGAGGGGTGCTCGAAGACCGCGTGCGAGGTCTCGACAGCGGCGCTGACGACTATCTCACCAAGCCATTCGAGTTCGCCGAGCTGAGTGCCCGCGTGCGTGCGTTGCTGCGGCGGCAACGTCCAGCTGCTGCACTTAGCGTCACGGTCGGCGATCTTTCACTCGACCCTGTGTCCCGCTCCGTGCATCGAGGGGAGCGCAAGGTCGATCTGACCCAAAAGGAGTTTGCACTTCTTGAATACTTCATGCGCAACGTCGATCAGGTGCTCACCCGGGCGATGATTGGCGAACACGTGTGGGACTTCACGTGGGATCGCATGACCAACGTGATCGACGTCTACGTGAACCACCTCCGTCGCAAGCTGGAGGACGCCGGGGAGTCGCGTGTGATCCACGCGGTGCGGGGAGTCGGCTACGTGTTGCGCTCTTCAGAGCACGCTCATGATCAGGACGCTTAAGGCACGCACGACTCTGTGGAACGTGCTGGTCATCGCCTCGGCGCTCAGCCTGTTCGCGGTACTTCTGTACGCCTGGCTGGCACGCACGCTTTATGGTCATCATGACGGCGATCTTCGTGAAGAAGCGAAGCGCGTTCTCGCCAGCGTGTCGTCGACCGCCGATCCAATTGCCGCGCTGCAGGCGCTCGATCAGGAAGGCGCGGTCGCGCCGTACCTGATGGTGCGCGACACGCACGGAAATGTGGTGTTTCGATCCGAGCGGCTCGCGAAGGCCGAACCTGAGATTGGCGCCCACGAGGTGTTGATGCACGCGGCGACCAGCGGCCTTACCGTGGAACAGTTCTTTACGGTGCACCTGGCTCGAGGGCCGGTGCGGTTTACCTGCGTGCCGTTGGTAACTCCAGCAGAGACATATCTCCAGCTTGGCAGACCCCTCGGCGACGTCGGGATGATGCTGGAGGTCGTGACGATTGCGTCCCTTGTGCTGATTCCAATCGTCATCGCCGTCACCAGTTTCGGTGGATTCTTTATCGCCAGGCGCGCGCTGCGCCCGGTTGATGTAATTGCAACCTCCCTGGAATCTATTCAGGCGACCGACCTCTCTCGCCGTATCGATCCGCACGCGCCTGATACCGAGGTCGAACGCCTCACGTCAGCGATTAACCAGCTGCTCGATCGTCTCGGAACGTCGTTCAAGACCATGCGCGAGTTCACGGCCGATGTCTCTCATCAGCTGCAGACGCCATTGACGGTGATGAAAGGCACGATCGAGTCTGCCCGAGAGGGCACTCCCGAAGATCGCGCCAGGGCACTGAACGCGGTGTCTGAAGAGGTCAATGCGCTCACTGCTACTCTCCAGGATCTGCGAGACCTTGCACTGGCAGATGCTGATTCAGCAGGGTCGCGCGTCGGCCCGGTCGTCGTGAGCGAGGTATTCGAGGAAGCTGGTGAGCTCGTCAGCGCCCTGGCGGAGGCTCACGGCGTCGCCTGCGACACCGCGATCGAACCAGGCCTGCGCGTGTGGGGAAACCCGGTACGGCTTCGGCAATTGCTCCTGAATCTTGGTGAGAACGCCGTCGAGTTTACTCCTGCCGGCGGGCGCATCCGCATTGAGGCCGCCGGTCGCGATGGAATGGTCGTCGCCACAGTGTCGGATACCGGCGCTGGTATATCAGAGGAGTTATTGCCGCGCGTGTTCGATCGGCACGTGCACGGACAGGCGCAGGGGTCAAAAGCAAGATCGGGCCTTGGCCTCGCAATCGTCAAGCGCATTGTCGACGCCCACGGGGGCAACGTGACTATCAGCAGCACTCCAGGCTCGGGCACGACTGCGCTCGTAACGCTGCCGCTTGCCAGAGACCTCGCTACGTGAGCGATGCATCGATGCCGAGCGCCGCATTGGTCCGGGCAATCGACTCGTGCGGATCTCTTTCGACTCCCGTCAACGCTCGAATGGCGTCGATCGTCTCAGGGATGACGATGGCCTGGTTATCGACCATATACGCGTAGAACAGTTCATCGCCCTGAACCCGCAACATGTCGGCCCACAGTGCTACTTCGTAGAGGTTGGCATGAGGCCGGCCTCGATCAGCCATGAGTTCCTTTACCGAGTTGAGCGCCACCAAGCCGTCGCTGATGCGGATCAGCGCGATTCGAGATGAGGTGCGAAAGGCGTCGAGCACCTCGTCTTTGCTGGCGTTACGCGCCATCTGCACCGACCAGTAGTGCAGATGGCCCAAGGTCTCCGGGGCCTTCACCGCCATTGTGACTACATCGAGATCCGGGTCGACGCTCTGCGCGTCGGGGCCCTGGTGGCTCGGGATTTCCGGTTCAGGTACCAGCGTGTTCATGATCCCGCTGTCGTGACTCTCCCAGGGATCAGTCGCGCGCCTGAGCAGAGTACCTCTGGCCCGCCGAAGCAACCCCGCTCGCTTGAGGGCGGTCAGTGTTCGCACGATTGAGGTGGTGTTACACGACACCACGCGAGTCGCATCGCGATCGATGGCGCTAGCATAGTTGGACTCGGCAACAAAGGAATGGCCGGTCACTTCGTGTTTCTCGCCGCCCTGGACGATGAACTTCAATCGACGCAAGCGATAACCATCGATGTTCTTTGCGGCAACGTGCTTGGGGGTGCAGTCCACGACTATGTCGGCCTGACCCAAGAGGTCGTCCAACGTTCCAGCGACTTCCAATCCGACCGCACGCATGGCGTTTGCGTGTTCGCCGGTGGCACCGAACAGTCGAAAGTGATGTCGGGCTGCCATGCGAGCCCGCCAGTCCGTCACGACGTCTGATACGCCGGCCAGCGTCATGTCCTCCTGGCTTTCGACGGCGTCCGCCACCCGCTTGCCGATCACTCCATAGCCGTTCACGGCAACTCTGACTTGCTTCGAATTAGACATGCTCAGCCGTGGTCCCTTCCAACGCGGTCAACACTGAACGGTATCAGTGGGCGAGACAACGGACCTGTGCGGAAAGAGACACTGTGGCTCATAGGACGCCGCGCATTAAAACTTGTTCATACATGCGAATCCCTCGGTCCGCAGTAGCGCCGTGGACAAGGGCTTGCATCATTTCCCGCTGAGAGCGGTCGGCGCAGCCTTCGCATGCCGACACTTCCCTGTTTACGGAACCGGCTTGTCCAATCTGGGCTGGTGCCCACGTTTACATGCCTCGGTGGTGACCTCGGTGGGTCAATCGTCAATTTCGAGAGGAATCAAGACATGAGAATGAAGAGCATCGTGACGGCGATCGTGGCGGGTTGCGCAGCGGTCGTGATATCGGCGGTCCCCAGCTTGGCCGCGCAAACGCCTCAGGAGCACCAGCACGCCGCCACCGACCAGGCGAAGCCTGCCTCAGCCATGGCGGCCAAGGACCACGCCATGATGGCCGAGCGCGAGAAGATGATGGCCGACATGAAGGCCGCCGACCTGCGGCTCACTGACCTCGTCACCAGGATGAACAGCGCGTCAGGCGCTGAGAAGACGACGGCGACCGCCGCGGTCGTCACCGAGATGGTGGCGCAGAACCGGGCCATGCACGCCGGCATGATGAAGATGCAGCAGGGCATGATGCCCCACATGATGGAACACATGCAGGAGGGGAAAGACTCGATGGCGATGTGCCCGATGATGAAGCAGATGGGCGACATGAAGCACTGATGGCCCGGGCCAGGTTTCGGTCAATACGAGGCACCACAATGAAACAAGTAATCGCAGTGGTTCTACTGGCAGGTTTCGCGGCTGCCTGTGGCAACACGTCGTCGATGGGGCCAACGGGCCCCACGGCTCAGACGGTCATGACCGGGACCTGGGCCGGCAGCGCATCGGACTCAAGCAGCTCGATGGGTGCGGGCAGCTTGATGGGCCAGACCGGCATGGGGACGATGACGTGGCCGCTCACGCAGAGCGGATCAACGATCACCGGCTCCATGAGCTTCGCCGGCATGGCGGGCCGGAGCCCTGGTGCGTTCTCGGGCACGATGTTCGGTGACGACATGACCTTCACGATGGATTTGCCGAACAACAGCATGATGTCGACCGGATGCACGGCGCGAGCCACGGGCACGGCGCGCGTCGACAGCACCAGGAGGACGATGACCGGCACCTACATCGGCTCAAATTCGTGCACAGGGGCGTTCACCAACGGCCAGATGACCATGACGCGCCGGTGAGACACACCGGCGCCGCGGAACGAAGACAGGGGGAAGTGATGGGTGGCAACATGATGGGGAACGCGTGGATGGGCGGATTCGGCTGGATGTGGATTCCCACTCTGGTCCTTATCGGTCTCGGTGTGCTGGTGATGTGGGGCCAGTTCGTGAAGAAGCCGTGACCCCCTCCCCGCGACGCTCGTCCATGGCCAGAATGCCGCCGGCTCCCACCGCACCCGCGACGCCGGAAGCGGCGCCGGCCGCTGCCGTCGGCGTGCCAGCCCCCACGACTCCCGCGGGCGAGGGCCACGAAGGCCACGCGCCGGCGGGCGCGCCGCCTGCCATGTCGGCGGACATGGCGCATGAGATGGGCCATGGCGGCACGGACCTGGCGGCAATGGTCCGCGACATGCGCAACCGTTTCTGGATCTGCCTCTTCTTTACCGTGCCGCTCTTTGTCTACTCACCGATGGGGATGTTTACGCCGCCCGCGCCACCATTTGGCCTCGACCTCAATGTGTGGTTGTTTGGTTTCGCTTCCCTCGCCATCATCTATCCGAGCTGGCCGTTCTTCGTCGCCGCCTGGCGCGCGCTCAGGAAGGGCGTCCTGGGCATGGCGGCGCTGGTCGTGTTGAGCGTGGGCACCGGGTATCTCTTCAGTGTCGGGGCCACGTTCGTCTTCAAGGGAGGCGGACAGTTCTATGAAGCGGTCGCCGTCCTGCTGGTGTTCATCCTGCTCGGCCACTGGCTGGAAATGCGCGCCCGTGCCGGCGCCTCGTCGGCCATCACGGCGTTGATGGATCTCACGCCGACTAAAGCCTCCGTGATCCGCGACGGCGTCGAGACCGAAGTGCCCACGGCGGAGGTGTTGGCGGGCGAGATTGTCGTGATCCGGCCGGGCAATAAGATTCCAGTCGACGGCATCGTCGAGACCGGCGACTCCCTGGTCGACGAGTCCATGCTCACCGGCGAGTCGATGCCGGTCCAGAAGGGGCCCGGCGCCACGGTGATCGGGGCGACAATCAACAAGAGCGGCAGCTTCCGCTACAAGGCGACCAAGGTCGGGGCCGACTCGGCGTTGGCGCAGATCGTCAAGCTGGTACAGGAAGCGCAGAATTCCAAAGCGCCGGCGCAACTCCTGGCCGACAAGGCCGCGCAGTGGCTGGTGATTGCCGCGATCGTCATGGGTCTGGCGACCTTTGCCGTGTGGTTCTGGTGGATCGGGCAGCCGTTGCTGTTCGCGGTGACGCTGACCATCACGGTCTTCGTGATCGCCTGCCCGGATGCGTTGGGACTGGCGACGCCCATGGCGGTGATGGTGGGCACGGGCCTCGGCGCGATGAACGGCATCCTGTTCAAGAACGCCTCGGCCCTCGAAGATGCCACCAAACTCAACGTCATCGTCTTCGACAAGACCGGTACGCTCACCGTCGGCCAACCGGAGGTCGTCGAGATCGTGACGGCGGAAGGGATCACCGAAGACCAGCTACTGACCGCCGCCGCCGCCGTCGAGCAGGGGTCCGACCATCCGCTCGCCCAGGCTGTCCTGCGCCGGTCGGCGAACCTCACCGTCGCGGCACCGACCGCATTTGAAAGCCTCGACGGTATGGGCGCGCGCGCCGACACCGCTGGTGGAACGGTGTTCCTCGGTAACCGGCTGCTGATGGATACCCAGAAGCTCGCGCTCGGCCCGCTGGAGGCCGAAGCCGCCCGCCTCCAGGCGGACGGCCGCACTGTCGTGCATGTGGCGCAGGCCGCCCGCGTCATTGGTTTGATCGCCATCGCCGATGCGCTCAGGCCGACCTCCAAGGCAGCCGTGGCGAAACTGCGCGAACGCAAGATCGAAGTCGTGATGCTGACCGGAGACAACGCGGCCACCGCCAAACGCATCGCCGCCGATCTCGGCATCGACAGCGTGCTGGCCGACGTGCTGCCGGCACAGAAGGCCGACAAGGTAAAGGAGTTGCAGGCCACGGGGAAGAAGGTCGGGATGGTCGGTGACGGGGTCAACGACGCGCCGGCCCTGACCCAGGCTGACGTGGGTTTTGCGATTGGCGCCGGTACCGACGTGGCCATGGAGAGCGCCGATGTTGTGCTGATGAAGAGCGATCCGTATGACATCGTCGCCGCAATCGAGCTCTCACGGGCGACGTTACGGAAGATGCACCAGAATCTCTGGTGGGCAGTGGGCTACAACGTCATCGCATTTCCGCTCGCGGCGGGCGTCTTGTACCCATTCGTACTAAGTCCGGAGATCGCCGCGCTGTCGATGTCCGGCAGCACCCTCATCGTGGCGATCAATGCGTTGATGTTGAAGCGAACCAAACTCGCGGGCATTCGTCAGCCCGGTAAGTCGGCGGTCGCGTGACGATCAGCGCCGACCCCAGAAAAGGACAAGCACATGAGCTGTTGTAGCGATGTAATGAAACCGATCGATGCATCTTCGTGCTGTACGCCGCAAGACACGGCAGCACATGCCGCGCGAGCGATGCGCAACTCCGGCTGCGGCTGTGCGCCGGTGGTTGAAGATAAAAAAGACCTCAAGCTGATCGGCGTCGTCACCGAGCGCCACCTTTGTTGCGACGTAGCAGCAGACGACCGGCGCGCGTCGGAGGTGCGCGTCAGTGAAATCATGCTTCCCGCGTCAGCCTGTTGTGGGGCGGATAAGCCCGTTGAAGAAGCACGCCAGAAACTGCACGAGCATCGCGCGACGAGCTTGCCCGTGGTAGACGGAGCCGGCGCCTGCTGCGGAATGGTCAGCGCCCACAACTTGGAATAATGCTGGCGCCGCTTGGGACCGACGGAGAGTACTCCACGGATTAAGACATCTTCATTAACTGGCGCGGAACGACTTACCAAGAACGATCCGCTTGGGGGATTTTCAGCAGCTTCTGCAGAAAAAGTTCGCGCGCGGTAATCGGCAGGCCGTGATCGGGCTCAGACCAGCCACTGCAAGCTGGCCCGCTGAACAGAGCATCTGGCGTCGATCTTGCAGTCCTAAGTTGACGGCACACTTCTATGTCTCGAGCCTTCGTTCTCCTCACCGTGCTGACACTAGCCGCTGGCCCCGATGCCAGCGCCTTGTGCCGAGCGTGGTGCGGCCCTGGGGCCGATGCAAACGAGTGCAGCCACGGAGGATCAGCACAATTACTGGTCCGTTCTGGCGGCGATTGTTGCGGGCGCATCGAGCCCGGCGTCCCAGCGACCCTCGTCAAGGACGTGCTGATCAGGGTGTCGCCGCCAAATTCAGCTCTCGTCATTCCTGGGCTCGGGCTCCAATTTAGCCGTCCGTCTGCCGACGGCCGTCTTGGCCGTGAGCCCCGCCGTCCTCGGCCGTTCGACCCCGCACCACTCTCAACCATCCTCAGACTTTGAGGCTGTCCAGCCGTACCCCACGACATCGGGCCTGACCTGCGCGTGGCCCGCACGCGTCCGATTCGGAACAGAAGTCTTCGTGACGTTCGTTGCGATGGTGGTTGAGGAATTCATGAGTAAGTACCTAGCAAGTGTGGCGTTTGTCCTGCTGCCGCTCCTGGCAGGGGCGCAGCCGCCCGATCGCGGCCAAGCTCCGGCGACGCCGCTGGCCGAGCTTATCGCGCAGGTCGACGCGTCCAATCCGGAGCTGGCGGCGGGGCGTCGCGAGGTCGACGCGTCGGTCGCCCGAATTCGGCCTGCCGGCGCGCCACCGGACCCGACCATTTCTACCGGCTACATGAGCGGATTTCTGCGCCCGCCGTTCTTCCCGTCGGCGACGACGCCCGATGGATTCTGGCAGTTTGGCGTGACGCAGGACATCCCATATCCGGGCAAGCTCGCCGCCAAGACGGCGATCGCATCAACCGTCGCCGAGCAAGCACGCTGGCGCGTGGAGGTCAGACGGGTCGAACTACTGGCCGCCTTGAAGGCCGCCTACGCCGATCTTGAGCTGGCGGAGCGCAGCCTCTCGATCCTCGACGGCACGCGCGGCGTGCTCGAGCAGGCGCACTCGCACGCGGACACACGCTTCCGGGTCGGGCGGGGACCGCAGCAGGATGTCCTGCGCGCGCAGCTCGAGATCTCGATGCTGATTGAGCGACGCACCATGCTCCTCCGCGATCGGCGCACCGCATTGGCCGCACTCAACGCCGTGCTCGGCCGCTCGCCGGACACCGAGATCAGTACGGTGCCCGTCGCCTTCGACCCACCGCCCCTGCTCGCCGAGCTCCAGCGGCTCGCGAACGACCACAACCCGCAGGTGCGCCGTGACGATCAGCAGATCGCCTCAGGGCAGGCGGCGCTGACACTCGCCCGCAAGGAGATCCGGCCCGACTTCGCCGTTAGCGTGACGACCCAGCGCAAGGTCGGCGGCATGCCCTGGATGTACGGCGTCGACCTGATGGCCACCGTGCCGATCTTCTGGCAACGCAAACAGCGGCCGATGGTCGCGGAGGCGACCGCCATGCTGGGCGCCGCCCGCGACATGCGCGAAGCCACCCGCGTCCAGGCCGATGCCGAACTGGCCATGGCGGCCGCCGACGCCGACGCCGCCATCGAGCTGATGACGCTCTACGCCGACTCCATCCTGCCGCAGGCGCGGCTCGCGCTGGAGTCGGCAGTGGCGTCGTACCAAACCGGCGCGGTGGACTTTCTCACGCTGCTCGCAAACGTCAACAGCGTGCTGACCTACGACCTCGCCTCCCAACAACAACACGCGTTACACCTCAAGGCACTGGCGCGCATCGAGCCCCTGACGGGCCTGTCCCTGATTCGTTAGTGAGGACCACCATGACTACCCCGTCTGCCGCTCCCTACACGTCGCGCCTGCTCCTGGCCGCCGTCGCCGTCGGCTCGCTGGCGCTGGGCGCCGGGATCACCTACACGTTTGCGCGCCGCGGCGTGGCACCGGCGGTGGCCGCCCCAGCGGCGGCGCCCGCGGCGGCCACCGACCACGCACAGGCAGGTCACGCGACACCTGTCGCCGAGAGCGCGGCGCCTGGGCCCCAACGGGTGCTGATCTCGCCGGCCCGCCAGCAGACCATCGGCGTGCGGACCGCGATCGTCGGCCATCGGTCAATGGACTCGACCATTCGAACGGTCGGCGCGATGGCCTACGACGAAACCCGGATCACCGAAGTGCACCCGAAGATCGCCGGCTGGGTGGAGCGCACCTTTGTCGACTTCGTCGGCAAGACCGTCCGGCGCGGACAGCCCCTGCTCACGATCTACAGCCCGGAACTGGTCTCCACGCAGCACGAGTACCTGCTGGCGCTGCGCGCGCGGGGGCAATTGAGCAAGAGTGCGTTCGCGGAAACCCGCAGCGGTGCGGAATCGCTCCTCGAAGCCACCCGTGACCGCCTGCGCCTGTGGGACGTCAGCGACGCGCAGGTCGAGGCGCTCGAACGCACCGGCCAAGTACAACGAACCGTGACGCTGTATTCGCCGTTCAACGGGGTCGTGCTCGAACGCAACACCTACGCCGGGCAATACATCACTCCAGACACGGCCACGGCGAAGATCGCCGACCTGTCGCGGATCTGGGTGGTGGCGCAAATCTTCGAGTACGAAACGCGTTCGGTGAAGCTCGGCCAGGAGGCCCAGATCGAGTTTCCGTACGGGCAGTCCACCCGCAAACTCGCCGGGAAGATCACGTTCATTTATCCGGACATCGACCCGCAGACCCGTCGCGCGCGCGTGCGCATCGAGTTCGCCAATCCCGGACTCGAACTGAAGCCCGAGACCTACGTCACGGTGACCATCCAGGTCGCCGGCGGCCACGCGCTGGCGGTGCCACGAGAAGCCGTGATCGACACCGGCGTCGCGCAATACGTGATCGTGGCGCTCGCCGACGGCTACTTCGAGCCGCGACCAGTCGAGGTCGGCACACCCGTCGACGCGTTCTATCCGGTCATCAAGGGCCTTGCCGACGGTGACCGCATTGTCACCTCCGCCCAGTTCCTGATCGACTCCGAGACGAACCTGCAGGCGGCGATGCAGGCCATGTCTCTGAGCATGCCGGGCATGGACATGGGCGCCGGGGGCGACATGAAAGACATGCCCGGGATGGACATGACCCCGAAACCAGCGCCCGTGCCCGGCAACGCGACGCCACCGCCACCGCCACCGCACCAGCATCAGTAGGCGAAGGGGACCGTCATGATTGACAAACTCATCGCCTTCAGCGCCCGCAACGGCTTCATCGTCGTGCTGCTGATCGTCGCGATCATCGGCGGCGGCGTGTGGGCGATTCGCCAGACGCCGATCGACGCCATTCCCGACCTGTCGGATGTCCAGGTGATCATCAGCGCCAACTGGGAGGGTCGCAGCCCGACCCTGGTCGAGGACCAGGTGACCTACCCGATTGTGACGGCTTTGCTCTCCGCGCCGCACGTCAAGGTGGTGCGCGGGTTCTCGTACTTCGACGTCGCGTTCGTTTACGTGATCTTCGAAGACGGCACCGATCCGTACTGGGCCCGGAGCCGCGTGCTCGAGTATCTCAACGGCCTGCAGGGCCGCCTGCCGGCCGGGGTCACGCCCATTCTCGGGCCCGATGCCTCGGGCGTGGGCTGGGGATTCGAGTATGCGCTCGTCGATCGCACGGGCAAGACCGACCTCGCGCGGCTGCGCACGCTCAACGATTGGTACGTGCAGTACTGGCTGCGCAGCGTGCCAGGGGTCGCGGAGGTCGCGCCGGTCGGCGGCTACGTCAAGCAGTACCAGGTCGAAATCGACCCGAACGCGCTGGTCGCCTACGGCATGTCGATTGACATGGTGATCACCGCCATTCGCCAGAGCAACAACGACGTTGGCGGGCGGGTCGTCGAGTGGACCGGCCGGGAGTACATGGTCCGGGGTCGCGGCTACCTGACCGGAGTCGCGGACATCGAGATGGTGAGCCTCGGTGCGCGGCCCAACGGCACGCCCATCCTCGTCAAGGACGTGGGTCGGGTGCAGATTGGCTCCGACATGCGCCGGGGCGTGGCCGACCTGAACGGTGAAGGCGACGTCGCCGGCGGCATCGTCGTGATTCGTTCAGGCGTCGACACCTACAGCGTGATCGAGAACATCAAGGCCGCCGTGAAAGGACGCATCCAACCGGCTCTGCCTGAGGGGGTGGAGTTGGTCACGACCTACGACCGCTCCGAGCTGATCGAGCGCTCGATCAGCAACCTGCGGGAGAAGCTGATTGAAGAGGCCATTATCGTCTCTCTGGTCTGTGTCGTGTTCCTCTGGCACGTCCGCAGCGCCCTGGTCGCCATCCTCACCTTGCCGCTCGCGATTCTGCTGTCGTTCGTGGCCATGAAGGCGCTCGGCGTCGGCTCCAACATCATGAGCCTGGGCGGGATCGCGATCGCCATTGGCGCGATGATTGACGCCGCGATCATCATGATCGAGAACGCCCACAAGCACCTCGAGCACGATACCGGTACCGGATCCCGCACCGACATCATCATCAAGGCGGCGCAGGAAGTAGGCCGGCCGTTGTTCTTCTCCCTGCTCATCATCACCGTGTCCTTCCTGCCCATCTTCACCCTTGAAGGCCAGGAGGGCCGGCTCTTCCACCCGCTCGCCTTTACCAAGACGTTTGCAATGGGCTTCGCGGCGCTCACGTCGGTACTGGTGGTGCCGTTCCTGATGGTTCTCTTCATTCGCGGCCGAATCCCCAAAGAGGAACGGAACCCGGTCAACCGATTCCTGATCTGGGCGTACCACCCGTTTGTCCGGTTCGTCCTCCGGCACCGGGCCATCACCCTGATCGCCGCCCTCCTGCTGATGGCCAGCACGGTTCCTGTCTACCTGAAGCTCGGGTCCGAGTTCATGCCGCCGTTGTACGAGGGCACGCTCCTCTACATGCCGATTACGCTGCCCGGCGCCTCGGTGCAGACCGCGCAGCAGATCCTGACGCTGCAGGACAAGCTGATTAAGTCCGTGCCGGAGGTGGCGTCGGTCTTCGGCAAGGCGGGCCGGGCGCTGTCGGCCACCGACCCGGCGCCGCTCGAGATGATCGAGACGGTGATCAACCTCAAGCCCGAATCGGAGTGGCGTCCGGGCATGACGGTGGATCTGCTCGAAGCGGAACTGGACAAGACGGTACGGCTGCCCGGCGTGGTCAATGCCTGGACCATGCCGATTAAGGGGCGAGTGGACATGCTCTCAACCGGCATCCGCACGCCGGTGGGGATCAAGATCTTCGGTCCGAAGCTGGAAACCATCAACGAGATCGGCACCCAGATCGAAGGGGCCATCGCCAGCGTGGCTGGCACGCGCAATGTCTTCGCCGAACGCGTCACCGGCGGGTACTACCTCGACTTCACGATCAAACGGGACCAGATTGCCCGCTACGGCCTCACCATCCAGGATGTCGAGATGGTGATCGAGTCGGCGATTGGCGGCGCGAACATCACGACCACCATCGAAGGGCGCGAGCGCTTCCCGGTCAGCGTCCGCTACCAGCGCGCCTACCGCAGCGACCTCAACACGCTCAAGCGCACCCTGATTGCGACACCAGGAGGCGCCCAGATCCCGATCGAGCAGGTGGCTGACATTTCGGTCAGCAGCGGTCCCACCGTGATCCGCACCGAGCAGGCGCAGTTGCTCGGCTACGTCTACGTCGACGTGGCCGGGCGCGATATCGGCGGCTACGTCGAGGATGCCAAGCGCGTCGTGGCGGAGATGGTGAAGCTGCCGGAGGGCTACACCCTGGAGTGGAGCGGCCAGTACGAGTACATGATGCGCGCCGCCGCGCGGCTCCGCATCGTCATTCCGGTCACGCTGCTGATCGTGATCGTACTGCTCTACTTCAGCACGCGCAGTGCGGCGAAGATTCTCATCGTGCTGCTCGCCGTGCCGTTCTCACTGATCGGCGCGTTCTGGCTGATCTACCTCCTGGGCTACAACATGAGCGTGGCCGTGTGGGTGGGCATCATCGCGCTCGCCGGTGTCGACGCGGAGACCGGCGTCGTCATGCTGCTCTATCTCGACCAGTCGTTCGCGAAATTCAAGGCCGCGGGACGGATGAACAACCTGGCCGATCTCCAGGAGGCCGTCGAGGACGGGGCGGTCAAACGCATCCGCCCGAAGATGATGACGGTGATGGCGATCCTGATGGGTCTGCTGCCGATCATGTGGAGCCACGGTGCCGGCGGCGACGTGATGAAGCGCATCGCGGCACCGATGGTCGGCGGAGTCGTGACCTCGTTCGCCCTCGAACTGTTGATTTACCCGGTGATCTTCACACTCTGGAAATGGCACGCGGAAGTGAAGCCCTCCCGTCGCGCCCACACAGCTTAGTTCAGGAGTCCCTATGTCGATGCGAATCGCCCTCCTTCTCTCGGGCCTGGCCGCGTGGCCGGGTGTGGTCTGTCCGGCGACGGCGCAGCCGGCGCCCATCGAAGTGCGTGAGGACACCGTTTTCAGCCGCGATCGTGGCACGCTGCGGGTCGGCGACGACGGCGTGGCCTTTGATGCGCGGGACGTCAAACACAGCCGGCACTGGACGTTCGCTGAGGTTCGGCAACTGCGCATCGCATCGTCTCGCCGCATCATTGTCGAGACGTACCAGTCGCGCGGGTGGCGGGGCCTCGGTCACAGCCAAACCCATCAGTACCGCACCGCCGCGCCGGTGCCGCCGGAGTGGGTGGCCGATGTCCTGTCGCGCATCACGCGCTCCGTGGTCACCTCCGTGATTCCGCCCGCCGCGGCCCCTGCGCGGTTCACCATCGACGTGAACCACGAAGGGACCGACACCGGAGGCCGGCTCGCCCTGTATTCGGAGGGGCTGGCCTTCGAGACGACCCGCGACGGCTTTGCGCGCTTCTGGCGATTTGCGGATCTGGACGCGGTGCTGCTGCAGGATCGATATCGCCTGTTGGTGGCGGCCTACGAAGGTTCGCGCGAGCACGTTCGTCCGTTCCTGTTTACGCTCAAGCACGAGCTGTCGCCGGGGTTCTACGACGAGCTCTGGCGAACCGTCAATGGACGTTCCGAAACCACTCCCAGGATGCGCAAGTAAAGGAACCACCATGAGCATTCAGACCCGGCTATGACCGATTCAATTGCGAACGGTTTCCACTGGTCGCCAGACCAGCGGCGTCTTCTGGGTGGGTGGCTCGACATCCAGGACGACATCCGTGCTCTCTGCAAGGCACTGAACGCGCTGCCCGATCGCTGCGCGTGCGGCGACGGTACCGCACATCTGAGCGGCTCGTGCATCTGCTGCAACGCTCCTCACGGGGGCCACGTACCAAACTGCGCCGACTGTGGAGCTCTACTGGCCGAACTCAGGCCCAAATTCGTCACGCTGACGGTCGATACGATCAGATTTTTTCCGGTCGTCACCATCCTGCTCCAGACCCCTGATCGGGCGCTCGGGCGGGCGGCAGGACAGGATGTGGCGCACGAGATCGTCGCCGTCATGCGCACGTTCGACAGCCTAGTGGTCGAGGCCAATGAGTTCGAAACCGGCTGTCGGGCGTCGCACCTGGGAGTGCTCAAGAAGACGGCAAACGCGCTGCTTCGTGACAGCCGCCTATTGAACAAGCGCCTCGATACTGCTTTAGGAGATTGAACCCATGCACCGACGAGAACTGCTCCGGCTTCTAGGCTTGTCCACGCTCGCCGGCGCCGTTGGCTGCGTCGAACAGCCGGCGTCTGCCGGGCCGGCCGGGGCCACCCGACGGACTGCCGCAGGTGCCGCCTTCGTCCCAGACGTGGAGTTCACCCTGACCGCGGCGCCAAGCGACGTGTCGTCACTGCCCGGCGCGCCCACGCGGGTGTGGCGCTTCACCGGATCACTGGTCACAGGACCGGCCAACACGCTCGAGACACTTCCCGGCTCGTACCTGGGCCCGGTCATCCGCCTGCGCCGCGGCCAGCAGGTCCGCGTCCGGTTCGCCAATCAACTCGGCGAAGACTCGATCGTCCACTGGCACGGCCTGGACGTGCCCGACAGCGCCGACGGTCATCCTCGCCTGGCCATCGGCCACGGTCAGGAGTACGTCTACGACTTCACGGTCACCAACCGCGCGGGCACGTATTGGTACCACCCGCACCCGCACATGCGCACGGGCGCGCAGGTGAACCAGGGCCTGGCGGGCCTGCTGTTGGTGAGCGACGATGACGAGGATGCGCTGGCGCTGCCGTCGGGCGAGGCCGAACTGCTGTGCGTGCTGCAGGATCGCCGCTTCGACGCGCGCAACCAGTTCGTCTACCAGGGCGGCGGCCAGATGGAGATGATGAACGGCTTCCTCGGCGACCGCTCGCTGGTGAGCGGCCAGCTGCAACCGACGCGAGAGGTGGACGCCGGCTGGCACCGCGTGCGGCTGCTGAACGGATCGAACGCCCGCATCTACAAACTGGCGTGGAGCCGCAACCTGCCGATGACCGTGATCGGCGGTGACGGCGGACTGCTGGAGCGCCCGGTGGTCCAGCGCACGCTGACGCTGGCTCCGGGTCAGCGCGCCGACGTGTTGCTTGATCTCACCGGCCTTGGCGCTGGCACCGACGTGCACCTCGACAGCGTGGCGTTTCCCGAGGCGGACGCGGGGGTCGGCATGATGGGGATGATGGGAGGGTCCGCGCCAGTCCCGAACGGCGCGCCGCTGCGGATGATGACCCTGCGCACGCGGGCACGCGCAGGCGTGGTGTTCCAGGTCCCCGACCGGCTGCCCACGTTTGACGCGTCGTGGTCACCGCGCCCAGAGGCACGGGTCCGGCGCGTGCCGCTGGCGTTCCAGCAGATGCAATGGCTGCTCGCCGGCCGCACGTTCTCGATGAACGAGGTGGCGGCGGACGAAACGGTGGCGGCCGGCTCCACCCACGTGTGGGAGTTCGTGAACCAGTCCAACGGGATGGGCATGGAGATGGCGCACCCGATTCACGTCCATGGGCGCCAGTTCCGCGTGCTCGACCGCACCGGCGGCCGCGCCACCAACGCCCTTCGCGCCGGCATCGTCGATGCCGGCTGGAGGGACACGGTGCTGGTGTTACCGGGCGAGACGGTGCGCGTCCAGGTGACCTTTACCAGCCACGCGGGGTTGTATCTCTACCACTGCCACATCCTCGAACACGAAGACATGGGGATGATGCGGAACTTCAGGGTGACGTAGACACGCACAATGTCGAGGAGGGCGAATGACGAAATGCGAGTGCAGCGAAGTTCATGAGCGACGACGGGTCGTGTTGACCGGTGGCCCGGGCGCGGGAAAGACGGCGCTACTGGAACTGATTCGACAGTCATTCTGTGCCCATGTCAAAGTCCTGCCCGAGGCGGCGAGCGTCATTTTCGGCGGCGGATTCCCCCGGGAAGACGATGATTCGTGCCGGCGCGCCGCGCAACGCGCCATCTTCCACGTTCAGCGTGAGCTGGAATCGACCGGCGACAGTCACAATCCCGCCATCGTGCTATGTGATCGCGGCACAGTCGACGGTCTCGCGTACTGGCCGGGAGCGGCCGACGAGTTCTGGACATCACTCGGAACTACCATCGACGCGGAACTCGGCAGGTACGATGGGGTGATTCACCTCCGGACACCGGCACTCGAGCAGGGCTATAACCATCAAAACCCGCTGCGAACCGAGTCGGCGGCGGTCGCCGCTGAAGTGGATGCGCGCATCGCGTCGGCATGGGCGACACATCCGCGGCGGTTCATGGTTGAATCGTCGGCAGACTTTCTCGACAAAGCGGCGCGCGCGCTAGAAACTCTGCGCCAGGAATTGCCGGAGTGTTGCCGCCATCATGTCGTGCCGGCTCTGCAACAGCGCCCAGTTAAGTAGCCGCACGACACCTGTATTCTGAAGATGATGCCGACTGAGCCTACGACAGCCAACGAGATCTCTGTTCTGCTGGAGAATCACCGCGCGTTTCTGCGGTTCCTTGAACGTCGCGTCGGTGACCGGGACACCGCGGAGGATATTCTGCAGGACGCGTTCACCAAGGTACTGGCACGGCCCGAGGTTGCGCCAGACGCTGAAGCGGTGGTGCCTTGGTTCTACCGCCTTCTCCGCAATGCCGTTATCGATCGTTATCGACGCGGCGGAACGGCTGCGAAGGCCCTTGAGCTGTTCGCCCGGGAGCTGGAGCATCAGGAATCCGCACCGCCCGATGTCGAGGCGGAAATCTGTGCGTGTGTGGCGAGGTTGGCGGCGACGCTCAAGCCCGAGTACGCCGACGCGATTCAGCAGATCGATGTGGAAGGCGTACCTGTAAAAGCCTTCGCGGAACGAAACAATCTGTCGCCGAACAACGCGGGCGTGCGCGTGTTCCGCGCCCGCGACGCCCTCAGGAAGCGCGTAACTGAATCGTGCGGCGTCTGCGCTGAGCACGGTTGCGTCAACTGCACATGCAGCAAAACGCACTAACAGCGCGAGTGTAATGGCGAGGCGGGCTCGCCGTTATTAAGGCAGGAGGAACTCTCATGGAAAAAGATGTTGTCTGCGGTATGCAAATCGATCCGGCCAAGGCGGCCGGGACCAGCGAGTATCAGGGGAAGACCTATTACTTCTGCTCGAACAGCTGCAAAACCAAGTTCGACGCAAATCCCGCTCAATTCGCAAAGTGAGGCCGAGGGGCGCCGGGCGGCAGCCCGGCGTCCTTGCAGCGGTGTAATGAACCGGCTGCCGTCGCGTTAACCAGCTGGAGGCCGCAATGGCGACGCATCAACATGACACCCCCGACTCGAACGAAGTCCTAGACCCGGTTTGTGGGATGACTATCTCTCCGGCTGACGCGGTCGGCACATTGGAACATGCGGGGCAGACCTACCATTTCTGTAGCGACACCTGCCTCCAGAAGTTTCGCCAGAACCCCGCCGAATTTGTGGGCGAGAAACGCTCCGTGAGTGCCGCGCCTGCCCATGCGGACGCCGAATACACCTGCCCCATGCATCCGGAGATTCGGCAGAAGGGGCCAGGCTCCTGTCCGATATGCGGAATGGCCCTGGAACCGGTCAATGTGACCCTTGAGGAACAGCCCAACGAAGAGTTGGCGGACATGACACGCCGGTTCTGGTGGTCGCTCGCGATCACCGCGCCGATTCTGGCCTTCATGGTGGCCGAGTTCCTACCCGGGCACCTGCTTCACCGATTGCCTGCCGGCTGGCTGAATTGGATCGAACTCGCCCTCGCGACACCGGTGGTGTTGTGGGGCGGCTGGCCGTTCTTCCAGCGCGGCTGGGCATCGGTGATCTCGATGCACCTCAACATGTTTACCCTCATCGCGCTAGGAGTCGGCGCAGCTTATGCGTATAGCGTCGTCGCTACGCTGGCTCCCGGACTCTTTCCCGAATCATTCCGAATGGGCGATCAAGTTGCGGTGTATTTCGAGCCAGCGGCCGCCATCGTTGTCCTGGTCTTGCTCGGCCAGGTTCTGGAACTGCGAGCACGCGCTGGCACCGGTGCCGCCATTCGAAACCTGCTGGGGCTCGCACCGAAGGTCGCGCACAAGATGGCAGCGACGGGCGACGAGGAAGACATTCCTGTAGAACACGTGCAAGTGGGCGATCGGCTCAGAGTCCGTCCCGGCGAGCGGATTCCCGTTGACGGTGTCATCGTCGAAGGTGTGACGACGATCGACGAGTCAATGGTGACCGGCGAACCAATCCCGGTTGAGAAGACCGTCGAGTCGAAGGTCACCGGAGGGACGGTGAATGGCACCGGATCCTTCGTCATGACCGCCGAGCGCGTTGGTGCTGACACGTTGCTGGCGCAAATCGTGCGGATGGTCAGCGAAGCGCAACGGTCCCGAGCGCCGATTCAGCGTCTCGCCGATACGGTGTCGGGCTGGTTTGTCCCGATCGTCATCTTGGTGGCCATCATCACGTTCGGCGTTTGGGCGATCTACGGGCCTGAACCTCGCTTTGCTCACGCGATCGTGAACGCGGTCGCGGTGCTCATCATCGCCTGCCCATGCGCGCTTGGCCTCGCAACGCCGATGTCCATTATGGTGGGCACCGGGCGCGGTGCGGAACTTGGGATCCTGCTCAAGAATGCCGAGGCGCTCGAGTTACTCGAGAAGGTGAATACCATCGTTGTGGACAAGACCGGCACGCTGACAGAGGGCAAGCCGCGCCTGACCCTCGTCGAACCAACTGCCGGCTACACTGAAGACGACGTTCTCAGGCTCACGGCGAGCCTCGAAAACGTCAGCGAACATCCGCTCGCACGAGCCATTGTCGATGGCGCACGCGAACGAGGGGCGACGCTCGGTCCTGTGTCTGACTTCGCATCGGCCACAGGAAAGGGCGTCAGCGGCGTCGTGGAAGGGCGCAAGGTAACGATCGGCAACCTCCGTCAGATGGAGGATCTCGGCGTCGATCTTTCGAATCTGCGATCACGCGCCGACGAGCTTCGCGCAAAGGGCCAGACGGTAATGCTTGTTGCGATCGACGCGAAGGCTGCGGGGCTGATTGCGGTCGCGGATCCAATCAAGGAATCGGCCCGAGAGGCAATCAGGGACCTGAAAGCACAGGGCATCGATGTCGTTATGCTCACGGGCGACAACAAGACAACGGCGATGGCGGTCGCACAGTTGCTGGGCATTGAGCACGTTGAGGCTGACGTCCTGCCTGATCAGAAGGCCGCAGTAGTCCAGCGTCTCCAGAAGGAAGGAAAGGTCGTTGCAATGGCCGGCGATGGCATCAACGATGCGCCGGCGTTGGCCCAGGCGAACGTCGGCATCGCCATGGGTACGGGAACCGATGTCGCGATGGAGAGCGCCGGAGTCACTCTGGTCAAAGGCGATCTGCGAGGCATCGTTAGAGGGCGGGCCTTGAGTTCAGCGACGATGAAGAACATTCGCCAAAATCTGTTCTTCGCGTTTCTTTACAACGCTCTGGGTGTGCCTGTGGCGGCAGGGCTTCTTTATCCTTGGTTTGGAATTCTACTCAGCCCGATGATTGCGAGCGCAGCGATGACTTTCAGCTCGGTTTCGGTCATCGGCAACGCCCTGAGGCTGCGCCGGGCGACATTTTAAGGCATCCCCCTCTGATGACCTTTCTCGCATCGGGATGGTTCCGCCAGCGTTTGACTTCGCGCAGGCGCGCCGAACATACTCGCAAGACTGTGCCGTCCTCTCCAGCGATCCGGGTCTCGGCGACCGTTGCCGCGTTAGCGGTGGCATTGCTGGGGTTGTTGCCGGATGGGCACGTCCACACCCGTGGCGATCGGACGCAAGTCCATCGGCACCTGATCGCCCCAGAACCAGACCATCACCATGACGGCTCGATTGGCCACGGCGGTCACCACGACCACTCCGACGCGCGCCTGCTGAGCCAGGCGTTTGATGCTGGTAGCCGCAGTGTTTCCATCGTGAGTTTGGCGGCCACGTCAAGCTTCCTGGTGAACCCGGAGACCGGCCACGCCAGGCCAACCAACGGCAAGACCCTGCTTCCGACGCACGATCCGCCCTTACGATTCACCTCCTCGCCCGCTCCGCCAGCCGTCGTCTAGCGACCCCGCACGTACTCGCAATTCCCAATTGATCGCTCGTGTTTCGTCGGCTGCCTTGCGGCCGGAGGGTTATGTCATTGCCTGGCTCTGTTCTGCTGTCTCGTCGCCTCTGCGCAATGCGTACGTGGAGCGTGGCTTCCGCGATGGTCGCTCTCACGGGGATACCGGCGGCTGCTCAAGCCGTCGTGCCACGCCCGCTCGGCTCCGGGCTGGTTGTGAATCAACCACCCGTTGACGGCGCGGTCTCTCCAGCGCCCGAGAATCCCACAGGTCAAATCACGTTGCGGGATGCCCTGGCCCTGGCACTTCGACAGAGCCCTGAGCTCGCGAGCTTCGCCTGGGAGATTCGGGCTCGCGAGTCATCGGCCCTTCAGGCAGGGCGGGCGCCGAACCCGGTGGCTGACATCCTGTTCGAAGACATCGGTGCGTCTGGACGGGTGCTGGATGACAGCCCCACAGTTGGGATGCAGGCGACGGTGCAACTGAGCCAGCTGATTGAGCTTGGCGGCAAACGGGCGGCTCGGCAAGCCCTCGCCGGCCTTAATCGCGATCTCGCGGAATGGGACTTCGAGACCGCTCGCATCGACGTCTTGACCCGCGTTACGGCGGCGTTCCTGAACGTGTTGGTCAGTCAGCAGACCGTGGCGCTGGCCGCACGCACAAGCGCGTTGGTCGAGCAAGTGGAGCAAACGGTGCGGACACGTGTGGATGCCGGTGTGGTCTCGCCGATTGAGCAAACCAAGGCGGGGGTCACTGCGGCAATGGCGCGCATCGACGAGCAGCGAGCGCAGCGAGCACTGGCGGCGGATCGGACGGCGCTCGCCGTGCTGTGGGGACACCCGGTCGCGGTGTTCACGACGGCCGAAGGCGACTTGCTGACGTCGCCAGCCCTGCCGCCGTTCGACACGCTGGCGCAGCATGTGGCGCGAAACCCGGACGTGGCGCGGTGGGCGACCGAGATCGCGCAGCGTGATGCCGCTCGTGCGCTCGAGTCGGCTCGTGGGGTACCCGACCTGACCGTGACCGCCGGATATCGCCGATTGACTGACATCGACAGCAATGCCTTCGTGGTTGGCGCGTCGATTCCCTTGCCGTTCCGGGATCGGAACCAGGAGGGGATCCAGGCCGCCGCGCAGCGGCTGGCGCAGGCGCGCGAAGGCGAACGGGCGGCCCACGCTCGAATCACGACCCTGCTGGCGGCCGCCTATCGCGACCTCGCCGTGGCCCACGACGAAGCGGCCGCGCTGGCCGCCGGCGTGCTGCCGGGCGCGCGCTCCGCGTTCGCCGCCATTGAAGAAGGGTATCGGCTCGGCCGGTTCGGCTACCTCGAAGTGCTCGATGCCCAGCGCACGCTGGTGAGTGCTGAAACGCAGCACTTACGCGCGCTGGCAGACGTGCAGAAAGCCGTGGCGCAGGTCGAACGCCTGATCGGCGTTCCCCTCGCTGACGCGGCCTCGACGCCGGTGAAGGACCAGTAGGAACAATCATGAAAAGCCGAAGCTTCTTGCTCATCGTCGCCATCGTCATCGCCGGTCTCGGCGCCACGCTCTTGCTGCTGCGCGGTGAACCTGCGCCAGCTGAAGTGCATGACGACGAGCCTGGCGCCCTGGAGTACCCGCGCGGGCCGCACGGAGCGCGCCTGTTGTCGGGCGACGATTTCCAGGTGGAGATGACGATCTACGAAACCGGTGTCGAGCCGCACTTCCGGATCTATCCGCTCGATCGTGACGGCCGGCCGATTGCGCCAGCCGAGGTCACGCTGCGGGTCGAACTCCATCGCCTTGGTGGACGCATCGATCGCATCACCTTCGTTCCCGAAGCCGACTATCTGCGCGGCGAGGCGGTGGTCGAAGAGCCGCATTCCTTTGACGTCAAGGTGCATGCGGTTCGCAATGGCCGAACACAAGAGTGGGCGTACTCACAGGTCGAGGGCAAGGTGCAGTTAGCCGACGACACCTTGAAGAGTGCCGGCATCGAAATCCAGGCGGCCGGCCCCCGGCAGATGACCACGGCATTCGAAGTCCCCGGCGAGATCAAAGCGGACGAAACGCAGGTGGCGCATGTGGTGCCTCGTCTACAGGGCGTAGTCATCGAAGTGCTGCGGAAGGAGGGCGACCAGGTCCGGGCCGGCGACCTCATGGCGATAATCAACAGCCGGGAGCTGGCCGATGCCAAGAGCGCCTTACTGGCTGCCGCGCAACGCGTCCAGTTCGCGAGGGCCGCGCTTGAGCGCGAAGAGAGCCTGTGGAAGAAAAAGATCTCGGCTGAGCAGGAGTATCTCGAAGCGCGCCGCGAGTTTGATGAAGTGCGGCTCGCGCACGAATTGGCCAGCCAGAAGCTGGTGGCGTTGGGACTGAGCCAGGCGTCGGTCAATGCCCTCGGTACGGTCCCGCCCGACAGCCTGCCGCGCTACGAGATTCGTGCCCCGATCGCCGGCACGGTGATCGAGCGCGACCTCACGGTTGGTGAAGCGGTGCCGGCTGATCGCAACATCTTCGTCATCGCCAACCTCAGCTCGGTGTGGATCGAGGCCAGCATTCCGGCGAAGGACTTGGTGAACGTGCGGCAGGGGCAGTCGGCCCTGGTGGTGGCTCCCGACGCGGCCCTCGAAGTTCGCGGCCGGGTAAGCTTCATCGGCACCCTGATTGGCGAACAAAGCCGCCGCGCCATCGCGCGGATCGTCGTGCCGAACACCAACGGCTCCTGGCGGCCGGGGTCATTCGTGACGGTCAGGCTCGAACAATCTACCGCCACCGTGCCCCTCGCTGTTCCGGTGGAAGCGATCCAGACCTTCCGCGACTGGCAGGTGGTGTTCGTCCGCTACGGCGACTGGTTTGAGGCCCGACCGCTCGAACTGGGACGCTCCGATGGCGGCTGGGTCGAAGTCCTGAGCGGCCTCAAGGCCGGCGAACGTTTTGCCGCCACCAACAGCTTCGCCGTGAAGGCGGAGATCGGCAAGCTGGGTGCGACACATGACCACTAAAGCCTCGCTCAGGGGCTCCGTGGAGGGGCCGTCATGATCGAGCGGATTCTCCAGTTCTCAATCTCGCAACGATGGATGGTGCTGCTGACGACCATCGGCCTGGCAGTCTTTGGCGTCTTCAATTACCAGCGGCTGCCGATTGACGCCGTGCCGGACATCACCAACGTCCAGGTGCAGGTCAATACCGAAGCGCCGGGGTACTCGCCGCTCGAGGCCGAGCAGCGGATCACGTTCCCGGTCGAAACCGCCATGGCCGGCATGCCGCGCCTGCTCGAGACCCGTTCGATTTCCCGCTATGGCTTGTCGCAGGTCACGGTGATCTTCGAGGACGGTACCGACATTTACTTTGCACGCCAACTGGTCAACGAGCGCGTGCTCGAGGCCCGCGACAATCTTCCGCCCGGGATCATGCCGTCGATGGGCCCGATTGCCACCGGGCTGGGCGAGATCTTCCTATGGACCGTGGAGGCCGAAGCCGGTGCCCGTACCCCGGAGGGCCAGCCCTACACCGGCATGGACCTTCGCACCGTGCAGGACTGGATCGTGCGCCCGCAATTGCGGACAGTGCCCGGCGTTGCCGATGTCAACAGCATTGGCGGTTACACCAAGCAGTTTCATGTCACTCCCGACCCGGCCAAGATGGCAGCGCATGGGCTGACGTTCCGCGACGTGATGGCTGCGCTGGCGGCCAATAACGCAAACGTCGGCGCCGGCTACATCGAGCGCCGCGGCGAGCAGTATCTGGTGCGGACACCGGGTCAAGTCTCAACGCTGGCCGACATCGAGCAAATCGTTGTCCGGCAATCGAGAGGCGTGCCGATCTATATCGGCGACGTGGCGCAAGTGGCGCTCGGCCAGGAGCTACGCACAGGCGCAGCTACCGAAGATGGTGAGGAGGTCGTGGTCGGGACGGCGTTCATGCTGATGGGCGAGAACAGCCGCGTGGTCTCGAAGCGCGTGGCTGACCGCATGGAGGAAGTCAACCGGACGCTGCCGGCCGGCGTGGTCGCCAAGACCGTTTACGACCGCTCGAAGCTGGTCGACGCCACGATCGAGACCGTACAGGACAACCTGATGGTGGGGGCGCTGCTCGTCATCCTCGTCCTGTTTGTGTTCCTCGGGAATATTCGAGCCGCGCTCATCACCGCCTGCGTCATCCCGCTGTCGATGCTGTTCACGATCACCGGCATGGTCGAACAGGGGGTCAGCGGCAACCTGCTCAGCCTGGGCGCCCTCGACTTCGGCATCATCGTCGATGGCGCCGTGATCATCGTCGAAAACTGCGTGCGGCGACTGAGCGAACGGCAGCACGAGTTAGGCCGCTTGCTGACCAGAGCCGAGCGGTTCGCCGTGGTGTTCGACGCATCCCGTCAGGTTCGGCGCGCCACGATCTTCGGCGAGCTGATCATCATGATTGTCTACCTGCCGATCCTGACCCTCACCGGGATCGAGGGCAAGATGTTCTTCCCGATGGCGTTCACGGTATTGGCGGCGCTGGCGGGAGCGATGATCCTGACGCTGACGTTCGTGCCGGCGGCGCTGGCCATCTTCATGACCGGACGCATGTCAGAAAAAGAGAACGTGCTGGTTGGTGGCGCTCTTCGCGTCTATCGGCCGGCGCTCAAGCTGGTACTGGCCAACCGGGTTCCGACCGTGGTGGCGGCCGCGGCCCTGATGCTGGTCACCGGGGCCATGGCCACCCGGCTTGGGTCGGAGTTCCTGCCGAGCCTGGATGAAGGGGATTTGCTGGTGCATGCGTTGCGCATTCCTGGCACGAGCCTGACGACGGCTGTCGAGATGCAGCACACGCTTGAGCGCAAGCTTAAGACCTACCCAGAGGTCGACTACGTCTTCTCGAAGCTCGGCACAGCGGAGATCGCCAACGATCCGATGCCGCCGAGCGTGGCCGACACCTACGTAATGCTGAAGCCTCCCGCTCAGTGGCCCGATCCATCGCGTCCCAAGGCGTCATTGGTGCAGCAACTGGAGGCTGAACTGTTGCACTTGCCGGGGAACAACTACGAGTTCACGCAGCCCATCCAGATGCGGTTCAACGAACTGATCGCGGGCGTGCGCAGCGATGTCGCCGTCAAGATCTTCGGCGATGACATGGCCACGCTCGAAGCCGTAGGCGCTGATGTTGAGGGCGTGCTGGCTGACGTCCCTGGCGCCGCTGACGTGAAGGTCGAACAGACGACCGGCTTACCGATGCTGACGGTGCAGCTCGACCGGCCGGTGATGGCCAGGCTCGGACTCAACGTGGCGGATGTGCAGGAGGTGGTCGAGGTCGCGATTGGCGGCCGGACGGCGGGCCAACTCTACGACGGCGACCGTCGGTTCGACATCGTGGTGCGGCTCCCCGAGGATTTGCGCACCAACATCGAGGGGCTGGGGCGGCTTTCCGTCCCACTGCCCGAAACACCTGGCGGCCGTGAATACGTTCCGCTCGGGTCGATCGCGAAGTTCGAGATCGCGACCGGTCCGAACATGATTGGCCGTGAGAATGGCAAGCGCCGCGTGATCGTGACTGCGAACGTACGCGGGCGCGACATCGGCTCGTTTGTCGAAGACGCCGAGCGGCGGATTCAGAACGAGGTCACCATTCCCGCCGGTTACTGGACCGCGTGGGGCGGGCAGTTCGAGCAACTGCTTTCGGCCCGTGCGCGGTTGCAGGTTGTGGTGCCGGTCGCGCTGTTGCTGATCTTCTTGTTGCTGTTCGCGACCTTCGGCAACATCAAGGACGCGCTCCTCGTGTTCACCGGCGTCCCGCTGGCGCTGACCGGCGGCGTGCTGGTGCTGTGGTTGCGCGACATCCCGTTCTCAATCTCGGCCGCCGTCGGGTTTATCGCGCTGTCGGGCGTGGCCGTGTTGAACGGGCTGGTGATGCTGACCTTCATCAATCGGCTTCGGGCCGACGGCGCGTCGGTGGACGAAGCGGTGTTCAACGGCGCGCTGGCGCGATTGCGCCCGGTGCTAATGACGGCGTTGGTCGCCTCGCTTGGCTTCCTGCCAATGGCACTCGCCACCGGCACCGGCGCCGAGGTTCAGCGTCCGCTCGCCACCGTCGTCGTCGGGGGCATCTTGTCGTCGACGCTGCTCACTCTGCTCGTGTTGCCGGTGCTGTACCGGCTGTTCACCCGGGACGCGCTGTCTCCGGATTCGTCGTTCGTGACCCAACCCTCAGGAGACCCATCATGATCATGCCCCGAATCGTCACCGCCCTTGGCCTCACGGCTGGCGCCTTGCTGCTTCCCGCGCTCGCGCACGCGCACATCACTATCGCGCCGAACCAATCGATGGCCGGGGCCACCGAGAAATACGTCATGCGGGTCCCGACGGAAAGCAAAGTCGCCACCGTTGGTGCTGAACTTGACGTGCCGGACGGCGTCATCGTCGAGGCGGTCGCTGTGCCCAGCGGCTGGAAGTACGATGTGACGAGAAAAGATGATCGAATCGTGAAGATCAAGTGGACCATGAATATTCCACCGGGAGAGTTTGCCGAGTTCGCATTCGTGGCCCGCAATCCGCGGGACAAGAGCGAACTGGTCTGGGGGTTGCGGCAGATCTTTGCCGATGGCAAGGTCGAGGACTTCACCAAAGGCCCGAATGGCATCCGAGCGTCGGCGAAGACCACGCTGACGCCGCGGCCCGCGCAATAGGACGAGCGGCACGCATGAAGGACTTGCTGATGAATCCCGCCGGCCGCAGGGCCCGGTGGGGCGTTGGGGCCGGCCTGGTGGTGGCGTTCTGCGCCATCACCTTCGCACCGGCGGATGCGCACGGCGTGTCGTCGAAAGACGCGCTCTACCTGCTGTCGCTGAACGGCCCCGCGATCATCCCGCTGATGTACCTGGGCGCCAAGCACATGGTGACCGGCTACGACCACTTGCTGTTCCTGGTAGGCGTGATCTTTTACCTGTACCGACTCAGGGACATCCTGCTCTACGTCAGCCTGTTCACCGTTGGTCACAGCCTGACACTACTCGGCGGGGCGCTGGGCGGGATCCGCGTCGATCCCTATCTGATCGACGCGATCATCGGTCTGTCGATTGTTTACAAGGGATTCGAGAATCTCGGTGGTTTCCGGCGCGTGCTTGGCTTTCAGCCAGATTCCCGTGTTGCGGTCTTGATCTTCGGTCTCTTTCACGGCTTCGGCTTGGCTACCAAGCTCCAGCAGTTCCAGCTGTCGCCGAACGGCCTGGTGGAGAATATCGTCAGCTTCAACGTTGGCGTCGAGATCGGACAGATGCTGGCGTTGACCGCCGTGCTGCTCGCGCTCACGTACTGGCGCGCCAGGCCTGGGTACTTACAACACGCCTACTTCACCAACGCCGCGCTGATGACCGCCGGATTCATTTTCGCTGGCTATCAATTGGCCGGCTTTGTGATCGCACCCCAATGACTTCGACCAACAGCGTGACGGAACTGCCTTCAACGAGAACCCTCGCGATCACTACCATGGCGGCGGTGGCGGTAGCTGGCGTGGTCCTCGTGACCCTGGTCCTGCCTGCCGAGTACGGCGTCGATCCTCTGGGCACCGGCAAGGCGCTGGGCCTCACCGCCATTGCCAACCCGTCGGCGGGGCCTGCGGTCACCGCACCTGAAGGAGCGACCGCGGTAACACCGGTGGTCGAAGGCCCGGTGGGCCGCTACGCCGCGACCTACAAGCGCGACGCCGTCGAGTTCACACTCGGGCCCTATGAGTACGTGGAATACAAGTACCATTTGCAGTCCGGCGCCATGATGCTCTATTCGTGGTCGGCTACGACAGCCGTGGTCCACGACATGCACGGCGAACTGAATGGCGATCCCAACCAGGTGACCAGTTTCAACAAGAGCACCCGTGAGAACGACTCCGGCGCGTTCGCGGCACCGTTCTCCGGTCTGCACGGATGGTACTGGGAGAACCCCGGTGGCGAGACCGTCACCGTGAAGCTAACGACCAGCGGATTCTATTCATCAGCGATGGAGTTCCGTTTCGACAAGACCAAGGTGCCACACGACGTTTCCATTCCCTGAGGAGTTCCCATGTTGCGACGAATGATTGGCTTCACCCTGCTCGTGGTCCTGATGACGGTGGCCGCGGCGCCGCTGTCGGCCGCGCACGACGAGTTCCGGATTATCGGCACCGTCACCAAGATTTCCTCGACCGAGATAGCCGTGAAGCAGAAGGACGGCAAGGTCGTCGAGATGGACATTAACAAGCAGACGAAGTTCACCCGTGACAAGAAGCCGGTGAAGGCCAGCGAAGTGAAGGTCGGCGGCAGCGTCGTCGTGGATGCCCTCGGTGACAGCATTCTGGATTTGACCGTGCTCGAGGTGCGGCTGGTGCCGGCGATCACTTCGGCGAAGTAGCGTGGCCCGCTCGCGCCAAGGTCTCGCGTTTGGCTGGTCTCATCGTATTCGACCGAGAAACTGCTGTCCGGCATTCACCACCGCGGTGAGCAACTGCGCACGGTAGGTATGGCCTCCGGTATCGAACGGCTTGTCCCCGCCATCGACACTGTTGCTGACCAGCGCGACGACGGCGACGGCAGCTCCTCTGGCTTGTCCGTAGGCGAAGAGCGAGGCCGCCTGCATCTCGACCACCAGTGCGCCGGCGTCTCGCCACGCGCGAAGTTGCTGGTCCGTCTCCCGGTACGGCGCATCGGTCGTCCATGCCAGCCCGCGGCGAACCGATGACAGGCCGGTGAGATGCTGGATCAGATCATCTACGACCGATGGCGTGGAGGTCGCGATGGTCCTCGAAGGCGGAAGATAGTGCAGCGAGGTGCCCTCGTCTCTAATCGCTTCATCGACGACCACGATACTGGGCAACGGCAGGGATGGTGCAATCCGACCGGCCGACGTCAAGCCGATGGTCAGCTGCGCACCGGCGGCATGAAGCTGTTCAGCGATGAGCACGGCGTAAGGGCCGCCAATAGTCCGCGGAATGACGCCGCATTCGACGTTCCCGGCCTTGGTGACTAACATCTGGGTGTGGAAACAAGCCCACGATTCCGAAACGGTTGCGGCTCCTTCTCGCAACAAGCCATCTGCGAGGTCGCCGTCGAAATCGAGGACACAGATTGGCGGTACGCGAACCATCGCCAACGAGCGCTCGCTGCGCACAGCTTCCATGAGATCTTCCGGCCGAAAGGCCGACGGCGCTTCATGCGGATGGTCTAACAGCGGGCTTATCGGTTGCTTGTCTGCCAAGGCTACGACACCGCACAGCGATTGGCGCCGGCCTCAAGTTCCGTGACGTCAACATCCGGCATCTCTCCGCGCTCGTTCAATTCGACGATGCGTCCGAAATTGGGAGGCGTCTCCGGTAGTCGCGTGACGACTCGGTCGACGAAGGAGGCTTCGGATCCCATCCAGTCGCCAAGCCATTTGTCAATGGCAGAAAGGCGCGACATTACGGGCCGCCCATCGAATGCGATCGGCTCGCTCGTGTGGGCCGGCAGCACAACCACTTCGGACCCAAGTGTCCTGATTGCCTGTAGGGACTGGAAGAGTGCACGAGCACGATCCCTTGCGCCCGCTGCGTCCGCGTGAAGGTCCGGGCGGCCGACCCCGTTTGTGAAGAGCGTGTCGCCGGTGAACACCGCATTGTCGGTGAGCACATAGGACATGCTTTCGACCGTGTGACCGGGAGTGTGGCGCGCGAGGAGCCTTGCGCTTCCGACGGCGATTTCGTCGCCGTCCTGAACGGCCGTGAACGGAAATGCCACCCGTTCTTGCTGTGGCAGCAGCAGTTGCGCGCCGACGCGGTCCGCCAACTGACGCGCGCGAGACAAGTGGTCGGCGTGAATGTGGGTTTCGATCACCCGACGAATGCGGGCGCCATGTGACCGCGCGATGTCCTCGTACACCCCCAGAGGCAACGACGCATCGATGACGGCGGCGTCACCATCGCAAATCAACACGTACGACAGACAACCTTTGCCGGTCCGTCGGACCTGAATGATAGTGATTTGATCATCCTTGATTGGGACGCGTGCTGTGTTCCACGCCAGGCTCCAGGCTTTCATCCCTCCGGTCAGCGAACGAACATCGAAGCCTCGTTCGGTCAGGAAGTCGGCCGCCGTTAGACTCATTCGGCCGGCGCCACACACCGTCACAATCGGTCGATCGGTAGGCAACGCAATGTCAGCAAGCGCTCCTGGCTTTCCAGCTCGCAACGCTTGGTACGCGTTCACGTGCACGCTTCCTGGAATAGCCCATTGCGCTCGGTCTTCGTCGGTTCGAACATCGACCACCGTGACCGGCTGTTGATTCTCAAGCCACGTCCGTACGGTGTCGACATCAATCTGCTTTGCCATTACTCCTGACCTTCCTTAAAAGGACGCGACGGACGCGGGCCACCTTCCCAAGCCAATCATCGCGGCGCCTGGCCCGGGGCTGGGTGGCAGTTCGGGCTAGAACACCACCGTGCGCTCTGCCCACTGCATCCAGTTCGTCAACTCATCAAGCGAGCTGCGGCCAGTCGTGTCCGTCAACTCGGAGTCGCCAATGCCTCTCGCGTCCATGCACGAGCCGCAGACGCCAATCTCGCCGCCGTGCCGCCCGACATTTCGCAGCATTACTTCTACGTTGTAGTACCCCTGCGGCACTTTTTGATTCCGCTTGGCGCAACTCGACGCATCCCCAATCAAAAACACCTTGACCTCCTCACCGTCTCGTGTCGCCACCGACCCGGCAAGACGAAGGGCGTTATAGCTGCGTTCGGTGCCATAGGGGGCGTCGTTCAGTATGAAAAGAGTCTTGGCCATAGTGTTCACCTGGGCGTCACGGGTGCCTGCGCCCACTTGCCGTTGCGCTCAACCCAATCGAAGCGCGGTTTCCCGTCCTGCTTGTGCACGATGACCTCGGTGGGGGTGAGGCCGGTGCTGTCCCTTCGCATGAAGAGGTCGACATCGTAGGTGTGGCCGTCACGTCCTTTGAAATCCGCACACGCGAAGTAGCGGCCGTCTGCGAGTTGGCTCAAGCGCTCCCGATGCACGGTCGTCAGTGTCAACCCGAGGGTCGCCTGTTGTTCGGGATCATTCAGGGGAAACTCACCGCCACGCCGAGTGGATTCGGCCTGCACATAATCCGTGATGCTTTGTGCGAGCGAATCTGTCGTTACTTGAGTCAAGTGTGCGTTCTCCGGGTGTGGATCGGGATCGAATCGTTCACTGCCTGGAGCCGCCGCTGCTCCTGTGAGTGCAGCCTGCTCGGATGGCGATACAGTCGGCGCAGGGACAGATGCACCTTGAGACGGCGGGGCCGACGACGATCCTCCGCACGCTGCGAGGGGAACGATGACCGTCAACAACATCATCGACAGGCGGGCAGCGATTCGCGCATGCATCTGAGACTCCTTCAAGGTGTGACGTCGGTGATCGGCGCAAGCGTTTCCCGCATGCGCGTCGCCGACACAACTCCCGACACGAACGTGAGGCCTGCAATGAGCCACATGGCGGCCGACAACCCGAAGGCATCGGCGGTCAGTCCCGCCAACAGAGCTCCGATGGCGTATCCGAGGTCGCGCCACAAGCGATAGACCCCGACTGCCGAAGCGCGCCAGGACGGGTGCGCTACGTCGCCGATGGCCGCGAGAAGTGCGGGATAGACCATCGCCGTGCCGATGCCGAGCAACACCGCACCGATCGCAAATCCCATGAATCCATGCACCACCGCCATCACCGCAATACCGACAGCCTGAATCCACATGCCCCAGACGATGAGCGGCTTGCGCCCGATGCGATCAGAGAGGGCGCCAGTCACCAACTGTGCAAAACCCCAGGTGGCAGGATAGATGGCCGCGAGCAGTCCCACCTGCGCCAGGTTCATTCCGGCCGCCGCAAACACCAAGGGGAAGAGTCCCCAAGCCATTCCGTCGTTGAGGTTGTTGACCAGCCCTGCCTGGCTGACACTCGACAGGTTCGGGTCGAGGAGCGTAGTCCGCCAAAAAACCTCGCGAGAACTGGGAACGCTGTCGTCCCCCTGCGTCGCGAGCAGCTTTGATTCGTGAGCGACGTGGTGCCGTGTTTCGCGCACCATCACGGCAGAGAGCGCGAGGCCCACTGCGACGAACACCACTCCGAGGTAGAAGGGCTGCGGCCGGAGCCCGTAATTTGCGGCAATCCAACCCGTCGCGAGTGCGCTACCGGAAAGGGCCACGTATCCGGCGAATTCGTTCAATCCCATCGCCAATCCGCGCTTCTTGGCGCCGACGAGGTCGATCTTCATGATGACGGTCGTTGACCAGGTGAGTCCCTGACTCACTCCAAGCAGCACGTTTGCGAACAGAATCCAGTTCCAGCTGGGAGCCCACATCAGCAAGAACGGAACCGGGGCCGCCACGAGCCAACCGAGCACGAGAACCGGTTTACGGCCAAACTGATCGGACCATCGGCCGGCGCCGTAGTTGGTGAGCGCCTTCGATACGCCGAACACCACGATGAACGACAGAATCGCCGAGCGGGCAGCGAGCGCGAACTCCTGTTCAGCAATCGCCGGCAGAATGCTGCGTTCGATGCCGACCATCGCACCGACGAACGCGTTGACGACGACCAGAAGAGTGAATTGGGCGGCGTTCTCGCGCAGCCCAAGTCTGGGCGAAGGTAGTGCCGCAGACATAGTTGGCGATGCAGCGTTGTCAGCCGGCAAGGGGTGACACACCTGTCTCGATCGGAAGGCCGGCTGATTTCCAATCCGGGAAGCCTCCAGCAAGCCGCTGGGCTTGGCGTCCCGTCTTTCGTAACTGCGACACCGCCTGATCGGCATAAACGCAATAAGGGCCGCGACAATACGCGACATACGGTTTCGACTTCGGCAGATTGCGAAGGCGGCGCTGAAGGTCATCGATGGGCACCGAGATGGCGCCGGCGATGTGCCCAGCTGCGTACTCACGGGCCGGCCGCGTATCGAGAATGACGACGTCGCCTTTCCGAGCGCGTCTGAGCAGTTCATCCATCTGGACGGGTTCAGGATCAGAACGATCGCCAAAGTGCTCTCGAACGATAAGATCCAAGTCCGCGTATCGCTGTTCCGCGACCGTCCGCAGTGCCGCACAGAGCTGGACGACGCTCGGATCGGCAAGCCGGTAGTACACGAAAAGCCCATCCTTACGAGTGTCGACCAGACTGGCGCGGCGCAGTGCCTGGAGATGTTGCGACGCGTTGGCGGTGGAGGCTCCGATCTCGGCGGCCAGCGACTCCACTGTGCGCTCAGTTTGGGCCAGCAAGTCGAGCAGTTCGAGACGATGCGGACTGGCCAGTGCCTTACCGAGCCTTGCGAACTGGCCGTAGAGTCGGTCCTTGAACTGCCTGTGATCGGCGGTGCTCATTGCCACTATTCAATAGAGTACTTGAATACAGCCTGTCAACCGTTGTTATTGACTGACTAAGTCAGTCATGAAATAGTGCGTCCAGATGGTCAGGCCGCGATCGCCGGAGTTCATACCTCGCATGTTGGCGGCAGCCGCACGCGTGTTTGGCCGCACGGGACTGAAACAGGCCCGCATGACCGACATCGCCCGAGAGATGGGCGTCGCCCACGGCTCCCTCTACAACTACGTGGAGTCTAAAGAAGCGCTGTTCCTGTTGCTCGTGGAGCAATGGGGACGCCCGGATGTCACACTTGAGGGTCGCGAACTGCCGTTGCGGACGCCGTCGATGGCGAGCATCGTGGAGCAGCTCCGTCAGCGCGTTCACGACACATTCCCCCTTCCGTCGCTTGATGCGGCCATGAAGCGCAAGAAGGTCGCAGACGCCCACGAGGAACTCCGGGCCATCGTGCTGGAACTGTTCCTCCAGACCGAGCGTTCGCGCGACGGCGCCACCATTCTCGAGCGTTCGGCCCGTGAGGTGCCCGAGCTCTTTGGGCTGTTCTTCGAGCAGGTGCGTCGCGATCTCTTTGCGCGCCTGACCCGCTACGTGGCGATACGCATGACGACCGGTGATTTTCATCCGGCTGATCCACCGACGGCCGCGCGATTCATCGTCGAGAGCGTCACCTTCTTCGCCCGGCATCGCTTTCAGGATCCTCATCCCCAGGAGCTGGATGACGACGCCGTGCGTCAGACGATCGTTGACCTCGTGTCACGATCATTGGTTTCACCTGTCGCTAAGGGTGGGACGACTGGTTCCCGAAAGAGGCGCACATGAAGTTCAAATACACGGTTCCCTTGCTCGCGTTCGTCGTTCCAACTCTCGTGATCGGCTACGGCTTCATCATTCCCAACAGCCCAATCGCCGGCCTCAATGAACTGACTGTTGGCTTTGGAACCACTGTGCTCGGTGCGTGCCTCACATACTTCGCCGGCATTCACCTGGTTATGAAGGACCCGCCGTCGGCTTGAGCCACGCGTGCTGGCGCGGTCCGCGCCAGGGAGAAGTGACATGGGGTTCTATCAGGAACGGATACTGCCGCATCTGATCCAGGGGTCGATGAAGCAGGAGCACTTCGAGCCGTATCGCCGTCGGGCAGTCGGCGCCGCTCGTGGGCGCATTCTGGAGATCGGAGTCGGGTCGGGGCTAAACCTGCCGCTATACCAGTCCGGCACGGACGTGGTGGGTCTTGATCCGTCTGCCAAATTGCTGTCGATGGCACGCGAGGCGATGACCGATCGGACTCAGACGATTCAGTTGATTGAAGGGTCGGCGGAGTCTATACCTCTACCGGATCATGAATTCGACACCGTGGTCACGACGTGGACCATGTGTTCGATTCCAGACTTGGCAAAGGCGCTCGCCGAAGTCCGACGCGTTCTGAAGGACGACGGGAAGCTCGTGTTCGCGGAACACGGCAGGGCGCCCGAGCCCAAAGTCGTGCGTTGGCAGAACGCGCTGACACCAGTCTGGAAACGAATCGGCGGTGGCTGTCATCTCAACCGGCCGATTGACCAACTGATTGCGGCGGCAGGCTTTCGGGTCGATGGGTTGAGGACTGGCTACATGAAGGGTCCCAAGCCGATGACCTTCATGTACGAGGGTGAGGCCAGCATCGTGCGATAGACTCGCCTGCGACAGCAATGGCGAGCACGAGCGACGTCATCCAATTCTTCACGGCGCAGCACGGCGTCTACGACCGTTTTATCCAGTTCGTTGGGTATGAACGGGGACTCCGGAAATTTTTCGAGCAGTCGTGCCTCTTGCGATCGGGGCTTCGCGTGCTGGATGCTGGTTGCGGTACGGGCGCAGTGACGATCGCCCTACATGACGCGCTCGGGCGAAGGGGCATTGCGCCAGCGGCTCTCGACGCCTTCGATCTCACTCCGGCGATGCTGCACCGCTTTCACGACAAATTCGAAAGCCGTGGGATTCAGATGATTACAACGACGCAGGCTGATGTTCTTCAGCTCGAGAAGTTGCCACATGGCTGGAACGATTACGACCTGATCGTCAGCGCGTCGATGCTGGAATACATCCCGCGCGAACGATTGGCCGAGGCGCTAGCCGCCCTACGCGGCCGGCTCGCGGACAGCGGATGTCTCCTGGTCTTCATCACCAAACGAAATTGGTTCACACGACCGCTGGTCGGATGGTGGTGGCGTTCCAATCTTTACGACAAGACCGAACTAATGGCCGCCTTCAAACAGGCTGGGTTCCCTCAAGCCGAGTTTCGCGCATTCCCAGCAGGGGCGAGTCATCTGGCCACATGGGGACACATCATCGAGGCTCCGAAAAACAGCTAGCGCGCGATAGGGACCATCGGTCGACGCGCTCGGATCATCCAGAATGCGCCGACAATCGTCCGACCCGTGAACTTTGTGAAGGCATCATCACGATCGAGCATTTCGAACCCCGCCTCGCGCAGCTCAGCTTCGACAATGCCCGGCGCAATGTAATGTTCTTTGACCTGCTGTACGCGCGGTTTGTCGAGAAAGCTGTCGCTGATGGACTCACTCACCACGAGCAACCCTCCAGGTTTCAGACCGCTCATCACGCTCTTGAGGATTTCGCGATAGGCCACCATCTCGTGATACGCGTTGCGAATCAGAACGGCATCAAGGGCGCCAGTAGGGAGTTTCGGGTCCGCCGGTTCGCTAAGAATGATGTCGACGTTGGTGATCGCGTCCTTTTGCGCACGCTCACGTAACGTGTCGAGTGATTTCTTGTCGATGTCGATGGCGTAGGCCTTGCCACTCGGAGCCACCGCTGTCGCGATTCGCAGGGTATAGAAACCGTCCGACGACCCAAGATCAGCGATGTGTGCACCGTCGCGAGCGCCAAGCGCCGTGAGGATATCTGCGACGCGCGCAGTCTTTTCCCGCTCGCGCTCGTCTTGCTGCGCCAGGGCACCTTCCGCCAATAGGGCCAGGGCCGCGGCGACGACTGCCAATCTTCGAGCACGGGAATTGAGAGAAGTTCTAGGCCGCATAGACCGCCATACAATACGTTCCGGCTAAACCAGTCAAGGGCCTTCGATGGCCAGGAAACGGCCGGAAACAGGGTCATAAAAGGGCGGTACAGAATGCTCCAGCCGGTGTTGAATACCACTTACGGAGCGATTCGATGACCAAGCCTGTCCTTGGAGTGGTGGCCGGTGGCGTACTCGGTCTGATTGACGGTATGTCGGCCTGGTTCTACCCGGAGGCGCGCTCGATGATGCTTGCAATCATTCTGGGCTCCACCGTGAAGGGGGTCCTGACGGGCCTGGCGGTCGGTCTTGTCGCGAAGTGGAAACAATCTTTGCCGCTGGGCATCCTCGCTGGCGCGTTGGTCGGGCTCGTCCTAAGCAGCTTGGTCGCAGTGGGCCAGCCGGCTCAGTATTGGGAAATTGTCCTGCCCGGTATGCTCGTCGGCGTGGTCGCGGGAGTGATCTGTCAGCGATGGCGCGTGGCAGCCGTCGCCGCGTGTTGCCTTCTCTGTGTCTCAGGCCTGGCAAGCGCATCTCAATCGGGTACCGCATCCAACCTGAGCGCTGTCCAACTGTTCGTCGGAAAATGGCAAGGGACATCTGAGGGCCAACCGGGAACCGGCACGCTGACGCGCGAGTACCGATTGGTGCTCGGGGACCGATTCATCGAAGAAACGAACCGCAGCGTGTACCCGGCGCAGGAGAAGAACCCGAATGGTGAAGTTCACGAACATCGTAGCTTTCTGAGTTTTGATCGAGCCAGAAAGGCGGTGATCTTCCGCCAGTTTCATATCGAAGGCTTCGTCAATCAATACGTGTTGGAGACACCATCGAAACCAGGCATGCTGGTTTTCGTCAGCGAAGCCATCGAGAACATTCCCAAGGGCTACCGCGCCAGAGAGACCTACACCTTCATCGACGAGAACGAATTCGAAGAATTGTTCGAGATCGCCGAACCCGGCAAGGAGTTCCAGGTCTATTCGAAGGCTCGGCTGAAGCGGGTACCCTGATTCGCCCGTCAGTTTGAATGAGGCGGTCGGGCCACAAGGTGGATCGACGCTAGCAAAAGGATTGCGCCAAGCATGGCCTTGATCAAATCGCGATTGGCGTACGGCAACAAAGCCGTGCCAATCAGGACGCCTACAGCCGATGCCACGCCCATTAGCACCGCCACGCGAAGCGCCGCGTTTGGTAGGCCGCCGATCCGTCTGTCGGTTACAGCGCCAGCCGCCAGTGTGGGGACGGAGACCATCAGGCTTAGTAAACCCGCCATTTGAATCGGAACCGCAAACAAGTAGAGCAACGCGGGAATGCGCATCTCTCCACCGGCGATTCCGAGTCCGCCGCTCACCACCGCAATTACGAATGCGACCGCGCCTGCGAACGCCAGGCGGGTCATTCCTTCCGGGTCAAACAGCACATGCTCCGCGTGAATAAATGCTTCGTAGAGCATCCACAGACCCACGACGCCAAGGTATCCAGCGACAGCAAACGTCAGGGGCCGAAGGGGTAATCGTTCCCGACCAACGACGCCAATCGCCGCGCCGGCTATGGAGAGAACGCCCATAACGACTACGAGCGCCAGATCGTCTAACGCTAATGACTGATTGCCCCAACGACGAGCGATGCTGAGCGTCACCGTGAACAGCCCGACCACGAGATTGATTCCGCCTGCGAGTTTGAGCGGGTAACGCAGCACTTCCACCAGGACCGGAATCCGAAACTCCCCGCCACCGACCCCGACAAATCCAGCAGCCATGCCTGTGAGAACCATCGCGGCAGTCACCGTACTGACCCGCGCGTTGGTCGTTTCAGTTGAGAAGGGCGCCGACGTCATCGATACTCCAAACGTGATTCGCGTGTTCGCTCCTGCCAGGGGTAACGCATGGGGCCGACCCATTGCAACCTCATGCCTAGCGTAATAATCGGAGCGCATTGGCAATAACCAGCAGCGACACCCCCATGTCGGCGGCGATTGCGGACCACAGGCTTGCGAACCCGCCAAATGTCAGAACGACAAAGACCAACTTGACCCCCAGCGACAGCACCACATTCTGACGAATTATGCCCATCGTGCGCCGCGAATGTCTGATCAGCCACGGCAGTCGCGACAGATCATCCGACATGAGCGCCACGTCCGCCGCTTCAATAGCGGCATCGCTGCCTGCTGCACCCATGGCCATCCCGATGGTCGCTCGGCCCATCGCGGGCGCGTCGTTGACACCGTCACCGATCATGGCCACGAACGTAAAGCGACGGACCAGATCTTCCACAGCAGCGACCTTATCCGCTGGCAGCAGCTCCGCATGCACTTCATCGATGCCGACTTCGCGAGCGACGCGCTCCGCTGTCGGCTTGTTATCACCTGTCAACATCACCACATGCTCAACCCCGACAGCATGTAGCTCACGAATGGCCGCCGCAGATTCGGGCCGGACGGCGTCGGCGAGAGTGATGAAGCCGCAGACATGATCGTCGGTTCCCATTACGACAACCGTGCGGCCCGCCGACGACATCGCCTCAATCTGTTCGTGGAGCTCCGGAGTCTCCTGCTTCAACTCCTCGAGATAACGGTGAGACCCGAGCCAGTAACGTTTGCCGTCGATCGCTGCAGTAACACCGCGACCTTGCACTGACTGCACCTCCGAGGCGGGAGACCAGGTAATTCCCTTTCCTTCCACATGCGCGACAATCGCACGTGCCAGAGGGTGATCACTGTGGGCCTCAATCGCACCCATTGCTTTCAGCATTTCCTGCTCGGTGTGATTCGCGAGTGGCTTGACCTCCACGACCTGTGGGGTACCGGCAGTGAGCGTCCCGGTCTTGTCGAGCGCCACCGCTCGTAACTTCGCAGGCGCTTCGATGAAGGTGCCGCCCTTCACCAATACGCCGGCTTTGGCGGCGGCGGCGAGGCTGGCGACGATGCTGACTGGAGTGGAAATGACCAATGCGCAGGGGCAACCGATCACCAACAGGACCAACGCACGATAAAACCATTCGCCGGAGTCGCCACCAAATAGCAACGGCGGCACGACAGCAATCAGGATGGCCACGCCGAGGATTACCGGCGTATACACCCGAGCGAAGCGGTCGACCCATTGCTCTGATGGTGCCCGGCGGCTCTGGGCCTCTTCCACCATCCTGATGATTTGAGCGAGCGTCGTTTCACCCACAAGGCGCGTTACTTCGACTTCGAGGGCACCGTCACCATTGACCGTTCCCGCAAACACCTCTGCGGGAGGGGCTTTATCGACAGGCATGCTTTCGCCGGTGATCGGCGCCTGATTGACCTGGCTGGTGCCGCGCCTGACGGTCCCGTCTAGCGGGATCCGATCGCCTGGTTTGACAAGAATCATTGCCCCGACAGTTACGTCTGCCGCATTCACTTCCTTCGTCGACCCGTCCGGAGCGAGTAGCCTCGCGGTTGGCGGCGCGATCGCCATCAGCGCTTCAACCGCACGTCGAGCTCGGTTGACACTCCACGATTCGAGGGCCAGCGAGAAGGCGAATAGAAACGTCACCGTCGCCGCTTCGAACCACTCGCCAATGGCCGCCGCGCCGACCACGGCTATCGCCATTAGCAGATTCATGTCCGGCCTGAGCCTGAGGACCGCGGCTAGCGCTCTTGGAGCGACGTACCAGCCTCCACAAACAATTCCGGCGACGTACAGAATCACTGCCACCAGTGGAGCTTCACCTTCGGCGAGTCCGGTGCCCTCAGAACCGACCGCACCTGAGAGCCCGGCAACCGATGCGTGCAGGCCGAACGCCGCGATAGTGAGGAGACCGGACGCCGCCATCAAGACAGTCCGGCCTCGCCGTTGCCAGAAACTCATGTCCGATGAAGTCGGTTTCTCGTCCTGCCACACCTCGGCGCGCATGCCGGTCTTCGCCACAGCGGCAACTAAACCGGCTTCCGTTACAGCCGGGTCGCCCTGTTCAACATTCATCTTTCCGCGAAGAATGTCGAACGATAGGCGGCCCGGCTCTTTGACGATGGGCTCGATCTCGCGTCGCAGGATCGCCACCTCATCGGCGCAGTCCATGCCGTGAATCCGGAATTCCAAACGATTAGCCATGGCTCACGCGCCTCCCCAGCCATTGCTGCACCTGTAGGTAGAAGGTTGGCAGCACAAGCAATGTGAAGATCGTCGAAGTGACCAAGCCGCCGATCATCACAACCGCCAGCGGTCTCTCGATCTCAGTGCCATGCAGGCGCAAGACGAGCAGTGGCAATAAACCCAACGTCGCCGTTGCGGCTGTCAGCAACTTCGGACGGACACGCCCTATGCTCGCTTCGCGAACTGCGCCAGCCAGATCGCGTCCCTCAGCCATCAATGAGCGGATCTGTGTAACGAGAACGAGACTGTTTTGGACTGCGATCCCGAACAAACCGATTAAGCCAACCAGAGATGAAACATTCCAGGTCTCTCCAAACAGGAGCAGCGCGAGAATGCCGCCGACGAACGCCATAGGCACCGTGCACAAGATGAGCAACGCTTCAATTGCCGATCCCAAGGCGAGATTGAGCAATACGAACACGCCGAATAATGCCGCGCCAATGGCGAGGGTAAGGGCGCGCGACGCCCGCTCTTGGTTCTCGACCCTGCCAGCCAAATCAAAGAAGTAGCCGGCGGGCAATTTCAATTGCTCTGTCAGGCGCGTGCGGACATCGGCCGCAGCACTCCCGAGGTCTCGCCCGGTGACAGATGCTTCGACTGCGATCCTTCGCGTCCCCGCCTCGCGGCGAATTGCGGCGGGACCGAATGTCTGGGTGATTGTGGCGAGCTGTCCAAGCGGGATCTTGGTCCCATCGTGCCCATCGATCAGCATTGTGCGGATCGCAGCGAGATTGTCACGCCGGTCGTCTCGGAGTCGGACAACGAGGTCGAAACGGCGCTGCCCGACCCAGATCTGAGACATCTCCTCTCCGACAAGGCCAATGCGGATGGCTTTGATGACATCACCTGGCGCCAAACCAACCCTTGCCGTGGCCTCCCGATCCACGGCAACCTGAAGCTGCGGCAAACCAGACAATTCCTCGGCGCGGAGGTCGGTCAATCCCGACACACTGCCCATGATCGCCTCGGCCTGCTCGGCAAGCTCTCCCAACGTCTCCAGGTCAGGACCGAAGATCCGGACCGACAGATCGGCAGGTGTGCCTCCAAGTCCTTCGTCGATGCGCATCCCCAGCGGAGTTGTGAACAGCACGGCGATCCCGGGCAGATGCTCAAGACGCTCGCGCATGTCGTCCTCGATGGCGGCAAGGTCTCTCGTTCTGTCTGTCTTCAGTGCGACCAGCACGTCCGAAACGGTGTGTGGCATCGGATCTTCGGTCCGTTCCGCACGTCCCGTTCTCCGGATCACGTCTTCGACCTCAGGCACCTCTCGAAGAAGGTCCTCAACCCGGTGATTGAGCCGGTCCACTTCTTCCAGCGAGGCCTCTGCGGGCAGCACCGTCTGGAGAAGAAAAGCGCCTTCGTCCAGGGCAGGCATGAAATCGCTGCCAACAACGAGCGCAAGGCCAACACCGGGCGCGCCCAGTAGCAGCGTCACGAGGGCCACGGTACCTGGTCGTCGGAGACAGCTGTCAAGAATGGGAGCGTAAGCCCGCTTGATGAGTCGCAGCAGGGCGACGTCTTCGTCATGACCAGAAGCCGGGGCGCGAAGAATCGTGCCAGCCGCAACAGGCACTAATGTCACCGCAAGCAGGAGAGCCGCGGCCATCGCGGCGATGACCGCCGCCGCCAACGGTTGATACATGCGTCCTTCAATACCGCTCATGCCAAACAGCGGTAAAAAGACAACGATGACAATCAACGTGGCGAAGACGATCGGACGCGCCACTTCGATCGCGGCAGCGACAGCGCGCGATTGGCGCTCCGTCTTGGTCGCCGCACCGGCAAGGCGGTGCAGGATGTTTTCGACCATGATGATCGCAGCATCGACAAGGAGGCCGACGGCAATTGCCAGACCGCCGAGCGTCATCGTGTTCAGGCCCACATCGAGCGGCTTAAGCAGCAGACCCGCCAGCGCGATTGATAGCGGGATTGTCAGAGTCACGAGCAATGCGGCCCGGACGTTCCCAAGCAGGAACAGGATCACGAGGACGACGAACACCCCGCCCAGCATTACGGCTCGACCGACCCCACCCAGTGCGCCATTCACCAGGACCGACTGGTCGTAGACGATGCGAAGCTGAACGCCTTCCGGAAGGCTGCGACGGATGTCTTCCACGGCGGCACGAATGCCTGCTGCCACCTCCACCGTGTCGGAGCCGAATTGCTTCGTCACCCGCGCGCTGACCACCTCGCCCTTGAGACGGTGGGCCACTCCGCGTCTCACTGCGGCGGCTTCGACGACATCGGCCACGTCGCCGAGCAGTACCGGGACGCCTCCTCGGACGACGACGACGGTGCGTCGCAGGTCATCGACAGTCGTCGCACGGCCAACAGCACGGACGGTCCATTCAATCGCGCCTTGAGCGACGATGCCTCCGGACGCATTCAGGTTCGACTCCTCCACGGCATGGAGCACCTCGTCCAGGCTGATCTTCCTGGCCGCAAGGCGATCGGGGTCGAGTTGAATCTGAAACTGCCTGAGGTATCCGCCGAGGCGTTCGACCGCCGATACACCGGGGACCGCCAGCAGGCGATTCTTGATCTCAAACTCGGCGAGATCCCTGAGCGCCATCAAGTCAGCGGCTCCCTCGTCGGCTTCAAGAGTGAACTCAAAGATCTCGTTGAGGCGTCCCGTCAGACTGGAGATGAGCGGCGGCTCGGTCCCTGGTGGCAGCTGTCCCGCCGCCTGTGCGACTCGCTCGGCAACGAATTGTCGCGAGCGGTAGTAGTCGGCATTCGGCTCGAATTCGATAGTGACTTGGGCCACGCCAAGCTGCGAGTTTGAGCGCACCCTGCGGACGTTTGGCAGGCCGGCCAATTCGACCTCGAGCGGAATCGCAATTGCTGTTTCGAGTTCCTCGGCGCCCATGGCAGCGTTCTGGGCGATCACATTGAATACGGGGGCCGAGAGATCCGGAAACACATCTCGCCGCAAGTCCTGCAACCAGATGGCGCCGATCGCCGAGCCGGCAAGCACCAGCAGCACCGTCAGTAACGGCGCCGTCGAAGAGCTCCGAATGATGCGCGCAATCATGAGCGAACCTCGACGCTAGTCATGATGGTCGGCCTCGCCCTTTTCGGCCTGTGACTTGAGGAGAAACGCGCCCTCGACGACGATCCTCTCGCCGGTCTTCAAGCCCGAAAGGACCTCGACCTCGTCACCAAGATCTCTGCCCCGCCCGATCTTCCGGATCTCAAAGGTGCTGGCATCCTTCGGCAGGAACACACACCACTCGTTGCGGACACGCTGCACTGCAGCCACAGGCACGGTCAGCACCCGGCTCGCAGACGCTCCGACGGGCACCGCTGCACTCGCTGACATCCCTGGTCGCAGGAGGCCGCGCTGATTGCGGACATCGATCCGAATTGGAATGGTGCGGGACTCCTTGGCAACCTGTCCGCCCAAAAGGGTGACCACTCCTGGGAATTGCTCGCCGGGTAGCGCGGAGAAAGTCAGACGCGCGTTCGCGCCCTTCGCAATGCGAACGGCGTCCCGCTCGAAGGCGTGGACAGTGAGCCATAACGTCGCCAGGTTGGCGATTCGAAACGCAGGCGTTGCCGGGTCGAGCATCTGACCTTGAACGATGTTGCGTTCGAGGACCGTGCCGGCCACCGGTGAACGCAGTCCGAACGTCGCAGCACTGCGGCTCTCCGCATCACCGGAGGTGGAGGGCGGAACGCCAAGCGCTGTCAACGCGGCGCTCGCAGATCTGACGGCGGCCTGCGCTTGCGTAGCATCCGTCTCGGCTTCCTGGACTTCTCGCTGGGGGACAATCTTCTCAGCGGCCAGTTCGCGTTTGCGCTTCAGCGCACCTTCAGCGAGGGTGAGCCGGGCCTGCGCGGAGACATACTCCGCGCGCAGTTTCCCAAGTTCTGGGCTTTGAAGTTCGACCAGCATCTGACCGGCGCGAACCTGATCCCCGGGACCGGCCATCAGTCGCATGGCCCTCGCTGGCACCGGTACACCGACCTCGGCGTAGTTGCGCTCATCGACGGCAAGCTCCCCGAGCAAGGTCACGTCCTCCGCGCCGGTCCGGGATTCGACAGCAGCAGTAGTGATTCGCAAGTCGCGAAGCATGGCCTCTTCGACCTTGACCTCGTTCGGATCGACGTGGGCGTCGGCGGACTCGGGAGGTGTCGCGGGCTTCGCCGTTTCGGCCGGCGCGGACTGTCCTCCGCCTCCGCCACACGCGTTAACACTAGCCGCGCAGAAAAGGATTACAACAAGGTTGCGGGTCATCGGAGAACTCCAGCCCGCGCATCAAGTTCAACACGGGCAATTGCGGCTTCTAACAAGGCGTCGAGATACTGAAATCTGGTATCGATAATTTCGCGACGAATCAGTAGCAACTCGGCAAGACCGATCTGCCCGACTTCGAAACTGCGCGTGGCCAACGTGACGCTCTCGTCGAGTCCCGGCAGCGCGTCGCGCTCCAGCACTTGCACTGCCTCGACACGGCGTTGATAAGCCGCCAGGGCTGCCCGTACTTCGATGCCGATTCGAATGCGTGTGGCGTCAAGCTCAGCTCTGAGCCGGGCGGCTCGGGCCAGACCCGACGCGATTGGCTCCTGGCCCTTCGAGAACATTGGCAACGTCAACGTGAGGCCACCCAAAACGATGTTGTTGCGCTCTTCGCGCTGATAGCGTGCGCCGACGCCGAATTCGACGCTGCCGAAGCTGCGTCCGAACTGTTCCTGGGCCTGAGCCTCTTGAATCGCGGCTTCGAGGACACGAATTTCAGGACGCCGGCTGGTGGCATCCGCGAGGAGCGAAGGATCAACGCTGGCAACCGTGGGCATATCGCCTTGCGGCGTGATGTCGTCCTCCAGCTGTAGCAACTCCTTCAACTCACCAATCGTGATCGCCTGTTCGGCCAGGACACCCTGCCGCTCCGCTCTAATCCGGGCAGCTGCAGCTCGGGCGATGTTGACGTCGAGAATGGCGACATCACCGGCGCGGAAGCGCCGATCGGCGATTTGCAGGACGTTGTCCGCCAACTCCACGGATCTCTCCAAGAGCCGCACGCGTTCAGACAGCTGTAGTGAGCGAAGGAAAAGTGTGGCTGTCTCCAGGAGGGTCGCGCGCGTGACGTCCTCGAGGCTTGCCGTGCTCTGCGCGATGCTCGCATTCGCCATAGCCTCTCTGGATGAGCGGCGTTGGCCCGGCTCGAACGATTGCGAGAAACCGACGTCGAGATCGGTTGACCGTTCGCCGTTGCCTTGCCGATTGCCGGCAGCAAAGTCCACGTCTGGATTCAACTGCCGGTGGGTTGCTCCGGCCAGTCGGGCCCGAGCTTCGTCGATCGCGAGACGTGCGCTCACAATCTCTGGCGCTCGTTCGCGCGCCCGCGACAGGGCTTCGCTCAAGGTCAAGGGAACTTGGGCCCAAGCCGGACTGACGCCGGACGCGAACGCCGCGACCAACGCAAGCGTGTTCCACGCTACGCGCATAACTCTCCTTCGAAGACAGCCGACAACGACGCACCTCCCCCCGCGCAGGCGAAGGGCGCAACTTTAGGTGACTTGGCTAGATGGAGTTAGAGCTTGGGAACGTGCAGGATTTCGGAAGGACTTCCGCGTAGAACGAATGGCGTTGGAGGAATTGCTTCGGCGACTAACGGAACGTGCCCGGCGACCAGGCTATACGCGGCGACCTCAATGGAACGACCACAATGGCATCGGTAGCAGGTCGCTGAGCAGTCCTGATCCTGGCTGGAGGCCGCCTCCTCAATGGAGCACGCCTCTGGGATCACCAGCTCAATCACGCCGCTGGCGCTGATTGAGAGAGCGGTCACGAAAAGAACCAGAGCAAAGCGCCGCACACCTCCTTTATAGCACTTTCACCAGTAGTGAGCCTGATCCGATTTGGTGGACGGTTTAACTACGCTGCCTGAGCTAGTGCCCGCCGCTCGAACTCTGCCGGACTGATCTGGCCGAGTGTGGAGTGCCGACGCTTCTGGTTATAGAACACTTCGAT
>JAKFYH010000036.1 GCA_021730945.1 Acidobacteriota bacterium | reverse complement strand
ACGCCGCCCTGCCAGCCTGACCCGCCCCACCTGCCCTATCGCAAGCCGCGCTCCAGCAGCTTTTCAGGCCTGCAGCGAGCGAGCGTGGTCATTACCCGCAGGCCTGGTGGCCAAGTCTCCGCCCCAGCACGCGAAGAACGCGTGCCGGGGACCCCGGGAGATTGGCCCGTAGCGAAAAGGAAGAGATCCCATGTTGTGGAAAGGTTTTCAGAGGCCCAAGCGCCTCGACTTCGAGCGCGAGACGCTGACCGACCGTTTCGGCCGCTTCTACGCCCAGCCCTTCGAGCGCGGTTTCGGCACCACGGTCGGTAACGCCCTGCGCCGCGTGCTGTTGTCGTCGATCGAAGGCGCCGCCATCACCGCGGTGCAGATTGACGGCGTGCTGCACGAGTTCTCGCCGATCAAGGGCGTGGTCGAAGACGCCACCGACATCATCCTCAACCTCAAGCAGTTGCCGCTGACCTGTCACGTCGACTACACCAAGACGCTGACGCTGCGCAAAGACAAGGCGGGCCCGGTGCGCGCCTCGGATATCGAACCCGATGCCGACGTCGAAATCCTGGAACCGGATGCGGTGATTGCGACCATCGCCGAGGGCGGCAAGCTGCACATGCAGCTGCGGGTCAAGCGCGGCCGCGGCTACGTCTCGGCCGATCGCAACTTCGACGAAGATCTCGGCATCGGCTGGATCCCGATCGACTCGGTGCACTCGCCGGTCAAGAAGGTCAACTACCTGGTGGAAGGCGCCCGCATCGGCCAGACCACCGACTACGACAAGCTGACCATCGAAGTGTGGACCAACGGCTCGGTGACGCCGCGCGACGCCGTCTCGCTGTCGGCCAAGCTGATCCGCGACCACCTGAACATCTTCGTCAGCCTGGATGAGGCCGACGATGAGATGGCCGAGGCCGGTGCCGAGACGCCGCGCGCCGGCATCACCAACGAGCACCTCGACAAGAGCGTCGAAGAGCTGGAGTTGTCGGTGCGGTCGTACAACTGCCTGAAGAACGCCAACATCCGGACCATCCGCGAGCTGGTGGGCAAGACCGAAACCGAGATGTTGAAGACCAAGAATTTTGGGCGCAAGTCGCTCAACGAGATCAAGGAGATCCTGACGTCGATGGGGTTGAGCCTCGGCATGAAGCTCGACTCGCCCTCGACGGCGGAATAAACAGTCATGCGTCATCGAAATGCACACCGCAAGCTCGGCCGCAAGTCCGAGCACCGTACGGCCCTGCTGCGCAACCAGGCCGAGGCCCTGCTTCGTCACGAGCACATCGAGACGACCGTGCCCAAGGCCAAGGAACTGCGCCCGTACGTCGAGCGCCTGATCACCATCGCCAAGCGCGGCGTCAAGGCCAGCGATCCGAAGGGCGTCACGCTCTCGGCGCGCCGGCTCGTGATGCGTGACGTGCTGAACGAAACGGTGGTCACCAAGCTGTTCGACGAGCTGGCCCCCCGCTTCATGGAGCGCCCGGGCGGCTACACCCGCATCCTCAAGATCGGTCACCGTCGTGGTGATGCCGCCGAGATGGCCCTGATCGAGCTCATCGGCAGCGAGTTCGACCCGGCGAAGGCTGAGGCCGAGAAGAAGGCAGCCGAGGAAGCGGCGGCAGCCGGCGAGAAGCCGAAGACGCAGAAGAGCGTCGGCGAGCGCCTCAAGGCGGCGGCCAAGAGCATCCGCGGCGGCCAGAAGAGCAAGGGCGACGGCGGTCCCAAGACCAAGGCCAGCAAGCCCGCGCGTGGCGCCTCGAAGCAGACCTCAACGCCGCGCAAGGCCGGCGGCGCCTAACGCATCAACAGGAGGTCAGGAGGTCAGGAGAAACTCAAATGGTTCTTTCCTGGTCTCTTGACCTCCTGTTTCATTCTGGCATTCCTCTCGTTCTCCCCGCCTCCGGTTGGCGCGCTCGCGCCCGACAATGAACCTCCAAGCTGAATTCGGCGACATCGACATCTACGTCTTCGACCAGTTGCTGCGCGGGCGCTTTACGTCCGCCTCCGCGGCCGCTGGCCGCGACGCCGAGCCTGTCCGCGTGTTTGATGCCGGCTGCGGCGGCGGCCGCAACCTGGTCTACCTGCTGCGCCAGGGGTACACGGTGTGCGGGAACGACCGGAGTCCCGACGCGATCGCCAAGGTCCAGGCGCTGGCGGCCGGCCTGGGCGTGGCCGCAGACTTGCGCGTCGAGGCGATTGAAGACACGTCGTTTCCAGAGGCCAGTGCGGATGTCGTCCTGGCGAGCGCCGTGTTGCACTTTGCCCGTGACGATCAGCACTTCGCGGCCATGGTGCAGGCGCTGTGGCGGGTGCTGAAACCGGGCGGTCTGTTCTTCGCCCGGCTGGCGTCCACGATTGGCATCGAGGACCAGGTGCGCGCCCTCGACAGCGGGCCTGCCACGCCGCAGCTCGCGCCAGTGGAACAGGCGAGCGGAGGCGGGCGCTACCGGCTTCCGGACGGCTCGGATCGCTACCTGGTGGACGCCGCCACCGTTCTCGAATGGACCGCCCGCCTGGGCGGGGAGCTGCTGGATCCCATCAAGACGACCGTCGTCCACGATCAGCGGTCGATGACGACGTGGGTGGCAAGACGACGGTAAACTGTGGGCCGATGGATTCGCCGACCAAGCTCCTTTCCAACAATCGCGCCTGGGCCGCCAACCGGGTCAAGCAGGACCCCACATTCTTCACGCGGCTGGCCGGCCAACAGGCGCCGCAATTTCTGTGGATCGGCTGTTCCGATAGCCGGGTGCCGGCGAACGAGATCGTCGGCCTCGACCCCGGCGAGCTGTTCGTGCACCGCAACGTCGCCAACGTCGTCGTCCACACCGACGTCAACTGCCTGTCGGTGCTGCAGTTCGCGGTGGACGTGCTGAAGGTCAGGCACGTGATCGTCTGCGGCCACTACGGCTGCGGCGGCATCCGCGCTGCGCTCGACGGCACCGCCCACGGGCTGATCGACAACTGGCTGCAGCACGTGCAGGACGTGAAGGAGGCGCACCAGGCCGAGCTGCTGGGCCTGGCCGACGTGGACGCGCGGGTCGATCGCCTGGCCGAGCTGAACGTCACCGAGCAGGTACGTAACCTCGCCCGCACCACGATCGTACAGGACGCATGGCGCCGCGACCAGCCGTTGCAACTGCACGGCTGGATCTACGGGCTCAGGGACGGTCTGATCCAGGATCTCGGCGTGTCGCTCAAGGCCTAGGCCGGTTCGTCGGCGACATGGTGCCCGGCCGCCTTGGCGGTGGCGACAATCTTCTGCTGCATCACTGCCGGCACCTCGTCGTAATGCGAGTATTCCATGTGGTACGAGCCGCGGCCGCCGGTCACCGACGTCAGGTGCTGCTCGTAGGTGAGCATCTCCGCCATCGGCACCTGCGCCTTGATCACGGTGGTCTGGCCCTTGGCCTCCATGCCCGAAATGCGGCCGCGACGCCCGTTGAGGTCGCCCATCAGGTCGCCAGCGTGATCGCCGGGCGAGTAGATCTCGACGTTCATGATCGGTTCGAGGAGTACCGGGTGCGCCTTTGACATGGCGTCCTTGAACGCCAGCCAGCCGGCGGTCTTGAACGACAGCTCGTTCGAATCGACGTCGTGATACGAGCCGTCATAGAGCACCACGCGGAAGTCGACCACCGGGTAGCCGGCCAGGTAACCGCGTAACCGTGACTCCTGGATCCCTTTTTCCACGGCCGGAATGAACTGCCGCGGAATCGATCCGCCGAAGGTGTCGTTGACGAACTCGAACTCGCTGCCGCGTGGCAGCGGCTCCATGCGGATCTTGCAGTCGCCGAACTGGCCATGGCCGCCGGTCTGCTTCTTGTGGCGGCCGTGCGCCTCGACGCGCGCGGTGATGGTCTCGCGGTAGGGGATGCGGGGCGGCTTCAGCAGCACATCCACGCTGAAGCGCCGCTTCAACTTGGCGACCGTTACCTCGATGTGTAACTGCCCCTGGCCGGCCAGCAGCAGTTCGTGGGTTTGCGGGTCACGCTGGTAGCGGACCGTCCCGTCTTCTTCCTCCAGCCGATGCATGGCCGTGCTGATCTTGTCCTCGTCGCCGCGGCTCTTGGGTTCGATCGCGTACGACAGCACCGGCTCCGGGAACACGATGGGTGCGAAGGTGAGTCCGGCCGCCTTGTCGGCCAGGGTGTCGTTGGTGCGGGTGTCTTTCAACTTGGCAACCGCGCCGAGGTCGCCGGCCTTCAACTCGGGCACGTTGGTCGCGGTCTTGCCTTGCATGACAATCAGGTGGCCGAGCCGTTCGGGCTTGTCCTGCGACGCATTGGTGATGGTGGAGTCGGCCTTCAGCACGCCCTGGTAGACGCGAAACATGGTGATGCGCCCGGCGAACTGGTCGGCAACCGTCTTCCAGACAAAGGCGGCATAAGGGGCCTTCTCGTCGGCCGGGCGAACCTCGGCGCCGCCGTTGACGGTCGCCGAGAACGGCCGTTCCGCCGGTGACGGCAGGTAGGCCAGGATGGCATCGAGCAGCGGCTGGACCCCGATGTTGTGGCGGCCGGAGGTGCAGACCAGCGGGAACAGCTTGCCGGCCCTGGTCGCCGCGGCCAGGCCCTTCAGCAGTTCTTCCTGGGTGAGCGTGCCGGCGTCGAAGAACTGCTCCATCAGCGATTCGTCTGCCTCGGCCACCATTTCGATCAGCGCCTCGCGTGCCGAGGCGGCGGCGTCGGCCAGCGCGGCCGGCACGGCACCTTCGGTCATCTTGCCGGAGCCGTCGGTGGCAAAGGTCAGCGCCTTCATGGCCACCAAATCCACCACGCCGGTAAAGGCCTTCTCCTCGCCGATGGGGAGCTGGATGGGGATGATCGCCCGGCCCAGCGTCTGCCGCACCGAGTCAAGCGTGCGCTCAAGCGACGCGCGGTCGCGGTCGAGCCGGTTGACGACGACCAGGCGGGGCAGGTTCCACTCGTCGGCCACGGCCCAGGCCTTTTCGGTCTGCACTTCCGCGCCGGCGACGCCATCGACGACCACCACCGCGGCGTCCGCCACGCGCAATGCGGCCCGCGCATCGCTGAAGAAGTTGCCGAAGCCGGGCGTATCGATGAGGTTGATCTTGGTCTGGTTCCACTCGGCGTAGGCGAGGCTGGCCGAGAGTGTGTGCTTGCGGGTGATTTCTTCTTCGTCGTAGTCGGTGACCGTGGTCCCCTCGTCCACCAGGCCCAGGCGGTTCACCATTCCGGTGTCGAACAGCAGGGCCGACACCAACTGGGTCTTGCCAGAACCGCCGTGCCCGACTACAGCCACGTTGCGGATGCTGGCAGCGTCGTAGACCTTCATAGCGGATACCCTCCCGGGCGGCCGACGCCCGAAAGGGGGATATTAGATCGAGACCCGGGATCCGGGATCCGGGATCCGGGGCCCGGGGCCCGGGATCCGAAGTGCTCAGGTGGCTTGGTTCAGGCCGGATCCCGGAGCCCGGGATCCCGGATCCCGGCCTATTCGTAGCGCAGTGCTTCGATCGGGTCGAGCCGGGAGGCGCGCCAGGCGGGAAGCATGCCGAAGAAGATGCCGATCGAGGCCGAGAAACCCAGCCCAAGCGCGAACGACCACCACGGCAGGGAGACCGGGAAGCCCGAAATCAGGTTGACCGACAGGCCGATGGCGCTGCCCATCAGCACGCCGAGAATCCCGCCCACCGAGGTCAGCACCGCCGCCTCGATCAGGAACTGCACCAGGATCTCGCGCCGCCGGGCGCCGATCGCCTTACGGACGCCGATCTCGCGGGTGCGCTCGGTCACCGAGATGGTCATGATGGCCATCACACCGATACCGCCCACCATCAAGGCGATCGACGAGATCACGACCAGTGACAACAGAATGGCGGCCGAGATCTGGTCCCAGACGGCCAGGATGGCGTCCGAGGTGACCAAATCGAAGTCGTTGGGCTGATCGAGCGTCAGGCCGTGGCGAATCCGCATCACGGTTTCGACTTCCTGCATGGTGTCGGCGCGTGACGCGTCGGCGCGCGGGACCACCACGATCATCGCCGGCATGCCGCCGAAGGGGCCCTGCCGCACGCGCTCGTTGCCGAACTGCTTGCGATACGCCGTGTAGGGGACGATCGCGAAGTCGTCCTGGCCGAGGCTGAATCCGCCGGCGGCCGGCCGCGGCCCGACGACCCCGATCACGGTGTATTCGATGGCACCGATGCGCACCGGCTTGCCGATCGGATCGATGCCGCGCTTTTCAAACAGCGCCTGGAAGGGGCCGTAGCCGATCACCGCGACCGCGCGGTTGCGCAGGACTTCCTGCTCGGTGAACGACCGTCCGGCAAACATGGTGGCGAAGTTCACCTCGACGTAGCGTTCGGTCGTGCCCATGATTGGCGACGGCCGCGTGCGTTCACCCCGGTAGAAGATCCGTTCCATCGACGGCTGCGGCGGTCCGGCGCCGAGCCAGATGTCGACGATGCCCGCCGACGGCACCAGGCGCTCGATCGCCTCCATGTCGGCGACGGTGATGCCCGGGCGGCGCATCAGGGTCTGGAACGAGGCGCCCGAGGCGAAGCTCAGCCCGCCAAACCGCTGCACGTAGACGGTGTTGGGGCCGAGCGAGTTGATCGAGTCGCGCAGCGAGGTGTCGAAGCCGCGGATCAGCGAGGTCATCCCGACGATCGAGGTCACGCCGATGACCACGCCGAGCACCGTCAGCGCCGAGCGCATCTTGTTGGTGCGCAGCGTGCTCATGGCCATTTCGGCCGTCTCGCGCATCAGCGCCATCTGTTTGGTGAAGGTGGCCACAATTACTCCCGGCGCAAGGCTTCAATCGGATCGAGCGACGCCGCGCGGCGCGCCGGGTAGTAGCCGAACACCAAACCGACCAATGCTGTGATGGTGACGCCCAGGACCACCGACCAGGTCTCCACGCTCGACGGCACCGGCGTCAGCGAGGAAATGACGGTGGAGAAGGCGGCGCCGAGGGCGATGCCGACGATACCGCCGACGATCGACAGCGTGATCGACTCAGTCAGCACCTGCGACATGATGTCGCGGCGCTTGGCCCCCAATGCCTTGCGCAGCCCGATCTCGCGCGTGCGCTCGCTCACCACCATCAACATGATGTTCATGATGACGATGCCGCCGACCAGCAGCGACAGGCCGACAATGCCCACCAGCACGACGGCAATGCCGGCCGTGGCCTGCTGGAAGATGCCGAGCACCGAATCGGACGCGACGATGCCGAAGTTATCCGGTTCCAGGGGCTTGAGCCCGCGGGCGACGCGCAGGGCAACGCGGGTCTCGTCCTTGGCCAGTGCCACCAGCGAGGCATCGCGCGGCCGGATCATGACCGACAGCGACTGGCGCGCGCCAAACAGCTTCTGGAACGAGCCGAGCGGAATCACCACGAATTCATCGAGCGACTGGCCGAACGCCGCGCCCTTCTTCTTGCTGACGCCCACCACCGTGAACGGCACGCCGGCGATGCGGATGTCCTTGTCGAGCGCCTCGGCGGCACCGAACAGGCGGTCGGCGATACCCCAGCCGATCAGCGCCACCTGCCGCTTGCGCGTGACCTCGGTCGGCGTCACCATGCGGCCGCGTTCGGCGTCGAAGGTGGTGAAGTCGAGGTATTCCTCGCTCACGCCCTGCACCTGGACCGACTCCAGTTCTTCGTCGCGATAGGCGACCCGGGTCGACGTCTGCGCCTGCGCCATCACCGAGTCGATCGACTCGCCGAAGCGCTTGATCGCCGCTGCGTCCTTGAGCGTGACCAGCGGGTTATTGCGCATGCGCTCGAACTCGTCTTCGTTCTGGGTGATGCCCATGCGCTGCACGGTGAACGAGTCGGCGCCCAAATCCGAGACGATGGCGTCGGTCACCGCGCCGTTCACCCCGGTGATCAACGCGACCACCGTGATGATCGACGACACGGCGACAATATTGCCGAGCAGCGTCAGCAACGACCTGAGCTTGTTGGCCCAGATCGAATCGAGCGCCAGCAGGATCGACTCGAACAGCTGTGACATGGACGGTGGTTACCCGCCGACGCGCACGGCCACGCCGCTGCCACCGGCCGCGGCGCTGCCCGGCGCACTGGCTTCCTTCACCAGGTCGTTCTCGTAAAGCGTGCGCACCGAATCGAACGGCCCGGTAATCACGCGGTCGCCTTCCTTCAATCCGCCCAGGACTTCGAGGTAGCGTTCACCGGCGATGCCGAGCTTGACCTTGGTGAAGGTGGCCTTGCTGTCGCGGATGACGAACACGCCCTCCACTTCCTCGCGCTTCTGGCCGGGTTCGAGCACGCGCGCCGGGGCGGCCACCGGCGCCGCGGCCGGGCCGAACTGGAAGCGGGCCTTGGGCGGACGCGGCTCGTGGATGATGTTGCCCTGCGCGTCGTAGACCTGTTCGCGCACGGTCAGCGACTGGATCGGCACCGAGAGCGCCTGCTGCCGCGTTGCCGTCGTGATCTCCGCCGTGCAGGTGAAGCCGGGGCGCACGTCGGGAATCTGGCCCTCAATGGTGACCACCACCTTGAAGTTGGTGGCCGTCCGCGTGGTGCCGGCGCCGGCGGTCTGAATCGGGCTGTTGCCGATCTCGGTCACCGTGCCAATGAATTCCTGGTCGGGAATGGCGTCGATGGTGACCTTGGCCTTCTGGCCCATCTGGACGAAGGGAATGTCGGTTTCGTCCACTTCAACCTCCGCCTCGATCACCGACATGTCGGCGACAGTCAGGAGCACGGTGCCGGCGTTGTTCATGGTGCCGACCATCACGTTCTCGCCCTCTTCGATGTTGCGGCGGGTGACGATGCCGTCAAACGGCGCTTCGAAACGGACCTGGGCGAGGCTGTGGCGGCTGCTGGCCAGGCCGGCTCGCTGCTGGTTGAGCTGCGTCTCGCGGTTCTTGATTTCCTGCTCGCGGGCCTTGAGGTCGCTTTCGCGCACGTCGACGTCGGTCTGCGCCCGTTCGAGGTTTTCCTTGGTGGTCAGGCCGGCGGCCGACAGTTCCTGCTGGCGACGCAGCGACTGGCGGGCGCTGTCGAGGTTGGCTCGGCTGCTGAGCAGCGAAGCCTTCGACTGTTCGAGAGCGGTCATGGCGCCGGCCACCGAGGCCTCGTCGCGCCGCACGGCGGCTTCGGCATTGACCGGATCGATCTGGAGCAGGAACTGGCCGGCCTTGACGTGGTCGCCTTCCTTGACCCCGAGACGGGTGACCCGGCCCATCGTCTGGGCGCTGATGTTGACCGTCTTCTTGGGATCGATCTTCCCGGACGCCGAGACGATCGCCTGGAGATCGCGCTTCTGAATGGTTTCGGCCGTCACGGCGACGCCGGTTTCGCCCCGGTTGGCGAAGAACGCGCCGGCGCCGGCGCCAACGATGAGCAGCACGATAACGACGAGAAGCCACTTCCTGCGAAACACGTGTCCCCCTTACTCAGCCCCAAGAACCGCAAACACCGCGGCGACTATCGCCGCAACTCCTACGTATGCCACCAGCAGCCGCGCCGCGTATCGCCGTGCCGGCTGGCCGGTCGCCGCCGCCAGGCCCACGGCCAGCAGCCACACCCACCACAGCCCGAAAACATCAATCGCGCCAAGCCACCGCGCCGGCAGGCTGCTTTCCTCGAGCATCGGCAACACGCCCGCGATGTTGGTGGGGCTGGTCAGCGACTCACGAACGAAATGCAGCGGTGTCGCCACCACCTGCTGCAGCACCAGCGCCGCGCTCGCGTACACCGAAATCGCCAGCGCCACCCCGTAGCGAACTTTGACACCGTCGATCGCCGCCAGGCCCATCAGGCCGGCCGCGACGAGCAGGGTGACGGCCGGCGTCAACGGTAACCGCCCGCCGCTCGTCAAATACACCAGCCAGGGAGGATTTGCCTGGAAGGCGGCGTACGCGGCATCGTCCACGCGGCCACCGAGTGCTTCGACCACCCGCACCTGCTCATCGACAACGGCCTGCCGGCCCACCCCGGTCGGCAGCAGCGCCACCGCGCAGATCGCCAGAATGGCCAGCACAATCACCCAAGCGGTCAGAAACTTGGGGTGGAGCACCACCTCGGCCATGGTTCGCCGAGGATGCCACAGCACTCCGATCAACCGCATTGACCCGTTCCTTGCTGTCTGATACGAATTTCGCGGCGCATTGGTTTCCTTGACAGGCCTCCAAACCGCTGAATACGATGGACTTGCCACGCCGAAGCGCCTCGGGTCGCCGGGCTTTCGTCGTATCCCCTGCCGTAGTCTGGGCGTTTTGAAGACTCAAAACTAAGTTTCAATGTTACCAAATTTTCGCAGCCTAACCGCCCTGACGGCGATTCTGTCCCTGTTGGCCGTCACGCAGGCTGATGCCCAGACCGCGGTTGGGGTCCGTGCCAACGGAATGGGTGGGGCGTTTGTCGGTGTGGCGGATGACGCTACAGCAGTGTATTGGAACCCGGCCGGGCTGGCTACCGGCGCGTTGGTCAGTTTCAACGCCGAGTTTGGCGGCGTCGAGCCAAACTCGGGCGGGTCAGGGAAACGCCAGGCATTAGTGGCATTTTCGCTCCCGCCGATTGGTCTGGCCTACTACCGGCAGGGGGCGTATGGTATCGCGGCGGTGGGGCCTGCAGTGATGGGCGCTCCAAGCCGAGAAGAAGTGCGGAGCAGTGTGCATACGATCGCGATCTCCACGATCGCCGTGAGCTTGCTGCACTCGGTGACCGAGCACCTCGTCGTCTCGGCGACGCCGAAAGTGGTGTGGGGGGGCGATTCGACCAGGCCCGACGTGGACGCCAGCTTGATGGCGGCGGCCAATCGCTTCCGGCTTGGAGTGGTTGGCCGGAATCTGGCCCGGCCGACGTTCGCACTCGATGATGCCGGCGGCGAGGTCGTTGCGGTCGAGCGACAGGTGCGAATTGGTGGCGGATGGGGGTCGGGCTGGCCGGGGCACTCGCGCGTGGTGGTGGCGGTGGACAGCGACCTTGCCGACCGCGAGACACCGAGCGGTGCGCGGCGCGACCTGGCCGCCGGGGTGGAGACGTGGTGGCTGGCGCGGCGTCTTGGTGTGCGCGGTGGTGTTCGCGGCAGCACGCTGGGGCCATCGCGGGCGATCGTGTCGGCCGGCGCCTCGGCGCTGGTGGCTGGATTCTACGTTGAAGGATTTCTTGCCTCGGGCGACGACCAGCGGTCGTGGAGCCTGGGGTTGCGCTATTCATTCTAGGGAGGGTTCGTCAGCAGGTCATGGCGGTCAGGATTGGTGAACTGCTTCTCAAGGAGAAGCGCATCACGGCGGTCCAGCTTCAGGAAGCGCTGAACTACCAGAAGCAGCACGGGGGCAAGCTCGGCGCCAACCTCGTGAAGATGGGCTTCGTGAAGGACGAGGAAATTACCGCGCTGCTGTCCAAGCAGTACGGCGTGCCCTCGATCGCCCTGAACCAGTTCGAGATCGACGCCGCGGTCATCAAGCTGGTCCCCGCCGAGACCGCGCGCAAGTATCAAATCGTCCCGCTCAGCCGCGCCGGCGCCACGCTGACGATCGCGATGACCGACCCCACCAACGTCTTCGCGATGGACGACGTCAAGTTCATGACCGGCTACAACGTCGAGCCGGTGGTGGCGTCGGAAACGGCGGTGCTTGATTCGATTGACAAGTACTACGGCGTCGGCAGCGCGCCGGCCGGCAAGGGCGGCAACCAGGCGAACCAGATGGTCGAGCAGAGCGGCGAAAGCGCGCTCGACATGGCGACCCGCTCGCTCACTGAGATGCCGACCATGCTCGCCGACGTCGGCGGCGACGTCGAGGTCATGGAAGACCTCGAGGAGATCAGCGCCGAGATGCTCACCCGCCAGGGTGAAGAGGCGCCGGTCATCAAGCTGGTCAACGTGATCCTGATGTCGGCCATCTCCAAGGGCGCCAGCGACATCCACATTGAGCCGTACGAGAAGGAGTTTCGCGTCCGCTACCGCATGGACGGCATTCTCTACAACATCATGGCGCCGCCGCTCAAGATGCGCGATGCCATCACCTCGCGCATCAAGATCATGGCGAAGCTCGACATCGCCGAAAAGCGGCTGCCGCAGGACGGCCGCATCAAGATTCGCTTCAGCGACAACGGCCAGCAGAAAGACATCGACTTCCGTGTCTCGTGCCTGCCGACACTGTTCGGCGAAAAGATCGTCATGCGTCTGCTCGACAAGGGCAAGCTGATGCTTGACATGACCAAGCTCGGTTTCGAGCAGGAGTCGCTGACCAAACTCGAGACCCAGATCCAGAAGCCGTGGGGCATGGTGCTGGTGACCGGCCCGACCGGCAGCGGCAAGACCAACACGCTGTATTCCTCGATCTCCAAGCTGAACACGCCGGAAACCAACATCATGACCGCCGAGGATCCGGTCGAGTTCAACCTGCTTGGGGTCAACCAGGTGCAGGTGCGCGAGAACATCGGCCTGAACTTCGCGGCGGCGCTGCGCAGCTTCCTCCGCCAGGATCCCAACATCATCCTGGTCGGCGAAATTCGTGACTTTGAAACGGCGGAAATCGCGGTCAAGGCCGCGCTGACCGGCCACCTGGTGCTGTCAACCCTGCACACCAACGACGCGCCCAGCACCATCAGCCGCTTGATGAACATGGGCATCGAGCCGTTCCTGGTCGCCAGCTCGCTCAACCTGGTCTGTGCGCAGCGCCTGGTGCGCCGGGTGTGCGTCAACTGCAAGGTCGAAGACGAGGTGCCGCCGGCGGCGATGGAGCACGCCGGCTTCTCGGCGGCCGATGCCGCCTCGGTCAAACCCAAGAAGGGCACCGGCTGCGAGAAGTGCCTGAAGACCGGCTACAAGGGCCGGGTCGGTCTCTACGAGGTGATGGAAGTCACCGACGAGTTGCGGGAATTGATCCTGGTCGGCGCCTCGGCGCTCGAGATTCGCCGCAAGGCGATCGAAGAGGGCATGATTACCCTGCGCGGCAGCGGGCTGCGCAAGGTCAAGGACGGCGTGACGACAATCGAAGAAGTGCTGCGCGAGACCGTCAAGTAACCAGCGTTGAAAGTTGAAAGTTGAAAGTTGAAAGTTAGGCACAACTAATGGCCACGCTACCTGATCTCCTCAAGCAGACTGTCGAGCTGTCCGGGTCGGACTTGCACCTGTCGATCGGCTCGCCGCCGCAGGTGCGCGTGCACGGCGAATTACAGCGGCTCGAGTATCCCGAACTGACGCCGACCGACACCAAGGCGCTGGCCTACGCGGTGCTCACCGACGCCCAGAAGAAGCGTTTCGAGGAGACACTCGAACTCGACTTCTCGTTCGGCATCCGCGGCGTGGCGCGCTTCCGCTGCAACATGTTCAACCAGAAGGGCGCGGTCGGCGCCGTCTACCGGCAGATTCCCGAACGCATCCGGCCGTTCGAGGAGTTGGGGCTGCCGGCGGTGCTGGCCAAGATGTCCGAACGGCCGCGCGGCCTGGTGCTGGTCACCGGCCCGACCGGCAGCGGCAAGTCGACGACGCTGGCGGCGATGATCGACAAGATCAACACCGAACGGCATGGCCACATCCTGACCGTCGAGGACCCGATCGAGTACCTGCACACGCACAAGAACTGCCTGATCAACCAGCGCGAGCTGCACAGCGACACCCAGAGCTTTACCGCGGCGCTGCGCGCGGCGCTGCGCGAGGATCCCGATGTGGTGCTGATCGGCGAAATGCGCGACCTCGAGACGGTCGAGTCGGCGCTGCGCATCGCCGAAACCGGCCACCTCACCTTCGGCACCCTGCACACCAACTCGGCGGCGTCCACCATCAACCGCATCATTGACGTGTTCCCGTCGCACCAGCAGTCGCAGATTCGCACCCAGTTGTCGCTCGTGATCGAGGGCATCGTCTGCCAGGCGCTGCTGCCGCGCGCCGACGGCAAGGGCCGGGTGGTGTCGCTCGAGATCCTGGTGCCGACGCCGGGCATCCGCAACCTGATCCGCGAGGACAAGGTCCACCAGATCTACTCGGCGATGCAGACCGGCCAGGAAAAACTGGGCATGCAGACGATGAACCAGTCACTGGCGACGCTCTACTTCCGGCGCCTGATCACCGTCGAGACGGCGATGACCGCCTCGTCCAACCGCGAGGAGCTGCAGGAAATGATCAATCGTGGCGCCGGTGTCGTGGCCGGAGCCGGATTGGGGCGGCCGGGCGGACCGGGTGCCGGGCCGCGGCCGCCGATGCGGCCCGGGTCGTAGCGAGTAGTATGTCAGTGCCTCCCCCAATCGACGATCGGGACACTGATATCGGAGATTGATTATGGCCACTTTCGCATTCTCAGGACGCACCCGCACCGGCGAGACGGTATCGGGTGAGCGTGTCGGCGATACCATGGACGCCGTGGTGTCGGCGCTGCGGCGCGAGCAGATCCAGGTCACGCGCATCCAGCCGGCCAAGGCCAAGGATGCGGCCAAGCCCGTCAAGCCGCTGAAGGCGCGCAGCGTGCCAGCCAAGAACCTGGCGGTGTTCACCCGCCAGTTCTCGGTGATGATCGATGCCGGCCTGCCGCTGGTGCAGTGCCTCGATATTCTCGGCAACCAGGAAGAACACAAGTACTTCTCACAGGTGATCCTGGCCACGCGCTCGGACGTCGAGGGCGGCATGTCGCTGGCCGACGCCATGAAGCGGCACCCGCGGGTGTTCGACGCGCTGTTCTGCAACATGATTGCCGCCGGCGAGGCCGGTGGCATCCTGGATACCATTCTGAAGCGCCTGGCCGTCTACATCGAAAAGGCCGTCAAGCTGAAGAGCCAGGTGCAGTCGGCGATGATCTACCCGATTGCCGTCATCGTCATTGCCGCCGTCGTCATTGGCGTGATCTTGTGGAAGGTGATTCCGACCTTCGCCTCGCTGTTTGCCGGGCTGGGCGCGACCCTGCCGCTGCCGACCCGCGTGGTGATTGCCCTCAGCAACAACCTGATTCGGTTCATGCCGGTGCTGTTTGTGGTGTTCTTCGCGGGCGGCTGGGGATTCCGCACCTACTATGCGACCGAGAAAGGCCGGCGGGTGATCGATCGCATCTCGCTGGCGATGCCGATTCTCGGTCCGATCCTGAGAAAGATCGCCGTCGCCCGGTTCTGCCGCACGCTGTCGACGCTGATGGCCTCGGGCGTGCCGATTCTCGATGGGCTGGACATTACCGCGCGGACGTCGGGAAACGCCATTATCGAGGATGCCATCCTGATGACGCGCAAGAGCATCGAGCGCGGCGAGACCATCTCGGCGCCGCTGAAGGACACCGGCGTGTTTCCCGGCATGGTCTGCCAGATGATCAGCGTCGGCGAGGCGACCGGCGCGCTGGATACCATGTTGGGCAAGATTGCCGACTTCTACGAGGAGGAAGTCGACGTCGCGGTCGAGGGCTTGTTGACCTTGCTCGAGCCGCTCATGATTGCGTTGCTCGGTGGCGCGGTCGGCGGCATCGTGATCGCGATGTACATGCCGATCTTCGACCTGATCAGCCAGTTGACCTGATGAAGGAGCGGACCCTCCGGCAGCGGCTGGCGGCGCACATCGCCGTCCGCCTGGTGGTGGCGACCGTGCTGCTCGGATCGGCCCTGGTGATGGAACTGCGCGACCCGGGGGCCTGGGCGATCAACCCGTTCTTCTTCCTGATCGGCCTCACCTATGCGGTGAGCCTGGGCTTCATCGGTTCGCTGCGGTTCGTCGACCGTTGGCCCTGGCTCACCGACGTGCACTTCGCGATTGACGCCGTCATCATCTCGGCGGCGATCATGTTGAGCGGCGGCGTCGAGAGCCTGTTTACCATTCTCTACATGCTCCCAATCGTGGCCGCGGCCTCGGTGCAGTTTCGCCGTGGCGGCCTGCAACTGGCGGCGCTCAGCTCCATCCTCTTCGTCGGCCTGGTGCTGATGCAGTATCTCGATGCGTCGGGCAATATCACCGTGCCGTTCCAGCTGCCGTTCGCGACCCTGCCCGCCGTCAGCGTCGCCCAATACACCGTAGCGCTCAACTCTTTCGGCTTCTTTGCGGTGGCCCTGCTCAGTGGATCGCTGGCCGAACGGGCCCGCAAGGGCGAAGCACGACTCGAGCAGGCCACCGAAGAGATTGCCGACTTGCAGGCCTTCAACCAATACGTCCTCGACAACCTGCTGAGCGGGCTGGCGACCGCCGATGCCCGCAACCAGTTGGTGACGTTCAACCGGTCGGCGATGCAGATTCTCGGCCTGACCGGCCGGCTGCCCCTCGGCGAGCCGGCCGGAGCCGTGCTGCAATTGCCGGCGGCCTTTGCCGCCACCATCGCGCCGGACCTGGCGCGGGTGCGCAGCAAGCGCACCGACTACCAGTTCCGCCGGTCCGACGGCCAGGTCATCGACCTGGGAGTGAGTGTGGCCGCGCTGCCACTGCCCGACGGCTCGCGCGGCTATCTCTATACCTTCCAGGACGTCACCGATGTGAAGCGCTTCGAGCAGAGCGCCCGCGTGCAGCAGCGGCTGGCGGCGGTCGGCGAGATGGCGGCCGGCATTGCCCACGAAATTCGCAACCCGCTCGCGTCGATGTCAGGATCGATGCAGATGCTGAAGCAGGAGTTGCCGCTGTCGGCCGACCAGGCGCAGTTGATGGACATCGTCCTGCGCGAGTCCGAGCGCCTCAACCAGACCATCAAGTCGTTTCTTGCCTATGCGCGTCCGCAGCGGTTCCAGATGCAACCCATGGACCTCCGCCCCGTGATTCAGGAGACCGCCATGCTGCTGCGCAACAGTACGGAAGTGGAGGAGCGTCACACGATCGACGTGCGGTTGCCCGACCACCCGGTCGTGATCGATGCCGACGAAGGCCAGATACGGCAGATTATCTGGAACCTGGCCACCAACGGCCTGCGCGCCATGCCCGGCGGCGGGACCCTGACGTTGAGCGCGACCGGCGAGCAGGCCGCCGGCCAGGGCACGTCGGTGCTGCTGATCGAGGACGAAGGCGTCGGCATCGCGCCCGACGAAGTCGAGGCCATCTTCCAGCCATTTCGCGGCTCCTTCGGCAAGGGCACCGGTCTCGGCCTGGCCATCGTTCATCGCATTGTCACCGATTACGACGGCCACATCGACGTGCGGTCGCGTCCCGGCGGCGGCACCGCGTTTCGCGTGATCTTTCCGGCCGTGCGCCCGGCCGTCGCGCCGGGGTCGCCGGTCATGGAAGGCCGGGGGGTCTCATGACCCGCACCGGCCCGGCGCCCGCCGCCCAGGGCGACAAGCCGCGCATCCTGATCGTGGACGACGAGCAGTCGATGCGCGAGTGGATGAACCTGTTGTTCCAGCGCGACGGCTTCGACGTGCTGATCGCGGAGGACGGCGTCGCCGCGCGCGACCTGGTGACCCGCGAGTATCTCGACGTCGTGCTCACCGACATCCGCATGCCCAGGCTCGACGGCGTGCAGCTGCTGAAGGCGGTGCGGTCGCTGTCGCCAGACGTGGTGGTCCTGATGATGACGGCGCACTGGACCCAGGACTCGACCGAGTGGGCCGAGGCGCGCGGCCTGGGCGCCGACGCCCTGTTTGAGAAGCCCTTTCGCGATGTCAACCTGGTCACCATGCAGGTGCGCCAGTTGCTCGAGTCGCGCCGCCTGAGACATGAGAACGCGGTGCTGCGCCAGACCACCGCCGACCAGGGGTTTGCCGGCATCATCGGCCGGAGCCCGGCCATGCTCGACGTGTTTCGGCTGGTCGAGACCGTGTGCCGGACCAACAGCACCGTGCTGATCACCGGCGAGTCCGGCACCGGCAAGGAGCTGGTGGCCCGCGCCATCCACACCTTGTCGCTGCGCCGCGGCCAGCCATTTGTCGCCGTCAACTGTGGCGCCATGCCGGAAGCCCTGCTCGAGTCGGAGCTCTTTGGCCACGTGCGCGGCGCCTTTACCGGCGCCGACAAGGACAAGAAGGGACTGTTCGAAGCGGCCGACGGCGGCACCGTGTTCCTCGACGAAATTGGCGAGATGGCGCCGACCATGCAGGTGAAGCTGCTGCGCGTGCTGCAGGAGCGCACGTATCGGCGCGTCGGCGGGACGAGCGAATCGCCGGCCAACATCCGCCTCATAGCCGCGACCAACCGCGAACTGCCGAAGCTGGTGGCCGAAGGCAAGTTCCGCGAGGACCTGTTCTACCGGCTCAACGTCATTCCGGTGGCGCTGCCGCCGCTGCGTGAGCGCGGCGATGACGTGCTGCTGATCGCACAGCATGTGCTGGCGAAGTACGCCCGTGAGATGGGCCGGGCGATCGAGGGGTTCCTCCCCGCCGCCGCCGCTGCCCTGCGCGCCTACCCCTGGCCGGGTAACGTGCGCGAATTGGAGAATGTCATCGAACGGGCCGTGGCGCTCGAGACGACGTCGCGCGTCCAACTGGCGACCTTGCCGGAGAATTTACGGACCGGCCGGCCGGCGACCCCCGTCGGTGGGAACGGCGGGACCTCCCTCCACGCCGACGCCGAGGCCGCCGGGCCCGGCTTCAACCTCGAACGCCACCTGCAAGACGTCGAGCGCTCGCACCTTGAGCGTGCACTCGAACGCTCCGGCGGCGTACAAACCAGGGCCGCCGACGTGCTCGGTCTCAGCTTCCGCCAGTTCCGCTATCTCGCCAAGAAGTACGGCCTGAAATGACCGGCCGGGTGGGGACGGTGCTGGTCGTGACGGGGATCGCGATCGTCTACCTGTTGCGCCTCGATCACGTCGCCGGCCTCATGATTGACGACGCCTGGTACGTGGTGCTGGCGAAGGCACTGGCGTCGGGCGAAGGCTACCGGTTAATCAGCTCGGCCACCGTGCCGATTCAGCCCGCCGTGCCGCCCGGCTTCCCGGCGCTGCTCGCAGCCGTGTTCACCGTCGCTCCCAGCTTCCCGGCCAACTTGCTGTTGCTGAAGTTGATTTCGGTGTTGGCCATGGCCGGTGCCGGTGCCGCCACCTACTACTATCTGGTCGCCGTTCGGCACGTGGAGCCGTGGCTGGCGACGGCGGTGGCCGTGGCGACCGTGCTCACACCGGCCCTGGTTTTCCTCGCCACCTCCACGCTGATGGCCGAGGCGGCGTTCACACTCGCGCAGTTGAGCGCCGTCATCCTGCTCGATCGCGGGCGCGCCGACCAGCGTGATGGGCAGTGGACGGCGGCGGCCGGCCTGGTGACAGCGATCGCGGTCTTGCTCCGTTCGGCCGGCGTCGCCATGGCGGTGGCGGGCCTGGTGTATCTGGTCGCGACGCGCAGGTGGCGCAGCGCCGCGATCTTCGCCGGCACCGTCGCGCTATGCCTGCTGCCCTGGCTGGCCTACGCTACTTCCCATGCGCCGTCGCCGCAGCAGTCTGCCAGCCACGGTGGCACGATCGCCTACTCCTATGCGGACCTGCTCGCCATGCGCCGAGCCGGTGACACCACGGCCGGGCGCACCGGGCTCGGGGAGTTACCCGCACGCGTTGGCCGCAATCTGGTGAACGTGTTGGGCCGCGATCTGGGTGGCGTGTTCGTGCCGGCCTTCTACCGCGGTCCACTCGAAAGCGGCCAGGAGACGGTCGGTCTGGGCGGGCCAGGCGCAAGCATGGGGGCGGCACCGGCAACGATGGTGTTGTCGTTCGCGCTGACCGGACTGGTGCTGCTTGGGCTCGTGATTCGGCGAGGGTCACCGCCAAGCGCGGCCGATGCCCTGGTCGTGGTCTCGATGGCGATGATTCTGTTGGTGCCCACCCGCACATTCCGCTATTTGTTGCCGCTGGCGCCCTTCCTGTGGCTTTACCTCGGACTGGGCATTCGCGCTTTGATGCGCGCGGCGGTGGTGCGAGTCGCCCTGCTGTTGCTGATTGGCCTGCAGGTCCAGGAGCACCTCCAGTACATTTCTCTCAAGGCGTCCACACCACCCGTAGCCGAATGGCTGTCAGAGGCAAGGGCCATCGACAACCTGCTGGCGTGGATGGACGAGCACCTGCCCCCGGGTGCGCCGGTGGCCGCGACCAATCCCGGCCTGGTTTATCTCCGGACCGGCCGGCGGGCCGTGATGGCCGCCGACGTGGGGGCGAACCTCGATGCCTGGCGGGCGGCCGGCATTCGCTTTCTTGTTGCCTTGCAGCCCGCATCCATTCCACGGGCGCTCTCGGGCTACAGGCGCCTCTACGACTCCGATCGGCTGTGGGTGGTCGACGTGACAATTCCTGCCACCGGTTCCTGACAGGATTTGTCAGTTTCAGGTCCTTCAAGCTAGTGCTGAGCCCTGTTTCTCAGCCGCGACTATCCGATAACCCCATCTGGAACAGCGAGTTGAACCGCGTAGGCGGGCGGGGCGTTCGTTCTGGCATGGCTGTTGCTCTTAGACGAGCCAGACGAGGCCGCTCCAGTGCGGGCGGCGTTGACACAGACGAATCAACCGACGGTAACCTGGCAGTTTTTGAGGAGAGACATCATGCGTATTCGTAGCAACAAGGGCTTCACGCTCATCGAACTTCTGATCGTTGTGGCGATCATCGGCATCATTGCCGCCATCGCGGTGCCCGGGTTGCTCCGCGCAAGGATGTCTGGCAATGAAGCGTCAGCCATTGGCTCGCTTCGCGCCATCAACAGCTCACAGCAGGCCTTCTCGTCCAGCTGCGCCAACGGCTTCTACGCGGCCTCGACCGACGACCTGGTGGCCCCCTCGGGTGGCGGCGCGCCCTTCATTTCGCCCGACCTGTCGGGTCAGGCGCTCGGCGCGACCATCGAGAAGAGCGGCTACATGCTTGAAATGGCCGGCGGCAACGGCGCCAACGCCGGGACCCTGGCGGCCTGCAACGGCACGGCGGCGGCTGACCTCGTGAGCACCTACTTCGTGTATGCCGACCCGGTCACCCCGAACTCGACCGGCGTCCGCTTCTTCTGGACCAACACCCTCGGCACCATCTACACCAACACCGCCACGATGAGCGGTGAAGACGCGGGCAACGCGGCCCCCGGCAGCGGCGCGGTCCTGCAGTAAGGCTTCGTCAGCTTCAACAACCGGACGCGGGGTGCGGCGAGAGCCGCACCCCGTTGTCTGTACGCGGTAGAATCTGACCCTATGTCCCGTCCTGCCGCCTCCCAGTCCAGCGACCCGCCGGCCAGGATCGCCTGGCTCGCTGCCTTTGCCGCGCTCGGCCTGGCGGCCTCATCGGCATCAGCCTACGTGCACTACCAGATCCTCAACGACCCGGCCTATGCCAGCTTCTGTGACGTGAATGCCACGTTCAGTTGCACCGAAGCCTACTCGAGCCAGTACGGCAGCATCGCCGGCGTGCCGGTGGCGGTGTTTGGTGTCATCTTTTTCGCGTTCGTGCTTGGTCTGGTGGCGCTGTGTGCGGCGTCGGCGACGGCGGCGGCCAATCTCGCCGGCTACGTGTTTGCATCGTCGACGATTGGATTGGCGGTGGTGCTGTATCTTGCCTATGCGTCGTTCGTGATTCTCAAAGCGGTCTGCGTGCTGTGCGCCGGCACATACGTGGCCGTCATCGGGCTGTTCCTGCTGTCGGGATCGGCCACCAGGTATCCCATGACCAGTCTCCCGAATCGTGCCCTTGCTGACCTCCGGCTCTTGTTTCGTACCCCTACGGCGCTGGCCGCCGCGGTAGCCTTCGTGATCGCCGCGGGCGCGGCGGTGGCCTGGTTTCCGGCGGAGACGGTTGCCACCGTCTCGGCTGAGGCCGGCGCCGCCGAAGGCGAGCAGGCGCCGGCCACGCCGTCCCTGTCTGCCGATCAGATCACGCAGTTCGAGGCCTACCTGGCGCAGCAGCCGCGCGTGCCGATGATTGTGCCGGCTGAAGGGGCGGCGGTCGTGGTCGTCAAGTTCAACGATTACCAGTGCCCGCCGTGCCGCCAGACGTACATGGACTACAAGCCGGTGTTTGCCAAGTGGGCCAAGCAGCAGCCCGGCAAGGTGCGCTACGTGACCCGCGATTACCCGCTCGAGCGCCAGTGCAACGGGTTTGTCGCCCAGGACTTGCACCCGGCGGCGTGCGAGGCGGCGGTGGCCGTTCGCCTGGCCCGCGAGAAGGGCAAGGCCGAGGCGATGGAAGAGTGGATCTTTGCCAACCAGCCCTCGCTGACGCCGGCCAGCGTCAAGGCGGCGGTGCAGACGGTCGCCGGCGTCACCGACTTTGACGCGCGGTTTGACAAGACGCTCGAACTGGTGAAGGCCGATATCGCACAGGGCTCCTCGCTCCAGGTGCAGGGCACGCCGACCTTCTTCATGAACGGCCTGCGCCTCCCGGGGCTGCGCGCCGAGTATTTCGACGCGGCGATCGCATGGGAGTTGCGGCGGGTCACCAGCGGGAAGTAATGGTGCTTGCGATCGAGGCTGAGGGGCTGACCAAGGACTTCGCCGTCGGTTTCTGGCGGCCTCGCCCCTATCGGGCACTCGACAGCCTCACCCTCTCCGTCGAAGCGGGTGAGGTCTTCGGATTTCTCGGCCCCAACGGCGCCGGCAAGAGCACCACGCTCAAGCTGTTGATGCAATTGCTGTATCCGACCGCCGGCGCTGCCCGAATCCTGGGGCAGCCGGTGGGGGATACCGGCGTCCGCCAGCGCATCGGCTTTCTGGCTGAGAACCCCTACTACTACGACTACCTGACCGCTGAAGAGCTGTTGGCGTACTTCGCCCGGTTGTTCGGCTATCGTGGCGCCGACATCACCACCCGGGTGTCGCGCGTGCTCGACGAGGTCGGCATCGGCAAGGAGCGACGGCTGCGCTTGCGGCGCTTTTCGAAGGGCATGATCCAGCGGGTGGGCCTGGCGCAGGCCTTGCTCAACGATCCCGAAGTGGTCTTCCTCGACGAGCCCATGTCGGGCCTCGACCCGCTGGGTCGTCGTCATGTGCGCGACCTGATCCTCGGGCTGCGCCAGCGCGGCTGCACGGTGTTCTTCAGTTCACACATCCTGTCGGACGCCGAGGCGCTGTGCAGCCGGGTCGGCGTGCTGGTGCAGGGCCGCCTGGTGTCATCGGGGCGCTTGTCCGAGGTGCTGGCTTTCGAGTTGAAGGGCTGGGAGCTGGTGGTCGCCGGCGTCAGCGACGCGTTGCGCCCCGAGCTTGCGCGGCTGGCACGATCGGTCACGCCGTTCGGCGATGGCCACATGCTGCTGCACCTGGCAGCGGACGCTGAACCCGATCGCCTGCTCGGCGAGCTGACGCGGCGCGGCGCGCATATCGTGTCGCTCAACCCCGTGCGCGAGACGCTCGAGGACTACTTCGTGCAGGTGGTCGGCGCCACGGTGGCCCGCGACGAGCGAGGCGTCGGCGCATGAGGGCGATCTGGTTCGTCGCCGGCGCCGCCTTCAAGGAGTCGGTGCGCGATCGGGTGCCGTACACCATGGTGGTGTTCGCGGTGATGATGATCGCGGCGTCATACCTGATCAGCGAACTCACGGCCGGCCAGGATCTCAAGATCATCAAGGACCTGGGCCTGGCGGCGATGTCGATCTTTGGCCTGGTCATCGCGGTGTTCATCGGCATCGGGCTGGTGTCCAAGGAGGTCGAGCGCAAGAGCGTGTTCGCTCTGCTCACCAAACCCATTACGCGCCCGCAGTTCATCCTGGGCAAGTACCTGGGATTGTTGGTGACCCTGGTGGTCAACCTGTCGGTGATGACCGTCGCGTATTACCTGGTGCTGTTCTACATGGAAACGACGGCCACCGCCACCATGCGCGCGAGCTGGGCCGCTCCGGCCCTCGATCCCCGCCAGCTGATCGCGATCGTCTTGATCATGGGTGAGTTGGCCCTGGTCACGGCAGTGGCGCTGTTGTTCTCCACCTTTTCCAGCCCGCTGCTGGCGGCGTTGCTGACGTTGGGCCTATGGGTGGCCGGTCATTTCAACCACGACCTGCGACAGTTCGAACAGGTCGTGGACTCGCGCGCGGTGGCCGCCCTGGCCCGCGGCCTCTATTACCTGCTGCCGAACCTCGCGCCGTTCAACGTCAGGGCTGAAGTGGTGTACGGCATACCCGTGGCGGCCTCCCATGTGGGTCTGACCCTGCTCTATGCCGCGGCATACGTTGCCGCCTTGCTGGTGGCCGCCATCGCGATCTTTCGCCGCCGCGACTTCAAGTAACCGATGGCCATCCCCCTTGCGGTACCAGGTGCCTCGGGCCAACGTCCAGCGAGCCGGTGGTTGCTGGCTGCGATCGCCGCGCTGTTGACGGTGTCGATCGGCGTCCAGGTGGTGCGTGACCGGGGCTGGCAGCCGTATCAGCCGCAAACGGCGCTCCTGTGGTTTCAATCTGGGCCCCTGCTCAAGCGCGTGTCGCTCGGTTTCCAGAACCTGATGGCCGACACCTATTGGATTCGCGCCGTGGTTTACTACGGGGGCATTCGCCGGTCGGTCGAGAAGAATCGCGATTTTGGCTTGCTCGATCCGCTGCTCACCTTCGTGACCACGCTCGACCCGCATTTCAAGGTGGCCTATCGTTTCGGCGCCATCTTCCTGACCGAAGCCTACCCGAACGGCCCGGGCCGGCCCGACCGTGCGATCGCGTTGCTGCAGCGGGGCCTTGAGGCCAGCCCGGCCACCTGGGAGTACTCTCACGACATTGGCTTCGTGTATTACTGGTGGCTGCACGACTACAAGGCCGCCGCGCGCTGGTTTGAACGCAGCGCGCAGTTGCCCGGTGCGCCGGTGTGGCTGAAGCCGCTGGCCGCGACCACGCTCGCCACCGGCGGCGACCGGCAGTCGTCACGCCAGTTGTGGCGCCAGCTCGGCGACACCGACATCGACTGGTTGCGGCGCAGTGCCCAGCACCGGTTGCTGCAGTTGGATGCGATGGACGTCGTGGATGAACTGAATCGCCTCGTCCAACGCTTCACCAGCCGGGAGGGGCGCCCGCCCCGCGAGTGGCGCGAGCTGATTGCGAGTGAGCGGCTGCGCGGGCTGCCGCTTGATGCCACCGGTCAGCCCTACGCGCTGGATCCGCTGACCGGCCGCATTGACGTGTCGCCACAATCGACTCTGTGGCCGCTGCCGTGGCCACGGGAAGGAACGGGACCCGCGACGCCATGATGGTGAACACACCGCTCTTGCTGTGGGTGATGGCCGTAGGGCTGTGCATCGGCAGTTTTCTCAACGTCGTGATCTATCGCCTGCCGCGGGGCCAGTCGCTGGTGTCGCCGCGGTCGCGCTGTCCGAATTGCGGCTATCAGTTGCGGGCCGCCGACAATGTGCCGGTCGTGAGCTGGGCCGTGCTGGGCGGCAAGTGCCGCCAGTGCCGTTCGCCGATCTCGGCGCAATACCCGATCGTGGAACTGGTGACGGGTTTGTTGTTCGTCCTGGTCGTCTGGCTCACACCGATCGGGCCGTTGCTGGTCAGCCGCCTGGTCCTCGTGGCCATCCTGGTGGCGCTATTCGGAATTGACCTGGAGCACCAGATTCTGCCCAATGTGATCACCCTTCCGGGCATCGCCGTGGGCGTGATCTTCAGCTTCATGGCGCCGCCGGGCTGGCAGGCGTCGCTTCTGGGCGCCGCGCTTGGGGCCGGTGTCCTTTACGCCATTGCCGCCGCCTACTACGCCGTGCGGCGCGAGGATGGGCTCGGGATGGGCGACGTCAAGATGCTGGCGATGATCGGCGCGTTCCTGGGGTGGAAGGCCGTGCTGGTGACACTGGTGCTGTCGTCGTTTTCGGGGGCCGCCGTCGGCATGGCCCTGATAGCCGCGCAGAGGGGCGGCATGAAGCTGGCGCTGCCGTTCGGCACGTTCCTCGCGGTGGGCGCACTGGCGGCCATGCTGGTGGGCGAGCCGCTGATTGCCTGGTATGCCGGATTTTTCTAGACCACCGAAGGGCTGTCAGCCGCGGCCAGCCGCCGATTCGGTCAGAAGCCGCCGATTCGACCTGGGTCGAGGCAAGTCGCAGGCTTTGATGCCGATCGGCGCGGATTAGGACCGGGGGGATACTTTCAGAATATGGACAGACTGACCACGGCCGGCCCGGCGCTACTTGGCTTGGCGCTGATGTTTGCCCTGCTGATGATCGTGGCCTTGATCATGGTCGTGCGCGGAGCCAGTGGCCGCAAGCGCGGGCGCAAGGCCGATGGCGGTGACACGATGCTGCTGTCGATGGCTCTGCAGGAAGCCGTGGGCAAGCTCAAGGCGCAGGAGCGCCAGATGGCGGCGCGGGCCGAAGCATCGGAGCGGCTCGCCGGTCAGATCGTGGCCGGGTTGAACTCGGGCCTGGTGGTCGTCGACCGCGCGGGCGAGGTGCAGACCGTCAATCCCGCGGCTCGGCGCATTCTCGGTCTTGACGCTGACGTCAATGGCGGCCCGGTGGCCGATGTCTTGCGGCAAGTGCCGGCGCTGGCCCAGGTCATTGGCGAGGCGCTGCAGACGTCGGCGCCCATCGTGCGACGCACGGTGATGCTCGAGGGCGGCGGCAAGCCGTCGCACCTGGGTGTGACGGTGTCACCCATCAGCGGCGCCAGTGACGAGATGCAGGCAGTGGTGTGCTTGTTCACCGACCTCACCGCCGTAGTGGAACTCGAGGAGCGCCTTCGCCTGAAGGAGGCTCTCGCCCGTCTCGGCGAACTGACCGCCGGCCTCGCCCACGAGTTTCGCAACGGTCTCGCCACCATCCACGGCTACGGCCGCCTGCTGGATCCTGGCTCCTTGCCCGAACCAGCCCGCACCTACGTTGATGGCATTCGGTCCGAGACCGCGGCGCTTGGCGAAGTGGTCACCAACTTCCTGCGCTTCGCCAAGCCCGAACAGTTCGCCATGGCCCCGGTCGATCTTCACGCCATTGTCATGCGCGCCGTGGACGACTTGCCCGGCGCGGCCGAGGCGACCACCATCAGCGGCACCTTCGCGACCGTGAACGGGGACGATGTGCTGTTGCGGCAGGCGTTTAGTAACCTGCTGCGCAACAGCCTCGAGGCCTGCGCGAGCGGGAACGGGACCGCCCAGGTCATTGTCCGCGGCGAAGTGGACGGTGGCGACGTGTTGGTCACCGTCGATGACAACGGCCCTGGCCTGGCGCCCGCCGCGGTCAGCCGCCTGTTCCAGCCCTTTGCGACCACCAAGGCGGCCGGCACCGGCCTCGGACTCGCGATCGTGCAGAAGGTGATTGTGTCGCACAACGGCGTGATCGTCGCCGGCGGCAGCCCGGCCGGCGGCGCGCGCTTCCAGGTGCGGCTGCCGATTCAGCGCGCCTCCTAGAAACTGCGATCTCCGGCAACCCACTCGCGATCAGAAACTGATCGCGGCAGGTGTCGTGCCAATTGCGACCGGCCCCAATCCCGCCGGCAATCGCTCAACCGGGTGCCCGCACCGCCGGGCAGGCCGATTGCACTATCCCTCGGCATGCCTCGCATCCCGGGCTCCGCCCCAAATGGATTCACGTTGCTCGAGACGCTGGTCGCCACCGGCATCCTGGTCACGGCGCTCGCCGGGATCGCGCAACTCCTCGCCCTGAGCGTGCGCGCCACCCAGGAGGCCGGCGCCGGGAGCGCCGCCTTGATCGCAGCGCAGGACAAGATCGAATGGTTGCGGGCCCTCGATTTTGGCTACGGGCCACTCGGCGAGCCGGTGACCGATCCGGAGTTGGTCTGGCCTGGCGGCGCCAGTCTTGACCAAGACCTTGACGGCTTCGTGGATCAGCTCGACGCCCACGGCGCGGTGGTGGGGCCAGGCACTGGCGCGAACGGCGCCGTCTTCACCAGGCGATGGCGCCTGACTCGCCTTGATCACTATTTGCCGGAAGCAGTGGCCATCGAAGTGTGCGTCTTCCGCTCGCCTGCCGAGGGTAAGCCGGCCCGATCGGCGGAAGCGTGCCTGGCGACAGTACGGGTCAGGCAGCCATGACCAGGCGGGAACGTCCGGATCCGCGTGCTGCTTCACCAGGATTCTCCCTGGTCGAACTGCTGGTCGCGACCGCCATTTGCGCCTTGCTGTCCGCGGCGATTGCCGCGGTCACGCCTGGGGCGCGGGCCGCGTTCGATACGACGCCCGATATTCTCGACCTCCAGCAGCGCGAACGCACGGCGGTTCATGTGCTCGCAGTGGCCGTTCACTCGGCCTTGCACCTGGCCGCCACCACCTCGGATGGTGCGGCCGGCACCGTGGTGCCGGCTGTGGAGTTGCTCGACCCGGCCGAGGAAGGCGACTGGTTCGGATCGGTTCGGGTCATGGCGGCGGCCGGCCCCGGCCGCGGCGTGCTGGCCGCTGATCAGTCCAGCGAGTCCGGCCCGCTACGCCTGCAGCCGCACTGTCCGTCCACCGGCGACGTCTGCGGGTTCTCAAGGGGCGCGCTGGTAGCGGTGGTGGATGTCGCCGGACGATTTGATCTCTTCACCGTCGCGTCGGCCCATCCCGGCGCGCGCTCGCTGACACCGTCGCGCGCCCTGAGCACTATCTATCCAGCCGGTTCGGCCGTGTTCGACGTGTCGGCGGACGCCTACTATCTGCAAACCCAGCCCGACGCGTCGTTCACGCTCGTGCGCGAAACCGCCGCCGGGGCGGTGCAACCGATCGTTGAGGATGTCGCCGAGCTGAGGTTCGCGCCATGGCGACTGGCCGGCACGCTTCGGCGCGTCGACATCGTTGTCCGCGTCGTCGGAAGGTCTCCTGACCGGCATCGGCGGATTGCCAGCCGGACCCGGCACCTGACAGTTGCACTGAGGAACCCGTCATGAAGCATCCACCCGGTATCGCTCTCACGTTAGCCTTGCTCGTCACCAGCTTCTTGTCGGCCGTCGGCCTCGGACTGGCCGTCGTTGTCTTCATGGACCGCCTGGCCTCGGGCAGCGTCAGGACTTCGGCCGGACTCTTTCATGCGGTCGAGGCGGGCATTGAGCTGGCCGCCCACGACCTGGCGCGCGCCGACTGGACCGAGGTGCTGGCCGGCGCCCGGCGCTCGACCTTTGCCGATGGCGATCCCGTTGGCGTGCGAGCGATTCCGGGCGGCGGCGCCATCAACCTCACCGCCGAAACCAATGCGCTCAACTGCGGTAAAGCCACGACGTGCACGGCCGCCGAGATGGACGCCAATTCGAGCGAGCGTCCGTGGGGCGCGAACAATCCCAGGTGGCAGCTCTACGCCTACGGCCCGCTTGAGAGTCTCGCCGCGTTGGCGCGGCCGGCGCCGTGTTACCTGGCCGTCTGGGTCGCCGACGACACCGGCGAACGGGACGGCGACCCACTGGCCGACGGCGACGGCGAGGGGCGCGGTGTCCTGCGGGTGAGGGCCGTGGCGTTCGGGCCGGTCGGCGGGCGTCACGCCCTGGAAGCCGAACTGGCCCGGATCTGCGCCACTGTCGGCGACGAGGAGCTCTGCCAGCCAGGCATTCGTGTGCAATCGTGGCTGGAGGTGCGCCAGCTGCTTCCTTGACCCGCCGCCACGCGAGTCGTACGATCACGGCAAGGGGAAACCGGCCGTCCGGCCGATACAACGAACATGACACGCGCAATTGCCATCCTCGCCGTCAGCATCCTGATTGGGCCGGCTGTGGCACGGGCCCAGACCCAAACAGTGCCAACGACGACGCCACAAACGCTGGCCGATGTCGCTCGCGCCGAAGAGGCCCGGCGCAAGAAGGTTGGCAAGTCGGCGAAGGTCTACACCAACACCGACTTGAAGCCCGACCCCACGGCGCCGGACGCGTCCGCCCGGCCAAGCACGGTGGTGCCCGAGGTCAACTTGCCGGGTGGCGCGGTCGCCGATGTCCCGCCGGCCGATCCCCCGGCGGCCGATGCCACGGAGGTTCGTGGCCAGGCGTACTGGAGCGGCAGAGTCACTGCCGCGCAGGGAGCGCTGGATCGGTCGCGACTGTTTGCCGATTCTCTGCAGAGCCGCATCAATGCCTTGCGAACCGACTTCGTCAACCGCGACGACCCGGCGCAGCGCGCCGTGATCGACACGAATCTCAAGTCCGCCCTGTCCGAGCTCGCGAAAGTGCAGAAAGAGATGGAGGCGCAGCAGAAGGAGATCACCGCCATCCAGGACGAAGGCCGCCGCGCCGGCGTGCCTGCGAGCTGGCTGCGGCCAGGCGTGTGAGTGCCCAGGCTGCCGCGCCCGCGGCGTCGGTCCTGCTGGTTGAAGACAAGGACTCGTTGCGCGCCATGCTGCGCCTGGCTCTTGAGGCGCAAGGCTATTCGGTAATCGAGGCCCGCGATCAGCCGGAAGCCGAGGCGGCGCTTCGTGATTCCCAGCCCGCCATTGTCTTGTCGGACCTCCGCCTGCCCAGCGGCGATGGCCTGGGCGTGTTGCGCGCTGCCAAGGAGAGCGACGCCGAGCTGCCGGTGATTGTGATGACTGCCTACGGCAGCATCCAGGATGCGGTGGCGGCGATGCGGCAAGGCGCCCTCGACTTCCTGCCCAAGCCGGTCGATCCCGAGCACCTCCTGCTGATGGTGGAGCGCGCGCTGGCGCAGCGGCGGCTGCTCGGCGAATACCGGCTGCTGAAGGAAGAGGCGGCGGCTCGTCGCGGCGGGCCCCACATTATCGGCGACTCGCTGGCGCTGCGCCAGGCGATGACCGCCATCGACCGCGCCGCCGGCAGTGACACTACGGTGTTGCTGGAAGGCGAGAGCGGCACCGGCAAGGAGTTGTGCGCGCGCGCTTTGCACGATCGCAGCCCGCGGTCGGGCGGGCCGTTTGTCGCCATCAACTGCGCCGCCATTCCCGACACCCTGCTCGAAGCCGAACTGTTCGGCTACGAGCGCGGCGCGTTTACCGGCGCGAACCAACGCAAGCTCGGGCGGTTCGAGCTGGCCCAGCGCGGCACGCTCTTCCTTGATGAAATTGGCGAGATGCCGATGACGGTGCAGGCCAAGTTGCTGCGCGCCATCGAGACGCACAAGATCGAACGCCTGGGCGGCGGCGCGTCGATCCAGCTCGACGTGCGCATCGTGGCGGCGACCAACCGCGGGCTGCGGCAGGCCGTGGCGGCGCGGCAGTTCCGGGAAGACCTGTACTTCCGCTTGTCGGTGTTCCCGGTGGAGGTGCCGGCCTTGCGCGAGCGGCGCGACGACATCCCCAGACTGGCCCACCATTTCGTCGAGCGGGTGTCGCGCGACGTCGGCAAGCAGATGACGCTGTCACCGGAAGCGGTGGCCGAACTGATGATGCACGACTGGCCCGGCAACATCCGTGAACTGCAGAATGCGATCGAGCGGGCGGTCATCCTGGCTGATGGCGACACCCTGCGGCCGCGCCATTTCAGCCTGTCGCCGGTGCCGCGCAGCGGCTCGTCCGTGGATCCGTGGGACCGCATCGACCTGGCCGGCAGCCTGGCCGAGGCGACCGCTCGCACCGTCGCCGAGCTGGAACGCCGGAAGATTCACAAGGCACTCGCCGATGCCGACGGCGATCGCGGCCGCGCCGCCGATCTGCTGCAGATCAACTTCAAGGCCCTCGAAGCCAAGCTGCGCGAACACAAGCTTTAGCGCGGCGGGTGTTTTACTGGTGGCGCAGACCGGGGGTCAGGGGCGCAGGCCGAGGCGCTTGAGGGCGTTTCTCATCTCCGTGGCCGTCACGTCGGTCAGCGTCGCCGTGGCGCCGCGGCCGGTGGCACCCACAAAGTGCAGGGTGCCGGCCACCATCTTCTTGTCGCGGCCAATCGCAGCCATCGCCTCACGCGCGGAGATATCCGACACCGGAGGCAAGGGCCCCAAGTGCGTGATCAATTCGTGGACCTCCTCGTAGAGGGCCGGCGGCGTGACGCCACGCGCCACCCCTAGCGACAACGCCGCCAACATGCCGTAACCCACCGCTTCGCCGTGACGGAAGCGCTTGAACTTGGTCGCCGCCTCGAGCGCATGCCCCATGGTGTGGCCGAAGTTGAGGATGCGGCGCAGGCCGCCTTCGCGCTCGTCGGCCGACACCACGCGAGCCTTGATGCGGCACGAGTCGGCTACCAGCGGCGCCACCGCGCCGGGCTCGCGGGCGAAGATCGCCGGCAGCGTCGTGCGCAGGCGGTCGAGCAGCCCGGGTTCGGCGATCACGCCGTACTTGATCACTTCGTAGAGGCCGGCGCGAAACTCGCGACGGGGCAGCGTGTCGAGCACCACCGGATCGGCCACGACCAGGCTCGGGGCGTGAAACGAGCCGATCAGGTTCTTGCCGAGCGCATGGTTTACTCCGGTCTTGCCGCCAATCGCGCTGTCCACCTGCGCCAGTAGGGTCGTCGGCACGTGGACGATGCGAATGCCGCGGAGGTAGGTGGCGGCGGCGAAGCCCACCAGATCGCCAATGACGCCGCCGCCCACGGCGATCACGACCGTCGAGCGGTCGGCCTTCGCCTTCACCAACGCGTCGTGGACGCGTGCCACCGTCGCCATTGTCTTGCTGCGCTCGCCGTCGTCGACCAACACCGGCGTGCGGTCGGCACCGAGCTTGCGGAAGCGGGCGCGGTGGAGGTCCCAGACCCGCGGACTCGACACGATTATGCGGCGCGGGCCGAGGCGGGCCTCGTCCAGTTCGTGACCGAGCGTGGCAATGGTGTCTTCGCCGATCAAGACGGAATAGGCGCCCGCGGCGGCGGTCACCCCGATGCGGGTGGGTGGCATGTACGAATGCTACGATAGCATTCAGTGCAACGCCGCACGGATTTCCTCGTCATCGGCAGTGGTATCGCCGGCCTGCGGGCGGCCACCGATCTTGCAGCAGCCGGCAGCGTGTTGATTCTGACGAAGGCCGATCCCGATGAAAGCAACACCGGCTATGCCCAGGGGGGCATCGCCGCGGCGCTCGGTCCCGGTGACTCGCCGGCCTTGCATGCCGCCGATACCCTTGCCGCCGGCGATGGCCTGTGCGTGGAGGCGGCGGTGCGCGTGCTGGTGGAAGACGGCGTGCGCTATACGCGTGAGCTCGTCGCCAACGGGGCACGCTTCGATCGCGACGCGTCCGGCGAGCTGTCGTTTGGCCGCGAGGGCGCGCATGGTGTGCGCCGGGTCATGCACGCAGCCGACGCGACCGGCCGCGAGATCGGCCGGGCACTGTGGAGCCAGGTGGCCGAGCAGGCGCGGGTGCGCGTCGAGCGGAATGCACGGGTCACCCGGCTGCTGATTCGAGGCCGGCGTTGCCACGGCGTGGCCTATGAGGACGACCAGGGCACGCATGAGGTCGAAGCCGCAGCCGTCCTGCTGGCCACCGGCGGCGCCGGCCAGGTGTTTCGCGAGACCACCAACCCGTCGATCGCCACGGGCGACGGTGTCACCCTGGCGTGGCACGCCGGCGCCCAGGTTACGGACCTCGAATTCACCCAGTTTCACCCGACGGCGCTCAGCGCTCCGGGCGCCCCACGCTTCCTGCTATCGGAGGCAATGCGCGGTGAGGGAGCGTACCTGGTCAACGAGGCAGGCGAGCGATTCATGACGCGCTACGAGGCCGCCGGCGAGCTGGCCTCGCGCGATCTGGTGTCTCGCGCCATGCTGGCGGAGCAGCAGCGGACCGGCCGGCCGGTCTACTTGACCATGCGGCATCTCGATGCCACGTGGGTCCGCGCCCGCTTTCCGACCATCGCCGCCGCGTGCCGCGTCGCCGGTTTCGACCTGGCCACCGATCCGGTCCCGGTCGGTCCCGCTGCCCACTACGTGATGGGTGGCGTCGAGACCGACTTGTGGGGCCGGACAACCGTGCCGGGACTGCTGGCGGCGGGCGAGGTCGCCTGCACCGGCGTCCACGGCGCCAATCGGTTGGCCAGCAACTCCCTGCTCGAGGGCCTGGTGTTTGGCGCTCGCGCGGCGCAAGTGATGCTCGGGCCCGGTGAGGCTGGTGCGGCTGGTGGGGCTGGTGGGGCTGGTTGGGCTGGTTGGGCTGGTAAGGAGGTCACTTCTTCCCCGCCTGCCAGACCCGCCCTACCTGCCAGAGCCCCCAGCGAAATCGACGTACGGGATCTGATGTGGAACTCGGTTGGCTTGTCGCGGGAACGCGCCTCGCTCGAAACGGCCATCAGTCAGTTGGACGCGTGGTACGCCGCTGTGGCGCCTGGCATTGCCGCCGGCGGCCTGTCGGCGGCCGACTGGCGCCTGGCCTCGATCGTCACCGTGGGCCGGCTGATGGCGCGCGCGGCTTTGCGACGCGAGGAAACCCGCGGCGGCCACGCCCGCACCGACTTCCCGGCTCGAGATGACGTAAACTTTAAGGTTCATATCGGCGAAAGAATCCCAGGAGCCCATGGCCGCGAAACCTAATCAAGACGACGCCTTCGTGACGGAAATTACCAAGCAATCGGTCGACTTCTCGAAGTGGTATCTCGATGTCGTCCGCAAAGCCGAACTGGTTGACTACTCGCCGGTCAAGGGCTTCATGGTCATCCGGCCATACGGCTATGCCATCTGGGAATTAATCCAGCAACAGCTCGACCAGCGCTTCAAAGCCACCGGCCACGTGAATGCCTACTTCCCCCTGCTGATTCCCGAAAGCCTGCTGCTCAAGGAAGCCCAGCACGTCGAGGGCTTCGCGCCCCAGGTGGCCTACGTCACGCACGGCGGCGGCGAGGAGCTGGAAGAGAAGCTGGTCGTGCGCCCGACCTCGGAAACCATCTTTGGCGTGATGTACCAAAAGTGGATCCAGTCGTGGCGCGACCTGCCGGTGCTCATCAACCAGTGGGCCAACGTGGTCCGGTGGGAGAAGGTGACCCGTCCGTTCCTGCGCACCACCGAGTTTCTCTGGCAGGAAGGCCACACCGCCCATGAAACCGCGGACGAGGCGCAGGCCGAGACCATGCTGATTCTGGGCATCTACAAGGAGTTTGCCGAGAATGTCCTGGCCATGCCGGTCATTGACGGCCAAAAGAGCGACAGTGAGAAGTTCGCCGGCGCGTCGAAGACCTACTCGATCGAAGCGCTGATGGGCGATGGCCGTGCGTTGCAGGCCGGCACGTCCCACAACCTGGGGCAGAACTTCGCCAAGGCCTTCGAAATCCAGTTTCAGGGCCGCGACAAGACCTTGCAGCACGCGTGGACCACGTCGTGGGGGGTATCCACGCGATTGATTGGCGGCGTGATCATGACGCACGGCGACGACAGCGGCCTTATTCTGCCGCCCGCCGTGGCGCCCTACCAGGTGGTCATCGTGCCGATTCCGCGCGGCACCTGGAAGGAAACGGTGCTGCCCAAGTGCGAGGAGATTGCCGCCCAATTACGGGCAGCGGGTATTCGCGTGAAGCTGGACGCCGATGAAAGCCAGACACCCGGCTGGAAGTTTGCCGAGTACGAAATGCGCGGCGTGCCATTACGCCTCGAAATTGGCCCCAAGGACATTGAGAAGTCGGCGGTATTTGCCGCCCGCCGCGACACGCGCGTGAAGGCCTCGATTCCGATGGCAGGCCTGGCCGGCGCCATCACGGCGCTGCTGGCCGACATCCAGAAGAACCTGCTCGACCGCGCCCGCGCCTTCCGCGAGGAGCACACGACCACCGCCGATACCTACGACGGCTTCAAGGCCGCGATGGAGGGCCGTCCCGGGTTCGTGATCGCGCCGTGGTGCGAAGAGGCGCCGTGCGAGGCCGACATCAAGGCGGAGACGCAGGCGACCATCCGCAACATCCCGGTGGGCTATGACCAGGCCCCGGGCCAGCCGTGCATCAAGTGCGGCAAGCCCGCGAAGGTCAGCGCCTGGTTCGCCAAGGCGTACTAACAGGAAGGAAGGATTACATGCCTCGATACGTAGACGGGTTCGTGCTCGTGGTTCCGAAGAAGCGGTTGCCGCAGTACGTCGCCATTGCCCGCAAGGCGGCAAAGGTATGGAAGGACCACGGCGCGCTTGACTATGTCGAGTGCGTCGGCGACGACCTGAACCAGAAGTTCGGGCTGCCATTTCCGAAGCTCGCCAAGGCGAAGGCGGGGGAGGCGGTGGTCTTCTCGTGGATCATCTACAAGTCACGGAGCCACCGCGACGCCGTGAACAAGAAGGTGATGAAGGATCCCCGACTGGAGGCGATGATGGCGCCCGGCGCGATGCCATTCGACACCAAGCGCATGAGCATGGGCGGCTTCAAGGTCCTGGTCGACGCCTAGACAGTCACCGGTCGCTGGCGGACAAAGCAAAAGGGCGGGTGAGCCTCTCGGCCACCCGCCCTTTGCTATTGCTTGATTCGTTCCGGTTCGTGCTTACTGCATCCGAATCGTCATGGCCGCGCGGCGGTTGAGCCGGCGCGTCTCTTCGCGCGAGTTGTCGTGCTTCGGACGTTCCTCGCCGTAGCTCACGGTCTGCAGGCGGGTGGCTGCCACACCGCGGCTGACAAGATACTCGCGCACGGCGCTGGAGCGGCGCTCGCCCAGGGCCAGGTTGTATTCGGTCGTGCCGATGTTGCAGGTGTGACCTTCCACCATGATGCGCAGGTTCGGGTCCTCGGTCATCGCCTTGATCGCTTCGTCGAGGATCCGGGTGGCCTCAGCGCGCAGCGAGTAGCGGTCGAAGTCGAAGTGCACGTCCTCGAACACGATTTCCTTCTTGGCGGCCGGCGCGATGACCTGCACCGTGATGGTATCGGTCGCCGTCATGCCCTTGCCGTCGTCCACGGTGACGGTGAGCGGCACGGCGCCGACCTGGCCGGGAGCGGTCCACGGCGTCTGGCGGTCGCCGGCGTTGCCGAACGAACCGGTGGGGCTCGACCAACGGTAGCGCAGCGTATCGCCGTCGGGATCCTGTGCGTCGGCTGAGGCGGTCAGCTGGCGGCCCACTTCGACCGTGCAGGGTTCGCAACGAGCCTTCACGGCCGGCGGACGGTTGGCCGGCATCGGCGGCGCGGTCGGTGCCGCCGGCTGCACGGTGACCGACGGCGCGTAGTTACGCACACCCGCCGGGCTGTAGCCCAGGCGAACCTGCAGGCCGAGACGGTCGAAGTCGCTGTCTTCCGAGACCGTGAAGTCGCGGCGGTGGCGGCCATACGAAGCGGTGTAGCTGATGCCGCTGCCGAAGTAGAAGCCGTTGTCGGCGCGGAACTGGAAGCCACCGAACAGGTCGCGGGTGGCATCCGGATCCCATTCCGAGGGCATCCCGATGCTGGCGAGCGACGGGCCGGTGTAGGTCTGCGACTGGTCGACCAGCGCCTCGCCGTACATCTCGGCAATGACCTTGAACTTCGAGCGGCTGGGGAAGCCCGCGCCGATGCCCCACTTGAAGCCCTGGGTGAGGTTGTAGCCGTCGGGCTGGCCCCGCACCTTGTAGCCGGCCGAGGCGGTGAGGTCAACCCGCTGGTTGAACTCGCGCGAGCCGATCAGGTCGAACTGGAAATCGGGCTTGCCGGTGCCCAGGCCGTCGTCGGCGCTGGCCGTGGGCACTTTCACCGAGACGCGCAGCGCGGCCGCGATGCCGTTGCTCGTGGCCTGCGACAGCAGGTTGAACTTGGCGCCCACGGTGACATCGCCGAGGCCCGTGCTCCAACCCTTGTTGATCAGGTAATCCTGCTGCTGTCCGTTCAGCGCGACCGGCACCAGGTCGGCATCGATGCGGCGCACGCCGAGGGCACCGAACAACTCGATACGATCGGTGACGCCAAAGCCGAACATGCCGCCGAGGTCGGATACGTCGATGAAGCCCTCGCTCCGGTCGAAGTTGACCCGGCTGAGGCCGCCGCTCCACTGCCCCTTGGGCAGCGTCTCGGCGATGGGGACAAACCAGAGACCGGTGTCGCCCATGATCGTGCTGCTACCGGGCCGCGTTTCCTGGGCCCAGGCCCCGCTAGCGGCCAAAGCACAGAAGGACAGCCCAAACGCCACTTGGCGAATGATTTTCATACCCTACAGTTTACGGCTGAAAACCCCGGAAGTCAAACGTACCTTGGGCTTTAGGGCTGTTCGTCGTCTTGATCTGGTTTCTTGGATTTTCCGAAAGCCCAAGCGACGCCTATGCCAATCACGTAGAGCCCGACCATGGGGCCAGCGACCAGCACCTGGCTTACCGGGCTGCTGTCGGGCGTAATCACCGCGGCGACCACGAAGATCAGCAGCACGGCGAACTTGAAGTTCTTGGCCAGGAACCCGGCGGTGACAATGCCCAGTCGCGCCAGCACGAACATCAGCACAGGCATCTGGAAGACCAGGCCCATGCCGAGCATCAGCTTCACATAGAGGCTGAAGACCGGCTCCATGCGTGGCGTGAACGTGATGAAGTCATTCGAAAACGAGGCGAAGAACTTCCAGGCCGCGGGAAAGACGATGTAGTGCGCGAACGCGGCGCCGCCGATGAACAGCGACGACGAGGCCACCACGAAGGGGATGGCCAGCTTTTTTTCCTTCGAGTAGAGCCCCGGCGCGATGAAGAGCCACACCTGCCACATGATGTACGGCGAGGCGATCAAGACCCCGCACAGCGCGGCGATCTTCAGCAGCAGGATGAAGGCTTCGCCGGGCTCGGTATAGATCAGGTGGCCGCCGGGAATGTCGGTCGTGAGGCGCTGATAGACAAACTGCACGACCTGGTTGATGAAGGCGAGCGCAACCAGGAAGCCGACGAACAGGGCGCTGACGGCGTGCGTGATCCGCTTGCGCAGTTCATCGAGATGCTCGAGGAACGTCATCCGGCCTTCGGCCGGTTCCTCGGGTTCATCGAACGGCGAGGATCCGGGCTTCGGGGCCGGCAGATCCTCGTCGTGCTGCTGACTGGGAAAGGGAACGAGCGCCACGGCTTAGCGCGAGACGGTTTCGCGAGGCGCCGCGTCGTGGTCGTCGGGCATTACCTCGGCGGTGGGAGCGGGGGCCGGCGCCTTGGCCGCCGTCTCTTTCTGCTCCTCGATCTTGATTTCCTGCTCGAGGGTGTTCTGAAGGTCGGTGGACGCCTTCTTGAACTCGTTCAGGCTGCGGCCGAGCGACTTGCCCAGCTCCGGGAGCTTGCGGGGGCCAAAAATGATGAGCGCGATCACCAGGATGATGATGAGCTCGGGCATTCCAATTGAACCAAACATATGAGAGCTCCCTTGCCAGGACGGGACCGGCCCTTTCCGGGGCCCGGACGTCCAATAAGGCAGTATACCCGCCTTCGCCCCCCGGGCAGCCCGGGCCGTTGGCGCGGCCGGCCCCCGAAACCTCACCGGGAGTCCTTGCGGACACCCTGGTAGTCAGCTAGCATCGCCCTATGCGTCACCGCTCGATCGTCGCCGCTTTAGTTGCTATCCTGGTCTCCGCGGTCGCCGGCGGGGTCTACGGGAAGGGCGCGCAGGCCACCACCAACACGGTGCCGGAACACTACCGCACCTTCACGGCGGCGCTCAGTGCCATCCAGACGCAGTATTCGCAACCGGTGGAGTCCGACCGCATGGTCTACGGCGCCATCAACGGCATGCTCCAGACCCTCGACCCGCACTCCAGCTTCATGGACCCGCGCAGCTACGCGCAGATGCGCGAGCGGCAGGAGGGCCGTTACTACGGCCTGGGGCTGACGATTCAGTCGGTGGATGGCGACATCACCGCGGTCCGCGTCTTTGAGGGCTCGCCGGCCTTCACCAACGGCATCCGCCGCGGTGACGTGATTGCCGACGTCGAGGGCACCAACACCAAGGGCTGGACGACCGAGGCGACCGTCAACAAGTTGAAGGGGCCGAAGGGCACGTTCGTCAACATCGGCGTGCGCCGCAAGGGGTTTGAGCGCCTGCTGGAAATGCGGGTCATGCGCGACCAGGTCAGCATCCCCAGCCTGTCGGCGTCGTTCATGATCGACGCCACCACCGGCTACGTGGGCATCACCGATTTCGCCGAGCACACTGACGAGGACCTCGGCCTGGCGCTCGACGCGCTCACCAAGAAAGGCATGAAGCGCCTGGTGCTCGACCTGCGCAGCAACCCCGGCGGCCAACTCGACCAGGCCATCCGCATCACCAATCGCTTCGTCCCCAAGGGGTCGATGGTCGTCTACACGCGCGGCCGCGTCGCCAACTCCGACGCCGACTATCGCGCGACCGACACCCCGGGCTACACCAACATCCCGATGATCACGCTGGTCAATCGCAACAGCGCGAGCGCCTCGGAGATCGTCTCGGGGGCGCTGCAGGATTACGACCGCTCCCTGGTGGTCGGCGAGACCACGTTCGGCAAGGCGCTGGTCCAGTCGGTCTACAAGATCAGCGGCGGCGCCGGCCTCGCGCTGACCACCGCCCGCTACTACACACCGAGCGGCCGGCTGATCCAGCGTCCGTGGGATGGCACCTTCGACGAATACCTCACCTACACGCTGAAGGATCAGAGCGAGCGGGCGAAGACGCCCGACCAGTTGAAGTTCACCACCGGCGGCCGCAAGGTGTTTTCGGGCGGCGGCATCGAGCCCGACTTGCGTTTCGATGGACCGGTCGAGGGCTTCTCGCCGACGCGCTTTGGCCGCGCGCTCCAGGGCCGGGGCCTGTTTGCCGGCTACGCCGAGAAGTTCAGTGCCGACGGCGATGCCCGGATTGGACACTCCGGCCCGTCGCGAAAGATTGTCGCCAGGGGATTTGAGGCCGACGAGGCGATGATTGCCGACTTCCGGGCCTACCTCGCGGGCCGCAACGTGAAGATCGACGAGGCGGATTGGGCCAAGGACCTGGACTTCATCCGCGCCATGCTTCGCTACAACATCGACGAGGCCGTGTTCGACGTGGCGACGGCCCGCCAGCGCCTGGTAACGGTCGATCCCCAGGCCCGGTTCGCCATCTCCCACTTCCCGGACGCCGAGAAGCTCCGGGACCTGCCGAAGTCCCCGACGGCCCGGCCCTAGCAAGGGGCAAGCCCCCTAAATATGGGGTCTATGATCAGCCTTGCCACAACCGGCAGGGCTTGTTAGACTTGCGCTCGTTTCCTTCCAGTTACCCTGCAATGCATCTCGAACGCTTAGAAATCTCAGGTTTCAAGTCCTTCTCGGATCGGTCCGAGCTGGCATTCGACCGTGGCGTGACCGCCATTGTCGGACCCAACGGCTGCGGTAAGTCCAACGTGGCCGACGCGCTCACGTGGGTGCTCGGCGAGCAAAGCGCCAAGAGCCTGCGCGGCGACAAGATGGAAGACGTCATCTTCAACGGCTCCGATGCGCGCAAGCCCACCGGCGCCGCCGAAGTGCGTCTCCGTTTCGGCAACGTCATCGTCCCGCCATCCCTGTTGAAGGAGATGGGCGAGGACGTCGCGCTCGAGGCCAACGGCAACGGTCACCACGGCGGCATCGCCGAGCTGATTGAGCCGACCACCCGCGAAGTCGAAGTCACACGCCGGCTGTATCGATCGGGGGAAAGCGAATACCTGATTGACGGCCAGTCGTGCCGCCTCAAGGACATCCACGAACTGCTGATGGATACGGGGCTCGGCCAGAAGGCCTACGCCATCATCGAGCAGGGCAAGATCGGGATGATCCTGAGTTCGCGCCCCACCGATCGCCGGCAACTGATCGAAGAGGCCGCCGGCATCACCAAGTACAAGGCGCGGCGCCGTTCGGCCGAGTTGAAGCTGGAAGCCGCGCAGCAAAACCTCACCCGCCTGGACGACATCGTCTACGAAATCGACAAGCAGCGCGGCTCGCTCAAGCGCCAGGCCGCCAAGGCCCGCCGTTACACCCGCCTGCGCGACGAGATGCGGCGCTGGGAGAAGGTGCTGTTTGCCCGGCGCTACCGCTCGCTGTCGGATGCGATCGAGACGGCTCGCGCCCGGCTGCAGGAAGCGCGCACCAACGAAGGCACCGCCGCGGCCCGGCTCGCCGAAGTCGAAAACGACCTGGCGCGCATTCGCATCGAGCTGGCGTCGGCCGACCATACCGCGACCAGTGCCCGCGAGGCGGTGCATGGCCACGAACTGGAGATCAACCGGCGCCAGCAGCAGATCGCGCTCGATACCCAGCAGTCCGAGATGCTGCAGGCCCGGGCCGATGAGCTCGAGACCGAGCGCCAGCAACTGGAAGCGCGCCGCGAGCCCGAGCAACTGGCGCTCGAGGGCCGGCGCCTGGCGGCCAGCGACGCGGCCGCGGCACGCGATGAAGCGGCGGCGCTGGCGGCAGAAGCCGGCGACGAGTACGCGCGGGCCCAGCAGGCGATTGAATCGCTCGAGCAGGATGTCGAGCGCGCGCGGGCCGACGTCTACGCGGTGCTCAACACCATCACCGCACTCAACGCCGCCCACGACAATGCCGGCGCCCAGCGCGAGCGCGCGATGGCGACTTCGGGCCGGCTCGAACAGGAAGCCAGCGAGCTGGCGGCCGAACTCGAAAAGGCCCGGGCCGAGCGCCAGATGGCCGCCGAGGCGCTGCGTCGCGCCCAGGATGGCCTCGATACCGCGAAGGTGTCGCGCGCGGCCCGCGAATCGGAATTGGCCAGCGCCCGCATCGAACATGAGTGGCGCGCTCGCGACGTGCGCTCGCGTGAGCAGGAGGTGGCGGCCATGACGGCCCGCCTGCACTCGCTCGAGGAAATCGACACCCATCGTTCGGGCTTTGCCGATGCCGCGCGCATGGTGCTGGTGAACGCCAACGGCAAGGTCGGCCAGATGGGCGCCCTGGCCGATTTTCTCGAGGTGGAGCCGAAGTACGAGCGGGCGGTGGAGGCCTGTCTCGGCGACCTGCTGCAACACGTCGTGGTGGAGCGGCTCGATCACGTCTCGGCCGGGCTGAAGCTGATTCGCCAGGAGAACGCCGGCCGCTGCGGCTTTATTGTCGGCCGTCCGGATGATGGCTCGGCGGTGGCCACCTACGCGGGCACGGCCGAAGGGACATTGGTGGAGACGCCGGCCGGCACCTTCGGTGGCGCGCTCGAGTTGTCGCCGGTGCCATCGGGCGCGGTCGCGCTGACCTCGGTCGTGCGCATCGGTGGTCCGTTCCCGCAGGCGATTCAGGCGGTGATGGGCGGGGCGATCGTCGCGGAGTCGTTCGAGACGGCCGCGCGGATCGCACCGACCGTACCCTATCCAGTGGCGACGCTCGAAGGCGACGTGTTCCGCGGCCGTCACGTGGTGACCGGCGGCGACAAGGCCGAGTCGCGCGGCATCCTGGCGACCAAGCGCGAGATCAAGGAACTGCGCGAGAAGCTGGCGGCGTCGAAGGTTGCCCTCGAACAACTGCTGGCCGACACCGCCGGTTTCGAGCAGATCATTGCGCATGCGACCGCCGCGATCGCGGGGCTGTCAGCCGAGTTCCATCGCCAGGAAAAAGCCATCGTCGGCGTGGAAGGGCAGAGCCAGCGCGCCGCCGAAGACGAGTACCGCGTCCAGCAACGCACCGAGCTGGTGCAGACCGAGGTCAGCCGCGTCCGCGAGGAAGTGGCGGGCCTTGATGCCCGCCAGGCTGAGGCCCGCGAATCGATTGCGCGGCTCACCGAGCAACGGGGGGAAGCCGATCAGGCGCTGTCCGAGTCGCAGCGCAAGCTCTCCGACGCGCGCGAGACCGCCGAAGGCCTGAGCCTGAAGGCGGCCGAAGCCCGCGCCGCTCATGCCGGCCTGGTCGAACGCTGCGCCGGCGCCCTCGCCGAGGTGGCGCGGATGGAAGAGGCCGCGGCCGAACTCGAACGCCGCGTCCAGGCCTGCACCCGCGATGTCGCCTTGATGCGCGAACAGCGCGAGCGCCTGATCAATGCGATCGCCGACGGCCAGCGCCTGATGGACGAAGACGTGGGCCGGCTCCACGGCTTGCGCGAGGACATGCTCGTTGCCGATGAGCTCGCGCTCACCATCAAGCAGTCGGCCGAGAAGCAGGAAGAGGTCATTCGCGACGCCCGCCGCGCGGTCGATGCGTTGCGCGCCCTGGCCGCCGAAGTGGACGTGCAGCGCGCGACCGCCGAATCCGACCTGACCCACCTGGCCCAGCAGTCGATGGACGCGGTTAACGCCACCCTCGATGAGATTCGCGAGCAGGTGGCCGAGATGGAAGCGGCGGGGCAGATTGAACCCGACGTGCGCGCGATTCGCGCGGCCGAGGCCGCCGAGCCCGACGAAGAAGACCTCGCCGACCTGTCGGCCGACGCTTCCACGCCGGCCGACGCGGCCGCCGGCAGCGACGGTGCGCCGGCGGAGCGCATGACTGCCGAGCAGGCCATTGCCGAGCTGCGCGACAAGATCGAGCGCATGGGGCCGGTCAACATGATGGCGATCGAGCAATCGAAAGAGCTCGAGGAGCGGCACCTGTTCCTGTCGACCCAGCGCCAGGACCTGATCGACTCGATCGCGCAGACCAACGAAGCGATCAGCAAGATCGACGAAACCACTCACGCCCGCTTCCGCGAAGCCTTCTCCGCCATCAACGACAACTTCCAGGTCACCTTCGCCACGCTGTTCGGCGGCGGCAAGGCCGGCATCACGCTGCTCGACGAGAACGATCCGCTCGAAAGCGGCATCGACATCGTCGCCTCGCCCCCGGGCAAGCGACTGCAGAGCGTGATGCTGCTGTCCGGCGGCGAAAAGGCGTTGACCGCGATCGCCCTGATGTTCGCGATCTTCCGCTACAAGCCGAGCCCCTTCTGCCTGCTCGACGAAATCGACGCGCCGCTGGACGATGCCAACATCGGGCGGTTCATCGACATGCTGAAGTCGATGATGGATCGAACCCAGTTCATCATCATCACCCACAGCCGCAAGACCATGGAGATCGCCGATCGGCTCTACGGCGTGACCATGGAAGAGCCGGGTGTGTCGAAGCTGATTTCCATTCAGCTCAACTAGATTCACCTCCGCCCGGCGCGAGCGCGCCAGGACAGGCACAGCCGGGAAACGAAGGCGGGCAGCGGGCCCGCCTTCGACACACGGGATAGCCACGCCGCGCGCGGCCCAGGGTTCCGTCCGCGGGCGCTGGGAGTGGACATTCACCGGCCGGGACGGGAGAATGTCGGCGTGAAACTGCTGCGGGCTGTCGCTGTTCTTGCGCCGTCGGTGTTCGTGGTGATGGTGGCGGCCTGCGCCAGGCCGGCACCGGACACCCGCCCACCCTTCACCGTTGTCGAGGCGTCGATTCCCGAGATGCAGCGGGCGATGGCGGAGGGCCGGACCACCTCGCGCGAAATCGTCACCCAATACCTTACGCGGATCGGTCTCTACGAAGACGCACTGAACGCCGCCGTGTCGATCAATGCCAGCGCGCTCGCGCAGGCCGAAGTGCTCGACCAGGAACGAGCGGCGGGGCGCATCCGCGGTCCGCTACATGGAGTGCCGGTCGCGCTCAAAGACAACATCCTCACCAAGGACGACTTGCCGACCTCCGGTGGGATGCTCGCCTTCAAGCACTTCATGGCGCCGTACGACGCGACGCTGGTGACCAATCTCAGGAACGCCGGCGCGATCATCCTTGCCAAGTCGAACCTGAGCGAATTGGCTGGCTGGTTCGGCTCTGACCGGCGGCCCGGCGGCTACAGCGCATCGGCCGGACAAAGCTACAACCCGTACGACCCGCGCGCCAACGACGATGGCACGCCGGTGCTGGAAGTGTCAGGGTCCAGTTCCGGCGTGGGGGTCGCGGCCAACCTGTGGTCCGCCAACGTCGGCACCTCCACCGGCGGCTCCATCGAAGGGCCGTCCAACGCCAACATGCTGGTCGGCATCCGCCCTTCGACCGGACGGATCAGCCGCTACGGCATCGTCCCGCTCACCCTGGATCAGGACACGGCCGGTCCCATGGCCAAGACCGTCACGGATGCGGCCATCATGCTGGGCGCCATGGAGGGGGCGGCGGTCGACCCTCTCGATCCGCGCACCAGCGAGTGCGTGGCGCCCCCCAATCGCGACTACACGCCGTTCCTGAAAGCCGATGCGCTCAAGGGCATGCGCATCGGCATTCCGCGCGCGGGTATTTACGAGGCGCGCCAGTTTCCCGGACGTGCCCGGCCGTTCGCGGGGCTGAAGCCAGACGAGGCGCAGTCCATGGCCGATGCGATCGCCGCGCTCACGGCCGCCGGCGCGGAGGTGGTGGACCCCGCCGATCTGCCGAGCATGATCGCGACCGACGCGGCGAAGAACCTGACGTCCCATAACATCTGCCAGCTGGCAAGCGACGGCACTGCCGCCGACGACCTCTGCTCGAATGTGTTGCGATACGGCATGAAGCGCGACTTCAACCTGTGGCTGGCTACTCTCGGAAACTCGGCGCCGGTGAAGACGCTGGGCGAACTGCGGCAGTGGAACGCCGCGCACGAGGCCCACGGGGCCATGCGCTATGGCCAGGGGCGGCTCGACACCGCCGACGCGGTCGATCTCGAAAAGGGCAGGGCGCGCTACGAGCGCAACCGGTCGGAGGACCTGCAGTTGACGCGGCAGGAGGGACTCGATGCGGTGATCACCGCCCACAAGCTCGATGCGTTGATGTTCCCGGAGTCGGGCGGCGCCAACTACGCCACCAAGGCCGGCTACCCGATTGTCGTTGTCCCGTTCGCGATGGTGGCCAACTACGCCGATGGCGCCAAGGGGTCGCCGGACAGGGTGCGTCCCTACGGCGTCAGCTTCGTCGGCGGGCACTGCGAGGATCCGAAGATCGTCGGCATCGCCTATGCCTTCGAGCAGGCGACCCGGAAGCGCGTACCGCCGCCGATCAGCCGGACGAATCACTGATCAACGACCCCTCGGTGCACGGGCGGCTGCCATTCGCAGCATGGTGCTGGAGGTGGGTCTGTTGCCGGCGCTCCTCGTTGCCTGTGTGTCGGCGGCGTGCCTGTTACCGGCCTGGCGCGCGACCCGCATCGACCCGGCGACGACCCTGCGCGCAGAGTAGCGACAGCACGGCCGGGGCTAGAAGGCCGTGCTGGCGGCGACACCGACGGCGTGACTGCGTCGATGGCGGCTGAAGTCGCCGTCGTAGCGCAGGCGAACCGATCCGCGGTTGAAGCGACCCGAGAGGCCAATGCCGGCGGCAAAGCCGTTGGGCGCATCGGGTGCCACCTGGAACGTGAAGCCGCCGGACCCGCCGGCCAGCCGTGCGAGCAATTCCGGCGAGGCGGAGGAGAGCGCGTGCGTCCACAGCAACTGCCCCTCAGGTTGCCATCGTGCACCGGCTCCGGCCCTCGCGCTCTCGACCCGGAAACCTGCGCGAACTCGTACAGAGCCGGCGTCGTACCCGCTCACGACAAGATTCAGGCTATCGGCGCCGCCCTCGCTGAACCCCGCGTGCGAGAACCGTGAGTAGGCCAGCCCGGCCACCGGCTGGAGCAGCACCACGCCGGCCGTGAAGTCCAGACCCGCGTCGGCTTGAGCACCGGCGGTCCACGCCGTCTGCCGGCTGTCAGCTGTTCGCGCCAGGTCCGGCGTCAGGCCCACCACTCCGGGAATGGCCAGGCGCCGATGCGCCGCAACCCGGCCGCGTCCGGCGACCACCGCTCCGTCGGCAAAGATACGGCCCCGGCGGTAGCCGGAGTAACCGGCGACCAACCCCATGGTGGTGCCGGCGTCGCCGCCGCCATGATTCCACGTGAGCGGCGTCTCGATGATTCCGCCGCCGATGCCCATCGCCCAGCGGCGGCCGAACTTCGCGTCCATGCCGCCGACGCCGCTGAACGTCCGCGACGAAAACCCGGTCAGGTCCTGGCGGTCTGCCTGCCGATCGAACGAACTGTTCCCGCCCAACCAGGCGCGCACTTTGTCTGACCCGGCTGACAGCTGGCCCGCTTGCGAGAGCAGACCGGCCACGTAGCTGAGGGGTTGGACGACGATCGGTCCGCGACCGGTCTGTGCCGAACCCGAGCTGCCGGCCGGCGTGACGATCCCGCCCGCCGTAGCGCTGCCGCGCCTCGCAAACAGGTCAAGGTGAAACGCCGTGGCTCGCAGGCCGGTCAGCGCCGTGGCCGCGTGCCGCTCGGGGCCAATATTCTGCAGCGCGCGCGTCAACATCGGCGAGCCTGCGGTATCGATCAACGGCAGGACGTCCAATTGCACCAGGACGTCGTCCAGATCAGAGAACGGCGTCACCGCGAGGCTGTCGAGATAGTGGCCGACTGCGGCGGTTGCGCCGGCCACCCGCGTGCCGTAGCTTTCGAGCGTCGCCAGCGGCTGGGGCGTGGTGAAGAACATCTCCGCCCGGGTCTGGAAACCGCCCGAGGGGACATTCGCGTCGGGGCCCAGGTAGTACTGCGTGCCGCCGCCGTTTCCCCACAGCCCGTTGTTGTCGGCGATGGGTCCGGCCACGCCAGACCAGAGGTGCGTGCCGGCCGGCAGGATGACAAACGCGACCGAATCATTGCGCACACCATCCGCACCGATCGGCATGGCCCAGCGATCCAGGTACTGTGCGCGGCTCAGCCGGCGCAGTTGCGCAATCGGCAACATCCAGCTGCCGAGCGACCCACGGGCCGTGCTGCCGGGATTGAAGACGAACGCGCGGCTGACCAGGAGTGGCGCGGTCGTAATCAGGCGATCGACCTGGGTGCCGGTCAGAAACGGCGGCGTCGCCGGGAGGCCGAGCCGCGAGTTGGCTTCCGCAGCAGTGATCGATGGCAACTCCACCCTGGTGCCAGGCGGCGTGATGCCTTGCGCAAACGCCGGGCCGCCAAGAGCGCTCACAAGAGCGGCCATCGTGAACAGTGCGTTTCGCGCCAACGCCCGAACCATATTCAATTTGCTGCCTTCCTTCGTTCGTGCAGGGCCAGGCCCAGTGTGGCAAGTTCGTCGAGTACGGGCTGGTAGATTTCGGGTTGCACCGGAATCTGCACGCCAGCGGTGTTGATCGCGCCGGCCAATACGAGGCGGGTGGCGATCGCGAGGGGCAGGGAAACCGCCCGCGACATGGCGGAGTCGCCGAATGGTTCGCCGGTCGCTTCGAGCGTAGAGGTGATGATCTCGCGATGGCCGTCCGGGAACGATGCCGTCAGGCGATGTTCCATCACCACCATGTCGCGTTCGCCCGGCTGGTAGGTCATGAGCTCGGCGAGCCGGCCGACGAACAGGTCGAGCGGCGCCGCCTGCCGAACCGGCAGCTTGCGATCCGACAGCAGTCCTGCCCACTCGAACCGCGCCAGTACGCTCGCATCGGTCCCGACGCCGAGGTGGGCGGCGAGCCGATCGATCGTGGTGCCACCGCCCGGCGAGAGCCGGCGGGTGGTCACGGCGGCGTAGTCGGTGCCGGCCGGCCAATCGTGCACGTCGACATCGAGCAGACCAAGGTTAGCGGCCGCCCGCAAGGTGTCGCACCAGCCGGGATAGCGAAGGGTCGCACGCAACATGTCGGTGGCGCCGGTCAGGCCGTAGAGGTCGCGGTAGGCCAGGCTGTCGCGGTTGGGATAGATCTCAAACACGCCGAGCCCCTCGATCGCATGCGGCCGCACATGCGCGAAGAGTTCGGCGCCAGGCACGTCGACCACCTGTCCGCACTGGAGGTAACGGGCCGGGTTGCGCGCCGACAGCAATACCTGCCGCGGGAACCACGAGAATTTGTAGCCCCACGGATTGGTGTTGGCATCGGGCGCCGGAAAGCCACCGCAGCAACTGACAAACTGCTCGACCGCGCCACCTTCCGCCTGCACCTGCCGCACCACGCGCACGGCCGACATGTGATCGATGCCAGGGTCGAGGCCGATCTCGCACAGCAACAGCACCCCGGCGTCACGCGCCGGCTGGTCGAGCGCGGCAAGCGCCGGCGACACGTACGAAGTGTTCAACATCGGAATCCGCCGGGCGATGGCCAGTTCGGCGATCCGGGGGTTGAAGCCCGCCGGCAGCAGGCTTACCACCACATCGGCCTCGTCGACCAGCGGCGCGAGCGCGGCGAGATCGTCGATGTCGATCTGGACGACGCGCCCGCGCGGTTGGCCGGCCAGAATCGCCGTGGCCTTGGTCACGTCGAGGGCGCCGACCGTGAGCTGGTAGTCGGTGTGCGACAGCAGGTAGCGCAGCAGCGGCGGCGAGATGAGACCCGCCCCAAGCACCAGCACCCGCGGTGGCATCAGCGGTGGCCTAACGCCGCGTCGAGGTGTCGATAGGCGGGCGTCAGTTCGCCCCGGTGAGTGATGACGGCCCGCTTGATTTCGGCCGGCAAGTCGAGCTGTTCGAATGGCACATCCCAGTTGCACCGGGCGAGCTTCGGCACGTAGCGCAGGAAGCTGTCGCCAAAGTGCTCAGATGCCTCGCGGGGCAGTTCGCACGGCAGGTTATCGACCGCCATCACCACCGGCCCGCGGCCGGCCGCCCCCGACACCGCCGCGCCAGTGGCGACGTCGTAGACATAGATCGGATCGCCGGAGTCGGTGGCCCGCAGATTGACCTCGATCGAGCCGCCGACATCGCAGGTGATGTCGCCGATGACCCGCAACTTGGGCTGTGCCGATGTCTCCCACAATCGGCGCACTTCATCGATCGTTATCGCGCGCGGCTGGCCGGGGTCCCAGTAGATGCAGTTCACAAACACGGTCAAGTGGGGCAGGTATTGACCGAGGGCGCTGCTGTAGGCCCCTGGATTGCTCGCGAACTCGGCCGCGTCGAAGCCGCCGGTTTCGGTTCGAGCCACGCGTTGGTCGCGCGCGAAGTCGGTGCGGAACACCACGTGCCGAGACCGGTCCCGATCTTCGGGCAGCGAGAGCAGTTCGGCCGGCGACACTGTTTCGAACGGCAGCCGCTCGAACACCTCGTGAGCGCCCTGCGCGACGTTGCCCGACCCGGTAAAGCCGAAGGCCACCGGACGCAGCCCGGTTGGCAGGCCGGCATGCCTGATCCGCTCGCCGATGCGTGCCACATGGTCGAGTGCGTCAGAAAGCGATGCGTAGTGCAGTGCCGGCTGCAGGTCTTCAAACGGCGTGCGGAAGCCCTCGTGGGCCAGCCGTTGACCGAGCGCCCACAGGGTGTCGAGCATGCCGGCGTAACCGGCGTGGCGGCCGAAGAAGATCAGCCGCCGGCCGCGGTCGTCGACGATCGGTTCGTAGTCGATGAGCGTGCACTGCTGATCCAGCATGCGCTGCAGCAGCGGCATGCTGGAGGCCTGGCCCTTGATCACGTGCGAGAAACAGACGTAGGTGCGCGCCCGGTCCACCCGCGACACCGGGATCTCCTTCACGCCGATAATCACCCGGCATCCGGACAAGTCGCTCGAAACCTCGGCGCCGGCGCCGAGGTATTCGTGATCGGCGAATACCCTGATCGGCGACGGCTCCACCCGCACGTCGACCCCGTGCTCGCGGGACAGCTCCGCGACGTGGTCCGGCGTCAGCGGTGTGCGGCGCTCCCACTGATTCTTGTCCTCGCGGCGCAGGGCGATCGGTGGCATGTGCCTCCTAGAGTAACAGTGGATACCGCATCAGCCGGGACCTTGTTCGACCGCTCGACCGCCGGCCTGGCCTCCGCTCACGGCGGTGGCGACGGCCTCGTCCGCCGGGTCGCGCAAGGCGACAGCGGCCGGCAGATGGATGCCGTCCTGCTTCAGGAATGCGTGATAGATCGGCGTGGGTTGATAGCGTCGAGAGATCAGGAAGCTCAGCAGGTTGGCCACCATGAGCGGCACGACAATCTCGTAGTCCTGCGTGATCTCGAAGATCATGAACACCGAAGTCATTGGCGCCCGGATGATACCGGCAAAGAGGGCCCCCATTCCGACCAGGGCATAGGCCCCGGGGTCGGCCGTGGGGAAAGGGGCAAACTGCTGCACCAGCGTCCCGAGCGCGCCGCCCGCCATGGCCCCGATGAAGAGGCTCGGCGCGAAAATGCCGCCGGCATTGCCGGACGAATACGACACGATGGTGGCGACCGCTTTCACCACGCACAACAACACGAGGGTGGGCAGCAGCAAGCCACCGTTGAGCGCCTGGTCCACCGACTCGTAGCCCACCCCCATCACCTGCGGCACCGCCACCAGGATGCCGCCGATAACCAGGCCGCCCATCGCCGGTTGCAGCATCCGCGTCGCGACCGGCAGGTCGAGGAACATCTGTCTCGCGCGCAGCAGCGTTTTGCAGAAGAGCAGCGAGATGAGTCCGCCCATCACCCCCAACAGCGCGTAGGCCAGCAACTCGGCTGGATGCTCAAGGTGGTAGGCCGGAACTCGAAACAGGGGCTCGTTGCCCAGGATCGAACGGGCGACCACCACCGACACGACCGAGGCGATCACCGTCGAGCCGAGGAGCGCGGCGTTCAAGTCGCCGATGATCTCCTCGAGCGCGAACAGCACGGCCGCGATCGGTGTGTTGAACGCGGCCGCAAGCGCGGCGGCGGCGCCCACCGGTATCAGCTCGCGAGCCCGAGCCGGCGACAACGGCAGCAGCCGGCCCACCGCCGATGCGACGCCGGCGCCGATCTGGACCGAGGGACCTTCCCGCCCCATCGAGTGACCCGACGCGATGCACAAGACCCCGGTGATGAACTTGCCGAGCGGCACCCGCCAGGGAATCACGCCGGCCTGCAGCCGAAAGGCGGCTACGGTCTGCGGCACGCCGCTGCCGCGGACGTCGGGAAAGACCTTCACCAGCAGGACGCCCGTGACCAGGCTGACCACGACCGGTACCACGGCCAGGCGCACCCAGGACGGATCGAGGCCGAAGAAGGCGCGCGAGGTCCAGTCGATTGCGACACTGAACAACACCGCCGACAGCCCCGCCAGCACGCCGACGCCGATGGTCAGCGCCAGGAACAGTTGATGCTCGCGCAGCCGCAGCCGCGATAGTGAGAGGGCCGGGCGTGTCATGGCCGATCCATCTCGTAGCGACGTCCGATCAGGAGCAGCGCCTGGTCAAGCTCATCCGGCGGCCCGCAGATCCCTTCGGTGGCCTTTTCGACCCGCCACGCGAGACGAAACCCATCGTCGAGCCAGTCCGGCACCCGATCCGGCGCCAACGTTCGCCACTTCTCGTCGAAGGCCTGCGCCTCAAGCGCCAGGGCGGCCAGGTTGCTGAGCTGATCCGCCGCCACGACCGCCGCCGGCGGCGCGCAGACGGCAAGCCGGGTTCGCGCCCGCGTGAGGCCTTCTTGAAGCCGCAGTCGACGCTCACGCGTCGGCAGCCGCGGCAGCAGCGGATCCTTGGTCAGGACCAGGCGGGTGACTCTTCGCACGCGGTCGGTCCCGTCGTTTCCTGGCGCCGCCTGGAGGTATCGGTCAGCCTTGGTGTAGTCACCAATGGCAAAGGCAGCTTCGCCCGCCGCCGAGAGCGCTGGGCCGTCGGTGGCATTTGCGGCGATGGCGCGTTCGAAATGATCGAGGGCGCGGCGCGGCTCGCCGGCCTTGACGAACAGTTGCCCGATCTCAAGGTGGGAGGGGCCGGCGTCGGTCAGGTTCGAGCTGAGCACCAGCAGCTCTGGCAGCGCTTGGCCTTGCCGGTCGTGATCAAGCAGGTAGCGAATCAGCTCGACGCGAATCTGCGGCCGGTTGTCCAGCTGGTCGGCGTCCCACTGTCCGTACAAGGCGTTTTGGTAAAAGCCGACGGCCTGCGCTTCGTCATTGCGCCGAGCGGCGATGCGGGCCAGTTGCAGGTTGACCGGGACGCTCTCAGGGGTCAACTGGCGAAGGCCCTGCAGCAACTGCCGGGCGGGTTCATCGTCGCCGCGCTGGTCGAGCGCCGAGGCGAGGGCCAGCCGGTAACCGGGTTGGTTGCGGTCGATCGCGCAGGCGCGGCGCAGTGCCGTCACCGCGTCGTCAACCCGTCCCGCCGCCAGGCGAGCCTCGCCTTCGTGATACCAGGTCGCCGCGTCGCGCATCCGCAACTCGCGGTTCGCGGCCGCGACCGATTGGGTCAGGAAGAAGGCGCCGACTGCCGTGGCGCTCAGCAGGGCCAGCACCATGATCTCGCGCCGGATGAGGCCGAGCTGCTTGCGGCGGTCGCAAGCGTCACACGTCAAAGCGGTGCAGGGCGCACCACAAGCAGGGCAGGGCGATAGCCCAGGGGACTCGGGCATCTCTTGAATTTCCAATTATCCCACGGGGCTGGAGGAGTAAGCTCAGCCAGGGCCGCGGCCACGGAACCTTTGCGGGACCGGCCACGTCTGGAACCAGTATGCGCAAGCTGTCATTGCTCTCGGTCGTCCTCGTCACCGGTCTGGCCGTTTCGGCCTGCGACATCAAAACATCGGCCGATGGCGAGTTCTCCTTCGGGGTGGCATCCGGGAAAGCCCAGGACACCTGGACCCGCAGCTATACGGTTGCGGCGAATGGCCGGCTGGAACTCATCAACGTGAATGGCCGGATCACTGCTGAACCCACTGACGGCGACCAGGTCATCGTCGAAGGCGCCCGCACGGCCAAGGGCTCGACAGACGAGGCGGCGAAGGAAAACCTGGCCAAGCTGGAAATTCGCGAAGAGGTCAGCGGCGACCGGGTCAGGGTGGAGTCGCGTCCGCCGCGCTTCAGCGGCTTGAGCGGCCACGAGATCGAATGGACGGTCAAGATTCCCAAGGGCGTGGCTGTCGACTTGCGCACCGTCAACGGCGGCGTGCGGCTCAACGGGGTTCGCGGTGAAGTGCACGCGAAGACCACCAACGGGGGGGTCAGGGGCCGCGACATCGCCGCCACCATTCTGGAGGCGTCGTCGGTCAACGGTGGTATCGAGATCGATCTGGTCACGGTCGAGGCCGGTGGCTCGATTGACATCGAAACCGTCAATGGCGGCGTCGCCCTTGGCCTGCCCGCCGACAGCAAGGCCACCATCTCGGCCCGCGCCGTCAATGGCGGCGTGCAGGTCAGTGGCCTCGAGATCCAGAAGCAGGAGCAGGGCACTTCGTTCGACATGAAGCGCCGCCTCGAAGGCACTTTGAACGGCGGTGGCGCCAAGGTCACCGTCCGCACCACCAACGGCGGCGTACGACTCTCAGGGTCAAGCCGGCCGACGACCTAACCCAGGCCCCAGGCCCAGGTCCCAAGACCCAGGCCCCGGGTCCAGCAGCCGCAGGTTACACTGGCTGCTGTTTTGTGAACGAGGACAAGGCCACCCGCTATCACCGCCTGCGCCGGCGCGCCGACCTCTTGGGGACGGCCATCGCCGGCGTCGTGCTATGGGGACTGGTGGCAAGCGGCACCGCTGTGCGGCTGCGAGAGTCGGCGGCTGCCGTAGCGAGCGCCCTGCCTGGCGGACTTGACGATTGGGTGACGGTGGCGCTGCTGACGGCGGTGGTCATCCTGACCTTGCAGGCCATCGAGTTTCCGTTTGCGTTCTACCAGGGGCATCTCCTCGAACACCAGTACGGCTTATCGACGCAGTCCGCCGGGCACTGGCTCGCCGATCAGGGCAAGGGCGTCCTCCTGGGCCTGGCGCTGGCGGTGGTCGGGTCGTCGGTCGTTTTCCTTGCGCTGCGTCAGTGGCCCAGCCAGTGGTGGTGGCTCTCGGCCGGCATCTTCGTGGCCGGGATGGTGGTGATGGCTCGGCTGGCGCCGGTGGTCCTGTTGCCGCTGTTCTACAAGTTCAAACCCCTCGAGCGGCCCGCGCTCGCCGAGCGGCTGCTCGCGCTGGCGGCGAAGGCTCAGACCGACGTGGTCGGGGTGTTTGAATGGGTGCTGAGCGGCCACACCAGGAAGGCCAACGCCGCATTGGCGGGCATGGGGCAGACCCGGCGCATCCTGGTGTCAGACACCCTGCTGGCCGACTATTCCGAAGATGAAATCGAGGTGATCCTCGCCCACGAACTGGCCCATCACGTCCACTTCGACTTGTGGCGTGGCATGGCCGTTCAGGCGCTGGTCCTGTTCGCCGGCTTCTTCGTCGCCGACCTCGTCTTGCGAAGCGTCGCGGACGCCGCCGGGTTACGCGGTCTGTCCGATCCCGCGGCGCTGCCGGTGTTGCTGCTCGTGGCGGGCGCCTGGTCGTTCCTGATGCTGCCGCTGCTGAATGCCCTGTCGCGCGGGCAGGAGCGGGCGGCCGACCGCTACGCGCTGGCCACGACACGCAATGTTGACGCGTTTGTCACCGCCATGAAGCGGCTGTCGCAGCAGAATATGGCGGAGGAGTATCCGTCGCCGCTGGTGCGATGGCTCTTCTATTCACACCCGCCCATTCGCGAGCGGATCGAGGCGGCGCGGGCGTTTGCTCGAGGAGATCAGAATGTTGCGTAGTGCCGTAATCCTTCTTGCCCTGGTGATCATGACGATGACGGGAGAGGCGCAGTACTCGAAAAAGACCCTGGTCGCCCATCGCGGCGCGTCGGCCTATGCGCCAGAACACACCCTGGCCGCCTACCGGCTGGCGATCGCGCAGGGCGCCGACTTTGTCGAGCAGGACCTGGCCGTCACCAAGGACGGCGTGTTGATTTGCCTGCACGACGCCAGTCTCGAGCGCACCACCAACGTCGAGGCGCTGTTCCCCGGCCGCGTGTCGACCCAGACCATCGAAGGCCGCACGCGCAAAGCCTGGCTGGCGAACGACTTCACGCTCGCCGAGATCAAGACGCTCGACGCCGGGTCGTGGTTCGACAAGAAATTTGCCGGCGAGAAGGTGCCGACCTTCGACGAGGCCGTTGCGGCGATCCGCGGCAAGGCCGGCATCTTTCCCGAATTGAAGACCCCGGAGATTTACGCCGGCCGCGACGTGCAGTTCGAAGAACTGGTGGCGGCGGCCCTCGACCGAAACGGCCTGCGCGGACCGAAGGCCGACCCCGCGACGCCGGTGATCCTGCAGACGTTTGGCCAGCCGAGTGCCCGCAAGCTGGCCGGGATTCGGATCGGCGTGCCGGTGGTGCTGCTGCTCGGTAGTGCCGCGGGTTTTGAGACGGCCGATGGCGTCAAGTCGTGGAAGGGCATTGTGCAGGGCTTTGGCCCGGCCAAGCAGATCGTGCTGAAGAACCCAGACTTCGTGACGTGGGCGCACGCCGAGGGCCTGACGGTGACGCCCTACACCTTCCGCGCGTCCGATCCCGGTGGGTTCACGGACGTGACGGCAGAGATGTCGCACTACCTGCACACACTCGGCGTCGATGCGGTGTTCACCGACAACCCTGATAAGTTTCCGCGGAAATAACTACTTCGCTTTGACGACCAGCGTTCCCTTCATGTCGGCGCAGCCAGGCTCCTTGGTCAGGTTGCAGTAGAAGGTGAACGTGCCGGCCTGGTCGGCGCGGAACTCGAAGGTCGTCGACAGCCCGCCGGCGGCGCGCTTGGCGATGCGGTAGGCGTCGATGGTGAAGCTGGCGGGGCGGTCGCCGCTTGTCAGCGTGATCTTGACCAGGTCGTCCTGCGACACTTCCACCTTGTTTGGCGTGAATGCGCGATCCTTGGCGACGATGGTGAATTCGCGCCGGTTGGGGGCTTGTTCCTGCGCGCCAGCCATGGCAGAGGCGATAAAGATCCCAGTCGCGATCATCGCTGCCGTTCGAAACATGCTCTCATTCTATCGAGTTCTCGCCCACCGGCCGCCGGACGGGATGGTGTTTCGGGACGGGGAGACAGTTCCCTCCCGGCCTTCCTTCTTGACAGTCGATGCCTGATGCGTGATGCTTGATGCATGAGGACGACCCTGGACCTGGAGCTGGACGTGTTGCAGGCCGCCAAAGAGATTGGCGCCGCTCGTGGGATGTCGGCCGGTCAGGTGGTGTCCGAACTGGTGCGCAAGGCGCTCGCCTCGCCCACGACGGCGAAGGTACGCAACGGTGTGCCGCTGTTCTCGCGCAAGGCCGGGTCGCCGCCGCTGACTATGGCGGCCGTCAATCAGCTGCGCGACGAGTAGCGCGTCATGGCCACCGCGCGCGTGTCGTTGCTGGATGTGAACGTGTTGGTGGCGCTGTTCTTCCCCGATCACGTCCACCACGACCTCGCTCACGATTGGTTTGCCGATCATCGACACGAGGGCTGGGCCACCTGTCCGCTCACCGAGAACGGCCTGATTCGCGTCGCTTGCCAGCAACCATCAGACGAGGCGCTCGTCCGTCCCGCCGGTGTGATCGCGAACCTCGAACGATTCTGCCGAGACAAGCTGCACCGCGCGTGGACCGATTCGGTCGCCCTGACCGACGCCACCCTGTTCGCGCCGCAGTTCATCAGCGGCCATCGGCAAGTGACCGATATTTACTTGCTTGGTTTGGCGAAGAAGAGGGGAGGGCGGTTGGCGACGTTCGATCGAACGATTCCGGTCAAGGCGGTGCGTGGTGGCACGGCGGAACTGCTGCACGTCATCGAGCCCTAGCCGTACAAGGAAAAAGCCGGGGCCTAAGCCCCGGCTCTCCACTTTCATGACGAACGACTAGCGCGGACCGCGATCGCGGCGGGGGGCGCGCGGCGGACGGTCGCCCTCGGGCGCGGCCGATGCGGCACCGTCGCCACTCGAGCTGGCCGGCGGTGCGCCGCCTTCTTCCGGCGTGATCAACGCCTTGCGCGACAGGCGAATCTTGCCGGTCGGGTCGATGTTGATGACCTTGACCAGGACCTGCTGGCCTTCCTTCAGTTCGTCGCGCACGTCCTTGACACGGTAGTGCGCGATTTCCGAGACGTGCAGGAGGCCGTCGGTACCCGGCATGATTTCGATGAACGCACCGAAGTCGGTGATGCGCTGCACCTTGCCGAGGTAGGTCTTGTCGAGTTCGGCGGTCTGGGTCAGCTCCTGGATCATGCCGATCGCCTTCAAGGCGGCAGCTTCGTCCGCGGAGGCGACGTTGACCTGGCCGCTGTCTTCGACGTCGATCTTGACGCCGGTCTTCTCGATGATGCTGCGGATCATCTTGCCACCCGGCCCGATGACGTCGCGAATCTTGTCGACCGGGATCTTGATGGTGATGATGCGTGGCGCGTAGGCCGACATGTTGGCGCGAGTGGCCGAGAGCGCCTCGTTCATGATGCCGAGGATGTGCAGGCGGCCGGCCTTGGCCTGGGTGAGCGCGGCGCGCATCACGTCGGCCGAGATGCCGCTGACCTTGATGTCCATCTGCAGCGCGGTGATGCCCGACGCGGTGCCGGTCACCTTGAAGTCCATGTCGCCGTAGTGATCTTCGGCGCCGGCAATGTCGCTGAGCACCGCGTACTTGCCGGTGGCCTCGTCCATGATCAGGCCCATCGCCACGCCGGCCACCGCTGCCTTGATCGGCACGCCGGCGTCCATCATCGCCATCGAGCCGCCGCACACCGACGCCATCGACGAACTGCCGTTGCTTTCGAGAATGTCGGAGACCACGCGGACGGTGTAGGCGAAGTCGGCTTCCGCCGGCATCATCGGCGCGAGCGCGCGCTCGGCGAGGGCGCCGTGGCCGATTTCACGCCGGCCGGGGCCGCGCATCGGCTTGACTTCGCCGACCGAGAAGGGCGGGAAGTTGTAGTGGAGCATGAAGCGCTTCCAGGTTTCGCCATCGACCATTTCGACCTTCTGCTGGTCGTCGGCGGTGCCCAGGGTCACGGTGACCAGGGCCTGCGTTTCACCGCGGGTGAAGACGCACGAGCCGTGCACGCGCGGCAGCACGGTGTTCTCGATCGTGATCTTGCGGATCTCGTCGAACTTGCGGCCGTCCAGGCGGATGCCCTGGTTCAGAATCGAGTCGCGCAGGGTCTTTTCCTGCAGGTCGTGGAAGATGCCCTTGACCGCCGACTTGCGCGGCGCCAATTCCTCGGGCAGGTTGGCGACAATCTCCTTCTCGAGCTTGCCGACCGTGCCGTAGTTCTCGATCTTGCCCTTGATGCGCATGGCCTTGCCGAGCGCCTCGTAGGCCGTGCTCTCGACGTGAGCGGCGAGCTGCTCGTCGCTCTTGACTTCGGGCTTGGGCAGCTTCTTGCGGCCGGCCTCCTTGGCGAGCGCGTCGATCATCTCGCAGATCTGCTTGATGGCGGCCTGCGCGGTCTCGAGCGCCTGCACCACTTCGTCTTCCGACACCTCGGTGGCGCCGGCTTCGACCATCACGATGCCGTCCTTGCTGCCCGCCACGACCAGGTCGAGACGGCTTTCCTTGCGCTGCGGCCAGGTCGGATTGACGATGAACTCGCCGTTGACCAGGCCGATGCGGACGCCCGCGATCGTCTTCTCGAAGGGCATCTCCGACAGTGCCAGCGCAGCCGAGGCGCCGGTGAGGGCCAGCACGTCGCCGTCGTTGTCGGTGTCGGCCGAGATCACCGAGGCGATGATCTGCGTCTCGTACGCCCAGCCAGTGGGGAACAGCGGACGCACCGGGCGGTCGATCACCCGGCAGGTCAGCGTCTCTTTTTCAGTGGCCTTGCCTTCGCGCTTGAAGAAGCCGCCGGGGATGCGTCCCGAAGCGTAGGTGTTTTCACGATAGTCGACCGTGAGGGGCAGAAAGTCGATGCCCTCGCGGGGGCTGGACGAGTGGCACGCTGACACGAGCACCATGGTGTCGCCCAGCCGGACGATCACGGCGCCATCGGCCTGCTTCGCCAGGCGGCCTGTCTCGATGGACAGGGTCTGCGAGCCGAGAGATAGTTCACGCTTGTGCATAACTGAACCTGCAAAAATGATGGGGACGTCGTCCCGGTTACTTGCGGATGCCGAGGCGCTTGATGACCTCTGCGTAGCGCTGGGTGTCCTTGCTCTTCAGGTAATCGAGCAGGCGGCGGCGCTGGCCAACGAGCTTGAGCAATCCGCGACGGGAATGATGGTCCTTCCCGTGGGTCTTGAAATGTTCGGTGAGGTAAGTGATGCGATCACTGAGGATCGCGACCTGAACTTCCGGTGAGCCAGTGTCGGTATCGTGCTTCTTGAAGTCGCCGATGATGGCGGACTTCTTATCCTTCGTCATTCCCACGTCTAACCTCCACGCACGGCCCAGTCGCTTCGACCAAGCCGCCGTATATGGCGATAACAGCATCGCCTGTAACCTCGTTATGTTACCCCGAAAGCCCTCCGGCTGGTAGGGCGGCGTCTGGCTCGTAATCACCGGCCCCACCTCGCCCCACCTGGCCCACCC